>UQCR01000033.1 GCA_900539655.1 uncultured Robinsoniella sp.
TCCTGGTCCGCCCCCTTCTCTTTCCGTACACTACCTATCATCTACAAAGCGTCATTAATCAGCAAAACCCAAATATAATGCATTTAATACAACATTACAAAACGTTCGCTGTAATACTAGAATAATTTGATGGAGTTTCCCGGTGATTTCATAAAATATCACACAAACACAGTATAAAATCCCGTATATTTTTAAAATTCCAATAGCTATAATAATGATAATAAACACGCATAAATATTTGCGAAAAAGAGGGAGGAATTGGTGTGAAACGACAGATTTTAACAACGATTATGAGCTTTACACTACTTGCCTTGGCATTACCGTGTATGAACGTACATGCTGAGGAAGGGCAATTGGGAGAAAACATTGCATTAAAAGCGGTGGCTTCTGCCGAACATGAAAACACATCGGCTGCAAATGTGAATAACGGCAGTCTGGCGACGAGTGATCCTTTTACTTCATGGAATACCTGGAAGTCCGATGGCCTGCTGAATTATCCCACTCCGGTGACGTTAACCTGGGACAAAACTTACGAGGTATCCGGGATGCGTGTTATGTGGTGGGCGGACAATGCCAATAAGGCAGGGTCAGATGCCGTTACATTTCCTAAAAGCTGTGAGGTGTATTATCTGGATAACAGCGACAACTGGGTTTTGATCGATAATATGACAGATGAAAATCAAAATTTAGTATCCGAGGTGGGCGTTGTGTATGATGCCAGCGACGGAAATGGTTTAAACGGCAAAAATAAATACTGGAATTGTGTAACGTTTGCAGAAACGGTTCAGACAAAGGGAGTACGCCTGGTGGTGGACCGCAACGGCACATACCGCAATGGTATCGGTATAAGTGAATGGGAGGTATTTGGCGAAAAAGTAATATCTAAGATTGGTGAGGGTGTGAATATTGCACCAAATGCAAAAGCATCAGCAGATCGTGAAAATACGCCAGCTTCAAATGTGAACAACGGAGCATTGGCTACGGGGAATGCGCAGACCTCATGGAATACTTGGAATAACAGCGGTTCATATCCCACACCGGTTACGCTGACCTGGGAGGAACCCTATGAAATATCCAGTATGCGAGTGATGTGGTGGGCAGATAATGCAACGCAAAATGCAAGTGGGAATGTGACGTTTCCAAAATCCTGCAAAGCTTATTACTATGATAACACACTGGAAGACTGGGTGGAAATTACGGACATGCAGGACGAAAATGACGTGAATACATCATCTGTGGGGGTTCGATATGATGGAAATAATGGCGGAATAAATGGTGCAAACAGTTATTGGAACGGCGTACTGCTGAAAACTCCGGTCAGAACAACGCAGATGCGGCTCTACATAGACCGCAGCGGAACGGGAAGCAATGGAGTTGGAATCAGTGAATGGGAGGTGTATGGCGAACCAATTAAGGACGAACTTTTTGCTGCTAAAATTACCGGAAAAGAGCGGATCGGCCTTGGCGAAACTGCTGAGTACCAGGGATTTTGCATACCCTCAGAACTGCCTGATGTTACGTATGAATGGTCTGTTCCCGAGGCGTACAGCGAAATTCTGGAAATAACGGGCAATGATACAGATGCCAGTAAGATTACGGTAACGGCAAAAGCGGCTGGAGCCGGTGCCTTAAAATTAAAATGCACCTATGGAACTACGCAGAGGGAAGTATCTTTCCCGGTATCGGTGGAATCCATACAGGGTATTGATGATTACATCACGGCAACGGCAGCCGGAAGGGAGCCGATTCTTCCCAAAATGGTTGTTGTAAATGGAATCAGCTTCGACGATCCCACCCCGTCTCTGAAAAGTGTCAATAAGACACAGAATGGCGGTACAGAGGCGTTCGACTTTGGCGAGGAATTCAATTCCAAACTGATGCCCGTTGAATGGGAGACAGTAGACCCTAAGCTGTATGCAGCGGATCAGGCAGGAAAGACATTTACCGTAAATGGAACAGTCAATTACGGAGGTGGGCAATGGGATGCCAAAGCACAGATCACGGTAAAGAAACCCGTTGTAGCACCGGATGCCAATAGTGCGGTAACTTTTGAAAATGTAAAACTGAATGATGAGTTCTGGCAGCCAAAGCAGAAAGTGAATGCGTTGAATTCTCTAAATGCAGGAATCAGCAGGATAGCCATGGAAGCAGGCGGAGAACCAAATTTTGATAATGCAATTAATAAATTGAACGGGGAATCCTATGAACCTTTTCATGGATTTGTTTTCCAGGATACGGATATCTATAAATCCATCGAAGCAATTTCATATACGCTCTCAGTTATTGAGGATGACAAGGATCCGGAAATTGCAGCACAAAGAGCAAAATTAGAGGATAAATTAGCTGACTGGATCAGTAAGATTGAGCAGGTTCAATATGCAGACGGTTATATTAATACACACTTTACTTTAAGGAGCACTACATTTCCAGGAGGAAGTTCTCCCGGCACTCATCGCTTCCGGGATTTTAGCAATCATGAGATGTATATAGCAGGACATTTTTTTGAATCAGTCGTAGCGTATACCCGGTACCGGGAAGGAATCGGAGATCCTGATTACAGCCTTTATGTAGTGGGCAAGAGATTTGCAGATGATATTGTACGCCTTTTCGGACCGGACGGGCAGCGCAACGAAGTTCCGGGGCATGAGGAAATAGAACTTGCCCTGATAAAACTGGCGAAGCTTGCAGAAGAGTACGAAGGTGAGGGTGCAGGCCAGAAATATATAGATACAGCCAAACTGCTGATTGACCGGAGAGGGGAAGAGCAATCCTTAAGGGAAAGCAATTACAAAGGCGGTGACTATTCCCAGGATAAAACGCCCTTTACACAGGAGAAAAACGGAGTGGGACATGCAGTTCGTGCCACATATCTCTATGCGGGAGCAACAGATGTAGCAACTTTACTGCCGGATGGAGATGCTGACAAAGAGGCCTATCTGGATACGCTGGACACTATTTGGGATTCCGTACAAAATAGAAAAACCTATATAACCGGCGGTATTGGGGTAAGATCTTATGGAGAAGACTTCGGCGGAGATTATGAGCTTCCCAATGATGATTCCTATTGTGAGACTTGTGCATCGATTGCAGTGGCTAACTGGAACCAGCGAATGAATCTGGTGCATCAGGATGCAAAATATGCGGATGTAGTGGAAAAGACACTTTATAACGGTATACTGGTAGGAACGAATCTGGAAGGAAATCTCTTCTATTATGATTCACGCCTTGAGGTATCTAATGGAAATGCCCGTTCAGAATGGTTTGCATGCGCCTGCTGTCCTCCGAACCTAATGAGGACAATTGCTTCCCTGAGCGGTTATATGTATTCTGTCCATCAAAATGATGTCTATGTAAATATGTACATCGGAAGCGATGCAAAAGTAAATGTAGACGGCACAAAAGTGGCATTAAAGCAGGAGACAAAATACCCATGGGAGGGAAAAACAGCCATCACCGTTACACCGGAGTCAGAAAAGGAATTCACTGTTAATATAAGGATTCCGGGCTGGATTCAGGACCAGAAAAACAAAAATACGGATATCTCAGTAAATGGAGAGAATATTTCAGCAAAAGCTGTCAATGGATATGTTGCCATTAAGCGGAAATGGACGCCAGGTGATGTAATTACAGTGGATATGCCAATGGAAATAAGATTGACAGAAGCGAATCCAAATGTCAAAACAAATAGCGGGAGAGTGGCAATAGAAAGAGGGCCTATTGTATACAGCATAGAAAAAGCCGGGAATACCAGTTTAAATCCTGAAGTCCAAAATCTGAATCCATTGAACTATGTGATTCCCAGATCCACAAAATTTACAGCAGAATATAACCCAGAGCTGCTTAAGGGCGTCGTAGAAATCACCGGAGATGTATATTACGAAGCAGGCGGTAAATTAGTTTCGGCAAAACTACAGGCAATTCCTTTTTATGCATGGAATAACCGGGGCGATGACGGTATTTACGGACAGAATAATGCGAGTAAAATGCTTATATGGACAAAAGCAAATGGATTTGCGGTATCAGTCCAGGCTGATAAGGATACCATCAATATCGGTGATACAGCTGCATTAACTGGAATAGTAACCGCTCCTGCGGATGTATCTGACAATACTTATCAATGGTCTGTTACAGAAGGCAGAAGTGTGGAAATAACAGATGGGGAAGGCAGCGCCAGGGCTACCGTAAAGGGAATAATGGCGGGGCAATCAGAGCTTACGCTGACAGTATCTAACAGCTATGGTACACAAAGCGCCACATACAGTTTGAAGGTAAATGCTCCCACAGATCCGGAAGAACCAACAGATCCGGAAGAGCCGACAGACCCGGAAGAGCCGACAGATCCCACTGACCCTGCAGACCCTGTTGATCCTGCAGTCAGAGCGGTAGAGGATTTTATTAATAAAATCGGAGATAAAATTACGATCCAAAGTGAGCAGGCGATCATAAAGGCAGAGCAGGAGTATGCAGCGTTAAATGCAGTCCAGAAGACAAAGGTAACGAACTACAGTAAATTAAAACAGGCCCGTCAAACCTGTAATAATCTTAAAGCTGCTGATGCAGTTGTGATTAAAATTAATGCGGTTGGGACGGTTACGTATAGCCAGGCATCTAAAAATAAGATCGACGAGGCACAGGCTATGTATCAAAAGCTGTCCCCGGATCAGAAAAAACTGGTTACAAATTACAGCCTTCTAACCCAGGCACAGTCCAGATACAATGAACTGGAAAGACAATATAAGGAAAAACAGGAAAATACAATTATAACAGGAAAGACTTATACAACAGGTACCTACCGTTATAAAGTGACCAGCCTAAAGAACAAGACCGTAACCCTGACCGGAGTGACGAAGAAGACTCTCACTTCCATTAAAGTCGGCAAAACAGTTAAAATAAAAGGCAAAACTTTTAAAATAACTGCAATTGGAAAATCTGCATTTAAAGGCTGTACGAAAGCGAAAAAAGCAACGGTTGGAAAATACGTAAAAACAATTGGTGACAACGCATTTTATCAGTGCAAAAAACTAAAATCCGTTCATATAGAAAGCACAGAACTGACAAAGATCGGTAAAAAAGCATTCTATAAGAACAGCAGTTTAAAGAGTATTACCATAAAAAGTAAAAAGCTGAAATCAGCCGGATCCCAGGCATTCACCGGTATCCACAAAAATGCAAAGATTAAAGTGCCTTCTTCATGCCTGAAAAAATATGAGACAAAAATCCTGAAAAATAAGGGACAGAAGAAAACAGTCAAAATTGTAAAATAAATAAAAAAGGATATTTCTGGTTCTAATCACAACCGGAAATATCCTTTTTCCAACAGTAACGAAATATCTTGAATCCGGCTAAAACGGGCTGCTGCGATATCTTCCCGGTGAGATTCCTACTTTTTCACTAAAAGCGGAAGTGAATCCCATCTCACTTTGGTAGCCAACAGCGTTTGATATTTCTCCGATAGTTTTATCTGTTGTTTGCAACAGATGTTTGGCAGTATCCATGCGCAGTTTTTGCAGGTACTCATATGGTGAATATCCGGTATTGTTTTTAAAGACCCGTATAAAATGATATTTGCTCATGTGAACCGAGTCAGCAATATCAATGAGGTTGATTTTGCTGCTGAGATTATATTTCATATATTCAATAGCAACCGTGGAGACTCTGGTTGATTTTGAGGCAGTGCTGTTATTTTCGGCAGAAAGTGAAGAAATCAGGGTCTTATAGATTGCGGAGGACAGATCTGTTTTGCTCAGCATCTGTCCTGTTTTGAAGGAAGAAAGTATAAAACGAATATTAGTTTTAATATCATTACAGGTATAGTCATGGATGATAATACCGTTTTTACTGCGATAGTGTTCATAAATATTATTGCAGATAGTTCCTTTTATATGAAGCCAGCTAAAATCCAGGCTGCCTGCAGCGCCGTAGCGGTGGGGGGTCTTTAAATCCATGAAAACAACATCCCCCTTTATAGCGGTATAGTGGGATCCTTCATAATCGATATCCATGGCACCCTGATCAATATAAGCAATAAAAATGCAGTCATAAAACAGACGGTCTATCACATAACCGTCTATACAATGGTACTGGCCGCACATAACCAGATGATTGAAGATATCGGTATCCTTGCATTCTTCTGATGCAATGAAAAACTCGGATCCGGGAGATACTCCGGCTTCATTTCCAAGCACATAACTCTTACGTTCAATATTCATATCGGACCTCTCTAAAAACAGCAATTTTGATATAATAGAACAGCAACTATTTCGATTGTTAAGCAGGATTCTTTCAACTATACTCATTATATCAGATTGTACAATCTATAGTAAGAACTTAATTGAAATGGAGTGATTGTTTATGGAACATATGAATATCAGAGTGAATTTTAATATGGCTGATTACAGCAATTTGAATTTTCCAAAAAAGGATCAGGAGATCTTACGAGAACTGGCTAAGAGAATGGCAGAGTCAGCGGCTAAGCCGGTTATGTCAGAAAGGCGTAAACTGTGGACTGCGCACAATATGCTGCAATGTACCCGCCCTCTGATTCTGTGTGATCCTGAAAATGGCTGGAATGAAATAATACCAGATGCAGAGATAGAGTGTGAAAACAGTATAGCCAGATACTGGGAGTTACATATCAGAAAACAGATTTATTGGGGCGAATATATGAATGATGACTATGTCGTGGAACCAGTATTTACACTTCCGTATGTTCACAAAGTAAAATCCTGGGGTTTAAAGGGAAAAGAATCAAAATTTACAAAAGGCATAAAAATGGAGCAGGGGAAATCCTATCACATTGATGCGATTATGAAAGACTATGGTGAGCTTGCCCAGGTGGAAAAGGAAGAGTTTCTCTTGAACCGCAATGCAACAAAAGAGTTGTTTGAAACTGCCTGCGATTTATTTGAGGGCAGTTTGAAAACACAGCTAAATACAGCATGGTTTTGGTCATTTGGCCTGACGGATGAAGCAGCTTTCTTAAGAGGCATGGAACAGCTGATGTATGATTTTTATGATGAACCAGAAAATATACACAAAATGATGGCAATGCTTCGGGATGGAGTTATGGCAAAACTTGATTTCCTTGAGGAAAATGATCTTTTTTCAATGAATAATGATAATTCCTATGTAGGTTCCGGGGGAATTGGCTATACTACGGAACTTCCGGCATCTGATTATACCGGCAGGGTTCGAACCAAAGATATGTGGGGGCTGGCTGAGAGTCAGATCACAGTTGGGGTATCAACGGAAATGTTTAAAGAATTTGTGTTTCCCTACCAGAAACCAATCATGGAGCGTTTTGGTTTGACGTGCTACGGCTGCTGCGAACCAATGGACCAGAGGTTTGATATAGTAAAAGAGGTAAGTAATCTTCGCAGAGTCTCAGTATCACCCTGGGCAGATAAAAGAATAATGGCATCTAAACTGAAGCAGGACTATATCTATTCCCTGAAGCCATCGCCGACTGATCTGGCATCATCTGAACTGGATCAGGAAAAGGTCCGGCGTGAACTTAGAGAGACACTGCGTATATGCCGGGATAATCGAGTGGAAATTATTATGAAAGATAATCATACATTGGGCAAGAATCCAAAGAATCTGACAGACTGGGTGAGAATTGCCAGGGAGGAAATCTGAGCTGCCTCTTACAAAAATGACAAGCGCCAGAGTGTCTTTTAGACACGATCTGGCGCTTCAGACTGTAGACAAACTACTTTATTGAGTTTTCTTTATACATTATCTGTATTAATATGCAACCACCCAGATAAATAATGATATCTGAGTGGTTGTTATTGGACAGTTAAATATGAATTTTGTTATTTTAGATACTTAATTATTAATTGAGTGAGAAAGATAAATATGATTATAATTGTTTACTATATAGTAGACATGTTAATAATATGCTTTTTCCACCCAATTCCATTTTAATTTCTTTTTCTTCTGAACGCTTAAACCCCTTTTTTTCATAAAACTGATAGGTGCAATTGTTATCCGTATAAAGATAAATTAACTTTCCTTTTTCACGTTTGTTAAGTTCTTTTAATAACAATGTTCCAATACCTTTCCCGTGAATAGTAGGGTCAGCGGCCAGAAAGCAAATTTCTCCATCAGGATTAGCCCTCTTTAAGTATTCATCAAGCATTGCTTTGTTTGTTTCATCGTAAATATCAGCTTTGCCTCTAGCTAAAATTACCATGATTGTTTTAAATATTTTGATATAGAACTTTCGCCAAAAAGATGAGCATTGCCTTACTTTGTTTTTAATATCTGCCATGAGGACGCCCACAAGTTTGTCACCCACGTATGCTGCAATTACCTGTGTGGCTCGCTCTAACTCTAAATACAAAAAATATCTGCCATATAAACGAAGTGCTAGTTCATTATCAACATATCTCTCAAAATGCATTCCCTTGATAGCAAAGTCAATAACCTTGCTAAAATCTTTTCTTTCTAATTGCTTTATTTTTACTTCCATATATTCACCCCTTATTTCCCCTTATTTCCAAAATTTCATTTTTGATAATACAGCCCAGTTTTTCGGCTGTTTCAACAAGAAATATGCAAGTATCATCGCCAAGAATAGAAAGAATTTTATCTTCAAACAGTTGCGTTTCTTTAAGAACTGTTTTAAAATGTTGAATACCAATTTCTGTGATAGTAACAAATTTTTCTTTTTTGTTATTCCCAGCAACAAGCGATATATATTTTTGATTTATAAATTCAGATAAAATACTATGAACCGTAGACTTTGGAAGATGCAATATGTCACAAATCTTTTTTTGTGTAATATTATCAGATTCATCAATTATATAAATTATCATTAGGGCATTAAAAGTCAATCCATGTTTCTTAGCTATAACAGCATAAGCCGAATCAATATTACTCATTGCATTATTCAAGCGTGACATTGTTTCTCTGTAATTCATTGATTACCTCCTTGAAATTGATTCGATATCGTACTAAATACATTATAGTGCGATATCGCACCATTGTCAAGAGATACAGATTACAGAAGTATATCTGCTATTTTTAATGCTACCACTTATAGGATATAAATATTTTTAAGCAATAAGAAAATCATGAGAGTTTTTAAACACATTCTCATGATTTTTTGTTTTTGCTATAAAATTTTATTTCCTTTTGTGTTTAGCTTTCTACTTAATATTCTGATGAGTAAATTCCGATTGTCTTAATTATACTGCACTGACAGACAAAAGTACAGAAATGAATGTTTATAACTCCGTATTCATTCCTGTACTTAATATTTGACTTTGTCTACAGTCTGAAGCGCCAGAGTGTCTTTTAGACACGATCTGGCGCTTGTCGTTAATTATATGGAGTTAGAAAAGTATACAGCTTATGATTTGTATTTTTTAAAAGTAACCGTTGCCGCCTGCCCTTTGTTTTTAAATTTTGATTTATAGGAAGACCATTTTTTAGCAGGTACCTGAATGGTGGCTGTTTTATGAATATTCTTTAAAGCATCTTTTCCCACTGTTTTTATCGATGAAGATTTTACTAATATCTTTTTCAGCTTTGAACAGCCACTGAAACTTTGCTTTCCAATAGAAGTGATATTTGAACCAATTGTTATTGTAGTTAGCTTACTATTTTTTTGAAAAGCCTTGTCAGAAATTCCGTTTACTTTAAAAGTAAATGAATTTACTTTAATGGAAGAAGGAATTGTTAATTTGGTAAATGTATTCTTTTTTGGTTTCACAACAGCAGCAGTTCTGGATTTGGAAGCAGCGCTCGTAATTTTATATACGAAATTTCCAATGGTAACTTTAGTTCCCTTTTTCGGGATCTGTGGGACACTCTTTAATCCACGGATTGCTGTTTCAGCGGATTCTGCAGTGATCGTAACCAGAGTCTGCAATTCTGACTTGGGACTAATGTTCAATAATTCCTGTGCTGCTTTTATAGATTTATCAACAACTGCTAAGGTTTCTGTAGTGTATTTATTTCTGTCCAGTTTTGCGGCTTTGTTAATAACAGCAGTTAATGCCGATACATCAGCTTTTTTCTCAGCCTGTGCAATATTTTCCTTTAGGTTGTTTACTGCTGATGCCAAAGCCTGCAAGGTGTTATTGACGGTATTCTGCTCATCAATATCAGGATTTAATTTCACAATACGTTCAGCTTCAGCTAATGCTTTATCCAATACGGATAAGGAACCTGCCTGGTATTTAGTCCGGTCAATTTTCTTAGCCAGATTAATGCCGGTGATGAGTACAGTCAGATCAGCAGATTTTTTTACCAGTGATTTCATGGCATTTTGTATGGATGCCACTGCAAGATCCACCGTTTCCTGGGTGATGTCTCCGGGCAGTGAAACGATGATTTTATAAGCATTTGCCGTTGCACTGTCTAAGCTGTTTAAAGAAGCAGCAGTGTAGTTATCACGCACGATTTTCTGGGCATTGTCTATAGCCTGGAGCAAGAGGTCCGTGTTGAGCGGCTCTTCAGGTGCTGTTTTTACAATCTCAAAATTCATATACCCGTTTGCGTTTATTTCTAAAGTATATTCTCCTGTCTCTTCATTCCAGGTTTCTTTAGGGGCATCATACTGATTTTTAAGCCCTGTCAGATTCTGAATCTCAGGTTTAGACTGGAGGCCTTTAAATGTTATGGAAGCTTTTTTAAATTCATTATCACGGGTTTTATCTTCTGGAATATAGTTTTCCATCAGATAATTCTGGAAGAGCAGGTTATAGTCTCCATCCCAGCGTTGTGTGTAGTTTTCCCATATATCACTTTTATCTACGAAATAGTTATTGAAATTGACAGTAACTTTTTCGCTAGTTTCTAAGAAATTAATGTAGGTATAAGGATCAAATGATACATGAATGCCATTGCCAAATTCTGTATTTTTCAGATCCGCAGTCTGCACAAGAGATGACACCGGATATCCGGTCCAGCGGTTATTGTAAGTAAACCAGTAGTTGTCAATGTTTTGAACATAAGCGTTACCAGTTGCGTTTTCCTCATAAAACTGGTTGAAATATTCCTGCACAGCTTTTTGGGTTGCGGTATCTTTTCCGGTTTTTACTTCATCTAACGTATTTTTCTTGAACTTTTCTATTACGGAGTCTTTGTTCAGCAGCTGTATCCCATTATCGGTAAATATTTTTTTGTCTTCATCCGTTGCAAGGGCAGGAATAGATGGAATGATTCCATATCTTCCGGTAAGCTGCATCATCAGCATTTCATTTTTATCTGATCTATCGCCTTTATGATTTAAATTTCCATCGCCGTATAGAGCTTTTATCAGATTTACGCCAGCTTCCGCTGTTTTATTGAGCGTACCTTTTCCAGAATCAAATGCAACTTTGGTTCTGCTCATTACTTCTTCACGTGTCTGGCTGTGGTTTGCTATCATATAGTCCATTGCCTGTACTATGGCGTTATCAAAAGCAGGAGTGGTATAAGCCGGTTCATTTTCACTTCTTGCTATGGCTGTACTGTAAAAGGGATGCTCAAATGAAAATACAGTAGCACCCGAATTGGCTTCAGTCAGCATACGGATTGGATAATTTAATTCCGGGAATGAAAATGGGTGACGGCATTCTTCTCCACCGCCCAGACGTTCTACGCGGTTTTCGCGGAAAGGATCGTTATAGTAGTAGAGATCCCACCATTGCCAGGAATCAATTAAGGATCCCCAGTTTCCGGCATATCCGCTCAGCCAGGTACCCATGGCAACGCTCTGATAGGAATTATATCCTGCCATGCTCCATTGGCTGGTATACTTTGGCATAATGATGAAGTTGTCTCTGTATTTTTTAGCAGCTTCCATGAGGACGGTATTTTTTAAAGTACTTTCCATGTATTCATCATAATTGTTGGTATCTGCAAAGATAACGTATCCGCCGTATTCCGCAGACAATTCCAGTTTAGATGCAATTTCTTCACTTCGGTATCCGCCATGATTCTGCCATACGGATGCATGGTTTTCCGAGTATACCACGCCAAGCATATTTGGATATTGTTCATACATTTCAGCCAGCCAATCATTGTCAAAAGGATGGTCGGTGTAAGAGTTGGATATCATCAGGAAAAAGGGAATTTGATCGGCTGTCGTCTTATCCATTTCCATCTTATACCATCTTCTGGTGTCTTCGTCATCATTAATATTGCCGCCTGCATGTATGAGAATTGCCTGATACTGCTTGGTTTCCGGCGTCATGGCTGCATCCAGGCTGTCCCAGAATGTCTGAATGTCAAGTCCGCCCTGAAGAGAATCCGGTCCTTGTCCAAGATTTTCGGGATTGGACTGGCGGTACAAATGGTGATAAAACAAAGGATGTTCACTATCGATAACTCTTCTAAGCGCTCCCACCTGTGTTGATCTGACCTCCAGCCAGAAGGATTGATCCAAGCCATTTATGGATGCAGTGATCTGGGTTTTACCGTTGGAAAGGGCTGTTATAAGGCCTTTTTCATTTATTTCGGCAACAGCAGGAACACTGCTTGCAAAGGAAAGCCCACTTGTGTACACTTGACTGTCTCCTTTTTTTAAGGATACATCTAACTGTAGTGTTTCACCTGTCTTCATTTTGCCGGTAGAATTATTAATTACAAGGCTTTCAGCCGTTACAGGTGTCTGGTCAGTAGTGTAAGCCAGTGCATCTAATTCTATAAAATTAATATTGTGAGCTGAATTAGGTGGTCCCTGACTTTCTATTACAAAAGTATGTTCTCCATAAGGGATACCGATTAACGTATAGATTGTACGCTGATACATAGGGCTGTTATTGGAGTCAGGCATAGCCATTAGTTCACCGTCCAGGTATACCTTTGCTTTTGTGAAATTTGTATCTGTTTGTCCAATCCATTGAATTCCGGTACCTGTAAACTTATAACTTGCGGTAGCGCCAACGGCGTCGGACTGATGAGCGCTGCCCTGGCTGTGTCCCTGTTCGGAATATTGATTCCAGGTGCCTTCATATGTAATGGAACCGGAATCATTTTCAACCAAAGTCCAGCCTTCCAGAGCTTTGGCTGTTGTTTCTGAATAGATGCTGTCAATGAAATCTAGGGTTTCAACTACGGTATTCTGTTCTGTGATACTGTCTGTTTCAGACGGGGGGAGTTCTATCCCCGGAGTTTCTGCGGTTAGCGGTTCTGTTTCCATCTGCTCCATAGTATTCTGTTCTGCAGACTCCGATTCTGATGCAAAAGTATTCAGTGGAAAGTTCAGCGAAAGCGTGCTGGTTATGAAGATACCCGCCATTATGGCTGCAGTTATGCGTTTCATTCTCTTTTTCATACGTTCTTCTCCTTTTTTACGTGCCTCTATATTATATAATAGATGAAGCTGGAGAAAATTGACATTCGAATTTTTGTCTAAATATTACGTATTTTTTACTGGATTCTAAGTAAATCTAGGAGGTACGGTAAAAATAATACATATTGGTTGAAATTACAATGATAAGTGATAGGAGACCCATGCCCGGAAATGTGTCAGAGCATATATGGAAAAACGTGAGAAATACATTACAAAAGATGAGATAATGAAGCAGTTTATAAAGTAATCATAAAAGCGGTTGAAGGGAAGATGAATCATTTCCTTTCAGCCGCTTTTTTGAGCATACATTTTAATATCAGATTGTTTCGCGGTTTCCTAATGAACGCAGTATTTCCAGATTATATTCTTTCTGTCTGTGCTCTACAGAATAATTGTTTTTTGCAAACTGGGTGCACAGGTCAATAGCCCAGTTTACCAGACTGATATCATCCCAGAAAATGACCTGGTGTTCAATGGGCACACATCTGGTATTAAACGATATACTCCATAAATTCCTTTTTAACCATACGTAAGAATGACCAAATTGTTGTCCGCCGGCTAGAATTAATAATTTTATATTTTGATTGGATTCAAGAAATTCAACGGTATCCAGCAGATGCCTGGTGTATTGTTCCGGTGTCTTACGTATCTGCCTGTTTGTTAATGCAGATAGTTCATATTCAATCAGGTATTCATAAGATAAAGCTTTTTCCAGCGAATCCAGATTCAGGTTATAGGTGTTTAAAAGATTTGACGAAGTACTTGTCATCGCTTGCCGAAGCGTTCTGCAGTAGAATAAACAGCGTTCCCGGTCTTTGCCCTTGATGTGGTTATCATTTAGTATTTCAAGGAGAAGAGATTCACTCATTGTAGTAATACTGAGGTAATTACTGTAGAAAAGAAGTTCTCCCTTTCGCTGGGACAGATAATTAATGGTATCTAAAATATGATCGATTTCTGGTCCGGAATCTGTCGCCAGAACTTTACTTCCATAAAGCTGTATGACATGATCAAATAATAAACAATATTTGTGTGTATTAAATGGATCTGTAAAAAGATTGGTATGCATCGGCACAGTTGGTTCATAACTATCCAGACCCACACCGATATACTTATCGGCAACTGCATAAATACGGGGAAGTAAACCCTGTATCCGTTCTACGTCAACTACATACATATTGATATTTTTATGAAACCGGATCTCGTTTAATGCTCCAATAAATGGCCAAAAAGTAATCTTATTCTGCATAGAGGAAAAAGCAAATTCTATATGGAAGCCTCTCTCAGCCAGAAGGAAAAGACGACGGACAACATTTTGCAGAAAAATAATATCCCGGGAGATCCAGGAAACCTGTTCAAATTCCAGTATTTTGATTGTACCCGGGACCACCATTTTCTCGGCTTCACTGATAATAAAATCAAATGCTTTTTTTCTCCCGTCTATGCCAACAAATAATTGCTGTGCCGGCAGAATTACGGTATTCTGTTTTTTGTCCGTATTTCCTTCATCATAAGTAGATAAGTAAAGTTTTAAATATTTATGGATTTGCTGCGGACTGTTCATTTCCTCATCCGGATATAAATCACATAAGAAACGGTTCAGCGGTTTATATGCCATATTGTTGTTTTTATCAGTAAAATAGGATAAAACCTGTTCAAAGTAGGGGGAACGCGGAAGCAGTTTTCTCCTCCCCGTCCGCCATTTACTGATGGTGGTTCTGTCAATGTGCAGATAATCTGCGAGTTCGTCCAGTGATATATCTAATAATTCCATAATAATTCTTATTGATGTTTTCTGTTTTACCATAGTTTTCCTCATTTAAGAAAGATAATCAAAGCAGCATAATGCTAAGTTAGGTAAGTATATCATATAAATTGGCAAAATACAATGTCAAATTTTACTTCAGTGCCAATATATTGGCGAAATTGGCTTTTGATGCAAAAGTGCCAGATTAATGCCAGATACAGCAGAAATATTGCAGTCATTTAGGTAAAAGGGTAAAATAAGACCGTGTTAGTAATTTGTAATATAAGCAGACAGCTTTATAAATTAGTTGTATTCATAAGATAATTATCAAATTGAAATCGAAGAAAAGCTGTAAAAATATAAGGAAAAGAGGAGAGGAAAATGAATATAGATTTATTATTAGAAGAGTTGCATAATAAGACGGGATTATCATATTTATCAGATTTTCATAGGGAGAAACAGCTTTGTTACCAAACCATACTATTCATGAATATAAATAAATATACGCTTAGCCAGTGGTCGGCAGTAATATCTTATATTGAAAATGAAAAAAAGACCTTTTTTTCCTATCAGGAGTTCCTGAATTATTTAAAAATTAAAAAGGAACAGCTGGAAATTAAGAATTATGCAAAATGAAAGTATTTTTACTGGCAGGAAGCAGGTGCTGTTTGGCACTTCTTCCTGCTTATTTTTCGTTAAAATTAAAATGGCTGTTCGTCCAAAAAATGTGTCGGCAATTTTATGTTTTGTGCTTCTGTTACACCCATTTCATATAAGGTATCCCGCATCATCCCGAATATGTAATAATAATTTCGCTGCACAACATCAGCAAAGGCATTCTTATCATGAGCTTTGATACATGACAGCATCAACAGGTTGTATTTACGAATCGTGGGGACATGTGGTTTATCATTAAACGAAAATGCAAAGTAAAAGCCCCAGTCCAACAGATTTATTAACTGGCTGTATATTGCTTTTAATGGCTGAAAAGTCTGGCATTGTATCATCATTGCTATAATTCCGGGTGCCAGCTTCAGTGCATCCATATGCTCTGCTTTTTCTGTTAATTCTGCTATCTTTTCATTATCCAGATTATCAAAGCCTAATAATGCCAGGCCTTTGCTCATCAGGGCAATAAGGTGAAGTGCACTCAGATAAGTAAGAGCATCAGCCCGGGGAGTGCTATTGGTTATTGATAATCCCTTAGCCTTTGCGTTCTCACAGGTAATGAGATAACCGCCACGCAGCTTCACTTGTTTGATAACCCCAATCCTGCTTAGTTCCTCCATGACCTTGCCCACGGTATACGCCGAAATATTATATTCTTTACACAGTTGAGCGTTTGGCGGCAGATAGGTGCCGTCCTTATACACGCCATATAAGATATTCTTTAACAGACTTCGCGTTACCTGCATGTAGGTGCGAACCCGTCCTTTTTTTGCATCCCAACTATAGGGTACCTTTTCAGGCGCCAGATCCGGGTATGCAGCATGTAATGACAAAAAATATTTATCAAGGGCATCTGCTCCGGCCAGGTAAAAATGGTTGATGGCATCATAAATAGCCTGGTAGTTCCGGCATTCCATGCTGTCATATAATTTTTGAAGCATGTTCGCTTCCTTGACAGCTAAATCTTTGTAAGGATTTGCAAATCCGGGTATATCGGTTACCTGTAAAAAAAGCTCCATGTCAATACACAAATCCTGTAACAGGGAATTGTTATAGACAGAAGTAATACGCTGTAATGAATTACCGGATTTTTTCCGGCTGTCCTTAAGCATCTGCATATCACAGTAGACAGCAGCTTCTGCATAAATATGGGGTATTATGTAAGCTAAAGTTTTAAAAAGAGAACACATGGAATCCTGTTTCGCCAATATACGTTCTGCCTGCTCTCTGGCATTCCCTCCTGCCTGGTAGCTAACCTGCATGTGGGAACGCTGAACAGATTCGATATAACCTTCTTTCATAAGTGCATCTGTAACATCTCGGACGGTACGGATACCTACCTGGTAAATGCCGCATAAGGATCGTAAAGAAGGAATCCTTTCCCCATAGGCAAGTTTTCCGCTGACTATTTGCATAACCAATGCATCATGGAGATAACGAAATAGTGTCTGGCCTTGCTTCATAATATTTATTTCCTCCTTAATTTTCCATTTGTGTGAAATAAATATAATTATAACTCGATTAGGTTCATTCGGCAAGGAGGAGGAGAATACTACCCATTGAAAGTATGCGTAACGGAACCTCACTGCAAGATTCTAATATTTTTCAGCAAGATAGGCTATTGAATGAGATATAAAACGTAAATATAATGGTAATAAGTATAAACCGGTTATATTTAAGATTCTTATATAAGTATTGGAGGGATTGCAGTGAAAAAGAAAATAGCATTATTGCTCAGTGTTATAATCGCATTTCAGGGCGGTTTTATTAGTTATGCATCCAACGGTCAGGAAGAAAGAACCTTTAATGAGCCGGATCCGTTGTATGAGACCTTTCAAGTACCGCCGTTTGAGAGTAAATCCAGACCACTTTGGTTCTGGAACAGTCCGACCCGCAGCCTGAGTGATATCACCAAGGAAGATATCAGGGAAATCATGGTGCGTTCAAAGGAAGAGAGCGGATATCAGGGTTTTGGAATTCTGCCCAACTGGCTGGATAACTATATGAGTGACCAGTATCTGGAGTTATACGGATATGCACTGGAGACGGCAGAAGAACTGGGAATGAAGATGTGCCTCTATGATGAGGACGGTTTTCCAAGTGGACCTGCCGGAGGGCTGCTGGAAGCCAAATATCCGCAAGCTACGCTGAAAAGGCTGGATAAACAGGAAAAAGATGTAGACGAAGAAGGAGAAGTTACCGTACGGATACCTCAGGGCGAATACCGTACTTATCTTGGGGCAGTTGCAATGAACAACGATACGAAAGAAATAATCAATATTTCTGATCAGGCAGTTATTTATGAAGAAAACGGTCCCGGAGTATATGCATCCAGTTTCCATCCTGCGATTGGAGATCAGCATTTCACTGCGGAAGAAGCTTTTGACGGGGATCTCAATACCCGCTGGAACTCTGCCAGCGGCAAAGTAGAGGATCAGTGGCTGGAAGCTTATTTTCCGGAAGCTGTGACTATCGATAAGATAGAGGTCTACGAAGCGCTGGGCAGGATTAATGAATATCAGCTGCAGTATGATAACGGAACGGAATGGGTGGAGCTTTGTGCAGGAACGGTACTCGGAGACTTTAAGGAAATCAGGATTCCACAGACAACGGCTCAGCGTTTCCGGCTGGTTGTGCATAATCGCGGAGGGGCAGATAACGAGCCGGTATCCATTAAGGAAGTTAAGCTTTTTAACGGATCCAGTGAAGTGATGCCGCCACAGAATACAGATAAGAGTTATGACCATGTCACCTGGAATGCACCGGGAGGTTCCTGGAAAATTATGACTTTCGCCAGTGTAAAAGATGATACGAACAGCCGCGGGCTGGTTGATTATCTCAGTAAAGAGTCAGTAGATGAGTTTATCGAAATCACTCATGATGTATACTATGAGAATTTTCCGCAGTATTTTGGAACTGTGATTGACAGTGCTTTTTATGATGAGCCTCCGCTTTACCATGCCCAGGGAAGAACCTGGACCGGTAAATTTAATGAGCTGTTTGAAGAAAGCAAAGGATATAATCCGATCACATTGTATCCGGCTCTGTGGTACGATATTGGAGAAGATACAGCATCAGCCAGAAGTGAACTGTACTCTTTCCGTACGGATCTGTTCGCGACTCAGTACATCAAAAATATGAATGACTGGTGTAACAGCCACGGTATCAAGCTGACCGGACATATGGATCAGGAAGAAAATGTGAATCCGGTACAATCCAGCGGAGATATGATGAAGGTATTTAAATACCAGGACATCCCCGGTGTGGATGAGATTAGTTATTATGACCGTGCCCTGAAAGCATACAAGATTGTAAGTTCTTCGGCTAACAACTGGGATAAAGGCCTGGTTATGAGTGAAACTTACGGAGCTATGGGAGAAGGAATGGGAATATCGGTGCTGTATAAGGATGTCATGAATCAGTTTACACGTGGAATTAACTACGTAGTACCTCACGCAATCTGGCAGAACAATACCCAGGCGGTGGATAATCCTCCGGAGCTTTCTTACCGCAGTGAACAGTATGGTCCCGAACTGCCTGCCTATAACGAGTATATTGGACGGGTGCAGGGGCTTCTGCAGGAGGGCAGCCATAAAGCGGATATCGGGGTGCTTTATCCCATTGATACTTTGGAAGCCCATACAGTATTTGGTGTTGGTGATCCTTATATGGGTGTGGCACCGGAAGAAGCTGATTATATGGAAGTTGGCGAATATCTCATGTCTGCAATTCGAAAAGATTATACATTCCTTCATCCGGAAGTAGTTGCGGAAAACTGCAGTGTGGATGGAAGTACCTTTCATCTGAATAATGAGACATATCCGGAGTCCTATAAAATGATTGTTATGCCAGGAGCAAAAACGATCAGTTTGGATGCATTGAAAAAAGTGAAAGAATTCTACGATGCGGGGGGACAGGTCATTGCAACGACCCAGCTTCCTTCACAGTCAGCGGAACCAGGTAAAAATCAGGAAGTGGTTGATATCATTACAGCGATGTTCGGGATTACCCCTGAGGAAATCAATCCGGAACTACCGGTAATCCATTACAGTGCATCTTCCAGTTTCAGTGATAACTATGGTCCGGAGAAGGCATTCGATAAGATTGCTTCCGACGGCAGCAGATGGAATGCCGGAGACCTGTCAGGCGGGGATCAATGGCTGATGGCTGAATTTGAAGAAGAGGTAACCGTTGAAAAAGTGGTTATTAAGGAGAACAATCCCTATCGTACCCTGAAATTCCGGGTTCAGTACTGGGATGGAAGTACCTGGCAGGATGCAGCATCTGGGACAGAAATCGGACAGCGGCAGGAAGTTCGGTTTAATCAGCCGGTAACGACGAATAAAATCCGCCTGTACATTGATACGATTGTATCGGACAGTGTATCCATTCAGGAATTTGAGATTTACGGAGAAACAGGATTTAATCTGGCATGTCCCAAAGATTATCCCATCGGACTGGGGGATCAGAGGAATGATAATGGCGGGCGTGCAGTGTTCCTTGGCGGCAATTATACGGAGACTTTCGGGAAATGCATAGACGAGATGCTTCCTGTAGCAGATGTAACCGTAGAAAATGTATCAGATCAGCTTCCGGGAGGCAGTTTTACTTATATTCATAAAATGAAGGACGGGCGGGATGTTTATTACTTTGTTAACTCCAGCGATGAGACGGTTGAAAGCATGATAACTCTTCGCGGACGAATGAAAAAACCAATGCTCTGGGATCCTAAAACAGGTGAGCAGAAGCCGGCAGATTTCAAAAGAGGAACAAAAAACGGAGAAGAAGTGACGATAATCAGCCTCACACTGGACTCTATACAATCAGCATTTATTATGGATAGCTTTGGAGATGTTGAGGTTCCCCTTAAGAGTATAAGCCTGGATAAAACCACATTGAATTTCAAGCGGGGCGATACTTCCGGGATGTTGAAAGTAAATTATAATCCGGCGGATACCACGGATAACAAGCAGATCCTCTGGGAGAGCGGGAATGAAAAGGTAGCGGTTGTGAAAGACGGTGTGGTGACGCCAGTTGGACCTGGAAGTACGGTGATTACAGCAAAATCCGTAATAAAGGGCATTGAAACAACCTGTAAAGTATCGGTGGATAAAGACTTCCACACAGTGCCGGTAAAAAGCATCCAATTGAATCCAAAGTCAGCTGCCCTCTTTACAAAAGAAAAAATAGCGCTGAAGGCAGAAATTCAGCCACAGGATGCTACCTGTAAAGATGTTACCTGGATATCAGGTGACAGCAGGATAGCGAGCGTTGATAAAAACGGAGCTGTAACTGGTGTGAAAGCAGGAAAGACGACGATTACAGCTGTTACAGCAGATGGCAATCTGCGGGCAGCTTGCCAGGTAACTGTGAAACAGCGGATAACCGGCATGAAATTTAAGATACCGGCATATACAGTTACCAAGAGAGGACAGACTGTCAATTTGAAAAAATTCCTGGTAATCAGCCCGAAAGATGCCAGCAGCAGAGAGTTATCCTGGAAGTCCGGGAATAAGAAGACGGCAACGGTTGATAAAAATGGAAAAGTGAAGTTCAGGGCATCAAAGGGCAGAGTTACGATCACGGCAAACTCCCGTGATGGCAGCAAAAAAAGTGCTAAGATTACGTTAGTCCTCGGCAAGAGAATCAGCAAGCTGAAAATGAATGAAAGCAGTGTTGCTCTGAAAAAAGGAAAATACTTTAAACTGAAGGCAGATATTGTGAAGCCTGAAAATCCCGCATATAAAAAGTTGATTTGGTCATCTGGCAACAGTAAAGTAGCAAAGGTAGACGGCAAAGGGAAAGTAAAGGCAGTCGGACGGGGTAAAACGACGATCACAGCAACAGCAGGTGATGGAAGCGGTAAGAAAGTAAAATGTAAGATTGAAGTAAAATAAATAATTGTAACAGATGCAGAGATTCCAGGTAAATTTCTGCATCTGTTTTTTGTTTTAGGGCATAGGTAAGGTTCTTTCAGTGGTCACTTGCATAATCTAATAAGAAAGGATATAATACTGTGTACGTATACAGGTATATTTCAAACTTTATCCAGAGATATTACCAATTTTATACAGTGGAAAGAAATATCTGAAACGATTAGAATTATAGAGAAGCATACTAAGCTGGGAGGCAATAAAATGAATACGAAAGCAGAACAAATAGTCTTAAATCCAAATATGATTGAATTTTTTCGAAATCACCTGTACGAAAGGGAAAATGCTGCAAGTACAGTGCATAAATATATCAGTGATATCAAAGAATTTTATCGATATTTGAATGGCAACTATGAAATAAGTAAAAAGCAGATTTTGAGCTATAAAAAAATACTGATAGAAAAATATGCTACTTCAAGTGTAAATACTATACTTGCTGCATTAAATCAATTTCTGGATTTTCTGGGAATCGGGAATCTAAAGGTGAAACGCCTTAAAATTCAGAAACAGATGTTCCTGGACCGGGAAAAGGAAATGACAAAAAGCGAATATGAGAGATTAAGGGAAACAGCAAAGAAAAAACAAAAATATCAATTAGCCCTTATTATCGAAACATTAGCATCTACAGGGGCAAGGGTCAGTGAACTTGCATATTTTTCAATTGAACGTATACGAAGCGGTAAAATTGAAATTGTTAATAAAGGAAAAAGGCGCATACTTTTGCTTGCAAAAAGTTTACAGAAAAAATTAATTTATTTTTCCGGGATAAAGGGGATTAAAAATGGCTGCATATTTGTCACCAGAACCGGCAGGCCTAAAAATAGAAGTAATATATGGAAAGAGATGAAAAAGCTTGCGATAGATGCAGGCGTGGATGTAAATAAAATTTTCCCTCATAATCTTCGTCATTTATTTGCAAGGACATATTATCAGCTTACCAGGGATCTGGCAGGTCTTGCCGATTTATTAGGTCACAGCAGCCTGGATGTCACAAGAATTTATACGGCTGAATCAGGGAATGTTTTCAGAAAGAATATCGAAAGGATGGGCTTGATAAAATTAGAACGCTATAAAGATATCCAATAAAAAACAACATAATTATTGTTATGTTGTAAAAAAATATCTAGGTATGGAAGAATATGTAAAATCTTAATTAATACTATCATTCTGCAGGGACGTTGTCAATAGAAAAATGTAATATTTTGACAGGACCCTTCTTATTTTCGTATCTGAAATTATAAGAAAACAGCAAAAAAAGACCTTAATAACCAATTCTTTTAAGATCTGAAAAATCTGGTAATTTTCATTTTATAAAATCTCAAAACGCAAGAAATTTTGAATAAATAAGTACCCTATTAAGTTATTCGCCCATAAACAGGCGTTATTTTTACAACATAACAATAATTTTGTTATAAAAATATCTGTATAATAAATTAACCCAAATGTAAAGCAAAAATGGTTAGACTTATGGATGTTAGACGAATGGCAGCAGCTTAACGTAGGGGAATGAAAAGAGATGGTTATGATGCAAAAATTTGAAAAGAAAAAGGCTGGCATTTATTCGCTGGACGTTTTAGGAGATGTACAGACCGGACGAAGGAATTTGGGTTCGGAAATGCCGGTAATCGTTTATCGATTGTTTATGTATAGCATGAGGGATACATTAGAACAGAGGTTTGGACAGGAGGAGACCATTCGTATACTGCGGGAATGCGGGAAAAAAGCAGGAACAGAGTTTGCAGAAAAAATTCTGGATCTGTCCCTGGATCTGGATTCTTTTTTAATTCATCTTCAGGATGTTATATCTGAGTACAAGATTGGGATACTCAGGATGGAGTCATTTGACGAGAGCAATCGAAAAGCAGTATTTACAATTAGTGAAGATGTAGACTGTTCCGGCCTTCCGGTGCTGGGGATGGCTGTCTGTAACTATGATGAAGGATTTTTGAATGGCATTCTGCAAAAATATACCGGAGAGCCATATACGGTTACGGAGATTGACTGTTGGGCTAAAGGGGATCGTGTCTGCAGGTTTGAGGCGGTAAAGGACGTATAAATTCAGGATTGCAGGTGATGTTTTATGGATAAAAACTTAGAACAGATGCAGGAATACGTAAATCAGGTTTTGTATAACCAGTCTGCTGCCCATCTGGATCCGGGGGAGTTGGATCCGCAATACAGGGAATTTTCACAAACTTTAGTTTTCCTGGGGAATTCTGTTATTAAGGCATATAAATATGCAGGCGAGATGGCAGACGGTATTCTGGACAGAAAGATGGATAGAGACAATCCGCTGCTTGGGCCATTAAAAGATTTACAGGCTAAACTCAGCCATATCACATGGCAGACAATGCAGGTAGCAAAAGGGAATTTTAATATACAAATCCAATATCTGGGGGAGTTTTCCAAAGCATTTAAAATCATGGTGTCACAGTTAAGCAAACGGGCAGAGATAGCAAAACGGAATGCGGAAATGGAGAAACAGATACTGGAAACAGAAAAACAGCTTCTGGAACAGGAGATGGAGAATCAGGTTTATCATTATAAATCTTTAGTTCATATGAACAAAGAAATCCGGGGGTATCAGCATGATATAAAAAATCATTTATTGTGCCTGGGAAGTCTGTTGGAAGAGGGCAGTTCAGAAAAAGCAAAACAGTACCTAAAGGATATAACAAATCAGGTATATCATGATAAGAAAATAATTCATACCGACAATTATATTCTGGATGCACTGTTATCCGAAAAAGCATTTCTGGCAAAGGAAAAAAAGATAAGATTTACAGTGGATCTGAATCTGAAAAAGGAAATGGAAATACAGCCGGCAGACTGGTGTGCCATTTTTGGCAATGCTTTGGACAATGCTATAGAAGCATGCGATCAGGTTACAGAAGAAAAAAGATTTATTCATGTTACCGCCATCAGTACGGGCAGCCTGGTGAAAATAAAAATTGAAAATGCCGTGCAGGGAGCAGTGGTGATCCGTGGCAATGGCTGCGAGACCACCAAAAAAAGAAAAGATGATCACGGGTATGGTTTAGTAAACATAGAAAAAGCCGTGAAGCATTATGATGGGATTATGGAACTGACCACACAAAAAGGAATATTTATTATGCAGATATTGCTGTGCAATGTTATGAGCAAGGCGATCTGAATCTTTAATACAGACAGGGAGTGATTAGATGGTAAATATTTGTTTGTGTGACGATAACAGAGTGATTTTGCAAAAATGTAAGGACTGTTTAAAGAAAACAGCAGAGAAATACGATTTCGATATTTACATCAAAACATTTACATGTGGGGAAGAGATCATTCATTATTTTGAAAGGTTTTCCGAGAACCATATTGATATTATTTTTATGGATATTATCATGGACCAGTTGAGCGGTGTGGAAACATCAAGGCTGTTAAGGGAAAAGGGCTATGCAGGTGAGATCATTTACCTCACATCCAGCAATGAATTTGCGGTAGATGCATACGATACCTTTCCGTTTTACTATCTAATGAAAAATGAATACGCAAAAAAGCTGGAAGAAATAACCCTTCAGGCATTGAGGCGCAAAAAAGAGAAATTTAAAGATGAAATATTATGTAAAAAAGGGACCGTGATAAAGAGAATCCAATTGGATGATATCCAGTTCATTGAGGTATATGGAAGAAACATCATCATACATAAGCAAAAAGATGTTTTTGAATTTATGGCTAATATGGAGCTGATCGAAGAGAAGATCAGAAATAAAGGTTTTTTAAGAACCAATCGGTCTTATATTGTTAATTTAAAGTATGTAAAAAACATTATGAAAAATAAACTGGAAATGTATTCAGGAAAATTGATTCCCCTCAGTCCAAAGTATAGTATAGAAGTGAAAAAAGAAATATTAATGATTAATTCGGATTATTGGAAATAAATTTTGGATAAAACACAGAAAGCGAATAAATACCATGTTTGAAATGTCTAATGCCAAGGAAGAACAAAACAGGACTCTTTGTATTTTACTATGCAACGCATCTTTGTATTTGTTGAAAATATATGAAAGTTTACTCCGTTATACAGCGTATAAGTATGGATACAGGACTGATTTTATAATATATGAAAATGGAAAAGAGGCAGTGTTTTGCAAAGATGACTGGTACCAGGAACTGGATATTCTGTTTATTGGATGGGAAGGCTGTCAGATCAAAGGCATAGAAATTGCAAGGAATTTTCGCAAAGACCAATGCCTGGCGCAGATATTCTTTTTGGGCAGGCATACCAGTGAAATCATAGAATCATTTGAAGTGAATCCGTTTTATTTTTTCATAGAAGGTGCTGTTACCCATAAAAAATTCAGACATATTATGAACAAATGTTTTCAGGAAATAATAGAACGCAAGAGAAATTCGCTCCGCTATACGAATTACGGAAAAGTAAAGAGAGTGCTGTTTGAAGTGATTGTCTATCTGAAAGTGGAACACCGTCAAATATGCATTCTGTGCAGAGATAAGGCGATTATCTTATTTTATGAAAGCCTGAAAAATGTGGAAGAGGAAATAGACGATAAAATGTTTATGAAAGTGCACAGAGGATATGTGGTTAATCTGAATTATGTAGACTACTTGGATAAAAATGACTTGTATTTAACCAGTGGAGATGTTATTCCTATTGCCAGAAAATATAAACAGACATTGATAGAACGAATGATGAAATAAAAAGCCAATTACAGATAGGAGAAAAACATGCGAACTTCAGAAATAAATAATATGCAGAAGATGGTAATACGGCAATATCAGAATCTGCCTAAAGATATCTATATCCATCAGAGCTTTACTGCAAAATATGCCTGTCTGCTTTTTAAGAAGTTATATGAATTGCATGTATATCAGGAGGAGACTGCAAAGCTCAGTTTAGAAGGTATCAGGCTCGGGGCATTATATCATGATGCAGGCAAGATCATGGTTCCCAGAGAAATTTTGTGTAAAAGGGACACACTTACAGAAAAAGAGCGTTCTATGATTCACTGTCATGCGCTGTATGGCGGAGACATTGCCGTTGGCCTTCTGAGTGAATCACAAAATAAATACAGCCTCACCGTATGGAATATGGCACAGTACCACCATGAACGGTGGGACGGCAAAGGTTATCCCGATGGATTAAAGGGGGAGGAGATTCCACTGTCAGCCAGAATATGTTCTGTCGCAGACAGTTTTGATGCCATGTCAGGCAAGCGCCCATATAATAAGAAAGGTATTACCTTGGAGTATGCCTTCGGGGAATTAAAAAATAATGCAGGAACCCAGTTTGATCCGATTTTAGCGGAGCTGTTTTTAAAATGCCTAAAGGAATATGCCGGCTTAGATCCGGTCAGAATGGGATAATACAATATTAAGGCGTTTATTTATATAGAATTTAGGAGGAGATACTTTATGAAAGTTAAAGTAATCAGACAGTTAAAAATCATAATGGCTTATATCATCATATTTTCTCTGGTATTTTCTCTTTCGGGACTTAGTCAGGAAATGAATGCGAAAGCAGAACAGGAAGAAATAACGAATGCGGCAGTAGCTGCCCTATCGGAATTAAATGGAGAAAATGACGCAGTCAGCTATACGATTTCATCCGTGCTTAGTGAAGACCGAATGTCCGTCCAAGTGAAATTAAATCTTACCCCAAAGGATCATATTAATATCCGGGAGGTGGTATTGCCGGACGGAACCATACATCAGGCAGACGGTGAGGGCATTAGCTATACGGCAATGGAAAATGGCGGACTTACCTTCCTTATAAAGTACATAGAAGATGTGGAATGTGGCAGTGCTCCGGCAGCCGATACTGGGGAGCAAGTAGAGGGGACGGATACAGAGACAGTAGCTGAAGAAAATACCTGTGAACCGGTGGTGGAAGAAGAGGCGTCAATTATCTACATGGTAGATGGAATTGGGCAGGATCTAAAGGAGGAGCATATCCAGGATAATGATCAGGAGAGTATAATTGAATCCGAGAGCGAGAGCGAACAGGAGAACACAGTAGAATCCGAGTGTGGGACCGAGCAGGGAAGCGGAGTGGAAACCGAGATAAGTAAAGACACGGGAAGCGGAGTGGAAACCGAGATTGGTAAAGACACGGGAAGTTCAGAGAAACCAGAGAAGGATACAGCAGAGACGGGAAGTGAAGTGAAACCTGAGATGATACCAGACACAGGAAGTTCAGAGAAATCCGAGGCGGTACCAGACTCAGAGAGCGCAGAGGAACTAGAGAACGGAGCAGACTCAAATGCAGCAACACAAAGCGAAAATGAGTTAACCATCGGTAAATTAAGGTCCATGAAACAAAATGCTGCAGCAAATGTTGATTTATCAGTTCCGATCTATAGGGATTACGATCAAAGCCTGATGGGTTATTATTCATTTCCAGGGGGGAATATAGAAAATATAGAAGATCAGGTCTTTTTCGGACTGCCGTATCAGTTTACCCGGGCGGAAGTAGTAATCGGGCAGGGGGCAAACAGTAAGAGTTATCATATAAATTATTATGATACGGTAAATGGTATTGAATATTACGGATTGGCAAATGAATCTGACGAAACAGTTCCTGATTACCAGATAGCATATGAGCTGCCCGATGATGCAGTAGTAAAATTCATCTATTCTCTTAGAACAAATGAACACCGTATAAATGTAGTTAATACTTTACCTGATTTCAATGTGGAATTTTTATATGGAGCTGAAAGTGGGGCTGACGGCGAATTTACATCCAGATTCAACAATCCTGTAAAAGTAAAATTGACTTATCCCACAGGATATTGTGTGACGGCTGATAATGGAAAGACACCTGTGGGCATCGCATTTAGTGATCCGGACCTTTCTGTGACAAGTGTCAGCAATTTGGATGAGCGAACGATTATATATGATTTTATCTGTCCGGATTCGGATCTTGAACTGACAGTTACAGGTGATGAAGATATGGAGCCGCTGACATATGGGGTCTATGACAACACCAGTGGTTTTGGCCGTCTTGAAGAAGGCGAAAATTATATAAAGGTTTTAAATGCTGACGGCACGTATGTGGATGGCTCTACATGGTACGGCTGTGATGGAAGGATTAGAGAGCAGGCAGTTCGGGGAGGCACATCGAAAAAAGCTTTAATCACAAATACTAACGGTTCAAGTGTCCCTACAGAAAAAAATACGGCTACAGGAACTTTTTCAAGCGGCGAGGATCTATATTTTGAGTATTACATGGATCGTTTTGAAAGGGCACGTGTTCATTATATCTATTGGCCTTCTCCGGTGCTGACGTTTAATTATTATCCAAGTGGAATGGATTATTCCACATCGATTCCACTTAGTAAAAGTATTGTCATGTGGAATCCGGGATGGAATGTAGGCACTGATATACCGGAATATGACCTGGGTGACGGAGTCCGCATAAAATTGGAAATCAAGCAAAATGATGTAACTCTTTCTGAGGACAACCAAAAACCGGTGAGATACAAATATAAGGTTGGAATTACTATCCGTAATGTAAAAAACAGTTTCTATCTAAGAACAGGTTCTGCCAGCAGCATACAGGCACCCCATTATATCAGAGACACAACAGGGGTCTCAGCTGCTTTATATGACAATAAAACAAAGTATGATTCTTATATTATGTATGATCCCTCTGATACACACGGAGCTGACGCGGCTCAGCTGAATTTAGGAAAAGGAACCGGGTTTTTGGATAAGCAGGCTATCGGTAATGAATTCTTTGGGGAAGGCCATGGCGTCCCTCCCAGTGTATCCAATACGGGTATCGCGTTTAAGTTTGCTGTTACTCCTGAACGTGGGTATGTATATCCAATTATTAATAGTTATGATGACAGCGGAAGCAGCCCCGTTTCTACTATTAAGCCGGTAGAGCTGCAGGTATCCTCAATGAACGAACTTACCCTGGGTAACTACTCCTGGTTCCATGAAGACCATGAAGGAAGAGAGGAAATCAGCCCCTTTCAGTATGTATCCTTCATGCCTGTTCAAGCATACAATTCGATACATAATCTACGGGCAGTTGATATTGATGCAGAAAAAGTGACAGGAAAAATAAAGGGAGTAGATGCCGATAATCCCATTGTGAGTAAAGGAGAGAACTTTGATTTACTGGAAAATGATAAAATCGTTTTCAACAATGACTATGTTCCGGCACACATACCTGGTAAAACCTTTGTAGGCTTTTATGCCACTATTTCACCTGAGGCAGGAAATAATCCCTTATTGCCGGATTATTCAAGAGAACTATACAAAAACCAGGAAGGAACAGCATATTTCCAGCCAGGTGATGTTGTCAGTGTATCAGATTATTATTATCAGAATGCAGCTATGCTGCAGGATTCCTGGGAAAAGAATGGAACACTTTCCGAAGATGACAGGAAGCATTTACTGATGCTTATGTTTACTTCCAAATATGAGGTAAATATCATACCTGAATATAAAGACGGAGAGCATGCAGAAGGAGGTTTGGTTACAGGATATATTAATAAGTATCTCCAGGATGTTACAGCTTCCGGGCTGGTTTATGAGGGCAATCCGGCGGACACGAGAAGTATTCGTGCCGTCAGCGGCTCAAACCTGGTGATTACTAATTTTGCACCTGAATTTCTGTATCCGGCAGATGGCTATACTTATTATTTAAACAAAGACAGAACAACCTCGGTAAATAGAGTGGATGAAGATCAGAGTGAACTGGCATCTGTAAAATATGACAGAGGGTTAACAGTCAGTTATAAAAATGCCCAGGGAAATGATTTTGACGGTATTGCAGATACAAATATTTACCGCACCTTTGACGGTGAAAATACCGCTGATATTCGTTTTCCAACAGCTGGACAGACGCCGGTGGGAAAAGCTTTTGACTACTGGAAAGTAGAAGAGCGCGTATCTGCAGACGACTGGCTTATAAAAAGCGGTATGGAAATACGGCCCGATGCCGGAAATACCGCCCGGTATGTATTTTCCTCAGGGCTGGATTCTAATAACAAGAGTATCCGCTTAACGGCTGTATGGAAGGATATCCTTCCCTCTGATTATATTACGATACCTAAAAAAATTATATTGCTGGATAATGGAACTAATTTATCACCGGCAGATGATTATGCCGGAGCTAAGGTGACAATAGAATATAGAAGCGTAAATGGAAATGACCGGAGCCTTGCAGTTGATGTTCGAAAAAGTTTCGAACTTTCCCTGTCTGCCGATGAATCGAAAAAGATAGAAGTAAAATCATACAGACCGGATGGACAGCTCCTGAGTACGGACGGTGTAAATCCCGACTATGCAAGAATTGGATTATTGAATAGTGGATCGCCAGAGCAGACAATATACTTTAACACTGACTCCAGGGATGGTCCAGCATATTACCAGGGGAACTTTACGATTGATTCCGGGGATAGTTCAGGACCAGGCACCGGTACCTTGTTCTATATCTATCCGGCTAACTAGCGAGGTGAACTATGACAAAGCGATTAGCGGCAATGTTTATGATTGCATCATATTTGTTTTTATTGATGGGTAACGTTGTAATGGCAGCAGAAACAAGCAGGGGAAATGTTCCATCAGGACAGACCCATATCATATATTCGGCAGGAGAAAAACCTGTGTTTGAAGAAATACCCAAAGGGAATGGGGAGCGGGATAATCATCGCATCGTGAAAACCGGTGATGAAATGAAGATAGGCCCGTATCTGATATTAGTAATTGCGTCAGCAGGCACGCTGATGATAATTATATACAATTATGATAAAAGAAAAAGGAGAAAACTAAAATGAAAAAAATGAAAGTGGTAAGTATATTTGCATTGTCATCCATGATTATTACGGCAACGTCTATATCGGCATTTGCAGCTGAAACTGCAACAGGGGGAATTGATGTAACCTATACAGCAAATTCTGCTTCATCAGACAACGCCGCATGGATGGTCAGATTCCCGAAAAAGATCGTATTGACCGATTATAATGCGGATGCATCCAAGGGAGTGAGCCTGGACTTTGAATTGTTAAACAAAAATGATTCAACTGCATACACAGGAGATAAGACCGTAACGGTCACCGTAGCTGATTATAATACAGGAATCAGTATGGATGGTGGATCAGGTGGAAGTGCTGTGATTGGTATTGCCGATGCAGCCAAAGATGAGCTGACTGGGGGATTTGTTTTAGCAAGTATGGCTAAAAAGGATACGGCAGAAGAAAATAAAGGAAAAGGATACGCATACCTGAAAACGGTAACAGATGCGGAAGGAACTTTCTCAAAGGCTGTGACATTTACATTCACAGACAACTAATAACAGGCGTGACAGAGTCAGCCGCTTCATGCGGCTGGCTTTTTTGCAGATATCAGAGCGTGTTATAAAATGAGGAGGCGGATATGCACTATAATATAGAGATATTACCGGGGAATTGTAAGAAATTTAAGGATAGCCAGGGTAGAAAATGGACTTATCTGGATGAAAAAGAAATGCAGGTTCTGTATCCCAACGGAGGTTTTAAAATCTTTGATGACATGCGAAGAAAAATGAATGGGGATGCGGATCATTTTCTGGTGGGAACCGGGAAGGATGCCGCACAGTATGGTCTGTATCCATATGGAAGAAAAAAATCCTGGTTAAAGAAGAGTACCGGATATATCAAGGTTAAGGATGAGGACGGAGAAACGGGTTTTATACGTATATTGGCCAATGCATGGATCAGGCCGCTGCTGGTATTGTCTATACTGTTGGTATGTACCTGCATTTTTTTTTGTGGTATGTGGTTTGCCCGTAAGGATACCATACCGGGTCTGGACAAGACAGCTGTTTCTTATCACATAGACGGAGTCCGTAATACTGATCCGGAATCCATTTTATTACCGGGGATAAGCAGATTAAAATTAAAAGCAGGAGAGGTCCGCATTCATACCCCGCTTATTAATCCTGACGGCAATACCTGCTACTTTAAATATATCATACAGTTAGCCGATACAAAGGAGACTTTATATACATCTGGGCTGATAGAACCGGGAAAAGCCGTGACAGAGTTTGACATTATGAAGACGCTAAAGCCTGGGGAGTACCCTGTCAGGATCATCGTGGAAACTAGAGATACAAATGATTACGAGACGGTGTATAATGCAGGAAATATAGACGCAGTACTGGAAGTCCTTGAATAAACGAAAAATAGCGGAATTACAGCAGATACGGGAGGATGATAATGATGTTAAAATATAATGATAATGCCGGGAAATCACAGATGGAGAGTGACAGCCCGGAGGATAAGAAAAGGCTTAAGCCTTGCAGGAAAAAAACGGTGATAAAAATCTTGGTTACGGTTATACTGGTGATTGCAGCGGCACTTGGCGGATTTCTGTTTGCTATGCGTAATCGTGGCGTGAAGCTGGACGAAACAGCGATTGCCTATCAGATGCCCGGGGGAATCAAGAATACTGATCCGGAATCCATTATGCTGCCGGGATATGATGTCCTGGAAATGAACTCAGAGACTCAGATGGTGGATATAGCGTTGTTTAATCCGGAAGGAAATGACTGCTATTTCAGATTTCATATTGTGCTAAAAAAGGATAACAAAGAGTTATATCAGACCGGTCTGATTAAGCCGGGAACTGCTGTAACTCAGTTCAAGATAGAGGAAAAGCTTAGAAAAGGAGAATATCCCATTATCATAAAAGTAGATACGGTAGATCTGAATGATCCTGACAATGCCTATAATGGCGGAGCAATTGAAGCAGTTTTGAAGGTGAAATAAAAGATGAAAAGAATATTATTTGTATTTTTCCTGGCAACCGTTATGTGCATATGCGGGTGTCAGACAGATACGATACACGTGAAGAAAATGGAAACCGTCGCAGGACGTGAGATGGAAGCAGGTGGAATTCGTTTTTCCAGGGAAAAAGCAGAAAAACAAAATGAGGTCAGACCGGAAAAACCAAACGGTTACTATAATTATTACGAAGAACAAGAGGGATTTCACTATTTTGTCGTTAGCGGTGAGGTCGTAAACGATAGCGGACTGTCAGTGGATGCCGGACATATCCTGCTGCGCGGCAGGAATGATAATAAAGTCTATGAGGGGAAGCTTTTGTTTTCCAATCAGGATGACAGCGACCTGATCAAACAACTGGATGGGGGAGAAACAAGGAAGTTTTATATCGTTATACTGGTAAAAGATCGGGAGCCTGATCCGACCGGAATCGAAATATATTACAATGCAGGTTTCCGGAAGCAAAGAAAAAATGAAGAATTTGATAAAATGATTTTCTGGATGATGGACTGAATGCAGCAGGGAACCATAACCTGTTTTTATAACATATGGCAGTTACATTGAACTGACAGATCATCGATATCATAAATGTAATTAAATTGTTATTTGAGTGGCATGATTATAATCTGTTAAATTCATCATAAAGAAGCAATATAGCAATAAAACAGAGCAAGATACAAATAGTAAATATGTATACTAATTGTTATAATTATTAAATATTTTGAATAAAGTGATGAAAAAAATAAAAAAATGAAAGGAGGATTGGGTGAAATGGTATAAAATATTTGTTTTAAATGTTGTTGAATGTAAAAAATGAACAGGAGAATGAGTATGAAGAAGATTATAACGTGGGTACTAATTTTTTGTATGATAATGACATCAGTTTCGATACTGCCGGTATCGGCTATGGATATGGAATCGGATGTACAGGATGTAATGGAAGCGGATAAGACCGGAGGGCAGACAGAATCAGTAAGAGAGGCGGAATCTGAGATCCAAATGCAGACGGATATTAAAGCAGAAGTGATACAGAAACCGGAAGTAATACAGGAACCAGACGTAATACAGAAACCGGACGTAATACAGAAACCGGACGTAATACAGGAACCGGATGTAATTCAGGAACCGGACGTAATACAGGAACCGGACGTAATACAGGAATCAGATGTAATTCAGGAATCAGAATTGATACAGGAAAAAGAGACAGAAAACAAGGGATCAAAATCAGAAGATATGCTGGAAACAGAAAGTGAAAAGCAGCAGACAGAAAAAAATTCCGTTAAAAAAAATTCTGACGGTATCACAAAAATTGCATGTGTAGGGGATAGTATCACTTACGGAGATAAATCCACAAAGCCTGCAAAATACAGTTATCCAAGTCAGATGAAGCAAATGCTGGGGGAGGGGTATGAAGTCCGCAATTACGGAATCAGCGGAACTACCATGACCCAGTCCAGCTGGTGCCCCAAATATCTGGATACACAGCAGTCAAAGGATCTGCAGAGCTGGCAGCCGGATATGATTATCATCATGCTGGGAACAAATGACTCACAGGATATCTGCTGGATCAATACAGATGGAAAAGGTAAATATGAACCAACTGCCAGAGAATTAATTCAGACATACCAGCAGATGGCATCCAAACCGGAGATCTTTATTGCCACCTGTCCGACTGCCGGAGCAGAGAATCAGTTTCTGCTGAAACCGGAAGTAATCGACAATGAGATCGTACCTGTTCAGAAAAAGCTTGCAGCCGAAATGGGCTGCCATCTAATTGATGTAAATAAATTTACAAAAGATTACCGGGAAAATGGCCTTATTACCACAGAACACAATGGTAAGCCCGATCTGGTACATCCCAATAATGATGGATATTTAAGGCTGGCTAAATTTATGTTTAACGGATTAACAGAAGTAACCGGCCTTCCACAGCAGGATGTAAAATCTTACGAAATTGACTCCCAGAACGCAAAAGTAAAATATGAGGGATCATGGGGCGACTGGTCTGATGAAGAATTGTTCATGGGTACGGAAAAATATGTGGAAACACCAGGAAGCTCTGCTACTCTTGAATTTGAGGGAACAGGCATACAGGTAACCGGAATCAGAAGTGACCATCTGACTTATATGGATGTTTATATTGACGGCACGTATTATCAGTCTACCGATACTTATATTCCCACCGGAGTAAAAAAGCATGACCCCATATTTGGAGTGGACAATCTTTCTAATGGAATGCATACGATAAAATTAGTACTAAGTGACAGAAAAGAGTCCCATCACAGATTTACGACTAAGATTTCTCTGGATTCATTTCGTATTTTTCAAGAACCGCAAGGGTATGTGGATCAAATTAAACTATATTCGGAAACAGAAGAATTTACAATGTCCGGAATGAATGATACTTTGCAGATTTATACGGATGTTCTTCCGGAAAGCGCGGTAAACAAAGATCTCCAATACAGGATAATACCGGAGGGAGCAGCTGTTATTTCCGAGAGTGGTATATTAACTTCTAAGATCTATGATGGAAGTTTCTGGTTAATGGTTGTGGCTGCAGATGAAAGTTTAAGAACCATAAAGCAGGAAATACAGGTTAAACCGGATAGAGAAGCAGAAGATGCATACAAATTTATTGATGACCGTGACCCATCCATTACATATAAAGGAACCTGGACAGATAAGAAGGATGATGCATCGTATGGCTCCACATTAAAAGAAACACATGAAGCAGGAAGTTCGGCTGAACTTCATTTTGAAGGAACCGGAATAAGTGTGGTGGGACAGCTTAACAGGCTTAACAATTATAGTTATGCTGAGGTGGAAATTGACGGATCATATAGAGGCGCGGCAACCTTTATGCATAATAAAGATGATTTGGGTGCAGTGGCAAGGGAAATTGTTTTCGAAATAAGAGATTTAAAGCCAGGCAGCCATACCATTAAGCTGATTGCTAAAAATAATGCACCAGGTGCTCCAAGTACCGGCAGATGCGGTGTTGTACTTGATGGCTTTAAAATCTTTGATGATGAAAATGTTCTGGATAAATCTAAGTTCAATGCTACTTTAGAGAATGCTAAAATTGCTTTGCGAAATGTGAATACGGGTGAGGAACCAGGCAGTTATCCGGCAGATGCGGTTGAAAAACTCAGAGATGCTGTAAGCCATGCTAAAAATGAAATAAAAAATGCGGAAACACAGGATGACGTGACCGGGCTGACAGAACAATTACAATCAGGCTTAGAAGAATTTTATAAAAGCGTAGTCGGAGATAACATCAAACGAAGTATAAAGATAGGAAATCCCCAACACGGAACCATTCAGGTCCTGGATGCAGTATCTATGAAACCGGCGGGGTTGGAGGTTGATAACGGAAGCCTCGTTATTATCAGGCTGAAGCCGGAAGAGAAGTATCAGGTGGATTATCTGAAAATAGGAAAGATAAAGAAAAATTATGCATCCGCAACAGAAACAGAATTTACAGTTGCCGTCAACAGTGATTTGGAGATATCCGCTAAATTTAGTTATATTAAGACGAAAATAGCATGTATCGGTGACAGCATTACCTATGGTGCATGTTCAACGGCACCGCAGAAAAATTCCTATGCAGCCAGACTCCAGGAGAGGCTGGGAGATAAATATGATGTACGTAATTTTGCAATGCCAAGTGCCTGTCTGAGATACGACGGTGGATTTCCGTATGTAAACCAGAGCGTTTACAGAAAAAGCTTAAACTTTGAACCGGATATGGTAATTATTATGTTGGGAACCAATGATGCAATGGCACCAAACTGGGGAAATGGATATGGAGTTGATGAATTTAAAGCAGATGCACGAAAGCTCATTAACAGCTACCGCGATCTGGAATCAAATCCTTCCATTTATCTGGCGACAGCACCTTACACATACGATATGGGACGGCAGACGATTATTTATAATGAAATTGCTCCTGCCCAGAGAGAGATAGCGGCAGAAGAGGGCTGCAAACTGATCGATATGAATCAGAAGACCTATGAATTATCCAAATCCTTCTATTATGGAGATTACATCCATTTTAACGACAGCGGTTATTATCTGATGTCACAGATGGTATTAGAAGATCTGGATGTGCCAAATGAATATCAGACAGTGGACAAATCAGGCCTTTATAATCTTTATTTCCGTTATCAAGATGTGCAGGAATCAGAGTGTACGGCTGAAACATGGAAAGAATTTTCCGATGCGAGAAGAGAAGCTGGCAAACTTCTGGAGGATAAAAATGTAAAACAAAGCCAGCTGACACTTGTAGAGCAAACATTTAAAGAAGCAGTTTCCCATTTACAGTTTAAGGCAAAAATAAAAGTAGCCTGTGTAGGAGACAGCATTACTTATGGATACAATGCAAATCCAAGAGATGTCTACAGCTATCCCGCACAGCTGCAAACATTATTAGGAAACCAATACGAGGTACGTAATTTTGGGGTAAACGGACGTACTATGAATAGTATGGTAGGAGCAAGTTATACTGCAACAGGGGAATATCAGAACAGTTTGAATTTCAATCCGGATATGGTAATTATCATGCTTGGAACGAATGATTCGAAGAACAATAACTGGCAGGGAGCAGAGGCATATTTAAGCTCCGCAAGAGCTTTAATAAAAAGTTATCAGTCATTGGGCTCCAAACCGGCTGTTTATATCGCAACTTCTCCAGCGGTGGCAAAAGATATGGGTTCCAGCTCAGACCCGGATGGTGAAATTATATGGGATTGGAGAATTCAAGAAGAGATTGTACCGCTTCAGAAACAGGTGGTAGAAGAGTTTAAATGCAGTTTAATAGATAATAATGCAAAAACGGAAGCATTAGAGGATATCACGGTTTATCTGTCCAATGATCTGATTCATCCACACAATGAAGGCTATACTTTGCTGGCTTCTTATATGTATGAAGGAGTGAAAGGTTCCGTTCCTGCATTTAAAGAAGATTTACGGAAAATAACACAAGAGGCAAAGAAAATAGATACAGATAAATATATTCCCAAAACGACTGCGTTATTGAACCAGGTATTGACAGAAGCAGAACAACTGCTTGCAGATAAAGATTTAACCGTAAACGAACAGGATCAAATTATGCGGGCAATAGACCATTTAAACCATGCTGTTGATTCCTTACTTTTAAAAGGGGATAAGGCTGCACTGGCATTATCTGTTAAATCAGCACAGGAGACTAACTTTAACAGTTATACAAAATTGTCTGCAGACCAGGTGATTTTGGCATTGGATCGGGCAAAGAAAATCATAGAAGATGCCAATATCTCTATAAATGATCAAAAAACGGTGGATGATGCAAAAAATAAATTGGATGCAGCGCTTAAGGGATTGTTGAAAAAAGCAGATACAGCACAGCTTGTTACGCTGATCAAGAAAATAGAAGGAACAGATTTGTCTTCTTATACAGAAGTTTCGGTATCCGGATTAACCGCTGTGCTAAGTCATGCAAAAAAATTGTGTGAGGACAAGAATCTGTCCATTCATGACCAGAAGCAAGTAGATGATATGCAGTCATCATTGAATAAAGCATTTAATGGACTAGTTAAAAAACCGGTTCCGGATGTAAAGGTCAGTAAGATTACTATAAAACCTTCCAAAGCCAGTCTGTCAGTTGGAAAATCCCTGACAATTAAGGCAGCTGTTTCACCCTCAAATGCCAATAATAAAAAACTGAAGTTCAGTACATCAAACCGCAAAATCGCAACGGTCAGTGCTAACGGCAGAGTTTCAGCTAAAAAGGCAGGTAAAGTGAAAATTACAGTACAGGCAGTGGACGGCAGCAAAAAGAAAGCCGTATTAAATGTAACCGTGGTTCCAAAGACATTGTCTGCACCAAAGGTTACAAAAAAAGACAGCCATTCTGTAATCATTTCCTGGAAGAAGGGCAAGGATGTGACCGGATATGAAGTGAGGATGTCAACAAAGAAAAATACAGGGTTTGTGAAAAAAGGTATCGTAAAGAAAAATACCAGGAATCTCACGGTAAAGAAGCTTAAAAAAGGAAAAACATATTATTTTCGCATCAGGGCATTGAAGAAAATCAGTAAGACTACCTATAAAGGGGGATGGTCAAAAACTGTTAAATTTAAAATGCCGTTAAAATAGTACGGGCTGCAATTGTGAATGCTTTCGTATTGTTTATAAGAGGCCGCCGCATCAGCTTTTGTAACAGCTGGGCGGCGCCTTCTTTTGGCAAAAGTTCACTCCATAACGATTGATGGCGGATATTGCGAAAAAAATTACTTGCATATTATATAGACTATATTATAATAGGAAAAGAACAACGAAAGCGGAGTGACCATGAAATGAACTATACAGAAGCAGTGGAATACGTATTGAGTGTTCCAAAATTCACGAAGAAAAATAAGCTGGAAAACACGATTGAATTAATGGAGCGTCTTGGCAGACCGGAACGTGGCATAAAGATCATACATGTGGCTGGTACAAACGGAAAAGGATCTGTTTGTGCTTTTCTTTCCTCTATATTGGACAAGGCTGGCAAGCGGACAGGTCTGTTTACCTCACCTCATTTGGTAAAAATAAATGAGCGGTTCCAGATCAATAATGTCCCGATATCAGATGATGCCTTTTTAGGCGCATACCGGAAGGTGTGGACAGCCATGGAGGAAATGCAGAAGGACGGCTTCTTCCATCCTACTTATTTTGAAATATTATTTGCCGTTGCCATGGTGGCTTTTAAGGAAGCCGGCGTGGAGTATGTAGTATTGGAAACGGGACTTGGCGGCCGCCTGGATGCTACTAATATAGTAGAAAATCCATTGGCTGTTATCATAACTTCCATCAGTTTGGACCATACGGAAATACTGGGCGACACCATTGCAAAGATTGCATTTGAAAAAGCAGGAATCATCAAAGAAGGTGTTCCGGTCATCTACGATGCGAGGAATGCAGAAGCAGCAGAGGTTATTGAAAAAAGGGCAAAAGAACTGCATGCACAGACATTTCCCCTATCTGAAAAAATGTATGAAATTTTAGTAAATACGGATAAAAGCATTGATTTTTCTCTGAATTGTAGTTATTATGAAAATGTCAGGGTTACCGTTCCTTACATTGCACCCTATCAGGTAGTGAACAGTTCACTGGCGATGCTGGCGATGAAAGTGATTGACAGTGCGCAGGAAATCTGTCTTTCAACCATTGTGGATGGCATTGCACTTACAACCTGGGCAGGAAGAATGGAGACGGTTATGCCGGGAGTAATTCTGGATGGCGCCCATAATGCCGCAGGAGTGGAAGAGTTTGTGAAGACCCTGGGAAGAGTAGACAGCAGTCGAAGAGTAGTGTTGCTGTTCTCGGCAGTTGTGGAGAAGAACTACGAATCCATGATAGAGTCTATCTGTAAATCAGCGAAATTGGATGAAGTAATTGTGACTGAAATACAGGGAGACAGGATTGTGCCTGCAGACCGGCTTAAAGATATTTTCAGCAGATATACAAAGGCAGCAGTTACAGAAATTCCTGATATCAGGGAAGCATTCGCACAGGCACTTAAGAAGAGGCAGGACGGATTATTATTCTGCGTAGGCTCTTTGTATCTGGTGGGCGAGATTAAAGGAATAATTGAGGAGAATTACGAATGATTGATTACGAAGAAGAATTGAAGAAATTTCATCCGAGCCTGGATGTAAATGAAGCAGAAGATGCCATTTACAACAGAGACTTTACTGATATTACCGATATCCTGAAAGAATTGCTTCAGGAAGAAAAGAAAAAGAGAAAATAAGGGGAATCATATGAGATGTATTTATTGCGGCACCCCCTTATCTGCCATAGATTATTGTACCGGATGTGGGGCTGATATCAGCTTACAGAAAAGAACGATCAGGATTTCCAACCTCCTTTATAATGAAGGTTTGGAAAAGGCGACGGTTCGTGATTTATCTGGAGCGATTGCCTGCCTGAAAAGAAGTTTAAAATTTAATAAAGAAAACATTGATGCCAGAAATCTTCTGGGACTGGTTTACTATGAAATGGGCGAGGTTGTATCTGCACTGAGCGAATGGGTAATCAGTAAAAATCTGCAGGTGCCGGAAAATGCGGCAGACGGCTACATAACCAAGCTGCAGGCGAATAAGAATAAACTGGATACGATCAACCATACGATCCGCAAATACAATCAGGCATTGCAGTATTGCAGGCAGGATAATGAAGATATGGCTGTGATCCAGCTGAAAAAAGTTTTGACGCAAAATCCAAAGCTGATTAAAGGGTACCATCTTCTGGCACTGCTTTATCTGAAGCAGCAGGAGTATGAACGTGCCAGGAAGCTTTTGCGGAAAGCCATCCGGATCGATGCGACCAATACCACCACACTGCGGTATCTGCATGAGATAGAAGATGCTACCGGCATTGGGACAAGTCTGGATGTAAAAAGGCGCAAGCGTTATGCAAAGGATGCCATGGAGAAGAAATTCACAGGTCCCATGACATATCTAAGCGGGAATGATACGATCATACAGCCCACCCCATTTCGTGACAGTTCCACGATTGCAACATTTATCAACATATTCCTGGGACTTCTTCTGGGCGGTGCAATCGTATGGTTTTTAGCAGTTCCGGCTATTAAACAGAGCGTTAATCAGACTGCCACAAAGCAAGTCACAGAGGCGAATACAAAGCTGGCATCTGAAAATGCAAGTAACGTGAAGCTTCAGGAAGAAATCGATGGTTACCAGGCAAAGGTTGACGCAGCAAATAAGACCATGGACGAAGCCAAGGCAAAAGCAACCGGATATGAGGACTTGCTTAAATCTGCAAATCTGCTGATTAAAGGCGATCAGACAGGTGCGGCTACAGCACTTAGCAATGTGGACGCAAAAAGCCTGGATGGTTCTGCAAAAGAGCTGTATGAGCAGATTATGGCAGGGGTTAAGGATGCGTTATATGCAGAGCAATACAACAAGGGTTCAACAGCTTTTGCAGCAGGGGATTATAAGACAGCTATTGAACAGCTGACGCTTGCCAGCCAGACAGATCCTGAATCGTGGAATGCGATGTTTTATCTGGGATTTTCTTACTATTACACTCAGGATACTACCAATGCGGATAAGATATTCAAACAGTTGTTAGAGAAATTCCCTGCAGAATCAGCTGCAAATAATATTAATGGATTTATTTCCAATAAAGGAAACAATAGTTCTACGGAAGGAAATACTGCTGGAACTACGGGCAACGCCGCAGGTGCCAATACCGGAGATACTACCGGAAACGCGGCAGGCGGTACAAATGGCAACGCCACAGGCGGAGACGCCAACACCACAGGCGGAAATGCCAATACCACAGGCGGAGATGCCAATACCACAGGCGGAGATGCTAACGCAGCAGGCGGTACCACAAACGGTGGCAACGGAACTGCTGGCGGGGATGGAACTCCCGCAGGCGATAACGGCAATGGGGTAGCAGGCGGTCAGGAAGGCGGCAACGGCGGCGTTGTTCAGTAGACCTGACGATACAAAATGAGAAACCTCCAGATTGGGGACGTGTACATAAGATGTATACGTCCTTTTTCTGTTCGATAATAATAAGCAAAAGAATGGAGAAACGAATATGAACCCGGATGGATCAAGTGTATACACACAGGAATTAGAAAAGGCATTAGAAGTGGAATTAATGGGGAGCAAAGGGGGATTTAGGCTAATGGATGATTGCTTTAAAGTAAAGGGGACGAATCTTACAATCGTGGTGCCAATGGAGTTAGACCACCACAGCGCAGAAAAGATTAGGACAGGGGCGGATAAAATCGTACAGGGAAAAAATATAAGAAGTATTGTATTTGATTTTGGAAAAACAAATTTTATGGACAGTTCCGGCATTGGCATGATCATGGGCAGGTATAAGGATATGCGGTTTATGGGCGGAACAGTAATTGCTGTTCGTGTAAACGAGCGGGTGAGAAGAATTTTGACTTTATCAGGGATCTATAAAATGATTGAAATATATGAAGGATTGCCGCAGCAATCAACGCTTAATTAAAGGGGGGAGCCAATATGAGCTATGCGAACGAAATGAAACTGGAATTTGACAGCAGATCCTGTAATGAGGGATTTGCAAGGGTGGCGGTAGCAGCTTTTGTAACGCAGCTGAATCCGACACTGGAGGAAGTGGCAGATGTTAAGACGGCGATCTCCGAAGCAGTTACAAATTCAATCCTTCATGGATATGAAGGGAAGATATGTAAGATACTGATCGAATGTTTTATTGACGGAAACGATTTTATTATCCATGTAATAGATCATGGAAGAGGAATTGAAGATGTAAAAAAAGCAATGGAGCCTTTGTTTACCACAAAACCGGATTCAGAGCGTTCCGGCATGGGATTCGCTTTTATGGAGGCATTCATGGATGAGGTGAAAGTGGAATCAACAGTGGGCGAAGGAACCAGGGTAATCATGAAAAAGAAAATAGGCAGACCCAGAAGTGAATATGAAATCTGATATCGGGAAAGGATGGTCAAATGGAGCATACCCTTGCGTTAATTGAACAGGCACACCAAGGGGATAAAGATGCACGAGAAAGACTGGTAGAGGAAAATATGGGGCTGGTTTATACCATTGTCAGGCGGTTTGCAGGACGCGGCTATGAGATGGAAGATTTGATCCAGATTGGAAGCATTGGGCTGATTAAGGCGATTGATAAATTTGACCTGTCATTTGATGTAAAGTTTTCCACTTATGCAGTACCCATGATTACAGGTGAAATAAAAAGATTTTTGCGGGATGACGGTATGATCAAAGTGAGCCGTTCCTTAAAAGAAACGGCATATAAGGCATATGCAACCAGGGAAGCGCTGGAAAAAAAGATGGGCAGAGAACCCACATTAGAAGAGATCTCAGCCGAGATAGGCGCTGCAAAAGAAGATATTGTTCTGGCGATGGAATCATCTGCCGAAGTGGAATCGTTGCATAAAACGATTTATCAGGGAGATGGCAGTGCCATATTGCTGATGGATAAATTAGAGGAAAAGGAGAATAAAAACGAGGAGCTGCTTAATCATATTGTGCTGGAAGAACTGCTGGATTCCTTAGACGCCCAGGAGCGTTCACTGATCTATCTCCGCTACTTTGGAGACAAGACTCAGGTACAGGTTGCGGCTGCCATGGGCATGACCCAGGTGCAGGTTTCCAGGCTTGAAAAGAAAATATTGAAAAAGATGCGGGGAAAGATATCATAATTCCCCGTATATTTTTTGCCAAAATTCAAATAATAAACAAAAATGATGGAAAAAGGAAGTGATAAAAATGTATAAAAAAATTGCGAAGGGATTTGCGCTTTTCATGATCGTGGCAGCAATTGCAGGTATCTTTTATTATATGACCTATCTGAATAATCATGATGGGCAGATGAAAGGAACCCTAGTCAATACATTTCAGATGAAAGAGAATGAGGAAATGATATGACAAATGATACGCTGTATTTAAAGATAGATCAAAATGTCCAGGTGCATGACGAGTGTGTATTTCTAAAAGATATCGCTCAGTTAGAATGCAGTAACAAGGCTATCGAAAATAAGATAAAAACCTTGAAACTGGATGATCCTACCGGTCATAAGCCAGGACGCCATGTCATGTCTGTAATGGAAATTATAACCCAGATCCATGGTGTTTATCCAAGCCTTGAGGTGAACAATATTGGTGAGGCGGATTTTATCATTACCTATGAGAAGGCCAAACAGCCCAGTCAGGCTTTTAGTTGGCTAAAGACCATATTTGTGTGTTTTCTGTCTTTTTTCGGCGCAGGTTTTTCCATTATGACATTTAATAATGATGTTAGTATCACCAAATTATTTGCACAGCTATACGAACAGTTTACGGGAACCATATCGGATGGATTTACCATACTGGAGATTTCATATTCCATAGGGCTTGGTCTTGGAATTATCATATTCTTCAACCATTTCGCCGGGAAAAAACTTACTGCGGACCCTACACCTATGGAAGTGCAGATGCGTTCCTACGAGGATGATATTAATAATGCGCTGATTGAATCCAGCAACCGTGAACCGAAGAAAGAGAAGAAACGGTAACTATTCAGGAGGTAAAGTATGTTAACACATTTAATATTAGCCCTCATAGCTTTCAGTTCCGGATTTGTCATAGCAGGTGGCGTTATTGCGCTGATCGCGGGACTTGGAATCATAAACAGACTGATTGGAGTTACTCATACGGGCAGACATATCCGGTTATTTGAAACATGTATTTTATTTGGCGGTTTATTTGGTAATCTGCTGACCGTTTATAATGTGAGTATTCCATTGGGCGGTTTCGGACTTGCTATTATAGGTGTTTGTTCCGGAATGTTCGTAGGAGGATGGATTTTGGCACTTGCAGAGGTAGTCAATATATTTCCCATATTCTTCAGGCGTATTGGGCTTGTAAAGGGAGTAAGCTTCATCATGATTACGATAGCGCTTGGAAAAACCATTACCAGTCTGCTGCAATTTTATATGAGGTGGTAAAAACGGCTTCTATGATGGATTAAATTGATATCATTATCATAAACTGCTGAACGCTTAGATATGAATCCTGGCATTCAGCATGGAGCAGAAAGATGAAAGGAAGTATTAAAAATGGCGGATGTTTTAAAAGAGAAAAAAGATCAACAATATAATGATTACGTCAAGAAAGTAACACCTACCCACAATCTCTGGGCGAATATGGCGAAAGCATTTTTCGTAGGAGGCATCATCTGCGTCATTGGACAATTTATTCTGAACTACGCTACTAATATGGGTCTGGATAAAGAAACTTCAGGCAGCTGGTGTTCCATGCTTCTGGTTTTAATCAGCGTAGTTCTGACGGGATTTAATATTTATCCCAAAATAGCCAAGTTCGGAGGTGCCGGAACGCTGGTACCCATTACCGGATTTGCAAATTCAGTAGCTGCGCCGGCAATTGAATACCAAAAAGAAGGACAGGTATTCGGAATCGGCTGTAAAATCTTTACCATTGCCGGTCCTGTAATCTTATATGGAGTATTCACCAGCTGGGCACTTGGACTAATCTATTATATTCTAAGAATAACGGGGGTGGTAGGATGACTCAGTTAGCAGGGCAGCAAAGCATTCAGTTTGAGAAATCAGCCCATATCATAAGTGCAGCATCAATTGTGGGTAAAAAAGAAGGGGAAGGCCCTCTTGGAAAATTATTCGATTTAGTTGGAGAAGATGCAAACTTTGGTGAAAACACCTGGGAAGAAGCAGAAAGTACGCTGCAAAGGGAAGCATGCCAGATGGCGCTTGGGAAGGCGAAACTGCTTCCTGTGCAGATGCGCTATGTCTTTTGCGGAGATTTGCTGGGGCAGTTAATTGCCTCGTCCTTTGGCGTTATGAATTTTAATATTCCAATGTTTGGTTTGTATGGAGCCTGTTCTACCAGCGGAGAGGCACTGACGCTTGGTGCAATGACCATTAGCGCCGATTATGCCGATTATGTAATGGCTGTTACATCAAGCCATTTCGGAAGTGCAGAAAAACAATTCCGTTTTCCACTGGAATATGGGAATCAGCGTCCTTTGGCGGCTACCTGGACCGTAACCGGCAGCGGGGCTTTTATATTGGCGAAAAAGGGAGGCCATGCAAGAATTACGGGTGTGACTCCCGGTAAGATTGTAGATTATGGCGTGAAAGATTCATTGAATATGGGAGCATGTATGGCACCGGCGGCTTGTGACACTATCTATCAGAATTTGATGGATTTTAACCGCCAGCCGGAGGATTATGACAAAATCATAACAGGAGATCTTGGGTATGTGGGGCAGACAATCCTGATTGATTTATTAAAAGAGAAAGGGTTTGATATCAGCAATGTGCATATGGACTGCGGGATTGAAATCTTCGACCGGGATACGCAGGATACCCATGCTGGCGGGAGCGGATGTGGATGCTCAGCGGTAACATTGGCAGCAAAAATCCTGCCAACCGTGGAAAAAGGAACCTGGAAGAGAGTGCTTTTTGTACCTACCGGTGCATTGCTTTCTCCTACCAGCTTTAATGAAGGACAGAGTGTACCGGGAGTTGCACATGGTGTAGTGATTGAACATTGCTAGAGAGTGTTTAGGAATTGCTTTCTGACACGCTCTTTAGAAGTCAGCAAAGGAGATAGTTATGGAATATATTAATGCTTTTTGGGTGGGCGGACTGATCTGTGCACTGGTACAGATCCTGATGGAAAAAACAAAACTGATGCCGGGACGCATCATGGTTATTCTGGTATGCCTGGGGGCGGTTCTGGGAGCAGTGGGGCTCTATGGACCTTTCCAGGAATTTGCAGGAGCCGGTGCAAGCGTTCCGCTTCTGGGTTGGGGCAATGTATTGTGGAACGGTGTTAAAAAAGCAATTGAGTCGGACGGATTTATCGGAATATTCATGGGAGGGTTCACTTCCAGCGCCGTAGGTGTGTGCGCTGCACTGGTATTCTCTTATCTTGCAAGTCTGGTATTTAAACCGCATATGAAAGAATAGCCGGACATGGGCAAAACCAGCCGGATGACAGAAACATACTCAAAACTTTAGTCGTTTGAGTTATGGAGCTGCCATCCGGCTGGTTTTATGCACAGACTGTTTTATGCAAACATTGGTCTTAAACTCCCACCTTTTTCCCACCTGTTTTTATATCTGCCAGTAATTTACTTTCCCCATACAGCGTGATATAATGATTACCGTACAATCCGTATTCCTTACATAATCATAGGAAATGGATAAGCACACAGTCAGACTACTTATAAGGAGGAAAGCAACATGGCAAATATAATTGGAAGCCCAAGCCGCTATATACAGGGCAAAGGCGAATTGAAAAATCTCTGCAGCCACGCAGAAAAATATGGGAAGAACCTGTTTGTATTAACCAGCGAATCGGGGAGAAAACGTGTAGAACCTGTTATAAATGAAGGGATGAAAGCTTCTTCTTCTGCTGTTACATATGAAGTATTCGGCGGAGAATGCAGCAAGACTGAGATTAACCGTATCATTGACGTATGCAGGGAAAAAAGCGGGGAAGTTATCGTAGGTATCGGCGGGGGAAAAACTCACGATACTGCAAAAGCAGTTGCTTATTATATGAATATGCCTGTTATCATTGTACCAACCATAGCATCTACCGATGCACCTTGCAGTGCCCTCTCCGTAATTTATACAGAGGAAGGGGTATTCGAAGAATATCTGTTCCTTCCCTCCAGCCCGAATATGGTTCTGGTGGATACAGATATCGTTAGCAAGGCACCATCCAGGCTCTTAATTGCAGGAATGGGAGATGCCCTGGCTACTTATTTTGAAGCCAGAGCCTGCCAGAAATCGAATGCAGCCAACTGTGTGGGAGGTAAATCCACAAAAGCAGCTATGGCGCTGGCTGAGCTTTGCTATGATACATTATTGGAAAATGGATTGGCAGCGGCTTTGGCGGTAAAAGAAAAAGTGTGTACGAAAGCCGTTGAAAATATTATTGAAGCAAATACTTATCTGTCCGGTATCGGATTTGAAAGCGGCGGTCTTGCCGGAGCACATGCGATTCACAACGGACTGACAGCCATTGAAGAGACTCATTCCCTGTATCATGGTGAAAAGGTAGCGTTTGGTACTCTGGTGCAGCTGGTATTGGAAGATGCTGATTCAGATGAAATCGATACGGTCATTGGTTTTTGTGAAGAAGTAGGATTGCCGGTTACCCTGGAAGGCCTTGGCATAAAGGAAGTAAAGCCCGAACAGATTATGGAGGCTGCAAGGCTTGCATGCGCACCTGGTGAGACCATACACAACATGCCTTTTGAAGTTACTCCGGAGGATGTGTATGCCGCTATTATGGGGGCAGATGCAATGGGAAGATACATGACCTGCACTGAGTAACAGCAGATAAGTGAAAACGGGAATCAAAGCAGGAATAAAAACAGGATTAAAAGCAGGAATCAAAACAGGAATAAAATCAAGAATAAAAAGATGAATGTCCCAGCGGCATCCATCTTTTTTTGTACCATAAATTGCCCGGGACAAATATCAAAACTTCACACAAAACACAAAAAAGTATGGTAAGATGACATTGATTATTTAGACTACAGTAAGAGGTGTGATATGAAAGAGATACTTGTCATAGAAGATGAAGCAGATATACAGGAACTGTTAACGGCGTTTTTGGAGGATTCCGGGTATAAGGTCACGGTGGCAGGCGACGGGGTTGCGGGAATTACCTGCTTCCATAGCTGCTCCTTTGATCTGGTACTGCTGGATATTATGCTCCCTAAAATAGACGGATATGGCGTATGCGAGGTAATCAGGCAGGAATCGTCTGTACCGATTGTAATGCTGACGGCTCTGGACAGTGAAGAGAACCAGGTGAAAGGCTATGATCTGAGAGTTGATGACTATATTACCAAACCATTTTCCATGCAGATACTGATTCGTAAAATTGAGGCAGTACTTCGGAGGACGTCCCCAGCACAGGAGACAAACCAGCTGGTGTACCGGAATCTGGTACTGGATTTGGATGGTTATAAAGTATCTGTTGACGGAGTAAATATAGATTTAACCCAGAGGGAATTTGAACTTCTGCGGGAGCTGCTTCAGAATCAGGGGAAAGTCCTGACCAGGCAGGCGCTGCTGAACGGACTTTGGAAATATGATTTCTATGGGGATGAGCGGGTTGTAGATACCCATATAAAAAATTTAAGAAAGAAACTGGATGTAGATTATATTGAGACAATCAGAGGGGTGGGATATCGGATTGATAAAACGAATTAGAGGAAGCCTGACACTTAAAATATTTCTCATAACCAGCCTGATTCTAATCTGTGTCTGTGGCATTACATATGGATTTATCGCTTATTTTATGCCTCAGACCTATACTTATGGAATCAGTGAAGATATGGATAAAAAGATGGATGCCCTTGTGGCAGACTTAGAAAATACGAAATTTGAGGACAGCGGACCGCTGTTTGATGATTTTATTGTGAATAATACAGTAGATTTACAGCTGCTGGATGCAGACGGTAAGGAAATTCAACGTCCTGGAAGCGTGCAGGCAGGATTTGTGGAAACTTTTGGAAAAAGGGCAATGCTGACCATTTCCCTAAATGAAGTAGAGCCGAAGTCTGCAGCTGAAAGCAGCATTGCTGTTGGAACGATGTATTCATCCAGGGCAGAAAGCACGGCAATTGATACCGTTAAAGCAGATGAAGCAACACAAGAGAATTTTGATGATAACTCACTGACATATTCAAACGCCCTTGAGGCGAACACGGATATCTATGGCTTTATAGAGGATCCCACGAATGTATCCGTCATGACGACTAGTGCCAGCGTGGATTATGGGATGCAGAAACCAGTTACGTTTTCCGGATCTGATAAAGAATATGAACTGTACGTTTTGGGTGCATACCGGTTTGTGAATCAGGCGGTGGAGGCGATGAATAAAATATTACCCTGGCTTATTGTTGTCATTGTATTTATATCTACACTGACTGCCTATTTATATTCCAGGTATATCACAAGACCGGTAGTACGCCTCAGTAAAATATCGAAAAAGATGTCTGATCTGGAGTTTAACTGGATCTGTGATGAAAAACGAAATGATGAATTTGGGATATTGTCATCAAGCCTGAATGAACTTTCCCAGAAGTTGTCTACCGCACTAAGCGAACTGAAAAGTGCCAATGAATCGCTGCAAATGGATATTGAGGCCGAACGCAGGCTGGAGAAAAAACGGCTTGAATTTTTCTCTGCAGTATCCCATGAACTGAAGACGCCGATAACCGTTATGAAAGGACAGCTGGAAGGAATGATGTATCAGGTTGGCATCTATAAAAACCGGGATAAATATCTTGCCAGATCCTATTCAGTAGCCTGCACGATGGAAGAGATGGTACAGGAGATTCTGACAGTATCCAGAATGGAAGCTTCCGGTTTTGTGCCACAGATAGAAGAATTTGATCTGGGAAAGTTAGTAAAAGAATGCGCTCATAAACAGGATGATCTGTTTATTCAAAAAGATATGGAAGTTTCTTACCATATCCGAGATGCCCTGTATACATGGGGCGATAAAAAGCTTTTGCAAAAGGCAGTAAACAATATTATCAGCAATGCCGTTCACTATTCCCCGGATGGTGCAGAAATTCAGATTGAAGTTTACAATGAGGACGAAAAAGTGACGGTAAGGGTAGAAAATTCCGGTGTGCATCTGGATGAAGAAGCCGTCCCCCGTATTTTTGAAGCATTTTTCCGTGTTGAAAAGTCCAGAAACAGAAACACAGGCGGCAGCGGACTGGGATTATATATTGTAAAAATGATTCTGGAAATACACAAAGCCCGCTATAAAATAGAAAACACCTTAACCGGTGTGGCTTTTACATTCTCCATATAAAACACATATAAAATACAAACCATCCACAAAAGGATTTGTTAGGATAAGAACGTGCAAAAGCGCAAAGAAAAATCATTCTAACAAACAGGAGGTTACAGTGAGATGATTCTTAAAAGGATGGCAGGAGTAGTGATGGCAGCAATGTTGTTAACAACCTTCTTGACAGGGTGTTCCTCGAATGAAACCCGGCAGTCAGATGGCAGTAATGGCACTGATAAAGGGAATACAAAAGAGGCTGCAGCTATGGGAAGATATTTGGAAGAAGATGTTAATCTTCCGGAAGGAATTACAGATATACAGTCATTGTGTGAAATGGAAGACGGAAGCCTGCGGTTAGCAGGAACGGGTGAGTCCTATACAGGCGGTGTCTGGGAAACAAAGGATCAGGGGAAGAAGTGGAATAAAATATTTGACTATCCCGAAGAATTAAAGGGAAATGAAATGAAGTTTTTAACTTCCGTAGCGCTGTCACCAAAGGGAGGTGCAGCTGCGATCACTACCGATTATTCTAAGGTAGATATGCAAAGCGGGCAGGGGAATGTAGATACCGGTTACTGGATGTTGGATGAAACCGGTAAAGCAGCTTCATTGCCGGTTGCCCTGGGAAACAGCCAGGCAGGTAATCAGAGTACGAACATATCCAGTCAGGAACCGGTGAGTGAGGGGCAGGAACCGGTCAGTGAAGGTCAGGAAAAAGACGGAGCAGAAAACCCGGATGTACAGTTGAGCAGTGTGGAGAAAGAAGTCGCTGATAGTGATAGTACCGAGGTTCAATCCGGCGGTGAAAATGCGGGACAAAATGCCCAGATGGAAATACCCCAGTATCTGAACAGCTGGAAATATGCACCGGACAACAACTTAGTAGGAATGGGAATGGATGGGAAAATCCACATTATTGATCCGGCAAGCGGAGCAGTGTTAAGGTCTATTGAAAACAGTGATGCGTATTTTACGAACATTGGTTTTGTGGGAAATACACTGGCGGCATATGCAAGCAACGGAGTTTATTACTATGATATGACTACCGGGAGCGCACTGGAAAAAGATGAGGTATTAAATGAGCAGCTTGGTACCAACAGTGAAAGCAGCGGCATTTCATTTGGCGGAAGCGATTCATCTGTTCTTCTGCAGGGAGGCAAAGAAGATAATATTTTATATTATTGTAATAAAGATGGTATTTTCCGTCATGTCCTGGGTGGTAACGTATCTGAACAGCTGGTAGACGGATCCCTGAATTCTATGGCTGATCCAAGTGTTTTATTCAGCAATTTGGCGGCTATGAAGGACGGCGTGTTCTTCCTGGCTTTCAGGAAAGATATGGGCAGCCATCTGGTTCGGTATACATATTCCGAAGATACGCCGTCTGTTCCGGAAAAAGAAGTGAATATCTATTCTTTGAATGAAAATGCGGAAGTGAGGCAGGCAATTGCATTATTCCAGAAACAAAATCAGGATACCCGTGTCAACTATGAAGTAGGGCTTACAGGCGATGACGGAGTTACGGTATCAGATGCAATCCGAACCTTAAATACGAATATTATGGCTGGAAAAGGACCGGATCTGTTTATATTAGACGGAATGTCTATAGATTCTTATGAAAATAAAGGCCTTCTGGCTGATATGAGTGAAATCATCAAGAAAGTATCAGAGCAGGACGGCTTTCTGGAGAATATCACGAAGCCATATGAAAAAGATGGCAAGACCTATGCAATTCCAACCAGATTTATTGTACCCGGAATTCAGTCCGGCAAGAAGAACCTGGATGGAATCAAAGATTTAACGACCCTGGCAGCTACCTTGGAAGGCCTGAAGCAGGAAAATTCAGAAAAAGATATTCTGGGATTCCGCCAGCCGGAGGATTTGGTAAAACGCCTGTATGACACATGTTCAAGAGAGTGGATAAATGAAGACGGCACCTTAAAAGAAGACGCATTAAAAGAATTTTTTACCCAGCTAAAGAAAATCTATGATCTTGATAAAAAAGAGGCAGAGGCAGATGGCTATAACGCTATATCTATGAATTTTGGCGGTTTTTCACACCTAAGCGGTATCGCAGATAATTCCATGAGCTATCTTGCGGGAAGTACCATGGCTAATTTAGGAAATATCAATTCCATAAATGACCTTATGCAGGTATTGGCGATTAATGAAAAGTTAAAAGACAGTGGATATAAGACGCTGGATGGCCAGGCTTCAAAAGTCTTTGTACCTGGGACAATGATTGGTATCAGCAGTAAGGCTGTTAACAAAGAGTCTGCTGAAAAACTGGCATCCTTCATGTTGTCCAAAGATGCACAGACCGTAAGCCAGGGAGGCGGATTCCCGGTAAATAAAGCAGCACTTGATGAAATTTTTACAGAAGAAGCAGGTACCAGTGTTCCGGCGATGGCGATTTCTACCATTAGTGAAAGCGGCGTAGATCTCTCCCTGGAGCTGAAATGGCCTACAAAAGAACAGGCTGCAGAATTTAAAGCATTAGCCGAGGGGTTGACTACACCTGCAAATACAGACGGCATTATACGGGAAGCGGTATACAGTGCAGCAGATGACTGCCTGAATGGAACTGTAAGTATCGATGAAGCGGTAAAAGCAGTTATGCAGAAAGTAAATCTTTATCTTTCGGAGTAAAATGCTATCGGATATAAAGTGTATCACACAGCTGCCGGAGAGCAACTTTAAGACACACTCTGGAAAGACAAATTAAAGCAGCCGGTTGGATCGTATATCAAATCCAGCCGGCTGCTTTTGGTTGCAGCAAAACAAACACAGTGCGTATTAATAGATAAAATAGCCCGCAATGCCGGAAAGCACCATAACCAGAATCGGATTCCATTTCCACTTACGGAGAAGAAACAGGCAGGCTCCAAATAGGAAACAGGCAAAAATATCCGGATGCAATGTAGCAATATCCAATTCAGATGTTCCGCAAAAAGCAATCAGAAGGATTACACCTGCGGAGGATGCAATCAGTCCGGCTGATACGGCTTTTAACCCGGTTAATACATGGAACATATAGTGGTTGCTGCGATATTTATTAAAAAATCGGTATAGGAGTATGGATATGATAAATCCGAACAGAATGCATCCGATAGTAGCAGTAATAGCTCCTGGTATGCCAGCAATTCTCAGCCCCGTAAAAGTTGAGGTGTTGACCGCCAGTGGACCGGGTGTCATCTGGGAAATTGTAATAATATCTGTGAATTCCTGCAGTGTAAGCCAGTGTTCCAGATCAACTACCTGTTCCTGGATCAGGGGAATTGTGGCGTAGCCCCCTCCGATGCTGAACAGTCCGATCTGGGTAAATCTGTAAAAAAGCATGAGCAGCAGTTTTGTCATACAGCCACCTCATTTCTGCGGATAAAACATTCCAGCAGACATAGCAGGGCGCTGGCTACGATAATCAGAGCAGCGTTAATATGCAGAAAGAAGCTGGCAATAAAAGCAAGGGGAATTAAAATTGAAAAAAACAACCTGCCTTCTTTGAAAATGCCGCGGCACATGTCGTAGACCAGATCTACGATTAATGCGGCAACTCCGGCTTCCATTCCCTTTAAAATGCTGGATACCACCGTATTGTCGCGAAATGCCTGATAACCGGCACTGATTACGGATAAGATGAGAAGTGCGGGCAGGACAGAAGCCACACCGCTGATAATGGCGCCCTTTAAACCGGCGGTTTTATAGCCGGCAAGCACGGAGAGATTGACGGCGATTGCTCCAGGAGAGGACTGTGCGATTGCAGCCATATCCAGAAGTTCGGATTCGCTTAACAGGTTTTTGTTCTGAACAAAATATTTTCGGATCATGGGAATGACTACGTAGCCGCCGCCGAAAGTAAAAGCGCTGATAAAGAAGTTAATTCCAAAAAGCCAGCAGAGCAGATGTATTTTTTTCATAAATGAAA
>UQCR01000034.1 GCA_900539655.1 uncultured Robinsoniella sp.
TCGGCTATATCCTTCCCACTACCGGGCGGATTCAAGACTTTCACTCGTTGGAAACGTGCGCCGCCAGGCGCACATAAAATGCGGCAGCCCGGGAAAATTCTCCCGGGCTGTCGTTTTAACATTCTATTATAATCTGGTTCTCTGTTCCCTCTATGATCCTGTCTGTACCCAGTAATCCTGCTTTCCAGTTTTGGCACCCGCCTTTTACTGTCAGGATAATCTTACTGCCCTCTCGGTTTGCAGATGCAGTCATGACTATATTTCCCTTTATATCCGGTATTTCCACAGATGCGCATGCGCCATCTGTAAATTCAGACAGATAGAGCGTAACGCCGTCCGCATAATTATAAGATGCTTCTGTGACATTATTTCCTACCGGCAGAATGGTATTTTCCTTTACCAGAAGAGGCAGTGAGAAATAATCATGTTTTTCTTTTCTCCAGGTTCCTCCCTTGATTTTCTCTCCATTTATCAAGCTGATCCAGGTTCCTTTCGGAAGATAGTAATCCACTTCCCCTGATTCCTTAAAAACAGGTACTATCAGAAGGGAATCTCCCAGGAAATACTGTTTATCCAGAGTATCGCAGGCACGGTCCTGCGGATATTCAATAAACATTGGACGGTGCATAGGAATTCCCTGTTCATGCGCCGTAACCGCCTGTCTGTAGAGATAAGGCATCAGGCTGCATTTAATATTCACAAATTTTTTCAGTACTTCACATGCTTCCTCATCAAACAGCCAGGGAACCCGGTAGGAGGAAGAACCATGAAGGCGGCTGTGGGAAGTCAACAGCCCAAACTGGCACCAGCGTTTATAAATATCTGCCGGAGCAGTCTGCTCAAAGCCACTGATATCATGGCTCCAGAAGCCAAATCCGCTAAGAGCCAGGGACAGACCTCCCCGCAGTGTCTCTGCCATGGAAAGATAGGTAGCGGAACAATCTCCTCCCCAATGAGCAGGGAATTTTTGTCCTCCCACAGTTGCAGAACGTGCAAATAATACAGCTTCTCCCTGACCGCGCTCTCTTTCCAGTAATTCAAACACGGTCTGATTATACAGATAGGTATAATAGTTGTGCATCTTAACAGGATCAGAACCATCAAAATATGAAATATCCTTTACCGGGATACGCTCTCCAAAATCCGTCTTGAAGCAGTCTACACCCATGTCCAGAAGCGTTTTCAGCTTACTTTGATACCACTTTGCTGCATCGGGATTGGTAAAATCCACAAGTCCCATACCCGGCTGCCACAGGTCTGTCTGCCAGACACTTCCATCCTGTTTTTTAAGCAGGTATCCCTTTTCCATTCCCTCACGGAACAGACAGGACTGCTGTGCTATGTATGGATTTATCCACACGCAGATCTTTAACCCTCTGTCATGATACCGCTGCAGCATCCCTTTTGGATCTGGAAATACCTTCGGATCCCAGATAAAGTTACACCATTCATAGGCATCCATCCAGTAACAGTCAAAGTGAAATACATGCAGGGGTATATCACGATCCGCCATTCCCTGAATAAAACCGGAAGTGGTCGCCTCATCATAATCTGTAGTAAAGGACGTGGTAAGCCACAGACCAAAGGACCAAGCCGGGGGCAATGCCGGCCTTCCGGTAAGCTCCGTATATTTCCCAATTACCGCTTTGGGGCTTCCTCCACCTATAAAATAATAATCCAGACGCTCGCCTTCTACGGAAAATTGTACCCGCTCCACTTTCTCACTTGCTATTTCATAGGATACATCCCCCTCATGATCTACTAGAACGCCATATCCTTTATTGGTAATATAAAAGGGAATGTTTTTATATGCAATCTCACTTGCCGTTCCGCCGTCCTCATTCCACATCTCTACAATCTGCCCGTTTTTTACAAAAGGAGTAAACCGTTCTCCCAGGCCATAGATATATTCATCCACATCAATAGCCAGCTGTTCCAGCATATAACTTTTTCCGGTCTTGCCATTTTTCATATAAGCCAGATTTCGAAATCCGGTCTCTGTGAGAAACTGTTCCCCTTCGTAAAATGACATTTTCCATCCATTGGGAGACTTGTCAATTACCGCCTTCAGACTGCCGCTCTGATAAATCAGTATATCCTCTTCCTCACGAATAATAACCTGAGGATTTGTATTTGCTGTTTCAGCAAAAGGCCCCCTGTATGCCGCTCCCATGTGGTGTACTGCAGAAACCTTGATCACGCCCTCCACTGGACTGGTTAAAGTTACAGTAAGCACAGGGAGATTCAGGCAATCCCCTCTTCCTGAGATGTGGTTTCCCGGTACTAAGACCTGAAGTGTGTTTCCATTTATTGTATGCCTTGCATATTCTACTGCATATGCCGGAGTCATTTCGTCTCTCAGCCTCCAGTAGCCATTCGTAAATTTCATATTTCCACCCTTTCTTCTGTCAATATGTGTTTTAAAGTGTTCTGACAGCCCGGAGCGTATTTAATATTGCTTTCTGACAGGTGAACGCTCCACTTCATCCGGCATATGTTTTTCCAAAACCCGCTCCATAAAATCAGAAATAATAAATACTGCGGCACCGGGAGTAAAAAATATACTCATTGGCAGCGCCCAAAACAAAGCCAGAACACAGCCGATTACCAGAAATACAGCCAGCGTGGTCAGTAAGTACCTCACCGCCATATACATTCCCAGCTTCACTATCCATCCCGCACTCATATCAAACCGGGACAGTGCTGGAAATACATAACATGACAACGCAAATACAAAGACGGAAACCAGAAAATAAAAGCAGATAAAGAAAAGTCCGGTATAACCGCTGGTCTTCTGCATCAGGATTCCCATGTTTAATTGGACAACAAAGGTTACTCCGGCTACTGCCGCCCATATTCCTGTTGCCGGCACAAAATTTACCCGAAATGCATGAAAAAACTCCTGAAACGCATAGCCTTTTCCCTTTTTTACCGCCTTTACCACACTGTAATAAATAGCCGTGGTAGACGCTCCAATTGTAATGACAGGCAGACAGCATAGAATCCAAAGTATTCCCAAAAGCAGGAGATCAAATATTTTCCCTATCATGCCAGTATAGCTGCCTCCAAAGTCAAATAGCCGTTGATTATCCATATTTATACCCATTACATATTGCAGGATTACTCCTGCAATACTGCCATAATAAAACAGTTTGAAAGAATCTTACCATGGCTTCCTTTCTATATCATAATGCGTTCTCCATTCCGGGCAAATACCGGAATCTCATCTATCGGTGCAATCACATCTATTTCCTGACCGCCCTGATACTCCCTGTTATCATGAATATTACGCCATCTCCCTGCGGGGAGATATACCTTGCGCTGCCGCTGGTTTTCATGAAGAATTGGCGCTACCAGAAGGTCTGGGCCAAACATATATACATCCTCTGTTTCCCAGCATATTCTGTCTTCCGGGAAATCATAGAATAACGGACGCATCACCGGTGTACCTTTTTCATGGGCTTCTTTCATAATTCTGGTTATATAAGGCTTCATTCTTTCTCTCAGTTCCATATACTTTGTACAGATTGCAAGAACCTCTTCCCCATAGGACCAGACTTCATTTTCTGCACCGCTGATATGCTTCCCTCCTCCGGTTGTTCCAAGTGCTTCCTTAAAAGGCTCACGAAAACCATGCAGCCGGAAAACCGGACAAAATGTTCCAAATTCAAACCAACGGATAAGACACTCTTTGAATGCATCATCCTCAATATTGCCTCCATGAAATCCTCCGATATCTGTTGTCCACCAGGGAATTCCGGACAAGCCCATATTCAGTCCCGCCGCCAGCTGGTTACGCATGGAGCGGAAGGAGGAATCAATATCCCCTGACCACACCAGAGTTCCGTATTTCTGGGATCCTGCCCAGGCACAGCGCAACAGATTGACGATATTTTCCTGTCCGGCTGCTTCCATTCCTTCATATGCCATTCTGGCATATTCCCTGGGATATATATTTCCCACCTCCATATCCGCCCCCCTAAAGTAACGGTAATGGCTGTACTCATATCCGGTGAATTCAGGCTCTGCCTCATCCAGCCAGAATATTTTGATCCCCAGATCATAATAGTTTCTGCGGATTTTATCCCATACATAGGCTCTGGCTTCCGGATTTGTAGGATCAATGATACATGCATCCCCTAGTTGTCCAATCCGCTTGCCGTATTCCGACCTGGTCAGATATCCCAGTTCTTCCATCTCTTTATAGTTTTCACTCCCGGCATCTACTGTGGGCCAGATAGAAACCATCAGCTCGATCCCCATTTCTTTCAGCTCATCCACCATTTTTTTAGGATCGGGCCAATAATCCAGGTCGAACTTCCAGTCACCCTGATTAGGCCAGTGGAAGAAATCCACCACAATAACCGATATTGGCAGCCCCCGCCTCTTGTACTCCCTTGCTACTTCCATTATTTCATCCTGGGTCTGATACCTCAGTTTGCACTGCCAGAATCCCATTCCATAATCCGGCATCATCGGCACCTTCCCCGTTGCATCTGCATAAGCTTCCTCAATTTCCGCAGGAGAATCCCCGGCAGTAATCCAGTAATCCATCTGCTTAGTGGAATGTGCTGCCCACTCTGTCACATTCTTTCCAAATGTCACAGAGCCAATAGCCGGATTGTTCCAGAGCATCCCATACCCTTTATTGGAAAGGACAAAAGGGATGCTTGCCTGAGAATTACGGTGTGCCAGTTCCAGCGTACAACCCTTCACATCCAGATAAGGCTGCTGATACTGTCCGCATCCATACAGCTTCTCCCCTTCGTTTGGCTCAAACCGCACCATCAGACGGTAATTGTCAGTATTTGGATGGGGCTCGAAAGTTCTTGGTATAATTTCAAGCGCACTGTTGAACTCCTTGCGTCCCTGGATTTCCTCCCGGATACGCTCATATTCCTCCAGTAAAAGTTCACCTTTGTCATTTTTAAAACGCAGCTTGCCTGTGGGTGTGATTTCACAACGGATTTTCCCATTTACAAGAACGGTTTCTCCATTTTCCTTAAAGATCCTGCTTTCACATTCTGCCGGCTCCAGCAATGCCCCGTGGTCATCCCTCAAGAATTCATGCCGCTGGGTGGCGCGGACACGCAGGCTGTTTTTCCCCCAGGGTTCCACACACAGCAGTTCTTTATCAAAACGCCTCCATATTTTATTTCCCTCGCATTTAATCATTATCTTCTCCTTTCCCAGTCCACTTATAAACTTTTTGAATTATCTTATTTTGCTAACCTATCAGCCCGCCTAATGCATCTACTCCTTCACTGCCCCCGCAGTCAGTCCGCCAACGATATACTTCTGTAAAAATACAAAGATAATCACAACCGGTAGAACGAGTATTGCGCCATATGCCATAATACAGTTCCACTTTGTTCCGTACTTACTCTGGAACTTATATATATTTGCCGTCAGTGGCCTCATCTCAGGTTTTACGTTAAAGGTCATGGAGTAAGCCAGATCATTCCACCCGTTTAAGAAAGAAATAACTACAACTGTGATAATGCCTGTCTTGATTGCCGGAAGCATAATCTTAAAGAAGGATTTGTAGACTCCGCATCCGTCTATACGCGCCGCATCATCCAGAGAGGTGGGGATGGACTTAAAATATGGCCTTAATGTTACAATAATAAACGGTACCGTTCCGGATGCTATGGCAAGTGCCGGCCCTATATAGGTGCCCAGTAAACCGATCTTGTTAAATATCAGATACATAGGGGTCAGCATCAGGGATGCCGGAAGCATCTGGGTTACTAAAAAGGTCAACAGGAATCCTTTCTGCCCCGGAACCTTATACCTGCCCATCCCATATGCAGCCGGAACACCGAACACCAATGAAATGCACATGGCAAATGCTGCGATACATGCACTGTTTTTTAAGGATGCCAGAAAATCCTTATCCTGTAAATTCTGAAGCCATGGGTCAAATGTAAACTGATGGGGATAATAAGTTACCAGCTTTCCAAAAGACTCCATATCTGTCTTAAAGGACATGCTGATCAGCCAGTAAATAGGAAATAGAAAAACAATTGCAATCAACACAGAAATGATACAATAAAAAACATTTGTCCTCACGGACTTATACCGGAACATCTGAAACCCTGAAGCTTTCGTCTTTTCATTCATACTAATCGTCCTCCTTTGCAGTAAGTCTCAGGTAGAACAAGCCGATGATAAATAAACAGCAGAACAGGATCATAGCCGATGCCGCTCCCTTGGAAAACTCATATTGCGTAAATGACAGGGTGTAGGAATAGGTTCCCAATACATCGGTGGAATTTAAAGGGCCTCCCGCCGTCATGACAAACATTAAGTCAAAAGCTTTGAATGTATAGATAAAGCCAAGCATCAGTACGGACAGTATAGCCGGTTTCATAAGCGGCAGCGTAATATGCAGAAACCTCTGAAGTTTGTTAGCACCGTCCATTGAAGCACTTTCATAGATATCATCCGAGATTCCCGTTAGACCTGAGGTTAAAAGAAGCATATTAAATGGAATTCCAACCCAGCAATTCACTGCAATAACTGCAATAAGTGCGGTACTGGTGCTGACCAGCCACTCTACCGGAGTATGTATCACGCCCAGTTTCATCAATATGTTATTGATGACTCCTTCCGTCACGCCAAACATATTTTTACCCAGCAGTGCAGTAACAGACATTGGCATCATATAACCGATTAGTACAAGCCCGCGGATCGGTCCTGCAAAAGTAAACTTCTTGGAAAAAAACATTGCAAACAGAAAACCGATCGTAAACTGAACCACCAGACAGGCGATGGTAAAAATAAAAGTGTTCCGAATAACCAGCTGGAAAGTGGGGTCATTGAATAACTGCATATAATTCTGTAATCCCACAAACACAGAAGCACCGGATTTAAAATTTTTGATATTTGTATTCTTAAAGCTGAGTATAAAGTTATAAATTAAGGGATATCCCAAAATGAGAATCATATAGAGAAATCCAGGCATTATAAAAGTATAGCCCTCAAAGCGTTTCTTCTTAGCCATGTTCAATTTCATAAATCATCCACTTCCTTTCTTCATCAGGACGGGCGGTGCTGCCGCACTATTCCTGCACTGCGATTGGTGTTTCCTGAAGGATTGGATTAATTACTGCTGCTGCATCTTTCATGGCTTCTTCGCCGGTCTTATTCCCAAGCAGCGCTGATTGTTCTGCCGTATATAATGCTTCTGAAATAGTAGGCCAGGACTCGTGAGGGCCTCTTGCTACCGCATAGTTCATTTCATCACTGAACACTGCAAATCTTTCATCATCTGACCAGGTGGTATTTAATGCAACGGAATCTTCACGTACCGGGAACTTGCCTGCACCTTCGCACCAGGATGCATTATTCTGAGCGCTGGTCATCCACTTTAAGAACTCAACACAGGCTTCTTTTTCTTCACTGCCCGCACATACTCCAAAGTTTTCTCCGCCAATTACAGAGGCAAACTTCTTATCCTTTGGCAGCAATGCAATCTTATACTCAAAAGCTCCCTTGATTCCTTCCTCAAACTGGGCAAGCTGCCAGGTTCCGGATTCCAGCATAGCTGCTTTTCCTGCGCAGAATGCGTTGTAAGAATCAGACTGGGACCAGTTTACCACTTCCTTGCTCATATAGCCTTTGTTTACCAGGCCTGCCAGATAGTCCAGCGCCCGTGCCGCTTCCGGTGAATCTGTAGTTCCTACATCTGCACCTGCTGAATACAGCCAGGGAATAAACTGGAAGGTTCCCTCTTCCGTACCAATTGCGGACATTGCAAAACCATATACGCCATCGGCTGCGTTTGTAGTTTTGGCACAGACCTCTTCAAACTCGTCCCAGGTCTCCGGTGCCTTATCAAATCCCGCTGCTTTTAGCATATCCACATTATAAGCGATTGCCAGACAGTTGGAGTTATTGGGGATACCATAGATATTCCCGTCCGCATCTTTACAGCTGCTAAGAGGGCCCGGATAAAACTGATCCAAATCCTTCCAGTCTTTCATTTGATCTGTAATATCCTCAAATACGCCCAATGAAATGTAGGAAGCCATATCCGGTGAATCTACCATTCCAATATCCGGCAGCTCACCGGACACAGCACCTATTGTATATTGCTTCATCAGTTCTTCACGTGAAATATAAGTACACACAATATTGATGTCACTCTGCATGGAGTTGTATTCATCCACCATTTTCTCCAGTATTGGCGCCTCATGTTCAAAGTAATGCCATAGCGTAACTTCTTTGCCCCCGTTGGATGCTGCTTTACTTTCACTCGCCGCCGATGTATCCAGTGCCGATGTATCTGCTTTCGTTGTTTCTTCTGCCGTTGTGTCCGCTGCTGCTTCTGTTGTCTTGGCAGTTGACGCTGCATCTGTACCTTTTTCTCCATTGGATTGCTTGGATGAAGAACTGCCGCATCCGCTCACAAGACCTGTAATCATTATTCCCGCCAATGCTGCCGCAGCCAATCTCTGATACCTCTTTTTCATAGTTTGTTTCCTCCTTTATCGTATTTAAGATGTTCTTATTATAATAATATTAGTTTAAATGATAAACTTAATATTTTAAGAAATAGGATACGATTTTAAGATACAATTTTAAGATTGGAGGAAAATTTTAAGAATTGAGAATAGGAGGCAGGAGGCTGGGCGTTTAGATTGGAAAAATACGCCCGCATATTTTTATTTGACATGTACCTTCAGAAACTCAGACACAGTGGTGCCTTCCACCTCACGAAATACTTTGTTGAAATATTTCGGATCAGAAAAGCCTACATGATAGGGTACCTCATCCTTGGGCATCCCCTTATTTGCCAGCAAACCTTTTGCCACCTCTATCCGATAATGCTTCAAGAATTTTGAGAATGTTACTCCGATTTCTTTATTAAAGAGATAGCAGAAGTACTCCTGGGTCATTCCCAGATCTTCCGCCAGATCCTTTTGGCTTATTTTTGCAGAGTAGCTCTTTTCAATTATATTAAGCGCTTTAATTACCAGGGGGTGGGCACCGGGATACTTTTCCCGCAGGTCTTTAATCCCGTCCTCCAGATACAGCCTCTCCTTTTTTGAAAGACGTGCCAGAAGCTCTTCCACATCCTCATAGGTTACCGGTTTTATCAGATAATCCTGCACTTCCAGTGATATTGCCTGCCTTGCCACATCAAATTCTTCATAGGCACTTATAATTACAAACTGAGTGGAAATCTCCATAGCGTGAACAGCTCTGATCAGGGATAATCCATCCATATAGGGCATTTTGAGATCGGTAAATACGATTTCAGGCTTTAAAATATGTATCAGTTCCAGTGCCTGTTTTCCATCGGATGCTTCCGCCACAATCTCATACTCCTCAGAAATTGTGGTAATCAGATTCCGCAGCCCCCTCCTTGCCCTTTGCTCATCTTCAACTATCATTATTTTCATAGATTCCCTCCTCCTGTATGCTATATGGCTTTGGTAGTAAAAACGTAAATCTGCATCCTTCCCCATAAGAAGTCTCAAGGGAGATCCGAAGCTTACTTCCATAGTACATCTTCATGCGTGTCACTACATTGGAAATTCCAATACCCACCTCTTTTTCCTTTGACACCACCGGATTAACCAGTACTTCTTGTATGATCTCTTCCCTTTCCTGGGTCATTCCCATGCCATTATCTTCGATGGATAAGCAAAGGTATTCTCCCATTCCGGTGCCTTTTATGTGAATCCTGCCGCCTTCCTCCCTGCCCTCGAATCCATGCAGGATAGAATTTTCCACAAAGGGCTGAAGCATCAGCTTCCGGCATGGCCACTGGTCGTATTCATGGTCGAACTCAATGCTGTAGTCAAATACATTTTCCAGCCGTTCCTTCTGCAGGTACAGATATTGTTCGATCCATGTAATCTCCTGATACATATAGACATTCTGATGCTTTTGGTCAAAGGTATAGCGTAAAATATTAGACAGCTTTTTCAGCAGTGTGGAAACCTTATAGTTCCCGCTCTCGATCGCCTCATAATTAATGGCATTCAAAGTATTGCAGATAAAGTGGGCATTGATTTGGGATTCCAGAGCTTCCCTTTCCGCCCGCTGCTTCATTTTTAGCGATTCCACCACTTCCAGATGCTGGCTTTCAACCTGACGGTTCATCTTCCTTATGGCATGCATCATCTCATTATATTCATTGGCAAGCTGCCAGATCTCGTGGGTTCCCTTAATTTCAATGCGCTCCTGCATATTGCCCTGTTTTACATTTTTGATGGACCGGTTAATGGTATCTACCGGTTTTAATATTCTCTGAGTCACCCAGAACAGGATCAGCAAAATCCCTATAATTACAAGTGCATAGAGTACAATAGCCTTGGTATACATCTGGTTCACCTTTTCCTGCAGTGCGTTTTTATTAATGGCAATGTTCAAATTCCAGTCAAAGACTCCCACCGGTGTACTTAAATTCGTCAGATGCTGATTATCTATGTACGGGTCCATCTCCATCCCATTGTTCTGGCTGTTGGTATGGTACAGGATCTCTCCTGACCTGGCAGAAATAAAGCCCTGTGCCACATTATCCTTGCTGCCGCTCAGCTGCCCGATCAGATTGTCCAATACGTCCCTCTTAAACGTAACAATCATGATATATTCAATATCCTGGTAAAAGTGTTTGCCTCTTACCGGATATGCGATGTGCAGGAATTGCTTTGATGCATCTCCCGGATGTTCGCTGGGTGTAGTGATTACCTGATATCTGGGCAGAACCATACTTTTTGATATTTCATTAACCTCTATGAAGGTATCTATCAGTATGTCGTTATTGTCACTATTCCAGATATTCACAACATTAATTGTATTTTCATTACGTTCATACTGGTAGACCAGCCCCTCTTTTGAAGCAACCGCTATTGCAGCAATATACTGGGAGTATCTGGAATAATTCGCAAGGAGATTCTTCAGATCCTTGGTATTTCGGGCAATATTTTCCGGATTAGTGCTGTACTCATTGATCAGATCAGCATTGGTATCATCCACAGCGATTTCCGAACCAATTTTAATAAAATCATCCATCTGATTTTTTATATTCTGGTTTACGGATGTCAGTAACATTTTTTCTGTGTCATAAGTACTGTCCACCAGATATTTGACATATTCATTTTTCAGATAATATTGCATGACAACCACTACCAGCAAAACTGCAAAACATATGGCTGCAGCAAATGAACACCACATATGGGACCGGCAGTAAACCCTAGCCCGTTTACAGACATTACGTATATTCATGGCAGAAATCTCCTTTCCAAGTAACCAGAAACCAAAAACAATCATGTACTAATATTATAGCATCATGAAAAAGGGGTTACAACAATATAGTTTTCTAATTAAACAAATGATCAGGTGATTTTTAAGAATAATAAGATTTGTCAGTATATCACAAAAATGATATAAGAATTGAAATACATTTTTTAAGGCAGGAAGGAAAACGGACTCACATTCCCGTTTTCCTTTCTGCCTTCATTATTACTTTGAACTGCTTTTTACAGCCAGCACTGCCCATCATCCAGTTTTTTGGTAAATATTCGTTCATAATCATTTTCATCCTTTGCCTGGTGGTATTTGAACAGCATTTCTTTGGAGCTCAGACTGCCCAGGATCTCAATCTTTCCGGTTTCATGGGATAAAATATAGCGAATGCATTTTCCAAGTCCGTTCTGCATATTTTTTGCCTGATCTACTATTTCACAACCCCGTTTTAAAGGCACTTGAAACTGGGATTTTACTCCGGTCACCGGTCGGCATTGGAATACGTAATACGGCACAACGCCCATACGTGTCAGATATTTCAAAAGAGTTCCCAGCGTCTGGGGATGATCATTTACACCTTTGATTAATACGGTCTGATTCCGGACTATGACTCCTGCGGCGATTAATCTTCTTACCGCAGCTTTTGATTTCTCAGTAATTTCATTGGGATGATTGAAATGTGTTACCACATAGATTTGTTTCTTTTCGCTATAAGTGCGTAAGATATTAATTAATTCTGGATCTTCCAGAATCCTGTCCGGAAATGTTACTGGTGTTCTGGTTCCAAAGCGGATACAGTCAAGATGTTCGATTTGACTCAGGCTGTGCAGATATTTTTCGATTACTTCATCGTCATTTAAAAAGGCGTCCCCACCGGAGACTAAGACATTGCTGATCTGAGAATGTTCCTGTATGTACTGCATCATTTCATCAAAGTGACTGGCAATTTCTTCATCGGAGAGCCCCACCAGGCGTTTTCGGAAACAGTGCCTGCAATACATGGCACATTGATTTGTGGAAAGAATCAATACCGTTTCCCTGTATTTATGCTGCATACCCACGATTACGGTATTGCTTGCCTCTCCGCTGGTATCAAAACTTCCTCCCAGGTCCGTTTCACGGATATTGGGGATGCACATCTTACGAACAGGGTCATCCGGATCATCTGCTTTTATAAGTGAAAAGTAATACAAAGGTACGGACATCGGATAGTGCTCCAGTATTTCCTCCATTTTGATTACTTCTTCATTTGATAATTTAAGGATTTCTTTTAATTCCTTTGCAGTGGTGATGTTGTTCATTAACAGTTTCTTCCAATTGTTCATTTTGTGCACCCCCATGTTAAGATTTTTATGTAAACTATTATAACAGACTTTTTAGGATTTTCCTACAAAAAATCCCATTTTTTATCTATTTTTTTGCATAAAAAGTCTTAACACAATTTTAATACCCAAAATATGTTTAAAAATGAGCAGTTACAGGCGATTTTTAATTTCTTTTGCCTTCTCCAGCAGTTCCTTCTCATTTACATACTTTGTCAGACAGCCCACTCCTTCCACACAGGTTCCTCCTGTTACGTTTCCATATATAATGCTGTCTGTTACACTGCATTCATGATAAAGCCCATAGATAAATCCCGCCATAAATGAATCTCCGGAAAATCCTTCAATTAATAAAAAACCCAAAAAAAAACCCCCGCCATAAATGCATCTCCGGCACCTGTGGAATCTATTTTATTTACGTTTTTCAGAGGTGGAATAATGATACTTTCCCCGTTTTTCCAGTACAGACAGCCCGCACTGTCCAGTTTAATAATAACCTCCGGAAAAAACCTGCCCAGTTCCCTGGCTGCTTCCTCCACATTGTCCTTCCCGGTAATCTTTAATGCCTCTTTCTGGTTGGGTGTAAAAAAATCGGCAAGCTCCAGATACTCTCTGTATTTCTGTATGGACAGCCCTTCATCCCACCCCACATCAAACACCAGAATGGCACCTTCCTCCTTTAGACGTTTATAGGCATCCAGGAATCCCGCGTGCATATCAATGACCTTTGCTCCCCGCAGCTGGCGGTAGGTTTCTTCCTGGATTTTCTGTGTGATATCCACGCGGTCCAGGGCAGACATAAAAGTCCGATCCCTTTCTGTTATCATAACGGATGTTACCGCTACCGGAATACCGTTACCACTGTATAAATTAGCATAGGAGACACCGCAGGCATCCAGCAGCTTTTTTGCATAACCGGAGAATACATCTTCTCCCAGAAATGTTGCAATCTTAGAAGCAACCCCAAGCCTGGACAGTGTAATCATGGTTGCAGGTACACCGCCGCCCAGCTGGATATCCAGGCTTTTTGCATAGACCTCTTCTCCCTCTTTTGGAAGGTGTCCGACTCCCAGATAAAGTAAATCCAGATTTACATATCCCACACCTGCTGCAAATCCCATATCAGTTCCATCCTTTCATATATGCTTCATTTATTTTCATATATTCATATGCTAACTTTTTAGCAAAGGTATAAGAATTTACAAGAGGGTGGACCATCAGGCAGTCAATGGCTTTTTCTACACTTTTTTCCCGGATTGCCTCGGACGCCAGCCTCTCATACATCTTGACTCTGCGGATCATTTCCATAGGGACGCGCTCCGGTTCGATCTCATGGGGATAATAATTACCGTTTTTAATTGTACAGCTGATTTCTACCACATCTGTATCCTCTAGTCCTTTAATTGCCCCATTATTTGGCACACAGAGAATCATTTCCTTTTCTTCCTGCCCCAGTTCCGATTCAATGAACTTAAGTGCAACGCCTGCATATCCGCCGCTGTCCTTTGTATAAATATCAAAATGATAAGGAGGCTTTTTGCTGTCTATCCCCGTTTCATTTGCCATATATGCCGCTTCCCTAAGGCCATACCATTTTTCAAATACCTTCAGGCATTCGTCAAAATTATTCTCAATATCCATCTTGGAGAGTTCTTGCGTCATATGGATATTCACATCCTGGATAACTTCCCCTCTTGTTACTTTTGCATTTAAGATATTCTGTACCGCTTCTTCCCTATAATAGAAGTAGTAGAGATATTCATTTAAAATACAACCCACGTGTTCTACCAGCCCCTTATCAAAGAAGCGCATTTCTGTACTTTCATAGATTTCGTTGTTTTGAAGCAGCTCCGGCATAATTTCCCTTCCGTCCAATTTGATGCTTTTAAAAAAGGATAGATGGTTTAATCCATAACACTCTCCGGTTACGGAATCCTGGCTTACACCGTACATCTGTGCAAAGGAATGGAGCAGGCTGCTGGGTGCATCACAGATTCCATAAGTAAAATCAAATCCCATATCCCGCAGCGTCTGAGATACTACCCCTGCCGGATTGGTAAAGTTGAAAACCTTTACCCTGGGGCTGGCAAATTTCTTCGCCAGCTCGCAATACTGAACCAGTGCCGGAATGGAACGCATGGCGAAGGAAAATCCTGCCGCTCCTGTTGTCTCCTGACCCAGTATTCCAAGCTCCAGCGCAGTCCGTTCATCCCGGATACGCATTTCATCTTCGCCAACGCGTATGGTAGTAATTATGTAATCCGCGTCTTTGACAGCTTCCACCGGATCAGATGTCAGGGAGAATTTAACCGTATCATCAATTCTCCTGGCAACCTGTGCCGCCATTTTTCCATAAATATTTAATTTTATTTCATTGTTGTCCATAAATACAATATCTGTAAATCCCAGTTTTTTGGCATGTTGTACCAGGCTTTTCGCCAGAAACATGGACCGGACTCCGCCTCCCCCTATAACTGTAATTTTTTTTTCTCCTGCTTTGCTCATCTTCGTATCCTCCATTTTCATTACTGCCTCTTTTGGCAGGTACTTCTCTGCACAATATCAAATGGCAGAGTGATATCCATATTTTCTTCTTCCCCATAGAGATTCAGGAACATGTTCAGTGATTTTGTTACAAACTGCCGGATGGGCTGATGAATAGTTGTCAGAGGCGGAACTGCCCTGGCTGCTGATGTAATATCATCAAAGCCCAATACTGACACATCCCCCGGAACGTCCACACCACATGCCTTAAGTGCAGCCATTGCACCAATTGCCATCTCATCGCTGAATGCAAAAATTGCTGTAAACTCTTTTTCTTTTTCCACAGCCTGTCTTGCCAGCCGATAACCCATGTCATAAGTAACTGCACCAAACATCACCATGCTGTTTTCATCAAATGTTATATTTTTCTCTTCCATTGCCCGCTTTGCTCCGGTAAGGCGCTGGAAAACGGAACTGATGGACCTGTTGCGGTCAGACAGAAACAATATTCTTTCGTGTCCCTGTTCCAGCAGATAGCGGGTCCCCTCATATCCTGCCGCAAGATCATTGATATGCACCATTCCAAGACGTCTGTCCAGGGTTGCGCCGCCGCACATGACGGTTCTAATGTTTTTGGATGCAATGTAATTCAGGATGTCTTCGCTGATATTTTCATCCAGGTAAATAACCCCTTCTATATTCATCTCGTTAAAGTACTGTTTGTAATCGTCTTTACCCTCGAAGATCGGAATAAAAACAACACGATAATCATATCTTGGCATCTGATCCACAATCTCACGCATGACCTCTGAAAAAAACTCCAGAGGAAACTCAGGTATTAAAACTGCAATCACGCCGCAATTGCGATGCCGCCTACCTTTATGCTCATAGCCAAGCTTGTCAGCAGCATCTTCAATTTTTCTAGCCAGTTCCGTGCTTACTACTTTTCCCCCACTGAAATACCTGGATACCGTAGCAAGGGAAACACCTGCCTTTTTTGCTACATCTCTCGCTGTGAACGCCATTTATATCCTCCTTTTGTTTCCCGATATTACTTCCCATTGGTTTTAAATCTGGATTTTAAATCTATGCTTTAAATTTATTTTTTAAGTTGCTGTTTACCTATAAAATCAATATTTTTTCTGTTAATTTCATTATAATCCAGTTGATTCAAAAGTCAATCTTGTTTCATTTGTTTCCTATTTGTTTCCTATTTTTCATTTTTCGTCCGTATCATCAATTGTATTATACGTCCTTATAATAAACCCCTTTTCTTTAACAGTACTATCCTATATAATAGCGGTAATAGTATTGCTTCAATAAGATTACTAAACCCTGTTTCTATGAAAGGAATTCCTGATGACCAATATAAGCATTACCCAAACCCCCTCTTACGACCAGCCTCTCGTAAACAAAGCGGTGCAAGAACATATGGAGCGCTTTAACATTCGTTCAAAACTTTCACCGGATATAAAGGTCCTGATAAAGCCAAACCTGCTGATGAAGCGAACTCCCGGAGAATTTACCACCACACATCCATCCATTGTTGAAGCTGTTATTATCTGGCTGAAGGAAAGTGGTGTAACCAGCATTACGGTTGCAGACAGCCCCGGCGGTCCTTATACTGTTTCAGCTTTAAAAGGAATCTATCAAACATCTGGCATGGCGGATGTGTGCCAACGGCATAATGTCACGCTGAATATGGATACTTCTTCCCGTAATTTAGAGAACAAAAAAGGGAAACTGGTCAAACAGTTTCCCATCATTACACCTGTCTGCGATGCAGACTTTATTATTGACATCTGTAAACTAAAAACCCATGCGATGACCGGCTTAAGCGGGGCCGTTAAAAATCTGTTCGGGACCATCCCCGGACTGACAAAACCCGGTTATCATGCCCGATTCCCGGAAAAAGCCCCCTTCTGCTCCATGCTGGTGGATCTCTGTGAAACGATCAGACCGGACTTTATTCTGGTGGATGCCATACAGGCAATGGAAGGCAACGGCCCTTCCGGCGGCACACTGAGAGAAACGGGACTTATTCTGGCTTCCGACAACCCCTATGAACTGGACTACTGCCTGTGTAAAATTATCGGTGTTAACCCAAGAAGCATACTTACCGTAAAAGAATCCATTTCCCGCGGATTATGCTGCGGTGATTTTAATCAGCTTAACCTCATTGGAGAAATTCCTAGAGCAGAACCTTTTCGGGTACCCCGGGAATCTTCCCTGGATTTCACAACATTTTTACCGCCATTGATACGGCGTCCCGTCCGTGCCTTTGTATTCCACTACCTCTCAGCGAAGCCGGTAATCATCCGTGAAAAGTGTATCGGCTGCGGAAAATGCTCAGAAAGCTGTCCACGCAATACGATTCAGATAGAAGCAAAGAAAGCAAAGATAAATTATCGAAATTGTATCCGCTGTTACTGCTGTCACGAAATGTGTCCGGTAAAGGCAATTGATATACGAAAGGGGTTGATACGATAGGGTTGGCCTATCCTGTCTGCACTCCCGGGTTCTGTATTGCCTTTTCATACTTTCGCAGGTCCACATTCCAGTCTGCATAGGCAGATTCTTTCCGCCTGTCGGGTAAATTATAGTTTTCTTTCAGATATTTTCCCAGATAAGCGGTTACCTTTCTGGCACCATTATAGTTCATATGATCACCTTTATCCCTTGTGTCAAATGCCCAGTCAACCTTATACTCCCTACCCGGCTTGTTCAGGTCCAGAAATGGAATTTTATTTTCTCTGGCATACTGTGCTACTGTATTGTGCCTCTTATAATTCCATGAATTTGCGGAAGGAACCTCTACAAATAACAGTTCAGCTCCTTTTTCCCTGCACAAGCCAACCATCTTATCCAGATAATACTTGGGTATCGGATCCAGCTTTGTATTTTTTTTACGCTTACGCATGTAAGGTTTTCCAAAATAAGCATCAACACGGTCCGTATATCGAAAACCTTTCCAGAAATTATCAAAGGTATACTTTACTTTTCCCGTGAAATCCTCTGGTTTTAACATCTTCCATCGGTTATGGTATTGAAACACGGGAAATTTATCTGCAAGTCCTGCAAAAATCACTTTTTCACGTTCCTTTGCAGGACTTCCATTTTGGAAAATTTCATCTGTCTCATACACAACTACCTTGGGAGACTGGCGCTCCAGTATGGATTTCAGCAGATAATAAGCCTCGTACACACGCTGACCAGGTTCACCGCAGACATAAGATGCAAGACCGTAATCCTTCCATAGCTGCATAGGCGTATACGCTGCATAAATATCACTGTTACCAATAGCGATGACGTCCAGGGAATGATCCCGTTCTGTATATACTGCACGTGTCTCCGGTTCTTTGATTCCGCTTGCCGGGGTATTATCCTTTGGCTTAAGGACCTGGGACGCACCGGTGAGAAGCACCAGTGCGATACCCAGAAACACAGCCAGCTTCAGCAGGAAAAGGACGCCGCATTTAAGTATTATATGTTTATCTAAATTCATTTGTTTCCTCCTGCTACTATTTCTATTCAGATTGATAAAAGATTTTAGAACTGGGCATAAATAAAGTCAACCGGCACATACCCCATTCCGTAAGCACCCAGCAGAAGCACGGAGAACGCAGCTGCATAATAAATTGCAAACCGCACTGCTATATGCCTCCCGGAAATCCATTCCCTTATATGGATTCCCTTTTCCTGTGCAATACTTACAGCAAACACAACTACTAAACCAAAACCCACTGCTGCATAATCCATCTTATCCATCCCCAAATTCAGCAGAACTCCTCCCCTCAGCGGTGCCAGAGAAAATCCACCAAACATGGAAACCAGCATTTTAATTCCTACCTTCAGGCTCACTGCCCGGAAGAACAGCATACCGATGTTTACTAAAAAGAAGGTTCTTAAAATCTGCCATAATTGAAACCCAAAGCTTTTACGGCTCAAATGCAACATGGTACAAAGCTTCTGAAACAGCGGTTCTGCTAACATCCCCAGCATAATAAGCATAAAATAATATATGCCGTAAAATACATATTTCCAGCTGGATCCATGCCAAAACCCATTGCACAGCCATACTGGAAACAAGGCACAGGCAGAAGGCAGCAGCTTTGCCAGGTGCGGGGTAAGATGATTTCTTCCCCATTTACTAAGGCGCATCATCCGTTTGGATAGGGACACCGAATAAAAGATATAATCCCGGAACCATGCTCCCAAAGTTATATGCCACCTTCTCCAAAATTCAGAAACATTTTTAGAAAAAAACGGTCTTTCAAAATTCTCGGGCAGATGCACGCCAAATAGCTGGGCACTGCCGATAACCATATCCATACACCCTGAAAATTCACAATAGATCTGTATCGTGTAACATAGCACCGCCGTGGCAATTGTAATTCCGCTATAGTCAGGATAGGCGGTAAAAACGGTATTTACCAGAAGATTCAGACGGTCTGCAATTACAATTTTCTTAAAAAGCCCCCATACAATCCGCTGTACGCCAAATGATATATTTTTCGTCTGAAAGGAATGCCCTTTCAATAGTTCATCTGACATTTGATCGTAGCGCACAATAGGCCCTTCCACAATCTGACCAAAGAAGCTGAGAAACAGTGCCAGATGTCCCAGATTTTTATCTGCTCTGTATTTGCCCCGGTACACATCAATGATATAGCCAATCGCTGACAGGGTATAAAAGGAAATTCCAAGAGGGAGCAGTAGCCGCAGCTCTTCCATCCTGCCGTCAATATGTAATCCCTGTAAGATATGATTCACATTTAATGCAAAGAAATTATAGTATTTTAAAAATCCAAGAATACCCAGGTTGAACAAAATGGCGAACACTGCTGCCAGACGCTTCCTCTTCTGCAGCTGGTGGCGCAGAATTATTTGTTCTGACTCACAGGCACCCGCCATTTTGTCCCGGTATTCGTCCTGCAGTATGGTAAGAATTACGCCTGTCCCATATACAACGACCGTAGACAGCATTAGAAATCCCATTAATTTTGCACTGGACAGATAGTAAAACAGATAACTGGCCGCCAACAAAACAATCCATCTGATTTTTCTGGGGCAGATATAATAAAGGATACCGGTCCCAGTCAGAAACAGCAGCATGTATGTATAGGTGTTATAAGCCATAGAATCCCCTCACTACACCCGGGATGGCTGATGGGCCGATATGAACGCATAAATAGTATCCACAGAGCGAAAGTTATCCGGGGTAATATCTACCGGAGTAATATCCATCTGATAAATATCACTGATTTCAGACACCAGCTGTATCATCTCAAATGAATCTAAAATATGATCTTCTATTAAATTCTCTTCTTTACTGAAATCCACTCCGGGTTTTATCTTTACCAGTATTTTTAATATTTCATCCATTGCATATTCCTCCTAATTTTTTATAGTTTCTCTGAAGCCATTTCCGGTCAATCTTCCCATTTGTATTTACCGGCATCTTCTCTGTCATAATATACAGCCCGGGACACATATAGGAAGGTACTTTGTTCTTTACTTTTGAGATGACAGTGTTCCGGTCCACATTTTTGCCTTTATAGACCAATATGATTTTTTTCTCATCTTCATCATAGACGCACACACAATTGTCGATATCTTCCAGGGAGCCGGCCGCTGCCTCAATTTCTCCGAGTTCAATGCGGCACCCCATATGTTTGATCTGAAAATCTTTTCTGGATACGTACATCAATTCTCCAAGTTCATTATATTTTACAATATCACCTGTTTTGTAGATCATCTCCGGATACCTGTCATTGCAGGGGTTCTGCACGAATACGCTATCTGTTTTTTCCGGACTGCGGTAATAACCTTTAGCCAGAAACGGTCCTCTGACGCAAAGTTCTCCTTCTTCTCCATAGGGAACCTTCTTCCCATCTTCATCCAGTATCAGAATGTCGCAGTTATTACATGCCTTGCCGATAGGCAGCACTTCCTCGTCATCAAAATCCCGGTCCACTATATAATATGTGCAAATATCTGTTATTTCTGTAGGCCCGTACAAATTCGCATATAATAAGCCGGGCATGTGTGACCTCCATATATTTAACTGCTTCATAGGCATTACTTCTCCGGCAAAAAGCACCTTTTTTAAATCCGGCAGCTGCATATAATCCAGTGCCTTCCAATTTGCCACAAGGCAAAGGGCAGAGGGCACCCAGTAAATGGTATTGACCTTTCTGTCTCTCAAATATTCCAACAGCTGCATGGGAAATGAAAAGAGTTTCCGTGGAATAATCTGCATGGCTGCGCCGCTTCTGATGGTACTGAAAATATCCAGCACTGACATACTAAAATAAAAAGGTGTCTGGCTGCCAAAAACAGTATCCTGATTTATCCGGAAAGTCTCTACCACCCAGTCTGTATAAGCAATCACGCTGGCATGGCTCACAACCACACCTTTTGGTTCACCGGTAGATCCTGATGTATAGAGTACATAAAGCGGATCCGTCTCGATCATAGCCCTTCTGATATCTTTTAACAGCCAGCTGCTAACTTCCTGCTCCACCGCAGTCTCATAGACAATAACTGCTCCCTGTGGCAAAAGTTCTCTGGCTGCTTCTTCATGCTTCCTGTCCGTTAATATAGCAAACGGTTCCAGGTTCTCCAGTATCATCTTCAGCCTGTCCTTTGGCATCTGCATATCCATCATGGTATAAAAATTACCACTGTATGCAACCCCCAGAAGGGCCTCCATACTCTTAACGCTTCTATCCAGATAAATTGCCACAGGAGCATTCCGAAGATGGGAGTTGCCAAGACAACTCCCAATTCTTCTCGCATGATCTTTTAGTTCGCAATAAGAGATGCTCCTGTCTCCATCTGCAAAAACCTCTTTGGCAGTATATCTTTCTACAGATGCTTCAAAAAGCTGTAATATATTTTTTTCTCTCACTAATAATTCTCCTATTTCGTCAGTTCACTGCTTTGTGCATTTCCAGTTCCGGAATCTGTCTGCATTTCAACCTGTCCGCCATCTTTACTCTCGGACATGCCTCCTGCCTGGGATTCATCCTGCATTTCATTTTTCTGGCTTTTACCGGTCTGCATTTCAGTGGATTGTTTTCCCTTTGTCTGCATATCCTCAGATTGTTTTCCCTTTGTCTGCATATCCTCAGATTGTTTTCCCTTTGTCTGCATTTCATTGGACTGTCTGCTGCCCTGTTTACTAATTGCCGGCGTCTCTTTTTGTCTGGATCCGCTTTCTCTGGTCACTGCAGAAGATTCCGTAACGGAGTTGCTTCCATTAGATTCCGGTTTTGATCCACATGCTGCCATGGTAATGGATAATGCTCCTAACGCTGCAATTATCGTTCCTTTTATAAATATTTTTCTCATATTATTCGTCCTCACTTTCCTGCGCAAATCAGAGCGCGCTTTAAAACTACTCTGCCTGACACTCATCTTTCAGATGCATTCATGCAATTCCAGGGGGTCTAGTGGGGCTTTGTTTTGGAATTTCATGGCTTCACCCGGCAGATGTGGGGCGGTCAGACAGGATTTTTCATCTTCAAACACGCTCTGCTGCATGCCTAACCAATTGTATTTAACTACAATATTTATCTTATCACCTAATTCTTAACCAATCCTTAAAGGTTCATGATGAAATCTAAACAACGATTTTAAATTGTAATTTAATCCTGTACAGCTCCCCGGATTCCTCTATTTCACAGCATCCGTCCATCTTGTCCATCATTCCCTTAATATTTCGTATACCAATCCCGGTGCTTTCAACCTTATCTGTTTCTTTTAAAATATGGTTAACGAACAATATGGATGGCTTTTTTTTTTCATAAATAGTAGTTATCACAATATCTTCATTTGAGTCCGCATACTTGATTATATTAGAGACAATATTATTCATCACCCTTAGAACGTAATCCACGGAAACTTCTACCTTAACCTCACGGAATTCAATGTTTTGTTTTACCTTAAACCCACGATTCTGCAGAGACAATACCAGCTCGGACATAATATCGTAAAATATATCCTTAAAAGACTGGGGATCCATAAGTTCAATCTCCTCTTCCCTTAAAATCAGGAAAAATTCAAACATATTATCTGAAAGGTTTTTGATCTGGTTTGCCTTTTCATCAATCTTCTCTATATAATCCTCCATCTGCTCCGTGCCATGATATTTTCTGCTCTTTAATATCTGGGTGTAAAGAAGTAGTGTGGTAAGCGGTGTGCGCAGATCGTGGGACATCTCGGTCACCAGGTCTTTATTTGCCTTTGTCAGCTTCTCATCCCTTTCCACACGCAGCTTAAAGGATTTCCTCATTTCATCCAGTCCACGGGCTAAAGCAGAGAGTTCATCATTGCCTTTCAAAGTAATAGGGCAGTCAAGCTGTCCGCCCTCCAGAACCTCTACCTCCTGATCCAGTTTTCCAATATAATCAATAGTCCTTTTTATTCCAAGCATAACAATTCCTATAAAGACCACGCAGGAAAGAAGAATTTCAGCAATGGTTGCATAATTAAAAACCCGGTAATCATAAAATCCATCCAGAAAAACATCTGCCTGGGCATCTGCAAATTTAATGGGATAATACGCCTGCCAACTGTAATATTCCGTCTCAACATCGTTTTCAGCTATAATATCATTATCGGGATAGAAGGAATCATAGATCAACACTGAATCCTTGTAAATGCTGATATGTACAACATCCTGATCCCTGACCCATTTTGTAATCTTATCCGTATCGGATGTGGAAATATCATTCTTCAGTACGTAATCCTGGAATTTCTGAGCATATTTAGATTCGGTCCTTTCCACATAATCTGACGTCGCAAAATAATTATTCAGTTTTAAATCCACAGCCTTGTGTAAAAAATAATACATGCCCCCACTAATGATAAATGCAAAGATCATCAGCTGTATCAGCTTTCTTCTCAGACCGCTTTTTGCAAACTTCCCTTTTTTATCCAAACCGATACCCCCTGCCCCATACTGTACGTATGCACTTCGGCTCCTGAGGATCATCTTCAATCTTCAGCCGCAATTTTCGAATATGTACCATAACCGTTCCATTTGACACATAAAAATACGGTTCATTCCACACACTTTCATAAATATTCTGAATCGTAAATATTCTCTTTGGATGCTTCATCAAAAGAAGTAATATTTTATATTCAATATCTGTAAGCGCCAGTTCTTTATCTCCCTTCCAGACCTCATTATAATTTTCATTAATGCGGATACCCATACCGTTAACGAAACGGTCTTCATTCGCCTCTTCTTCCTTTCCCTTATAGACGCAATATCTTCTAACCAATGCCTTAACTCTTGCCAAAAGCTCCGAATAAGAAAATGGCTTTGACAGATAGTCATCGCCGCCTGCCATCAGTCCCATTAATTTATCCGAATCCTGTGATTTGGCAGTCAGAAAAAGAACCGGTACATTGGATACTTTCCGAATCTCCTCACAGGTTCGAAAGCCTGAGATACCAGGCATCATAACATCCAGAATAACCAGGTCCGTATCGCTGTCCAGAAGCTTTAACCCCTCATTCCCGTTCCCGGCCTCAGTCACGTTGTAATCTTCCCCTTCTAAAAGAATCCTCACACCTTCCCTGATCTCTGCGTTGTCCTCTATCATCAATATATTCATTGCCTTACCTCCCGGAAATTTTATTTAGAAAACCCATAATTTCATCAATTGTACATGATAGAAATTATGGGTCTCATTATATTTTATGATATATCTATAAGTTTATTGTTTAAAGCACGTATAAAACCGCTTCCAATGACACACATTTATATCACAATTAGACATGCTATCAGTATAGCACCTTTTGAGAAATAAACATTTAGCCGGGATGAAGTTCTTTTTAATATTCTCTTAAATTATACTTGTGATATTGCGTATGGTAAATTATTCAAATAGGGGCAAACAGAATTCCGGCTCATTCAGCAAGCTGAAAGGTGGGAGTACCGTAAGGGCCGACCAGTCATCTCCTGCCTCAAATACAGGTGTGGTGGCAATTTCTATACATATGCGGTTATTCCCCCTCCTAAGAGGAATTTCAAAAAAGTAAGGTGGTCCTATTTTTCTGCCACACATGATACCATTTACAAAGATATCCATGCCGTTTACAGCATTTGATACTCTTAGGCATTCCCTCTTATCCCGGTCCGAATACAGCTCTGTCTCATACCGAAGATATCCGTTGAATTTTTTCTCTGCTGCCCAGCTTGTGAGATCCTGAAAAACCTGGTCTCCATTATACAGTTCTTCAAAATTATTTTCATCACTTGATTTGGCATATGATAACTTCCATGTACCCCCTATTTTTCTGCCGGACTGTTCATAGGGAACATAATAAGGAAGCGTTTCTTTTTCCTCTTGTATGATGTAGACAGCCGCTTCTCCAGGCTCCAGCTGCAGTCTGGCATTTATAATGCCATTCAGCTGTTTAAATGGTATTCTGTACAGCTGATTTTCAAATGCCTGGTAGCGGTAACAATAATGTACCTGACTGGTTTCTATATTTATTTCTATTTCACAATTTATGGTCTCATCAGTGCTCTCGTTAAAGCAATAAAGTGCCGTTCCCTGATCATATTTATACCGGTATGTTCTTAAATCAGGTAAATTTGTATTCGTACGAACGGAAAAATCTATTCTTTCTTCTATAGCAGTTACCAGATTGTGTAAATCCACCACTTCAGCCCCCAAAAGCCGGGTTCCCATCTCCTGCCCCAGCCCTTCACAAGTACCCTCAGGCAAGTCATCTACAAAGTAAACGGGAATCTCCGCTTTTAGCAGCAAGTTTATCGTATCCACTGCTTTTGCAGGCAGATAACGGCTATAGGGAATCACCAATGCCTGATAACTCTGGGGCCCGATCATAAAAGACCTGCCATCAGCTATCATAGTGTTATTTATTAACTCATCCGCGCTTACAATGTCACAATCAATTTGATTCTCCATTAATTTTCGTACCGGCTTCTGGAACAGCATTGCTTCCCCCGCCCATTCCGCATCGGCATGATATAAAACTGCTGCCTGGGATACATACCTGCCTTCTGAAAACAGATGGGACAAGCGATTCATGTACTTCATCAAATCCCCAAAATAACGGTATTGCGGTTGATTCCCCCCTGCATAAAAATGAGGCGGACAGTCTGTATCCGGAAATTTCTTTGGAGAAAATGCATGGGGCACAAAGTGATTGATCCCTCTGCTTAGCATATGGTCAGCCAGCCACTTCATTAAACTGATGCCTTCCTGCCAGCCAAATGCACCAAAGATTTCACACATAGCATTTCCTTTTTTCTTCTCATCAATATGTGCCAGTGAGCTGCCCATCTTCCCTAATCCATAATGGAAGAACTCACCGTCCCGGTCTGATGCAACCCACTGGTGAACCGGCTGGTTCATTCCAGGCATCACCTGAAACAGAACCACATCGATTCCTGACATCCCCATCTGGGACAGAGTTCGAAAATAATGCCCGGTACTGCAGCCAAGCCTGCCATGAGAATTATCATCCTCAATAATATGACCCACATGCATAACTCCATGATCCTTACACCACTGCCCTATCTGATTAGCAAATGAGATTTTTAACTGAGTAGTGACTTCATCCATATATTCATACCTTATGTGGCCGGTCTTCCCTCCGCAGCAATACCACATAGCCGGCAGATTCCTTGTAAAATACTCTCCCCATCTGTCCTCCAGCCGTTTTTTTAGTTCCTCACTCCACGGAATAAATTTCATATCTTTGCCAAGACGTGCCTGAAAATCATATCCCGGCAGGTTGGCAAATTCCGGCTCGTCTGAAAAAAATCCGGTAAACGTCTTGCCGAAATCATCTCCATAGTGTTCAAAATGAGGCTGATAGACACGGTCTATCAGAAGTTTAACTGACTGGGAATTAATGATATTAAAATAGTCTAATTTTCCATCCCCCTCATGAGTGGTATAAAATACAAAAATTCTCCATAATCCATCCGGTACATCAAACCGCAGCCATCCGTTTTTTACCTGTGCGCTAAGGTCTATCCATGATTCCAGGTCTATGTCGGTGCTGTCACCACTGCTTCGTCTGCAAGCTGTAACCCCAACAAGTCTGCTGTCCGGTCTGAGTACCGGTTGAATTAACATGGATCCATTTTGGAGCGGTCCTGTTGTATCCGTACACCATACAGTCAGAAATTCATTTGCCAGTTCATGATTACCTTCCTTGAATATTCCATTGGCATGCCCGGTTGGAAAACGGTCATCATCCAATAGCCAGACCTTCATTCCATGGGACCTGGTATAGTCCATCACCACATCCATGTCTTCCCACCACTTTTTTCCACCGAAGTCCGGGTGCGGCCTTGCCTCTATACATACTGCGCCTATATTTGATTCTCTGATCCTGTCCAGCTCCTGTATAAGAATATCATGAGGCTCTCCGTGCATCCAGAGAAACGGATAAATGTAATTCCCTTCTTTGTTCTTCCTGATTTGTTCTAATCGGTCCATTATTCCACCTCCACCATTGTACAAATCTTATTTAATATTCCTTACAACCTTCTGTACGTCCAGAGCCTTTTTCATAGATTGCAGTATCGTATGGAGCCAACCCCCCCGCCACTGAATTACCGCACCATACAGAAGGTTTCCATTCATTTGGTACCTGTATGGGCTGCCATTGATCCGTATGGTTTAAAACAAATAAATAGTCTTTTTCTCTGCCGCCCCGTACGGTCATTTCTACTCCGCCCGAAGAACTTCCCACCGTTTCCAGATGGTTTTCCTCTATGATTTTTTCCACAATCTTATCCAGAATTCTGCCATCTGGTTCCGTTGCTGCATAATAAGCTTTTCCTCTGCCATAGGCATTGACCGTTACCGCAGGGGTATCTCTGTAAAACTCACCCCGATAAAGCACCAGGGGCTCTGCACCCTTTAATTCCAACACATCACACCACTTTTTTGCATGCCCCCGTGTCTTGTCCAGGATCCATTCTATCTCTACCTCCATACCAAGCAGGCAGTCATACTCCATTACAGTGATTCCCAACACATCTTCCAAACCTCCTGGCAGCGCCTGTGTTCTCTCGCATACATTGTTTCGGTCTTTCACACCAGTGCGCATTGTTAACACCAAATGCCCGCCATTTTTAACATAAGTTCTGAACTTCTCTTCCAATATGGAATCCATTAACAGCTGGAGGGGAGCAATAACCACTTTATAATCTTCCATACTCTCTTTTTCACTGATAAAATCCAGAGGAACATTTTTTTGGTAAAAGGCTCTGTAATATTTCTTAATCTGGTCCACATAATTTAGCTCCGGATGGTGAGGTTGTATCTGAAAAGCCCAATCCTGATCATAGGAAAATAAAATTGCTGCTTTGGGTTTTACTGTTACCGCGTTAATATCCCTCATTACCGGAAGCAGTCCCCGAATCGTTTCCTGAATCTCAAAATATCTTCTCTCCGGAATCCCGTTGTGGGGCAGAATCCCATGCCAATACTGCTCCGCCCCAAACAGACAGGTTCTCCATCTGAAATAAACAATCGTATCTGCACCATGCGCTACGCAATGACTGGTCCAAAGCTTCAGCTGTCCGGGTCTTGGCATTCTTCCAACCAATGTCCCTCCTGTAGGACCGGATTCCAGTTCCATCATCCAAAAGTTTTTCTTTTTTACGCTTCTGATGAAATCCAGGCACGCAGAAATCTCAAAGTCCGGCTGGCCTGGCGGGTCAAAATAATACCCGGTGGGATATTGGTCATTTGATGCAAAATCCAGCTCCTCTGCCAGTTCAAAATAATCTGTCTTATCATAAAGCCCCATAAGATTATGAGTAACCTGTTGATGCGGGCATATTTTTCTTATAATGCCTACCTGAAGGTTCTGAAAATCAACTACCAAATGTGAACAAAAACGCTTCCAGTCAAGAAGCAGCGACGGACTGTGCACCGTAGGCGTAGTTCTGGGCACCGGAATCTGTCCAAAATGGGTGTAATCCTGACTCCAGAATGCAGTCCCCCACTCTTGATTAAGACGCTCCACAGATCCATATTTTTTCTGTAGATATGTATGAAAAGCTTCCTTACAGGAATCGCACATGCAGAGGTTTCCATGGCTGTTGCCTAATTCATTATCGATCTGCCATCCTATTATATTGCTGTTATTCTTATAATGCTCTGCCATTGCGGTAACAAGCCGTCTGATATGCTCCCGGTAAACCGGACTGCTTTGGCAATCATGATGCCTTCCTCCAAATCCTTTTACCTCACCCGATTCATCAACCGGCAAAATATGCGGGGCTTCCTCTATGATCCAGGCTGGAGGAGCTGCGGTAGGTGTTCCGATAACACTTTTTATTCCATACTTCGCCAGAAGGTTCACCGCATTATCCAGCCACTCAAAATGAAACTCTCCTTTTTTAGGTTCAAACTTCGCCCAGGAGAATTCCCCCATACGTACTACCTGTATTCCCAGCTTTTCCATAAGCACCGCATCCGTCTCCAGGCGCTCCTTTGGCCAATGTTCCGGGTAATAATCAACACCAAAATAAACAGACATTCTATTCCTCCTCCTTACAGCAATCAACCTTGCCGTACTGTTTATCCACATCTTCTCTGTATTGCCTGGGACTTATCCCCACTGAATCCTTAAATATCCTGCTAAAATAGGATACATCATGATACCCAATCATTTCAGCAATATCCCTTAAACGATAGTCTGAACTTTGCAGTAATTCTTTCGCCCTGTTCAAACGAAGATTTGTTACCAGCCTGTTAGGGGATATCTTCTTGATTGCCGTAAACTGATTAGCAACATAGGTCGCGTTATACCCATATTTAGATGCAAATTCCTCCACTGCCAGACCCTGGGCATACTGTGTACGGATATACTCATACATCAGCTCTACAACATCTTCAAGGGTCTTATTCTGCATGGACTTTCTTGCCTTTTCCCCGATTTTTTTTATCAATGCCACCATGCTGGACAGCAATCCTTCATAAGATAATGTCCCTCCTATAATAGCTTCCACTTCGTATAACAGCTGTTCCATCGTATAATCCTGCTGCAATCCCGGATAATTCCTGTAAATTTCCGACATAAAATATTTCATGCTGAACTCACAGTTAATCTGGGTAATTTTATTTTTTTTCCACTGTATACAAAGCTGTTGAAAGCATTGTATCACTCCTTTAAAATCGTCCTTTTCCAGGAGTGATGACAAACGGTCTTTTTCCTGATTTCCAATTGCAATATAAGCTTCCGGCAATACTTCTTCACCCATAATCGTCATATGGCTTTTTCCGATCAGTGCCTGATTACTCATGCAGAAACGAATATCCCGATACTTCTTTCCAAGCTCCTCAGTATTTGAAAATGCTTTACTCAGAACAATATTTACCGGCATCTCAAGTAGTTTTTCATAACTGGACAACCGATTGACAAGATGTTTTACCGGGACGATACTATCATCTTTTGACGCCAGAAAAACCAGTTTTTCATTTAGAGCCTTAGAATCAAAGACAAAGTATCTCCAGTCATTTTCCGCCTTACCTTTCAGCTTCTCCCGAATTGATGCGGAATTCCATATTTCATTCAGGGGTCGGATTAAGGTTTCTGCCCGCATGGAAAATGCACCAACACACACAAGCAGAAGATAACAGCAGCTATAGCCTTCAAACCCTTTTTCTAAAACATCCTTCGCATACTCATCATTAAAAATAGCGTTTTGCAATTCCTCACAAAGTACTTTTTGTTTTCTCTTTTCAATTTTATCGGTGAGTCTTTTCAGCGTTTCCTGCAGCTCACTCTGCACCGGCGGTTTTAAAATATAACTGTCCACACCGAATCGGATTGCCTCTTTGGCGTAGGCAAATTCACTGTAACCGCTCAATACTACATACTCAATACCTTCGTACCTTTTTTGTGCTTCCCCAATCAGCTCCAGCCCGTTCATAACCGGCATCCTGATATCCGTAACAACAATATCGGGCAAGTCTTTTTCCATTCCAGCCAGTGCCTGCTCTCCGTTTCTATAGCTTCCTCTGACTTCCATATCCAGTTCCAGATTCTCTATCATCCGTACAATCCCCGCAAGAATCGCCGGTTCATCTTCTACAACGATAACTTTCATCATCCACTAATTTTCTCCATCATATTTCAGGCTGCATATTAAAGACTTTTACTTTTTTCAATTACTACACAAGAACCTCCCATATAGCTGCTTCCTACCTTTAATGTTATTTCACCGCCGGAGTAAATGAAGAGCCTGGCGTAGGTGTTATTAAGTGCCAGACCTCCGATTTGCATGTCGGGAATCTTATTCCTGCTTTTAATCCTCTCTTCTATTTCCTGAAACTGCCTGTTTAATTCCCGAACAGACTCAGTTGTAAAACCGGATCCATTATCATCTACAGAGATTTCCCATCCATCCTTTGTTATCGCTCCTTTTACCCGAATGCGATATATTGGTTTTTCTGTATTCACAAAACTATGCTGAAAACAATTTTCCACCACGGGCTGCAATACAAACTTGGGAATTTCAATCTGTCTCATTTCCTCATCAAGATCGATCTGAAAATCTAAAATATCCAGATAACGGTATTTCATCAGCTGCAGATATGTTTTTGCATGCTCAAACTCTAAACAGACTGCCACAGTTCTCTGCCCTGTCTGTGTCGTATATTGCAGCATCCTCGTCAATGCAGCGCACATATCCATAATTTCAGGTGCATTCTTCTCATAGCCGATCATTCCGATAACTGACAGAATATTATGTATAAAATGAGGATTGATCTGCGCCTGAAGAACGTCATAATTAGCCTTTATCTCCCGAGTATTTGCTTCGATGAGCTCATCCCTTGTACGTTTAATTCCTTCAAACATATTCTCAAATGCATTTGCCAGCAATTTAATTTCATCATTGGAACTGTCCGCTTTAAAATCCAACGAAAGGCTTAGGTAATCCATATGATCTATATAATTTCTCAGTTCCCTTATGGGTTTATTTAAATTATAGGAAATAATATAAACGATAAAGATAATAAAGCAGAGTACAATGATTCCTAAAACAACTATTGTTCTAACGGTGTCATAGATGGGCTTCATATAATCTGAAGTTCTTGCCAGCATGAAAAATTTCATATCATAGTTATTCAGAAACTGGCTGCTCATGGTATATGCCGTATTGTCTATTAAAATATCCCCGGGCTGTCCTTCATCCGCCTTTTTTTCTCCCGATAACTTTTTCAGTCCCTGTAAGGGAGCACCCTCTGTTGCATAAAACAGCTCATTATTATAGAGGACCATTACCTGCATCTCATTTTCCTGAAGCTTTACCTTAAATATATCATCCAGAAGCTTCTTTTCATACTGCACATTTACCAGTCCATACCGCTCAAATTCATCCTGAATAACCCTTACAAATGAAAATACTTCATTCTGTGTGCGTCCATACTCATCCCTGCCCACAGGTAGTATTAATTTGCTTTTCCGGCTCTCCATCATATATTTAACCCAGTTAATTTCCCGAATCCGACTTTTTTCCGTCAATTGTTCCGGATAGATATTAAGGCTTAAAAGATCAAAGTTTGCAGACATCACGTCAAAGCTTTTATGTTCAAACCTCATTCCGCTAACACCCGCTATTTCCCGCTGTATCTTTCTCTTTTCCTCAAGATGTTTTTGAAAGTAGTTGCCTTTGTCACTGGACCGGTTGACCGTTTCCAATATTTCATGGACCGTCTCATTGGCTGCTATTCCCAGCGTAATATCACTCATATCATTTAATATACTTTCGAACTGGGAGGCTGCCTTTACGGACAGCTGTTCTATTGTGCTGTCGGTAATTCCTTTCATATTCTTTGTCTGAGAAAGACCATATATAACAATAAAGACTACAAATATTGTAATGACCAATGCAGTGTAAATAAACAACGTCTTTTTCCGGTAACTTATTTTATGAAACAAGCTGTTTCCCCCATCCTGATTAAATTATCCTTTAATAGCTCCTGCAACCATGCCGTCTACAATATACTTCTGTCCAAACAGATATACAAACACAACCGGCAGGCTGGAGATTAATATATGGGCGCAAACCAGATTCCACTGGGAAGAAAACTTTCCTAAAAAGCCATAAACCCCTAAAACCAAAGTCCATTTATTAGAATCCGTAATTAAGTAAAGCGGAAACTGAAAGTCGTTCCAGATGAACATAAACTGAGTCACGCACACCGTAGTCACTACCGGTTTTAACAGCGGCATGATAACAGAGAAGAACAGCCTTAACGGTCCGCATCCATCTGTTACTGCTGCTTCGTCCATCTCTTTTGGCAGAGCTTTTGCAGCCCCATAAGAAAGCATTATGGTCATTGGTAGAAATATGGCTGTATAAACAAGGATCAGGCCCAAATAATTGTTATAAAGATGATATATTTTTAATACCTCAATCAACGATATCAACTGCATGGGTACAATCAGCCCCAAAAGGAAGTACTTCCGCACCGCCCTGTTCAGCCTGCTGGTGTTCCTCGCCAGTACAAATGCTGCCATAACTCCCAAGACCGCTGATAAACCCACGCTTAATACCGTTATGATAACACTATTTAAAAAAGATGAGAATACCCTTCCCTCACTGAGTACAATGGTAAAATTTTCAAAGATCAGGCTATCTGGCAGGGTCAGCCTCATGATATCGGATTCAGCAGCCGTCTTTACAGAATTAATTACCACAAGAAGCAGCGGAAAGATAATGGACAGACTGCAAATCCACAGTATAACGGTTAGAATCATTCTGTTCATCTTCATACGCCTCATTACTGATCAACCTCCATTCTACCCAGACCATAATTAACTACAGCAAATACAATAACCACAAACACGGTCAGGCACATATTGGCGGCACTTCCTGTTCCCATGGCTCCATTTCCCAGATATTTATATACCGTGGTACTTAATACCTCAGTTGACAGACCCGGTCCGCCTTTTGTCAGCGCGATAACAATATCAAAAACCTTTAACCCGCCTATAATACTCAGAGATACAACCGTATTTAAAGTGGGCATCATAAGGGGTGCAGTAATAGACTTAAATTTTTGCCATCCGCCTGCACCGTCAATTGTAGCCGCTTCGTAATACTCACTGGAAATCCCCTGGAGACCAGCCAAAAAAAGTACCATGCAGTAGCCTGCTCCCCTCCAGATTTCTACAAATATAACCGCCGCCATTGCCGTAGATGGTTGTCCCAGCCAGTCATTGGCTGACAGCCTCAGGCTGAAAACCCCTAAAAACGTATTTAAGAGACCCGTCTTTGGCATTAATATGGAACGGAAAACCACGCCTACAATCAGGCTGCTGAAAATAGCCGGCAAATAATAAATCGTTCTTAGCATATTTTTAGTAGGTATCCTGGCATTTAGTGCCAGTGCCAATGCAAATCCTATTATTGCTTTAGCCGCAGTAGTAAAAACAGTAAATATAATTGTATTTCGAAATCCCATGCGGAACAGGCTGTCTCCCAGCAGATTTTTATAGTTGTCAAATCCGCAAAAGGTTTTAGTGGACGAATAGATTGTCCAATTTGTAAAAGAATACATCAGCCCCAGTATACTTGGTATAACAAAGACCATTGTATAAATCAGCAATGGAATAAACCAAAAGTAATTCGGATAAACTTTCCTGGCATTCATATGTAACCCCTTTCTATTTTAAAAAAACTGAGGGCAAAAGCATTACGCCTCTTCCCCCAGCTTTTTGCTTCAAGCTCTGCGCTGCATAAATTCCAGTCTGTCAGAACCCTGACAGTCCAAGGGCCTTTGCTATCTGGAATCTCATCTGATCATACTCTTTTACTCCCTCTTGCGCAGTCTTGTTACCTATCAGTACCTCTTGGGCAAGTTTACAAAGTCCGTCAAAGTCCTGTCCCTGAACGAGTGAATTATGACCAAAATGATAACTGTATTCACCGCTGTTTAATTTCTCAATTAATTGTCTGGTCGGCGCCAGGCACTCCACCTCTACATCTTTCCATGGCGTTGAAGCTTCACCCATTGCCCCATAAAAAGCATTCAAATTTTCCTGCTCTGCTGCAAACTGAAAAAAGTCCTTGACAATATCTACGTGTTTTCCGGATTTTGGAATATACCACTGTGCTGTGGTCCCTGCGAAATAAGTATCTGAGTCACCAATATAAAATGGAATCAGTTCCATATTTTCTGCAGAACCAGGGTATTTTTCTTCCATTGTAACATCCCAGGTTGTCAGTCCAATTGTTACACCGCATTTATTTTCTCCAAATGCCTGATATTCCCCATCCCAGGAATCTGCCATGGTATTGTCACCCAGATATCCGGCTTCATTCCATCTTCTTAGGTCTTCAAATACTTCTACCATTCCCGGAATGTCCTGATACTTAACTTCATTATTATTTAATTTCTCAATGAGCTGCGGATCTTTGTCCAACGCTTTTTGAATCCCTCCGCTGGTCATATTACCCACTACCCAGGGATCTTTGGAAGCCAGATACATCGGCTGTACTCCATTTTTCTTTAACGTTTCAAAACATTGCTCAAGTTCTTCCCTGGATGTTGGAATATCCAGACCATTATCAGAAAACACTTTTTTATTTACTGCAAATGCAAAAAAGCCTTGTCCTCCCAGTGGGATTCCCCATATCTTTCCGTCAACCATAAAAGAATCCTTACTGATCAGCTGATCTGTCCAGGCTTCTTCTGTCAGATCCACCAGACGCTCATTGGGAAGCATATAAGTATGCTCAATTACGGATCCGGAGTTCAATATAATATCCGGCAGTTCCTCAGTGGCAAATTTTGTTTTAATTAGCTCGGATGCCATATCATCCGGAAGCATCTGAACATCAAACTGTACGCCTGTCTTATCCGTGTACTTCTGAAATAATGCTTCTCTTCCCGGTGTATCCCAGCCCTGTGCCAGTACAACACTGAGCGTAACTCCCTCATAATCCAATGCCTGTCCTGTATCCTGAGATACTTCATCTGTCCCATCCGAAGTCTTCGTTTCTCCAGATTTATTCTCACCCTTATCGGTTGATTCTGCCGCTTCCTGCTCTGTTGTTTTTCCGGTTTCCTTCTCACTGCCTCCGCAGCCTGCTAGTGTGCTGATGGTTAACGATGCTCCCAGTAAAAGAGCCATAAACTTTTTGCTTTTCATACTTTTCCTCCTATAATGCTTCTTTAGATCGTGATCATTTGTTTTGTGAAGTCTGTACAGCCAGTATAGCGGATCTATGCCAATATTCCCATGCAGAATCTACAGATTATCCATGTACTTTTCATTGATGTTATGAACAGCTGAATGATCAATTCCCCAAACTGATTCATGTTTGATCTTCGCAGATAAACGTCCATTTTCCGCTCCCTGTATATATTTTACAATTTTGCCCATAATCCTCTAACTCTACTTCATTTTCTATACTTTTTTTGTTGACCAGACTGCCTGACAAAACAGGCAGTATAATTTCACCCGTAGTATTGGGCGGCATCCTTATCATCAACTCTATCTTTGTATTGATTCGTCTCCAGGATACCTCTATCTTTCCATAAGGATGATCATGCCATACCTTCAGCCACTCCATATCTTTTGGGAAATAAGGTTTAATTTTAATCCTGCCAACCCGGTTTTCCTCCCGAACGAGACAAATTCCGCAAAGGCCCGTATAGAACCATTCATCAGCACTTCCCAGCATAAAGTGATTCTGGGAACCATGGGGATGCTGCGGATCGGGTCCATCCCATTCCTCAGTCAGAGTTGTTGCCCCACATTTAACCTGATATCCGTACCCCGGACGGTCTGTCACCCTCATCATATCATATACCACATCTGATCTGCCGAACCTGGTTAATGCCGCCAGCACATAGGGATGTCCAATATCTCCGGCAGTTGTTCCGTTCTGGTTAGCACGTATATTTAATACCAGCTCTTCCAAAACCTTTTCTTCATAGGATTTCTCTACAAATCCTGCCATTAATGCCATAGCCTGTGCTGTCTGGCTTCCTGTAGCATAATGGCCGGTCTGATTGTCAAAAAACTGCAGGTTAAACTCTTTCTTAACTTGTTTATACATATTTTTATAATACTCTTCCTGCTGGTGTTTTCCCAATATTTTTGAGATTTGTTCCATAACCCGCAGATCTATGCCATATATGCAGGTAGCCGTCACCGGAACGGGAGTATTTTGAGTAAAGGGTGCCCTGACGCCCACATCACACCAGTCTCCAAGCCCATGATGCAGTACATAATGATGTGTCATGCCTGTTAAATAGGTAATGTAACGGACAGCAGTATCGTAATTCTCTTCTAGTAGCCGCAGTTCACCATATTTGTGATACAGATACCAGGGTACCAGGATTGCTGCACTTCCCCATTCAGGTGAATCCACATAGCCTTTATGATACCCAAAGGTAATATATTCCGGGACAATATCTGGTACAAGCCCATTTTCGTGCTGCGCATCCCGCATATCCCCCAGAATTTTGTTATATAGATTCTTCAGGTCATAGTTAAACAGCAGTGATGGGCCTATTAGATGCGCCTGTTCTAACCAGCCGAATTTTTCTCTGTGGGGACAATCTGTCAACACACTTTTCATATTGCTCACCATGGCTTGCCTGATAATGTGATGAATTTGATTAAATAACTGTAAAGAACAACAAAAATCTCCGGTTCTTTTTATATCAGGGTAAATATACTCTCCGGTGAGATCCAATAGATAAGCCTCTTTTCCTCCATCCTGCATTTTCATATTATTGAGAGGCACTGCCCCCTTTACCAGAACATACCGAAACCCATAGTAAGTAAAACGTGGTTCCCAAACTACCTCCCGCTTATTTCCAAAGGTATATTTCCAATAATACTCTTCTCCGGTCACACTTTGATCCGGCTCTCCATTTTCATCCAGTATTTCTCCGGGAATCATGATAACTTCCTGCCCCGGATCACCAGAAGCAGTCATTCTGATAAACCCTGAAAAATTTTGTCCAAAATCATAGAGATATCCACAAGCCGTTTTTTTCACATCCACAGCCTTCAGACGCTCCATCACCTTTAAGGGAGGGTTTTTCTGGGCAGTTAGCCGCCCCTGGGGCGGATCGGCTAATTCTGCCGGATGGCTATTCATTTCTCTTCCATTTTCCGCTTCCAGTCTGGCATCGTAATCCTCCCCGCCATATATGCCGGAAAATGTAATGGGTCCCGGTCTTTGCTCCCAGCTCTCATCACTAATTATCTGCTCTTTTTCTCCATCCCGGTACAGAATATCCATCTGAAGCAGGAACTTCATCCTCCCGAAAGATCGTTCAAAATAAACATATCTGCCCTTTTTCCCTGCCTCCGTGTGATACATGCCATCTCCCAGGCATACACTAATTCTATGGTCTGTCTGGATTGCCAACTCTCCTGTAACATCGTATGTATTATAGAAGCAAGTCTTCCTATAATCAGTCCATCCGGGTTGAAGAACGGCGTCTCCTATCTTTTTGCAATTAATACTCCATTCGTAATGTCCCAGACCACACAGATACACAATTGCTTTTTTCACTGGCTTTTTTATACGAATCATCTTTTCATACACAGGATTCGAAGACACATCGCCAGATACGCCCAACCACTTTGCTTTCCATTCTTGGGGATATAAAATTCCCATATGCCAAAATGCCGGTTGGCTATATGATATTTCTACTGCACCCAATCCCTTCCTCCAACTCCGGACGCGAAAGTAATATTCCATACCTGAGCGCAGTTCTGGTCCTTTATAGCAAGTGCTCATTTGGCTGCTGCTGCACTTTCCGCTGTCCCAGATCAATACTCCTTCCTCCCCTATTTCATTATCGCAAATGTATACTTCCACTTGAAATGCTTCCTGTATCCAGTTTCTCTCTTCCGTAATGATCTTCCATCTCAGCATTGGTTTAGTCACGTCCAAACCTAGTGGCGATGTTTGATTCTCAATAAATAATTCATATTCCAGCATTATTCCACCCCTCCATTTTTTCTTACCAGTTTGCTTTTTAAATTGACTATGCCCCTTTACAATAACGCCGCTGTTTTGAAAATGGCTGCGATTCCATTAAATTTCATTTAGACCTCATGCTTATTATAAAACAAAGTAAATACAGGCAGAATTCAGCATTTACATATAATACATGGAGTATTTACAGAAGTAGAATAAAAAACGGCCTGCAAATCAATTTTTTTGATCTGCAAACCATTTTATATCTAATACTTATTACATTGTCTTCTTCTATTACTTTCTTAGCACATTGTCTTCTTCTATTACCTTCTTACTACTGCATTCTTACAATCCTTTATTACTTCTCCTGCTTACATTCCATCTTATTTCCTCAAATAAAACGATTCACATTCCTCCACACTGCTATCCACCCCAATAAACGCCTGGAACTCTCCTGCTTCACTTTCAAAGACCTTGTTTTCCGAATAAAAGCGAAGCATCTCTTCCCTGATTTCAAATGTCACGCATTTTTCTTCTCCCGGAAGCAAGTGAACCTTCTGAAATCCCTTTAACTCTTTTACCGGTCTTACAACGCTGGCTTTTACATCCCTGATATACAATTGTACCACTTGAGTACCGGCTGTTTCCCCGGTATTTTTAATCCTTACTGATGCATTTAATACATCCCCCGGATGCATTTCGCTGTGGTCAAGCTCCGCCTTAGTGATATCAAAGCCGGTGTAGCAGAGTCCATATCCAAAAGGATAGAGGGGCGTATTTGGAATGTCCAGATATTTTGAACGAAACCTGTCCTTGTCTTTTCCCGGGACATGGGGCCTGCCGGTGGAATACTCATTATAGTGTACGGGAACCTGCCCAACACTGTATGGAAAGCTCATAGGCAGTTTGCCGGTGGGGTTATATGCCCCTGTCAGTACATCCATGACAGCATGACCACCTTCTGTTCCAGGCATCCAGACTTCCAATACCGCCTTAGCCTTTTGGGATATCTCCCTGATATCCAATGGCCGGCCGTTAAAGAGGACTACCGCTACATTGGACTGAACCTGACAGATCTTCCGGAATAACTCCATCTGCACCTCCGGTATTACAATCTCTGCACGGCTGCAAGCCTCTCCGGACTGCAGTCGGTGTTCTCCCAACGGCATGATGACAACATCAGCTTCTTTTGCCGCCTCAATGGCAGCCGCCAGCATATCAGCCTGCTTTCCCTTTTCTGCCTCCGGATCCGGTACAGCCTTTGATTCTCCGCCTGCTGTGTCGCCAGTATTAAATCCCTCCAGTTTGACCGTCTCATCTAATATTTTGCATCCCGGACAGTATGTAGTGCTGCCAGGATCCAGTACCTCCATAGCTGCATCCTGAATAGAGACAGCATCTTCACTTGTACCGATAAATGACCATGCCCCCAGAATATCATGGCTGTCTGTATACGGTCCTATAAAAGCGATCTTTTGCTCTTTGCGAACCGGTAGTATATCTTCATTTTTCAGTAACACGAATGACTTTCTAGCACATTCCCTTGCCAGCTCCCGATGTTCCTGACAAAGTATGATTTCCCTGCTTTTTTCCTCATCCGCATCCTTATATGGGTTCTCGAAAAGTCCCAGTTTATTTTTCAACTCCAGAATACGCATGGCGGCTTCATCTACCAGGCTTTCCTCTAATGTTCCATATTCTATCAGCTCCCTGAGCCGTTCGGAGTATATACCGGTCATCATATCGATATCCACACCTGCCACAATCGATCTTTTAGCCGCATCAAGGCGGTCTTCACAATAACCGTGGTAAATAATCTCTTCCATTGCTGCCCAGTCAGAAATCAATACTCCTTCGAATCCCATTTCATCCCGTAGAATATCACGCATCAGCCATTTATTTCCCGTAGCAGGAACACCGTCAATGGTATTAAAAGAAGTCATTACCAGAGCACTTCCCGCCTCTATTCCTGCCTGGTAGGCAGGAAGATAAAATTCCCTTAAGGTATGCTCTGACAATTCCACTGTATTGTAATCCCGTCCGGCATCGGGTGCTCCATAACCTGCAAAATGCTTTATGCACGCTGCAACCCGGTAGGGCTCTCTTAAATCACCGCCCTGAAAACCTTCCACCATTGCTCTGGAAAAGCAGCTGTTCAAATAGGTATCTTCACCTGTGGATTCCATGACTCTTCCCCATCTGGCATCCCTAACAAGGTCAACCATGGGTGCAAAAGTCACGTGAAGGCCTGCTACCGCCGCCTCTTTCGCCGCTGCCTGTGCACAGCGTTTGGACAATTCCGGCTCAAAAGTGGCCCCCTGTCCCAGTGGAATAGGGAATACGGTTTTGAATCCATTGATTACGTCCAGCATAAACAGCAATGGGATATGATGCGGTTGCTTGTCCATATATGCCTTTTGTACCTTTTTAACCACATTTGCACCAAAAAGACCGATTACGGAGCCGGCCTGTGCCACGCTTTCTTCTGTAAAACCGTTTTCTCTCATCGGACCGGTTATCACGGTCTTCCCCAGGTAAAAATCTCCTGTCACCTGCAGCATCTGGTTAATCTTCTCTTCCAGAGACATGCTTTTCAATAATTGCTCTAATTCTGTCTGTTTCATAATAGTACCCATTTTATATTGCTGATGCCCATGCAATACTGCCAACGGATTGTGGCAACCTTTCTTGTGATATTTAACTTTCTTTTATATACGTTATAAAACACTTTATTTCATACTGACATTGCTGTCTTTCATTACTAACTATAGATTCTCCTATATTCCAATGGCGAACATCCGCTATTCTCCCGAAACATCTTTGTAAAATATGAAAAATTACTATATCCTACATGAATGGAAACTGTATTTATTGGTAACTTACTCTGAGTTAAAAGTCTTTTTGCCACTTCCACGCGCTTCTGAATCAGATAATTACTAATGGACATGCCTGTTTCTTTCTTGAAAATTCTGGAAATATAATCTGTGTTGAGATACACCAGGTCAGCCAGATCACTCCTTCGTATGTCTTCCTGATAATGCATATCGATATACTTTTGCAGTTCATCCACTACAGAAGTCGCCTCCTGAATATACCCAATATGGTTTACTGCTTTCGTGACATAATGGCTTACAAATTCTTTTGCTCCCCATATGCCATCTACCGCTATCAGGTAAGCATGTTCACTCTCCTTTGAACCGAAAAGCAGATGGGCGGTGACCTCCTGGCCTGCCAGATAAGAATAGATCAGCTGTACTACATCCATGCGGAACTTTTTCAGACTTTCCAGTGTGATCATCACTTCCTCTTCCATTTGGTCCAGATATGCATTCATACAGGAAATTAAATCTTCTGTTTTGTTTTCTTCCAACAGTGTCTTCCACATCTGTAAGTGGGGATTCTTATAAACAATCTCTTTTTTCTCATAATTACCCACACACATCACACAGTTCCAGACTGCCAGGTTTTCTTCCCTCATTCTCTTCAGACTTGCAAAACTGTGGGAAAGCTCTCTCCAAGAAGCCCGATTTCCTGCACCAAACCAGATATCTTTCTTCAGTTTTCCTTTTGCCCAGGACATAAATATTTCCATAACTTCGGTCAGCCTGTCTGATACCTCACCTTTTTCACCACCATTTCCACGATTCTTTAATATTACAGCATAACGGTAACACAATTCCGGATATACGGCTGCAACTACTAAATCCATATCGCTTACAAGCTCCCCTAAAACATTTCTGATAATAAATTCTAAAATGCTTTCATCCCAATTCTCAGAGGTCCTGCCACTGTCATAAAAATGCAGATACAGCGGTATAAATATATCTTCCATTGTATAATCCAGATGTTCAAATCCAGAGAGATCGAAAACCGTATACTTATTTTCCAGAACATCTTTTAGAAAATTTTCATGTATAAGCCTTTTATTCTGATCCCACTTTTCACATCCGGTTTGATACTCTTTGAATTTCTGCTGCATTTCACATTTTTCCACTGCCTTTTCAAGCACATCAGATAACCTTATAAAATCAATGGGTTTGAGCAGGTAATCAACAGATTCTAAAGCGATTGCTTTCTTAACAAACTCAAATTCTGCATAACTGGTTAGAAAGATAACCTGTATGGGATACGCCTGTTCCCTCACCCAGTCCACAAAATCCAGTCCGGTTCCCTGAGGCATAATAATATCACTGATAATGATCCGAATGGGAATCATCTCTACAATGGTCTGTGCCTGCTGCATACTGTTTGCCGTATAAATCCTGGTAACCGGAAACCTGTCCCAACAGATATTCTTCTTAATGCTGTCAATCACATAATTTTCATCATCTACAATTAGAATGTTCATTATAATACTCCATTATCTCTATCACATCCAAGCGCACTATCTGCCGCGCTGCCCGCCCAGTCATCTTTCATAGGGATATGTATATCCACAATTGCCCCTCCAAGAGGACTGTTTTCAAAATATATTTCTCCCTTATTTCCATAAAAATACCGAAACCGCTTCAGACAGTTTTCTATTCCAAATCCATGTCCATTGGAGCTTGGCAGCGGAAGCCCCTGATTCAATCTATTCAAAATCTCTTCTGGAAATCCCTTTCCGGTATCTGATATGTATATGTTTACAAATTCTCCCTCTTCCCGTTCCTCCGGATATACCGTAACGGAAATCAGAATCTTTCGTTCCATAGTCAGCGCATGTTTCGCTGCATTTTCTACAAATACCTGAATCAGGAATGGAAAAATCTCCCCATTGATGACCTCTTCGTTTTGCTCTATATAATATTCAAATCCATCCTGATACCGGAGCAGTAAAATGTCCAGATAATTTCTGCAATGATTCAGTTCCGCTTCAATCTTCACTTTCTCCAGGTTATTTTTGAAGACATATTGAAGATAATCCGCCGTAATGGCGGACATCTTTCTTGCGCTTTGATATTCCTTAAAATCAATCATACTGTAAATAAAATTCAGGCAGTTTAAATAGAAATGCGGCCTGATCTGCAGTTTCAGGAAATCCATCTCAATTTTTTGTTTTTCCAGTTCCTGCTCGTACAGGGTAATTTTTAACTTTCGGATCTGATGCATCATTTTCCGAAACTGTCCATCCATCTGTTCCAGCTCCAGCAGATTGCTGTCCGTTATATTATAGGTATAATCACCTGAATCGTACTGAAGCAGATTATCTGTAAATTTCTGAATAGGGCTTAGCACATACTTCCTCAGATAAAATACCATTCCATAGCCTGCTGACAGAAGCACCAGAACCAGTACCAGCAAGGCAGCCAAAACCACTGCCAGAATACCAATCATCTTTTCTCCGGAGATATGAAGTTCTAAGAAAAACGGTGCACGTTTCATCTCTTTTACAATCATCGTCCACTCTTTTTTTCCGTTACCATATACCTCCACTGCAAATTTTCCGTTATTATTATGTTTATTGTCCTCTTTCTTCCTGCTACTGTCTTCGATTCCCTTATCCGTAATTCTTCCAATAACCTGTCCGTCATGGCTGACCATCTGTACAAAGCCGTCACCACCGGATGTAATCTTCTGAAAGGGTTCCAGTATGTCTTTTACATTTACATAGCATCCCAGATAAATTCCTTTCTTCTGAGCTGCCTTATATACATAATTGCCTTCTTCCAGGAACAGGCTGTCCCATTTTTGCTTAATAGAATAAGTTGTATCTTTTTTAGACTGAATTTTCTCAATCAGAGATCGCTTAATCTTATCGCTTAGCAGATTCGTATCCGCATCCAGATCCAGATTGATAAATTTGCCGGTCTCCTCCAGGTATAAAAAGAAGTGATACTCTTCCCCATATTCCCAGGAAAACTGAAGAAAATCCTCTCTGATCTTTCCGATGGCATAATTGATCTGAATATCATTCTCGCTGTCCTCACAGATCAACTCTACATTTTTCCTAAATACTGATTCCTCTGAATTATCTTCCATGATATTTATCAGGATTCTTCGACTTATGCGGAAAAATCGGTTGTCCAGTTCGTCCATATAAAGTTCTGAAATCTCATTCATATTCTTAATCGCCTGCTTACGGATATTTGCAAGGATAACGCCGCCCAGAAAAATATAGAGGATCAAAACGGGAATTAATATCTTTACAATCCCTTTCATCTGCTGTGCAATATTCTTCTGCCGACCCTCCTTCTTTTTTGTCACTTCCCCACTCCTTACTGCCGCTTAACCTTTGACGGCTCCCAGTGTAATTCCTTCCGAAAAATATTTCTGTAAAAACGGATAGATCAGAAACAACGGCAGCATTGCTATAAATGCTATAGCCATACGAATTGAAATGGTAGGCATCTTTGCCACTTCAGCCCCTATATTACCTACCACCTTACCACTGGCAAGGTACTGAATATCTGTAATCATCTGATTTAGCAGATTTTGTATTCCATATAACTTCTGACCGCTATTTCCTGATAAATAGTATAAACCATTCGTCCAGTCATTCCAATAGGCAAGTCCGGAAAACAACCCCATAGTTACCAGAATAGGTTTGCCAAGAGGAATGACTATTTTTCCAAAGATCTGATAATGGGTGGCACCATCTATTTTCGCCGCTTCGTATAGTGCATCCGGGATACTTCCTGTAAAATAAGTACGAATTAACAAAATATTATTTGCACTCAGCAAAAGATTTGGAACCAGTAAAGCAAAAAGTGTGTTTTTAATATGGAAATAATTTACATACATCAGATAAGAAGGTACTAAGCCGCCATTAAACAGCATCGTAAAAAATACAAAAAATGTAATTGCCCGCCTATGCGGAAGGGTTTTCACTGACAACGGATAAGCCATGAGGGCAGACATTGCTATATTTACCACCGTACCCAAAAGTGTTACGAGAATCGTAATTCCATAGGCCCTTAGAATCTTGTCCCCCTGCTGAATAATATACTGATACGCATATAGGCTGAGTTGTTTTGGAAAAAACGAATACCCCTCCCGTATCAGCGTATTCTCATCTGTAATGGATGAGATAAAAACAAGCAAAAACGGTAAAATAATAGAAAGCGTTACGATTATGAGTAGTAGATTAATAATAACCTGATAGCGTTTATTCTTTTTCGAATGATACATTTTTATACCCTTTGCATATTGCAGACCTGCCTGCAATACTGCCACTTTTAAATCCTGTCATAAGAATTTTTGCGTGGCTTCCTTTCTGTTTACTGAGTTTTTTAACTTATTCACATGCATATTGCGGACTGCCTGCGCCACTGCACTTCTATGAATTATCTAAAATAGTGCTTTTTCTTTATCCGACCGCCTGACCACCCAGTTGCTGACCATAACTACCGCGAATCCCACAAGAGACTGGTAGACGCCAGCTGCCGAAGACATGCTGATATTTCCCTGTTCAATTAAGGCACGATAAACATAAGTATCAATTACATTTGTGGTTGGAAGAAGAACACCGGAATTCATAGGCACCTGGTAGAATAATCCGAAATCTGAATAGAAGATTCTCCCAATACTCAAAAGAAGCAATGTAATAATCGTAGGAACCATACACGGAAGCGTGATTTTCTTAATCTCCTGCCATTTCGTTGCCCCATCCAACCTGGCCGCCTCATAAAATGTAGGGTCTATGCCTATCAGTGTAGCAATATAAATTAAGCATCCATACCCAACACCTTTCCAGCAATTGGCGATAACTAATATAAATGGCCAGTACTCCGGCCTCTGATACCATTGTACCGGTTCAATACGCAGCGCCTTTAATATGGAGTTATTTATCATTCCATTTTCTGCGCTCAACATGGCATATACAATGTAACTAAGAATTACCATAGACATTAAAAACGGAAGCAGTATCGCACTCTGGTATAATTTTTTCATTTTTTTACTGCGGATCTGTGTAATTAGAATAGCTATCGCAATTCCAATCACCATATTTACTAAAATAAAAGCCAGATTGTATAATAATGTATTCCTGGTGATAATCCATGCCTGATCGGAAGAAAACAAAAACTTAAAGTTCTCTAATCCACAAAATGGGCTGGCAAAAATCCCTTTTGAAAAATTAACCTTTTTAAATGCAATTATCATGCCTGCCATAGGAATATAATTATTTATGATTAAATAAAGTACGCCTGGCAAAATCATAAGATACAACGGGAAATGTTTTTTATAAACCAACAGTTTAGATTCTTTATTCACATTTATTCTCCTTTTAAAACTGCCGTAAAACTTTTGTTTTACGGCAGTTTACCCATTTCAATATTTTCTGTGCTACAATGTGTCTGGAGCATTAATCACGCTTTAATCACGCTTTAACCATTCATCAAATTGTTTCTGTTTTGCCTCGATTACACGATCAATCCCCGCAGCTTCCAGATCCTTCAGAAATTTAGGAATATATTCTTCCGGATTTACTGATCCGCTGTTTAGAGATCCCCGGTACTGTGACACCACATTTGCCAATGCTGAGATATCACTTTCTACCGCTGAATCGTCAAATAAAAATCCCATTGCTTTTGAATCCTTTGCACTCTTATTAAATTCCTCCATTTTTTCCCAGAGCTTTGGATCACTGCCATTCCATTTGTGCGCAATAAACTGATTGGGTAATTCCCAGCCCAGGTTCAGGCTGTATCCCACATTATCCGTGGTGATTCCTTCCGGATAATTGATAATGTCATTTTCCTGGTCTTCGATTACATAGTCCGTACCTTCTTCACCCCAGTTCAGCAGATTCATAATATCCTTACTACCGTAGATATAATCTAATACCTGCATTGTCTTATCCGGATTTTCACAGTTTTGTGCCAGCGAAAAAATAATACCGGAATAGGTCTGACAGTTTTTAATCGGGTAATCCCTGAACTTAACTATTTCAAAATCATATCCTGTAGAACTTTTAAATTCCACTGGTGTTCCCGGATGATACGCAAAGAACAATGAGAACAGATTACCTGCCTTGCATACCGTTCTCCAATTTTCGGTTGCCGTACCTGCATCCTTGCTGATATAGCCTTTCTGGTACCAGTCATAAAGCATCTTTGTAGTCTGCATGTACCAGTCACTTGCAAACAGATTTTCAATCTTTGTATTATCTGTCTGGTCCATCAGTACGCCTAATCCATTTGCATCTGACAAAGTGTCCCCCGGAAATAACCTGTCCAGAGGCGTATCCCCACTGTTAATAGAAAACAGCATGGTCATATCCGGTTCTCCTTTTTTGACAGCCTCAAAGACTTTCTCCAGATCTTTTGGTTCCTTAATAGCAGATGTGTCGATGTTATATTTTTCTATCATATCCTTACGCATGAAAACTGCCGGTATACTTCCCCGCTCGATTTGGTTTGGCACACCATAGAGGAATCCATCTATGGAATTCAGTTTTAATACGTCTTCCCCATAAATTTCTTTTAGGTTTGTCCCGTATTTTTCTACCAGCTCTGACATATCCATGATCTGTCCCGCATGCATAAACTTCAGCGCTCCTGTGGCATTCGTATAAAAACAGTCAATTTTCTCATCACCGGATAACATTAACTGCAGCTGCTGGGATGCACTTGCCCATGGAAGCATCACTATGTCCAGCTTAGCATTTAATTCTTTTTCCAAAATTTCATTTATCTTTCCTTCAATTCTCTCTTCATCCTGAGGCTGGCTTCCCTGCAAAACCATAGTTACCGTATAAGGTTCACCTTTGTCATTTATCTCACTGTCACTGGCTGCACCGCTGATCCCTGCTGTGTCTGCTGTACTTCCGCCCCCGCAGCCTGTCAGAGATAATGTTAATATACCAGCTAATAGAAGGCTGATCCACTTACTCTTTTTCATTAATTTTCCTCCTGTTTTGTCTTACGACTGATTATAGATGTATTATAACGTTGGTTAAAAAAGATTGCTATAACTGGTCTGACTTAAAACTATCACTGGTTTGACATTGCAGACACCGCTTATTACTCTGACCTGTCAAAAACTCCTGCCAATACAGAAAGAACACCGCACCTATTCTTTTCACCATATTTCACGCCCGCTTAAAACAAAAAGAAAGAGCAGGCCGCCGCTAAAACGGCTGGTCCCGCTCCTCCTCTTTTCTACCTTAATTAATTTTAACTGTTTTCATCTTACTATAACTACTATAGTATTTATGGTTTTTCACAGTCTTATAAGACCTTACCTTCACAAAATATTTAGTTCCTTTTTTCAGTTTGGATACCGTCTTTGTGATGGTTTTTGCATTTTTGACACTGACGTATTTCTTTCCTTTTGTAAATTTACTGTTCCTTGCATAAACGATCTGATATCCGGTTACTCTGGAATCTTTCTTCCAGGTTACTTTCATTCTGCCTTTGCCTGCTGCAGATACTTTTGAAATCACTGCCTTTTTCGGACGTACTTCGAATGTGATTGTCTTAGAAGCCTCATTGTATTTGCCAGTAGCAGATGCTTTAATCGTAATCTTTGCTTTTCCGTAATTTTTAACGGTAACTTTACCGGAAGAGCTGATGGTAACAACTTTTTTATTATCAGACTTGTAAGAAAGCTTTCCATCGCCATTTGTCTTTACATTTAATTTGAAAGGCTTTGCACCATATATTTTAGAAATATTCTTAGCACTGATTGTCTGATTCTTTTTCACCGGTTTAGAAGGTTCCACTGGTTTTACAGGACCAACTGGCTTCTCTGTTTCCTGTGGTTTTTCTGTCTCCTGCGGCTTCTCTGTTTCTTCCGGTTCTGTTTCTTTCGGTTCTTCTGGTTCTTCCGGATTCGTCGGCTCTGCCACACGATTGTCTATTGCATATTTTGAAATCGTAAGAAGGCTGGATGCCAGATCATAATCCATCTGGTTTCCTGTTGCTTCCTGAAGTGCTTCCGCATCTGCAATGGCTGTTTTCATGCGCGCGAGATCTGCCGGTCTTGCTTTTGAGGTATCTGTTCCGGACACCAGTGTTTTTGTTTCTTCCAGTCTCTGTGCATTTGCTGAAGTATCTTCACGGTACTCGGTATCCATCATTAATTCGTTCGATTCCGCTACCACGATCTGTCCGGATGATAAGCCTACCAGCCTGAAATAATATGTACCAACTAACGGTACTCCAAATGCAACTTTATCTTTTGTAAATACACCTCCGCCTTTATAGTTGTTGAATTTTACATCCACAAACTCGTTGGTATATACACCGGGTTCTGTGCCATATTGTACCTTGTAAGATGCTGCGGCTGTCTTTGGATATGTAATCTGGAATCCATCCTGGAACGATTCTGCCGTGATGTCGAATTCCTCGACCTCAATCTTAGAATAGATCTCTTTTTCTTCTTCTGTCAGGGTGCGTACCTGTATATTATCCACTTCGAACTGCCTGTTATATCCGCGAAGCCCTACACGCCCAATCTTGTGAGAACTGTCAGCAATAGAATAAACCTTGGCTCCGTCAATAAAGAAATTCAATTTGGAACCGTACGCAATTACCATAAGATGATGTGCCTGGTCAGGTTTAACCAGTTCCGATTCCACTGTTCCGCTTATTCCGTTCCACTTTTTATCCGTTGCTTTTCCAACTTCAAAGCTTCCCTTACCCTTGCCATATCCTATTCCAAAATAATAACCGTTGTAACTGTCTGCGCCGCTTTCTTCCTTAGAAGACCGGAAAATAAGACCTGCATTCTGACCTTCTCCCCGCAGTGTTACATCTGCTTCATATACAAAATCTGTCCACTGATATGGCTCTGCTGTTACCAGCTTCATATCTGTACTCGATCCAAGTAACACTTTTTCATCCACAAACTGAATATCTGCCTGATTCGGTACCTTCAGCCAATTCTCCTGGGATTTCTGTGCATCACTAAAATCATCAGTGAAAAGTACTTCGTTTGGCTTTTCTCCCGGTTCTTCCTCGGTTTCCTCAAATACCCCAAGGTCTTCCTGGACAACCGGTCTCACATCTACCCCATACGCGGTAAATGCCTCATTGTAGGAACGGAAACCAATTGTTCCTTTTGAGAATCTGGAATCGCTGAATTTTGCAATAAAGTCATAATCTGCATCGTTATGAGCTTTTAGATAAACAGCAAACTGGTCTCCAAACGCTACTACCTTAATATCATACTTTGTATTCGTCTGAAGTTCCGGCATGGAAAATCCCTTAATGTCATGCCATTGTCCATCTGCATAGCCAATCATAAGTCCCAGTCCATGGACATTACCATCATTGTAATCAACTCTTCCAATACCAGCAAAGTATCCTGCATAAGCATCCGGGTCATCTCCAAAATTACTTCCGCGGAAGATAATACCTGCATTATTATTTGACATTTCATCAACAGATACCGTTCCGGTAACTACATAATCCGTCCAGTTCTGCCCCGAACCGTCCGCCGGCTCATAAGTCATCTTTACTCTTTCATTTTTACCGATTTTTGCTACCGTTCTGCCTATATTTTCATCCTGTATATACCTGATATTATTTGCCGGATCATACTTCACCCATCCTGCTGATCCGTCCTCCATATAGTTCAGGGTTGTGAATCCGGAATACTGGGCATTGGGTGCACCTGGATTTGGTTTTAATCCGCCACCGTTGACTTCTTCAGCCTTTAATACAATAACATCACTTGCTTTATCTTCACCATGAACCTTTGCAACGATCTGTACATAATAGTCCAGCGTGGGATCAATGCCGGTAATATACGCCGACTGGGACTCAAATCCGATAATACTGTTAGTAAAATCCCCTTCTTCCGTTGTCTTGTACAGAAGTTCATATGGCGTCTCCTGAGCATTTAAATTGGTATTAATCTTAATGTAATCATCTGTACGGCTATAGCTTTCAATATTAATATCCGTAATTTCCATACTTACCGGTGTAACCACCAGTCTGTCTACCTGAAGCCCTTCTGTAAACCGAAGGTTATTAAAATGTCCGTTGGTGAATTTGAAATTACCGTCTGAAATTAAGGTTTTCAGACCCTCCAGTGTTGCAGAGCCCAAAGTAAGATCAACTGACACTTTTCCTTTATTATTTACAATTACCTCTCCCTGTCCGCTTCCTTCTACCGTTAAAATATAATTCTGAGCAGCCGGTACAATAATATTTTTAAACTCCTGATAAATATTACCCAGATGTTTAATTTTACTGCTGTCACCCTCTGCCTTCACAACATCTGTGTATGGCTCTCCAATTGCCGGGAACTGGGATATACGCAGTCTGCCGCTGCCGTAAGGGATTAATTCTATATCGGTCTGTAAGCTTTCATCTGCCGGTGTTGCGCCATATGGCTGGGGTCCTGCAATATTCCCATCATAGGTCCACTCAGGAATTAACTGTCCGGTAGCTTTGATGGTAACCGGTGCTGTCTGGGTGCTGAATGGCTGCAGCGCCACCTCATCTGCGTATGACACTTCAAATCCATCTTCTACGACCAGTCCATAATTCCACTGGGATGCCGGATATACTTCTCTAAGCGGAGATTGTTCCTGATGTTCTACCTTTAATTCCCTGGCATCATTGCTTTCCTCTACCCGCCAGTCCTCTTCTATCTTAAGCCCGTAAAGAAGCGGTCCTTTTTCTACTGCAACAGAGTCGTTGTACCAGGATGATGTTTCAATCTCACTTGGGAATACCAGATCAATGGTATCTCCTTTTTTCCATTCCCGGTCTACCTTATAGTATTCTCCGTTCACAACGCCCTGTACTACTGTATCATTTACTTTAACAACCGGATCTACTGTCCATTCCGGAATTCGAAGCTGAAGTTCAAAATCTACTGTATCTCCCTTATAATCCAGGTGAATAGCATCTTTAAACGGATAATCAGTCTGCTGAACAAATTCAGCGGTTTTTCCGTCTGCCACCTTCGCTGTAACCTGATTAGGTCCGTATGCGGTCAGTGCAAGTCCATTGTTCTCGGTTGCCATCCACATATTCTGAACAAACTTCGGCCAGCCCATATGGGTATTGGAATAACAGCAGTCAAATCCAAGAGGTGCTCCGAATGCAGAACTGTCACCGTGGTCACAATCAAATTCGTGATTTCCCAGTGTTGCCATAACCTGATTCTGCAGGACATAGTAGACATGTCCGGACATATCCGGTGTATAAGCGGCTGGAAGTGCATTATAAGCCAATTTCTCAATCCGGTCACCAATCCATGCTTCTCCCAGCACTTTCTCTGCAATCTCGGAGGAAAGCAGCCCTTCCACTATACCACAGTTCTCAGTACCTCTGGTGCTGCGGTTATCTCTTGCTGCTTCATCGGAATTGGGAAGCCCGTCTACACGGCCATGGTCAACAGACATGTTCAGCAGACCGTTCTGGAGTGCATTTTTATCCGCGTCATTTTTGGAATATTGGTAATATACAGCCGGAGTCTTCATGCCCTGGCTGGTATTTACCACGTGCTGTCTTACCGTGGTATCATTATACTGTCCTGTCCAGTCTGTCGTCTGTTCTTCCAGTATGTTTCCCAGGTCCAGCAGCCAGTTTGTTGACTGAGGATCAGCCTCATTATAAAGTCTGTTATACAGCCAGTAAACACTGTCAATATTATCTCCGCCACGAGCATCCGCCCAGTTGCTTAAGTGATTGTTCGGCAGTGCTGCTGCCTGGTACCGGAAATAACTTTCCATAAAAGGAATTACCCGCTCATCCGTTTCTCCTGCTGCTTCGGTTGCTTCATAATAATCCCTCATTGCCATAAGAACCGGCATCTTCGCCCACCAGTCAGTCTTGCTGCCTGCTCCAAAAGATCCGTCTTCTCTCTGGCTTTCCAGAATTGCTTCTACCCACATCTGGGCCTCAGCCTTCAGTTCCTCATCATCCAGAACATATGCCAGTGCAACGAGTCCTCTCATATAGTAAGGACCTCTCTCCCAGCTTTCACCGTTCTCTGCGCCAAGCCATGCACTGGTTGCCTGATTATAGTCATTGAACAGATGCATGTTTCCCGTTAAGTTTACTTTTTGTAATAACAGCTGATTCTCAAGCCATCCACTCGCACGCACCGCCCCCACCGGTAATTGTACAAATGGAGTAGTAATCAGCTCTCCCTGATTGGAAACATAATCTGCATTTCCGCGTCTTGCGCTCTTGTTTTTCACTTCTGCTGCATCAACGGCTCCTACCGATCCTGCCAGAAGTGATGCTGCCAACACCACAGACATTGTCTTTTTCAATACCTTTCTCATTGTTCCGCCTCCATTATATTTTTATAATATTCTTATTTTAATAGAAAAAAATAACAATATCTATAAAAATATCATGGAATATGTTGTAATTTTTTAGCATAGTTTGTAATTCCTTCGCAAACCTGCTTTTAAAATTTATCTATAGACATTAAAATAGCCCGAAGATTGACGTTTTCACCAATCTTCAGGCTATATCATTCCATTATACATTGTCTTTATCTCCATTCTCAGGTTTTCATGCATATGCTGAAACGTTTTCTACCAGATCCTGACAATCATTTGTATTAACGAGCATCTCTAAATCACTGGATGGGCTTAACACGATTGCACTGACAATGGACTTGGCATCCAGTACACAGTCACCGGATTTAAGCTCTACGTCATAATTGTAGCGGCTTACGATATTAACAAATTTTAATAAATCATTAGCTGTGTTAAAATGAACAGGAATTCTTGTCATATTATCATCCTCCTCTCTGCTTAGTCTATAATAGCATTATAAACCTCGATCGTGGACAAAATAGTAAGAATTTGTGAACAATTTAAGAACTTTCACTAAAAAATTTCTTTCTTTTGTTTATATTTATTTATGATTTGTACAATAATCTCCATTCTTTGCATTATTATCATCTTTCTTGTCTAAATAGCCGATATATTGTTACGCACACAAATCTGCGTCCGGCAGCTTCTGCAAAGCGGCAACGCAGCGGGCTGCGATTCGCTTTGCATAAGTGCACCTGTCCGGGAGATTGGGTGCCGGATTCATAATTATTTCTTACAATTTCTACCTCTTCTACAATGCAGTTCTCGTATCCATTTCTAAATAACAGCCTGTACTGCTGCTTTTCTCAAATCCTGTCATGATTTCTAATACATGAAGCATCTGATCACCATTTGCCCTGAATCCATCAAGCCCTCTCAAGGCATCAGCCATATTGGACAAGCCTAGTCCCCTGCTGTTCTCACTGTAGTCAAATAATAACGGCATATCCCTATACTCGTTTTCTTTTCCACTCAAAAGCTTAACCGGTCCTCCAAATGTATTCGGGTCGGGTACAATTAAAGTTCCTTCTGTACCGTAGATTTCAAATCTTGCCTGCTGAGTATAATATACATCGAAAGTGGTGGTAACCGTAGCCGTAGCCCCACTTTCAAAATCAAGAATTCCATTATAATGAGTGGGTACCTCTACATCTATTGTCTTTCCATATAAAGGTTCACTGGTAATAACCCGATGTTCAAAGTTTTTCTTCGCTATTCCGGTCAGTCCTTTTACGCTGCCCATAAGATTCACAAGGGCAGTCAGGTAATAAGGCCCCATATCCATCATTGGTCCTCCTCCGGTCTGATAGTAAAACTCCGGAGCCGGATGCCAGCTCTCATGCCCATGACAGATCATAAACGCTGCAGCTCC
>UQCR01000035.1 GCA_900539655.1 uncultured Robinsoniella sp.
TTGGCAGGGGTGATTATTTTTTTGTATCTTTATGTTTCGAGTATAGAAGAATAGTCACAATTAAAGAAACTATATTTATGATAACCATAAATTCTTCGTATGTACTCATTTAAACCACCTCCCTTCGGAAGTGGAAATCACCCTTGCAGAACGACCGCCTAAGTGAAGTATAAAACAAAAGAAATAAAAATGCATTGAATTACAAATTCAAAAAAGGTTGAAATCATGAAACTATAGATAATAAGTGGTTTTATGATCAGATCGGCTATGATAAGTGCTGTTAGATATTCAAAATTTAATTATATGCAAAGTAATAATTGACAAATGTGAAAATAAAGTATAAAATAAAGATACAAAGACAGTCGCCTTCACAAGTGTGACTTCCAAATTGTAATGAAAAATAATCACCCACTACTTTGGTTGGCAGGGGTGATTATTTTTTTGTATCTTTATGTTTCGAGTATAGAAGAATAGTCACAATTAAAGAAACTATATTTATGATAATCATAAATTCTTCGTATGTACTCATTAAACCACCTCCCTTCGGAAGTGGAAATCACCCTTGCAGAACGACTGCCTAAGTGCAGTATAAAACAATTAAAATAAAAATGCATTGAATTACAAATTCAAAAAAGGTTGAAATCATAAAAATATAAATAATAAGTGATTTTATGGTCAGATCAGCTATGATATGTCCTATTAGATAATAATTAATACAATATATGATATAAATGCAATTTAGATTTAAGAAAAATGACCGTATCATGTAAATTAAATTTACTTTTTATTACCCTCAAAAATTAAAATCCACTCGTTTCTGACACAAATTCTTACCTTATTAGTAAAAAAAGTGGATTTTTTTTCACGAATAGAAAAATATTACCTTAAAGCGAAATATTTTCCTCTAGTAAATTTGTACAGCCATTGTTATTCTAAATGTGAACAATTTGTGAAAAATTTAAAAATGAATTTGTTCATGAAATTAGGAAGTGATAAAATGATGATTGAAAATGAACGAATGACTTAAAAATCGTTATGTTAACTAAAAAGTCTTCAGACCATCATATTCCCCGCAAAGATATGATCTCATTTTCTGAATTAACAGTAATAAGCTTGATCACAGGTGTACATTCGTACCCGCTTATTTCTGTCATCCTTTATTTCCCATAAAGTGTTTCATCACTTCCTGATAAAACTGAATAGTGGAGGTAGAAGTCGTGAAACTAAGAAGAAGATTATTGTCATGTATATTGGCTACAGCAGTAACTGTAACATCGATCACACCGATAACCGCAGCAGCTTCCCAGGGGAGTATGCAGATTGGCAGCTTAAAGGTGAATTATTTAAGTGAGCCATTAGGGATTGATGATGCACAGCCTGTCTTTAGCTGGATCTTAGCATCAGATGGGTATGATAAGGGACAGTCGGCATATCGAATTATTGTTTCCTCAACCAGAGAAGGTGCAGAGAAACACGAAGGAGATGTGTGGGATTCAGGAAAGACCGAAAACGAAAATAACTATAATATTACCTACCAGGGAAGTACACTCTTATCCCGAACACCCTATTACTGGGCGGTTCAGGTCTGGGACGAGGATGGAAATGAAACTGGATGGAGCGAAGTATCCAGTTTTGAAACAGGCATCATGTCTGCAGATGAGTGGAATGGTGAGTGGGTAGGCATTAAAAATACAGATATGAATTTCCAGGGGGCAAATTGGATCTGGAGAAGAGACGGAAGTGATTTTAGCGGAGCGCCGGAAGGGATTCAGTATTTCCGAAAAGGATTTCGTACAGATAAGGCAAAGACAATCAGCAATGTAAATATCGGAATTACAGCCGATGATGAGTATGAACTTTATGTAAACGGGCAAAAGGCTGGGGAAAACGGCGGTGTTGATTCCTGGAAAAATGGCAAATTATACGATGTTACTAATTTGATTTCTGCAGAAGGTGAAAATGTAATTGCAGCTTCAGCCCATAATACTTCCAGAGGATATGCCGGTTTATTAGCTAAAATAGAGGTTCTCTATAATGATGGAACAAAAGATACTTATGTTACAGACAATACATGGAAGCTAAGTAAAACGAATGAAGCAGGCTGGAGCGGTAAGGATTATGATGATTCCAAATGGATAGCACCGGATCAGTCCGAACCATATGGAAATAGCCCATGGAACAGCGGTGTATCCCCTAACGCGGAAAATGCTTTTGCAGCAACGGTACTGCGTAAAGAGTTTAAAACGGAAAAAGGTGCTATTAAAGATGCAAAAGCTTACGTTTCCGGACTTGGCTTTTTTGAGCTTAAAATAAACGGCCAGTTACCGGATGACACCTTACTGAATCCGGCAAATACCCAGTATAACCAGACCTCTCTATACAGAGTATTTGACGTAACCAAGCTGGTAAAAGAGGGGAAAAATGCTATTGGAGTAGAACTTGGAAACAGTTTTTACAATGAAACCTGTTCCGTATGGAACTGGCAGGATGCCAAGTGGAGAGATGCACCAAAACTTCGTATGGAAATTGAGATAGAATACGAAAATGGTGAAAAAGAATCTGTGGTAACAGATGAGTCCTGGAAGGCAACCAAAGAGGGTCCGATCACAACGAACAGTATTTATTATGGTGAAACTTATGATGCAAGAAAAGAGCTGAATGGTTTTGATCTGATTAATTATGATGATACAAACTGGGGTGCAGTGCAGTTAATGGATGCACCGGAAGGAAAGTTAAAAGCCCAGATTATGGAACCGATCAGACGTACCAAAGAAATGCAGCCGTCTGATATCACTAAGCTGGATAACGGTTCTTACGTATTAACAATCCCGGAGATGCTGGCGGGATGGATTAAACTGGATATCAAGGGTGCCGGTGCAGGAGACAAAGTTACCATCACCTATGGTGAAAAATTGAATGCTGACGGTCAGGTACAAAAGCTTGGAGGTAAGGATGGTGTAAACTCCGGATGGTGGCCCCGTGCGTATAACCAGCAGGATAATTATATCTGTAAAGGTGGATCGGATGTTGAAACATTTGAGCCTAAGTTCAGCTATAAAGGTTATCAGTATGTACAGATTGATGGTTATCCGTCAGAGCTCACTGCAGATGATGTGATTTGTTACAGAGTGAGCAATGATATGGAGGATACAGGATCCTTTGAATCCTCAGATGAACTGTTTAACAAAATGCATCAGATGATGATTACAACCATGAAAAACAATATGCAGGGTAAACCAACCGACACTCCGGTATGGGAGAAGAACGGCTGGCTTGGAGATGCAAATGTTGCTCTGGAGACAATGACTTATAACTTTGGCTTTGTAAACATGTTAAAGCAGTTTGTAGAAACGATGGAAGATTGTCAGAACGAGTTTGATAACGTTCCGAATATGGTTCCTACACAGGGATGGGGAAATGATAATACAGTAGTATGGAATTCCATTTTTGTATTTGGTGTAGATCAGATGATTGATACCTACGGAAACGAAAGTTATCTGTATGAGCAATATGATGCAATGCGAAAACTGGCATTAAAGGATATGGAAGAGAGCAGGAAAAACGGATGGACATGGTCAGACGGACAGCTTGCTGACTGGGTATCCCCTATGGGACAGGGAGATGATGACCAGGATTTAAAGTACTCTGAAAGTCCAAGCGAGGGTTCCGGTATCTGCGGTACTGCATTTGCCTATCATTTATTAGATGTAATGGCAGATCTTGCAGACCGTATTGGAAAGACAGAAGATGCAGCGGAATACAGAGCAGCCATGGAAAAAATGTATAAGGCGTTTAATGAAAAATTCTATGATGCAGAAAACCAAATTTACCGTACATTAACCTGGTCCCAGCAGCAAAACAGAAGCAGATACCGTCAGACATCTCAGTTGGTACCGCTGGCATATGGGCTGGTTCCGGAAGAATATAAAGAGGGCGTTGTAACAAATCTGGTAAATGACATAAAAGATAAGAACTATCACCTGGATACAGGATGTGTCGGTTCCAAGTTCATTCTTCCGGTTCTTACAGATAATGGATATGCGGATGTAGCTTATAAAGTAGCACAGCAGAAATCTTATCCAAGCTGGGGATTCATGGCAGAGAGAGGAACATCCCTCTGGGAAATGTGGGAGACCACATCCCGTTCTCTGGGACACTATTTCCTTGGAACCTATGATGAATGGTTCTACAAAGGAGTCGGCGGTATCAAAGAAATGCAGGACGGATATCAAACAGTTACCATTGAACCTGCATTAAACGAATCACTGACTTATGCTAAGGCAGGTGTAAGTACCGTACGCGGACAACTGCAGAGTAACTGGACATTAAATGAAGATCAGGGAACATTTGACATACAGGTTCCGGTAGGTACGACAGCAGAAATCATCCTGCCAAATAATGATAAAGGTCAGATCACATGCAATGGACAGCTTTTAAGCGAAAATCTGGATGGAATACATACAGTAAGCGAAGAAGATGGAAAAGTACATATTAAAGCTGGTTCAGGATCTTACCAATTTGAGACAAAAGTTAAATTAACCAGCATTGAAAAAATAAAACTGAAAAAAGCCATCTTAGATGCAGGCAGCTTAAAGCAGCTGGATTATGAAATGGATGCATGGACGGAATTTAAAGCAGTACTGGACGAGGCGTCTGAATTAAATTCAAATCCGGATGCAGTTCAGGAAGAAGTAGATGCAATGGTACTGAAGCTTACCGATGCCACAGCAGAGTTAAAGCTTCATGTAAATAAAAGCAGGGAAGCATTAAAAGAAGCAGTTAAAAATGCGGATGAGAAAGCAAATCCGGTAGCAGTACCTGTCAAGTATGCTGATGCCTATCAGGAAGCCTACGATGCAGCAAAAGCAGGATGCACAGATGTTTCTCTGACAAACGAACAGATGGACCAGTTAGTGGTAGACCTTGCAGAGGCTGAAACAACAATGAACAGCCACTCATTCCAGAACCTGGCTTTAAATGGAAAGGTAGCATATTCCACATCACATGAAGATAATTACTGGGGATGGGGAAGTAAACTCATCAATGACGGAGACAGAAAAAATATTAATAAGGATGGTGAGTACACCGGATATTCCAGCAACACAGGAGATGCCAAGGAAAAAGACCACGAAGAATGGGTTAGCATAGATCTTGGCAAAGTTCAGGATATCAATGCAGTGGCAATCTATCCGGCAATTAAAAATGCATCTGAAAAAAATTCCGGCTATGGATTCCCAAAAAACTTTGAGATTCAGGTGTCTGAAAATGGAAAAGACTGGACGGCTGTAATATCAAAAGAAAATTATCCGGTACCAAGTTATGAACCGGTCAGCTTTACCTTTGAATCAACCAATGCCAAATACGTAAAATTATTTGCCAAAAACTTAAATCCAAAGTCAAACGATCATGATTTCTACTATTTGCAGCTGAGTGAATTTGAAGTTTACCACAGCGAAAATATAATAGAAGATATCGAATTGACATCTTACGTGGCACCTAAATCTACTGCAGTTTATGGAGAGCCACTTGTGGATATGTCAGATATTAAGGCATCTATTAATGGAAAAGTTGATATCACCGGTAAATGGACGGTTGAAAATCAGGATGGAACCACAGTTGACCTTAAAAATAAACCTGAAACAGGAAAATATAATGTAAAGTTAACCTTCCAGGCGCCATATACCTATATCTTCTCAGATATACTTGCAGGAACAGCTGACGATGGAGCAAAAGTCACTGTGGAAAGCAACGGACAAAAATTAGTTTATTCGTATCTGACAGAAGTGGTGAAAGCAGCAGCACCTGTTGTGGAAGATCAGAAAATGTATTTTGTATATGCAGCAGGCGGTAATGGACAGATTTCCATCGCTGACCTTATGAAGCAGTATCAGCCAATTGTAAAATATGCAGTGGGCAATGTATCTGATGATCATAAAATACTTGCATCCGATATCACAGTTGACGAAAATGGTCTTCTGAGCTTTTCCGTAAATACAAATGGTGAGATCGATCAGAACGCAGTAATTCCGGTAACTGTAGCCATGAAGAATTATGAGGATACGGTAGTAAATGTATGCATCATCCTGACGGATAAGATCCCTCTTACGGTACACAGCAGTGTAGAAAATGTGATCTATACGGGTAATCCCTATGAAGGACTTGAAATTCCGAGTGCAGAAATCACGGAAACAGGAGAACCATATACCGGCGAATTTATCATTACTTACAATACCGAAGATGGTAATGCACCGGTAAAAGAAGGTAACTATACCGTAACGGTGGTGCCTGCAGATGCAGCTTATGTGGGTCAGTGGACAGGAAGCTTTACTATTTCACCCGCACTTCAGACTGTTACAGCCGGGATTGAAAGCCCGGAACTGTTCTGGGATGAGACAACACAGATAACAGGTGTTGCTGCAATTGGATCTGACGGAAATAAAATGGATCTGGCAGGAGCAGAAATATCATATAGCTCAGAGGACACCAATATTGCCGTTGTAGATGAGAACGGAAAAGTATCTGCAAGAAATGCCGGAAGTACAAAGATTATCGTAACAATTGCCATAGGAGATATGGTAAAGGCGGGAGAAGCTGCGGTTACAGTTTCTGAAATTCCGGCGGTTAACCCGGTACTTGCTTCTAAGACAACCACAAGTGTTACATTGGAAACCGCAGAAGGATATGAATATGCAGTCCAAAAAGGAAATGAAGAACCTGTATTTAGCCGTATTGCCGAATTTAAGGACTTAGAACCGGCTACATCATATGTATTCTTGCAGAGGATTGCTGCTACGGATACACATAATGCAGGAAGTGTAAGTGAAGCTCTGGAAGTGTTAACCGATAAAGAAAAGATTCAGGGAACAATTATAATTAATGGAAATACCAAAGAGGGTGAAAAATTAACCTTAGATACAACCGGTATCAGGAATAAAAAACCAGGTGATCTGAGTATTGTATGGAAACGTGGAAACCAGGAAATAAAGGAAGTAAATTCAACCACATATACGCTTACAAAAGCAGATGTAGGATATAAGATTTCTGCTGTAGTAACAGCAAAAAATCTGGAGGGATCCCTGACAGCAGTTACGGCTTCAAATGTCCTCCCGGCAGTAACACCGCCTCCTGCAAAAGTGGAAGTGGACAAAATAACACTGAACCGCTCAAGTGTAAGCATTATGAAAAAGAAAACGGTAAAACTGACAGCAAATATTTTCCCGTCTAATGCATCTGACATGTCAGTTACTTTTAAAAGCAGTAAACCATCCGTTGCAAGTGTTGATAAAAACGGAAAAGTTACTGGGAAAAAGGCAGGAAAAGCTGTCATAACCGCAACTGCTTCCAATGGAAAGTCAGCAAGCTGTAAGATTACCGTAACAACGGATCCTACAAAAATAAAGTTAAATACAAACAAAAAGACATTGGGCAGAAAGGAAACTTATACTTTAAAAACAACCCTCGTGCCATCAACTGCAGTGACCAGCAAAATCAAATTTACAAGCAGTAATAAAAAGGTTGCAACTGTTGATAAAAAAGGCAGAGTAAAAGCAGTAAAAGAAGGAACGGCAGTAATTACGGTTAAAACTGCAAATGGTAAAAAAGCAACTTGTGACATTACTGTCAGGAAAGCTCCTTCTTCTATTAAATTAAATGTTGGCAAGTCAAAGAGTCTGAAGAAAGGAAAGACATTAAAATTAAAAGTGACCCGCAGTACAGGAAGTGCAGGTAATATTACCTTTATTTCAAAAAATGATAAAGTGGCAACAGTCAGTTCCTCCGGTAAGATCAAAGCACTCAAAAAGGGAAGGGCGAAAATTATAGCAGAGACTTATAATGGTAAAAAAGCAGAAGTAGTCATTATAGTTAAGTAATATAAAACCAGCAAAGTACACATGGATAGAAATATCCTGTGTTACTTTGCTAATGTGCTTTGCATATATTTTGCAATACAATATATTGTAAATATAATATATTATCTTATAGAATGTATTTTGTTTTGCGGATATTTGATGTCTGCAGAAGGAGAGAAGACGGATATGGGAAAAAAGAGGAAGAAAAAGAAACTATCGGCATGGCTGATTGTAGTTTGTATGATAATGCAGTTGTTTACTGGTCTTGGAGTTGAAGCCAAGGAGGCAGGCGGAGCATTTGCCGTATATGGATTAGAATGTGAATCAGCTGTAAATCCCCTGGGAATTGATGAAATTACACCGAAATTCAGTTGGAAATTAGAGTCGTCACAAAGAGGTGTTATGCAGACATCCTATCAGATCCTGGCAGCAACCAGCAAGGAAAATCTGGATGCAGGGGATTATGATGTATGGGACAGCACCGTTGTGGAGAGTGACCAGTCAGTGGATGTAGTCTATGGTGGGAAGGCATTAGAGCCGGGAACCAGATATTACTGGAAAGTCCAGGTTACGGACAATAAGGGCAACACGGCTGTATCAACAGAAGAAGCCTATTGGGAGACAGGACTAATGGGAACTCCATGGGATGCAAAGTGGATTGAGCTGGACATGGGAGCGGCACCATCACCGGAAAAATATTCGGTAGAAATGGATTTTCGGATTATCAAGGATGATGCAGGAATCATTTTTGCAGGAAAAGATAATTCTAACTTCCTCATGTGGCAGATTAATACCTTTGAAAAGAAATTTAAAGGAGTGACCAGCTTCAGACCTCATCAGTGGGTAAAGGGAGCAGCGGCATGTATCGATGAATTTACAATCGAAGATGTTATTCCGGTAGAAACCCAGAAGGAACAGCATCATATTAAAATTGAAGTGGACGGCAATCAGATTACAACGTTTATCGATGACACTCAGATTGACCAGAGAACAAGCCAATATGCAGCTTATGGGAAATTGGGTTTCCGTCAGACTTACAATCCCGGTGACTGCGATGAACAGGCAGCCTATGACAATATCGTTGTAAAAGACGGAACGGGCAATATCTTATTTTCCGATAACTTTGACAGTGGAATCAATAACAATTTCAGCATTGGAAGTGTTAATTCGGGTGAACTGGTTGTATCCAATGCCCTGGGACTGCAAAATGATGCAAAGTCTGCGGCACCAATGTACAGAAAAGACTTTGAAGTGGAAAAGCAGGTTAAGAAGGCTACCGTATATGCTTCTGCACTTGGAATCTATGAATTGGAAATGAATGGACAGAAGGTTGGCGACGACTTATTCAATCCGGGATGGACCAATTATGAATTAAATCAGGATGACCGTAATTATGTTATGTATCAGGCGTTTGACGTAACCAATATGCTGCAGGATGGTCCCAATGTGATTGGAGCCATAACCGGTCATGGATGGTATTCAGGAAAACTGTTTGTAGGCGGAAAAGAACGCTATGGAAAAGATTCAAAACTGCTCTGCCAGTTAGAAATTGAGTATGCAGACGGAGAAAAAGTCAGAATATCATCAGATGCTGCCTGGGTAGCCAGCGGAGACGGACCAATTGTATCAGATGACTTCCAGATGGGTGAAACCTATGATGCAACCAGAGAGATGTCCGGATGGTCAGAAGCAGATTTTGATTTCCAGGGCAGCTGGAATCCGGTTAAAGAATCCGGATATGACGGAGATATTGTGGCTCATATGGGGCCTGGTGTAAAGGTTATCAAAGAAATAAAGCCAATATCGGTAAAGGAGCAGTCAGAAGGTACTTATATTTTTGACCTGGGACAAAATATTTCGGGTTTTGCAAGAATGAATGTAACCGGAGATGCAGGCACAGTTGTAAAGCTGCGTTTTGGAGAGATGCTGCAAAATGACAACAGTCTGTATACGGCTAATTTAAGAAGCGCCGCAGCAACAGATTACTATACCTTAAAGGGTGATCCAAATGGAGAGACCTGGCAACCTCGGTTCACATTTCATGGATTTCGTTATATTGAGGTAACCGGGTATCCGGGAGTACCTACTGTGGACGATATTACAGGCGTGGCAATCAGTTCCCTGCAAAATACTACGGGAAGCTTTACCACATCAAATAAAGACGTAAATCAGCTTCAGAGCAACATTACCTGGGGCCAGTTAGATAACTTCATCAGTGTTCCTACGGATTGCCCTCAGAGAGATGAACGTCTGGGATACACAGGTGATTCTCAGGTGTTTGTACGGACGGCAGCGATGAACCAGGATGTGCAGACATTCTTTCAGAAATTTATGATGGATGTTACTACAAATCAAAGGGCTGACGGAGCAATTGCAGACTGGACGCCTAATTATGTAACACCAGGAGATGGGCTGAGCGGGTCATTTGGAGCTTCCGGCTGGGGTGACGGCGTTATTATCATCCCATGGACCATGTATACCACATATGGTGATACCTCCATTATCCGGCAGAGCTACGAAGGCATGAAAGGGTGGATCCGGTATTATCAGAATCTGGAGACAAAAGACCATTTGGTTGAAGGATGCGGAAATAACTATGGCGACTGGTTATCGGTGGGAGCAAATACGCCTATTGAATTAATCTGTACCGGTTACTATGCATACAGCTGTGATTTGATGTCAAAGATGGCAGAAGCAATTGGCGAAACAGAAGATGCAGCAACATACCGGAAGTTATTTGAAGATATTAAAGAAGGATTTAACAATGCATTTGTAGACGAAGAAGGCCATGTGGGAAATGGGACACAGACCAGTTACCTTATGGCACTGAAATTCAACTTATTAAAGGACGATGAAGCAAGGAAGAAAGCAGCAGCATATCTTGTGGAAGACATAAAGAATAAGAACTGGCATTTATCTACCGGATTCATGGGAGTAGCTTACCTCTGCCCGATGCTGACCGAGATGGGATACGCAGATGTGGCATACCGCCTGTTGTTACAGGATACATATCCATCCTGGCTATACAGCGTAAGAGCAGGTGCGACTACCATCTGGGAGCGCTGGAACTCCTATGATTATGAAACCGGACAGTTCGGGGATGTGGGCATGAATTCCTTTAACCATTATTCCTTAGGTTCTGTAGGGGAATGGTTCTACAATTACGTAGCAGGAATCTCATACGATGAGAAAAACCCAGGCTACAAACACTTTAATTTAAAACCTTATCCCGGCGGCGGTTTAAGCTATATGGACAGTTCCTTTGAATCTGTTTACGGAAATATTGAAAGCAGCTGGAGCTACGGGGATGTTGATTGCTTCTTCATGAATGTAACCATTCCTGCTAACAGCACAGCCACCATCTATGTACCGGCTGAGAATAAAGATCAGGTATTGGAAAACGGAATGCCTGCAGATCAGAGCGAGGGTCTTACCTTTGTTAAAATGGAGGATGGAAAAGCAGTATTTGAAGCAGGTTCCGGACAGTACCAATTCACAACCGTTCTTAGAAAACAAGTTGTATTAAACATTGTAGATGACAATGCCAGCCAGCCAGGCATGGTAAGTATCAATGGCGGTGAGCCCCAAAAATTACCGATTATTGAAAACGTATATGAAGGAGATGAAATTACCTTAAGTGCAAAACCAGCAAACGAAGTAGATTATTCTTTTGAAAAATGGTATGGAGAAGATTTCGAAGACGAAAGCCCGGAGATCACCATACAGATTAACGGAGAAACAAAGCTTGCAACCATGAACAGCCGTATAGAAAGGGAGAATCTGGCACTTCTAGGGAAAGCAGATGCAAGTACATCAATATCAAATGCCGATTGGGGAATCCAGAATATTAATGACGGACAGCTGCTCTCTGTAAAAGGAAGCCTTGGGTTTACCTCCAATGGAACAAATAGTGCTGAGGTAGACCACTGGGTTGAAATAGATCTGGGAGAGGATATGTATTTTAACAGAGTTCATTTATATCCAAGAAGCGATGTATTTACAGATGACGGCAAGACACCGTCTTTCCCAAAAGATTTCAGCGTTGAAATCTGTAAGGACGGAGAAAACAAATATACAACCATAGCAGAATATACCGATTACCAGGCACCTTTCCAAAAACCGGCTGTACTGAAGTGGGAGGAAGGAGTAACCGCCAGAAAAGTCCGAATCCATGTGACAAAGGTTGGAAAACCGCCGGCAGGGGAAATTAATTATTTCCAGTTGGCGGAAATGGGCATTTACAATCAGGATGGTCTTCAGACTGAGAAATTAAATGATGCAATTCACAATGCAGCTGCATATAAAGGCAAAGAATCAGATTATACAAGCTCCAGCTGGAAGGCATTTAACAAAGCATTAAAAAATGCAGAAAAAGCGCTGAATAATGAAAACCTTACCCAGAAGGAAATAGATACAGCAGCCAATTCGTTAGAATATTCAATAAGCGGACTTGTTGAAAGAGCAGATAAGACAGCGCTGGAAAAGGCCATCAAAGATGCAGAAGCATATCTGTCCCAGGAATCAAAATATACATCAGAGAGTTTTGGTATATTAAAACAAAAGCTGGATGAAGCGGTTCAGGTAATGGAACAGAAAGATGCCATTCAGGAAGAAGCGGATGAAGCAGCAGATGGACTAAGGTCAGCAGTAAACGGACTGGTTCCTGCAGGAGATAAACAGCCTCCATCCACTCCTGGAAATGTAAAAGCAACAGGTATTACAGAAAAATCCGTTACGATTACCTGGAATGCATCCACAGATAATACAGGTGTGGAAAAATATCTGGTAAAAAATAAAGATAACATAGTATCAACGGTAACAAACGGCACCAAAGCAGAAATTAAGGGACTGTCTCCTGACACAGCTTATACATTTACGGTATATGCATACGATAAGGCAGGAAATGTATCCGGCGGTGCAAGTGTAACCTTCAAAACCCTGAAAAAGATCCAGGTAACTGCTGTATCCTCAGTCAAACTGAATTACAACAGTCTCACGATAAAAGGCAAAGGCACAAAACAATTAAAAGCAGAAGTTCTGCCTGAAAATGCAACCAATAAGAAGGTTTCCTGGAGATCTTCCAACAATTCCGTTGTTTCAGTAGATGCAAAGGGAAAAGTAACCGCTAAAAAAGCAGGGAAAGCAATCATTACAGTAAAGACAGCAGATGGAGGAAAAGAAGCATCCTGCAGGATCACAGTAAATACGGTTAAGGCTAAGAAAATTTCATTGAACAAAAAAAGCAAGACTGTTTATAAGGGAAAAACCTATCAGCTTAAGTCTTCCTTAAAGCCGTCAAATGCAACAGATCAGGTAATCTGGACCAGTTCAAATAAGAAAGTTGCTGACGTATCTGCAAAAGGTCTGGTAAAAGCAAAAAAAACTGGAGAGGCAACAATTACTGCTAAGATATCCGGTAAGAAAAAAGTAACCTGCAAAATCACTGTAAAGGAGGTGAAGGCAACGGGGGTTAAGATTAACCTTCATAAAAAGACATTAAAGACAGGAAAAACATTACAGCTTAAAGCAACTGTAAAGCCAAAGAACAGTACAGATACTTTGAAATGGGAAAGCTCAAATAAAAAAGCGGCAAAAGTTTCACCAAAAGGTGTCGTTACAACTTTGAAAAAAGGGCACACGACCATAACGGTAAGGACACCGGGTGGAAAAAAAGATGTCTGCGAAATCACAGTAAAATAAAGTACTGTATGAGGCATTGGAGCGTGTTTTAAAATTGCTTACTGTCAGTTGTGCGTCACTGTGTTTTAAAACACGCTCTGGTATACAGGTAAATGTGATAATGCATCACATCTACCTGATTAAAAACGCGAAAATGCGATATAGGAGGAACATATGAGAGGTTGGTTAAGATTTATATCCGGTATTCTGACAATGGTATTAATGATCACGAGCATTTTACCTATGACAGTTTCAGCAGCTGAAAACTTAACACCAGGCCACGAATTTACGGCTGACTGGATCTGGAGCAATGATGCCAGGGAAGCCGGGCAGTGGATGAGTTTTCGGAAAACATTTGATTTGGATAAAGTGCCGGGAAAAGTAGAGGCATACGTAGCGGCAGATTCAAAATACTGGCTGTGGATTAATGGTGAAATGGCTGTATTTGAAGGTATGGTAAAAACCGGACCAAACAGAACGGATATGTATTATGACAAGGTAGATATTGCAAAATATCTCAAAGAAGGCAAGAACACCATTGCCGTGCAGGTCGTTTACTTTGGTAAAAGCGGTTACGGATTCAAGGATTCCGGTAAACCTGGTTTCTTATTCGATGCAGAGTTCGGAGAAGGGGCTCTTAGTGAAGGTACCAAGATTATCAGCGATACCAGCTGGAAGGCAGTGAAAGATCCTGCTTATGGAAAGCATAATATGGATTCCAACTACAGGCTGGCGGAACCCAATATTATGTATGATGCCAATGCAGAACTGACAGGCTGGCAGGGAACAGAATTTAACGATTCCAAATGGGAAAATGCTGTTATTCAGGCAAAAGCAGGAGAATCTCCTTATAATGATCTTTGGGAACGCCCGATTCCCCAGCTGAAAGTGGACGATGTAGTGAGATACACGGCAGACGGTACAGAGGGAACAGGTACCTGGACTGAAGAATACATTGATTCTTCCGCCAATGATGTATTTACTGCATTGGAGCTTCCGGATGAATATAACGTTTCTTTAACATTTATGGTAGATCCGATTAAAACAACAGGGTCAAATGCGCCATATGCAGGCTCTATGGGACTTGCTGTTAATATGAAAGATGATAATAACTTTTATATGCCTCAGGTAAGTATGGCGGACTTAAATAGTATGCAAAGTAAGGATTATGCAAATTATAAGCCCCATATACGGATAAATGGTGGATGGGATGTAAAAGGTCCTTTTGATATCAGCAGTGTTATTACCGGTGACAAGCGTTTTAATACCAAGCATACCATGACTGTAAAAGTGGATGCAAACGGTTTTGATGCCACTGTAGATGGCACCGATATGGAAAGAGTCAACACAACAGCATTAAAAGGCGGATCCATAGGCTTCCGAAATGACAATATGGAAAAGGTTCGTATTTACAGCCTGGAAGTAAAATCCGCAGACAACAGCACCGTGCTGTTCAAGGATAACTTTGCAAATGATAAGCTTGGAAAGCGCATGACACAGTTTAAGAAACTGTCAGGTGCTGTTGATCCGGAAATTAAAGCGGATGAAAATGGAGATCATTATCTGTCCCAGACAAATGCAATCATTAAGGCAGGTAACGTTAAGCTTGGAGAGGGCGTGAAACGCTACACCATCAGAAATGCAACAAACCTTCAGGGAACACCTTATCTTAAAGTGAAAGCGGCAGCAGGCAAACGTATTGATATGTATACCGATACCTGGAAAGAGCCAGCCGGTAATGGAAACTCAGTCAGACATGCCTACATCACAAAAGACGGAGAGCAGGAATTTGAAGCACTGGGCTGGGTAAATGGATATGATGTTTACTTTGAAATTCCGGAGTCTGTTGAAGTCCTGGAATTAGGATTCCGCCCGTCTACTTATAACACTACGCCGGCGGGAAGCTTTACAAGTGAGGATGAGGACTTAAACTTATTGTATAAAAAGTCTTATGATACCCTTTTAGTAACCATGAGAGACAACTACATGGACTGCCCGGACAGAGAAAGAGCACAGTGGTGGGGAGATGCCGTAAATGAAATGCAGATGGCATTCTACGCTATGGACAGCAATGCAGGGCTGCTTTATAAAAAAGCACTTAATCAGGTACTTGGATGGAAGAATGGGGCAGGACAGCTGCCGACAACAGCTCCAAACGGAATTGACGCCATTTCAGAACTTCCAATGCAGGCACTGGCAGGCGTAATGTCCTTCTGGCAGTACTACATGTATTCCGGAGATGCCCAGCCTATGACTGACGGATACGATTCACTGCTGGCTTATCTGAAGCTTTGGAGCCTTGAATCTGATGGATTTGTATCCCACAGAGGCGGAACCTGGGACTGGATGGACTGGGGAGATAATCCGGATGCAAAGATTATTGAGCAGGAATGGTATTATATTGCAGCACAGAGTGTATTAAATATGGCTCAGACGCTGGATAAACCGGAAGCAGATATTGAGTTTCTGGAAGAACGCATGTACAGTATAGAATCAAAGTTTGACAAAGCATTCTGGGACAAATCTAAAAATGCTTATTACAGAAGCACCGGCAGCGGAAAAGCAGATGACCGAGCCAACGCTTTAGCCGTATATGCAGGACTTGCACCGGCAAGCCGTTATGCAGATATTGAAAAATTACTGGAAACCCAGATGGAATCCAGCCCATATATGGAAAAGTACGTCTTAGAAGCTTTATACATGATGGGTTATGATGACGAAGCAATGGCGAGAACAAAAACCCGCTATCAAGAAATGATCGAAGATGAATTTCCTACTTTATGGGAGTTCTGGAATAAAAATGCAGGTACCAGAAATCATGCATGGTCCGGTGGTCCCCTTACCATGATGTATATGTTCAATGCAGGCATTACACCATTGTCACCGGCATATGAGAGCTTCCAGGTAAGGCCTCAGACAGCAGGATTAAAGGACATCAGCGCAGAGATACCTTCACCGAAAGGAAATATTGCTGTAACCGTAAAAGAAACAGACAGCGATATTACATTAGGCGTAACCGTACCGGAAAATACAAAGAGTGCCGACATCTACGTTCCAAGAATGGATGGCAAACAGACCATGGTCCAGTTAGGTGGACAGACCATCTATGCAGGCGGAGCAGTACTTGATCTGCCGGATGGAGTTACTTACAGGGATGAAGACAATGAGTATGTGGCATTTACAGTAGAAGGCGGAACGTATTCATTTGTAAGCAGTGAATATACAGGAGAAGAAAAAGAGCAGTATGATGTAAATGTAAAAGTAGTGGGACAGGGAACGATACAGGTAGATGGAGCAGATATTACAGTGCCGTACCAGAGCCAGGTTAATAAAGGCGAAAAAGTAACCATTGCTGCAACACCGGCAGAAGGCTGGGCAATTCAGAAAATAACAGGTACATATCCGGAAATTATTTCTGATGAAAACAGCAAAGTGCCTTATACAAAGGAAATTACAGTAGATAGGAATGTAAACTTTACGGTTGTATTTACAGAAATTCCAAAGGAAAGACATGTTTTAACCGTTGATGCAAAGGGATTGGAATATGCAGCGAATGTTAAGATTAACGGTGTAGAGAAGAGAATTCCATTTGCAGGGGCCTTTAAAGAAGGACAGGAAGTAACTATTGAAGCAGAGGTACTGCTGCCGTTAAACTATGAATTTTCAGGTTGGAGCACAGAAACCGGTACCACAGATGGAAACACAACAAAGGTGACAATTGGCAGGGAAGATGTTGATGTTTCCTTTGAACTTACAGAAAAAGTGGAAAAAATTACTCCGGTAATCGTCACCGTAGCAGACAAGCCAGGTGCCTCCGGTTCCTGGGATAAGAGCAAATTAACAGATGGACAGCGCATTTCCACAAATGATTCAAACGGATTTACTTCTGATATTTATAGCACAAAAGATATCAGTAAAAATCCTCATAATATTGTTCTGGATCTTGGAGAAGTGAAATCTGTAAATCAGGTAGCTTTATTCCCAAGGACAAATGCGGCTGCAGGAGATAATTTAAGCTGTGCGTTTCCGGAATGCTTTAAGATCTATGTAAGTACAGATAATAAAAACTGGCAGCTGGTGAGATCTGTAGTGGATCAGCCAAACCCGCGCTTTAAAGAGCAGGTTTACAGTTTTGCATCCCATGATGCGAGGTATATTAAGATTACAACAACCAGACTTGGGGATGTGGCAACCGATGAAGGCAGCCCGAATAATTTCCGTGTACAGCTTGCAGAAATTGAAGTGTACAGCAATCAGGAGGTAACACTTCCTTCCAAAGATGCATTAATAAACGTCTTAAAAGAAGCTGATGATGTAAGAAAGACAGAAAAATATTTAGAAGCAACTCTTGCAACACAGGAAATATTTGATGAAGCATATCATACAGCTCAGGCGGTACTGGAAGAAGAAGATGCAGATGCAGATAAGGTACGTGGGGCAGAACAGGGAATGAGAAATGCAATTGACGGACTGATTCCTGCACCGAAGCCAATTACCCTTGTGGATGAAGTAAACGGGATTTCTATCTATGCCGAGGCAGGAGTACTGCCGGATAATGTGGAATTAAGAACATCCCTGATTGAAGCAGGACATGAAAAGAACGAAACCGTAACAGAAGCAATGAAAGATGTTACCGATAAATTCACAGCATTTGATATTACCCTTTGGGCTGAAAATGTTGAATTGTCACTGGGTGAAAACCATGTAACCGCTACTATGACGGTACCCGCTGGCTATGACACAGGTAAACTTGCATTATTCTATGTATCCGGGGACGGTGAGAAGACAGAACTTTCCTTTACCTATACAGACAGCAATAAAACAGATATCCGGTTCCAGGCAGATCTTCTTGGAAGCTACGTGCTTGCAGACGGAGCAGGTGAAGGCGGCGATTTAGCTACGCTGAGTACCATAAAAGCCTCTGCATTAAAGCCTTCAATGCTATGGGATGAAACAACAAGGGTAAGCCAGATTATGGCATATGACACCAGAGGACAGATTGTAGACTTGACCAATGCAGTTATTACATATGATACCAGCAACGGTAATGTTGCCGCTGTAGATGAAACTGGTTTGATTACAGCTAAAAATACAGGAACAGCAAAAATCTTTGTAAATGTAACTTTAGATGAAATGCAGGCATCCGGTTATGTCAGAGTAACTTCAGCAGAACCTCAGATCACAAATCCGGTAAAAGCAGAAGCAGGCAAAGACAGTATAACATTACAGACTGCAGACGGTTACGAGTATGCATTATGGACAGGCAATACAGGATTAGTATTTACAGAGAATCCCGTATTTACAGGATTAAATCCGGCAACGGAATACGTCTTCTACCAGAGAATCGCTGCAAATGAAAACCATATTGCAGGAAACTTAAGTGAACCGTTAAGCATCACTACAGACAAAGAAATGATGACAGGCCAGATCATCCTCTCAGGCACGGCAAAAGAAGGTGAAACGCTTACCGTAAATACATCAGGTATACAGAATCCAAAGAACCTGGTGTATGTATGGAAACGCGGCGACCAGGGAATACAGGGTGCAAACGGAACATCCTATAAGCTTACTAAATCTGATGTAGGACAAAAGATTTCTGTAGTCGTAACATCTGAGATTATGTCTGGTATCTTTACCGCGACAACAACAGAAGCTGTAAAGCCGGCAGAAGTCACAGTAACAGGAGTCACTTTGGATAAGACAAGCATGACTTTGGAAAAAGGTAAGAGTGCAGTATTAAATGCAGCCGTTGTACCAGCCAATGCAACCAATCAGGCAGTGACCTTTAAGAGCAGCAAGACATCGGTTGTTACGGTATCCCAGAGTGGTAAAATATCTGCAAAAAAGGCAGGAACAGCTGTTATTACAGCGGTAAGTGCCAATGGAAAAACCGCAGTATGTAAAGTTACGGTAACACAAAAGCCGACGGGTGTTAAATTAAACAGAGCAAGTAAGACACTGGGTGTAAAGGAAACTTATACCTTGAAGCCAACGCTGAAACCTTCCTATGCTTCCAATAAAAAATACACATGGACATCCAGTAATAAGAAGGTTGTAAAAGTAAACTCCAAGGGAAAATTAACGGCAGTAAAAGAAGGAACCGCTACCATAACTGTGAAAACAAGCAATGGTAAAAAGGCAATTTGTAAGATAACCGTTAAAAAAGCACCGGTAAAGCTTACCTTAAATGAAAAGAGTAAAACATTAAAGGCAGGCAGGACATTTGCATTAAAAGCAAAACGCTCCAGCAGGAGTGCAGGCAAGATTACCTATACAAGTAAGAATCCTGAAATTGCAACGGTTAATTCCAAAGGCGTAATTAAAGCAGTAAAAAAAGGCAGAACAATAGTGAAAGCCAAATTGTACAATGGTAAATCAGCAGAAATAAAGATTACGGTACAATAACAAATTGAGTTTTTTAAGACCGCGGCAGCAGCCAATCGGACACGACAGTACGTCCGGGAGGTTCTCGCTGTCCGCGGGAATAAAGAAGGGGAAAGGTTGACAGAAATTATGAAAAAGAATAAATGGATATCACTTCTTTTAGCCATAGCCATGGTGATAACGTCCTTAATGCCAACGACGGCACTGACAGCAATGGCAGCAGAAGGAAGTACCTCAATCAGAGAATTGATGGTAGACAATGTAGTTAATCCGGTAGGAATTGACAATACTGCACCGAGATTTTCATGGAAGATGGATTCCACGGTACAGGGACAGGTACAGACCGCTTATCAGATTCAAGTATCTGAACTGGGCGGAAATGAAGTATGGAATACCGGTAAAGTAGAAAGTGATAAAGCAGTTGATATCATTTATGAAGGAAGTGCTCTGGCATCTTCCGCAACTTACCAGTGGCATGTAACCGTATGGGATAAAGATGACAATGAAATCGTATCTGACCGTGCAGCCTTTGAGATGGGACTGTTAGAAGAAGATGCATTCAGTGATGTAAACTGGATTCGTATGCCCAAAAAAGGTGATCCCGATCCGGATGCCCAGGAACCGGAAATTGATAAAAGCGTATATACCATCGAAGCAAACTTACAGTTTAAGGATGCGGTAGGGCTTGTATTTGCGGCAAAGGATAATTCCCATTTCTATATGTGGCAGTTAAATAATAATATGGAGCAGGGAGTGAAAGGAAGCTGGCTGCGTCCTCATGTATGGAACGGCAACGGGGGTACATTTAATCCTGAAAATATTAGTAAATACAATGGATACCAGCTGGAGGATGAGCTCTTAGACAACACAGATTATAATCTGAAACTGGTAGTCAATACAACGACGCATATAGTTGAAACTTATATCAATAATGATTTGGTCAATTCATTAGATTGTAAAGATGCAGATTTATCTTATGGCAAAATCGGATTTCGTCAGGCAACCAATCCGGCAGGCGGATTCAGGGAGCAGGTATGGCTGGATGATATGAAGGTAACTGCTAATGATGGAACAATTTTATTCTATCAGGATTTTTCTCTGGAAAATGACACCCAGTTTGACGGCGGCGTCGTAGAGAATGGCAAGCTTTACTTAGCATATGGAGAAAACCAGGGGGATAAAGTATTCCTTAGTAAGGACAGTTCCATGTATTACCGGTTTGATACAGACTTTACCATTAAATCCGGCAAAGCAGGAATCATTTACGGATCAAATGCAGAAGGTACCCAATTCTATTATTCACAAATCAATCCGAATTACAGTTCCGGTCCTGCAGTTGTTCAGCATATAAGAGAACTGGACGGAAGAAAATATAAATTTGACGATGGGGCTATCAATAATATTTCGAAAGAAGATATGGTTAACAAAAAGCATCACTTTACCCTTACCTGTACAAATAAACAGGAAGTACGTATCTACATCGATGGAGTAGAAGCAAAATACCACGACAAATTAGATAAATTCCAGTTTGACGGAAAGCTTGGCTTTAACAGCGATGGCGGAGATGATGTAGTCTATGATAACATCATTGTAAAAGTAGCAGGAATGCCGAAAGTGTTCACAGATGCTAATACCGTGGAAAATATATTTGACAACGGAACGATAGAAAATGGCGGATTACGCATAACTAATGATAAGACTGCATTACTTCAGAATGCGCTTAGCGGCAAACCTGATCCGGAGCCGGAACCTGATGCACCGGTACACTATATCGTAGAATCAGATATTACTGTAACCAGTGATTCCGCAGGTATTGTATTCTCTGCATCTGACAGCAGCAATATGTTTATGTGGCAGATTAACGGAGCAGACCACAAAGGTAAATTATACTTAAGGCCCCATATCTGGGAAAATGGAAAAGTACATTATGACAAATATGAAAAAGACATCAGCAGTTTCTTTGATTATAATACAGAGATTCTAAATAAAGAAGTTCATGTAAAAATTGAAGTGACAAATCAGGAAATTAAGACATCTATCAATGATAAGCTGGTTGATACTTTCCAGGTGACTTCTGAAACACCAGGTAAAATTATGGATGGAAGAGTGGGCTTCCGCTCTGGAACAGCAACAGAAAACTTTATGGTTGACAATCTGAAAGTGACTACTTTTGAAGAAGGAGGACCGGCAGAAGGAATCATAAAACTTTCTTATGATTTTGATGACGGCATAAACCCATTTGGAGGAAGTGCAGGACAGGCAAATTCAGGTTCCTTCAAAGATGGGAAATTCGTAGTAAAAGGCAATGCAGGCGTGCTTCTGACAAAAGATTATTCCAATCTTGGAATGCCAATGTTCAGAAAAACATTTGAAACAGAGGACAAAGAAATTGTAAGTGCAAAAGTTTATGCATCTTCACTGGGTGTATATGATTTGTATGTGAACGGAACCAGAGTAGGACGTCCCGACGAAAACGGAGACACCATCTATGATGAAATGAAGCCGGGCTGGACAGATTACAATGAAAGAGTATTATACTACTCTCACGATATTACGAACTTAATGGAAAAGGGCGGAGAGAATGTCATTCTGGCACAGGTTGGAACCGGCTGGTGGACAGGAAGAATTTCCTACAATACCTATGGTACCAAAGATATGGCATTTTTAGCTAAGACCATCATTACCTACAGCGATGGAACAAAAGAAGTATTAAATACAGACAGTTCCTGGAAAACAAGTAAGGCTGGCGTTATCCGTGAAGCAGATATCTGGGACGGTGAAACTTATGATGCAAATTATCCAAGCGCATCCGTAATGTCTACTACTGACTACACAGAAGATGAGAGCTGGAGCAAAGTAAGCTATGATACAAACTTTAACGGCGTAATTTCAGCACAGGTAGGACAGACAATTCAGGTTCGCAAAGAACTGGAGCGTACCCCAGTTACTACAAGTGTATACCAGGGAAGTAAGGACAATGGATCTGATTACGGAACTGTAAATGTAGTAAAAGACGATTACAAAGCAGATGATGTTATCGAGCTTAAAAAAGGCCAGACAGTTGTGTATGATTTAGGACAGAATATGGTAGGATGGCCGAATATTACAGTAAAGGCGCCTAAAGAAGCGCAGATCAGTATGCACTTTGCAGAAATGTTAAATGACAGCGGTCAGATATCCAGAGGAAACGACGGCCCGGAAGGAAGCCTTTATATGGCGAATTACCGATCTGCTGCTTCTACATCCATTTACATTGCAAAGGGTGACGAAACAGAGAGCTATCGCCCCACATTTAGTTTTTACGGGTTCCGGTATGTATCCATTTCGGCAGACTCCGATATTACGATTAACAGTTTCAGGGCGGAAGTACTGGGTTCTGCTATTCCGGAGACAGGCAGCCTGGAGACAAGCAATGCATCCGTAAACCAGTTAATCAGCAATACCCTCTGGGGACAGAGAAGCAACTACTTAAGTGTACCTACAGACTGCCCGCAGAGAGACGAACGCCTTGGATGGTCCGGTGATACACAGGTATTTATCGGCGCAGCATCTTATAATGCTAATGTTGCAGGCTTCTTCAATAAATGGGGACAGGATGCAAGAGACAGCCAGACAAGTGCCGGACAGTATACCGATACAATTCCAAGATCTGCAGCAGTTGGTGCAGGTAATGCAGCATGGGGGGATGCCGGAATTATCGTTCCGTATACCATGTTTAAAATGTATGGAGATACTCAGATCATTTCCCAGATGTATGAATCTATGGAAAAATACATGAACTGGCTGAACAGCAGAGGTTTTGAAGGTGCAGGACTTGCATATTGCGACTGGCTGGCACCAAATGATCAGGACAACCAGGGTATTATCCGTAACCTGATCGCATGTGCTTACTATGCATATGATACTCAGTTAATGGCTGAAATGTCCGATGCTATCGGAGAAACACAGAAAGCAGAAGCGTACAGATCCAGATTTAATGAAATCAAAGAACATTTCCAGGAGAAGTATATCAATAACGACGGTACTTTAGTTGACGGTGCAGGCACACAGACTGGTTATTTAATTACATTAAAAGTAGGCCTGTTTAAAGATGAAGACCAGAAACAGGCAGCAACAGAGATTCTGGTTAATAAGATTAAAGCAAACGGAAATAGGCTTGGTACCGGTTTTGTAGGTACCGCTATGCTGAATCAGACGCTTACAGAGTCGGGAGCTATTGATATGGCTTACACCCTGTTACTGCAGAGAGACAACCCATCCTGGATGTACAGCATTGATCAGGGAGCAACAACAATCTGGGAGCGTTGGAATTCCTATACAAAAGAAAATGGATTCGGACCTGTTGATATGAACTCTTTCAATCACTATTCCTATGGTGCAATTGTAGAGTGGATGTACAGTGATATGCTGGGAATCAAAGCAGATGAAGACCAGCCGGGATTCAAGCACATTATATTAAAACCACAGCCGGACAGAAGAGCTGACGAGGATATTCCTGCAAACCAGGAACGGATTACCTGGGTAAAAGGTTCTTACGATTCCGCTTATGGAATGATAGGCGCAGAATGGGATTGGTCAGAAGACGAATTCAACTATACTACAACAATTCCTGCAAATACCACGGCTACTGCCTATATTCCGGTAGAAAAGGACATGGAAGTTACCGTAAATGGCGTGCCGGCAGAAGAGTTTAAGAAAGAAAAAGATGGTATCCAATATGTGGATACAGCTGATGGAACTGCAGTATTTGAAGTTACGGCAGGAACATATGAATTTAAAACTGCATACAAGGAAGCGGCAGACAAGACAGAATTAAAGAAAGCTATTCAGGATGCAAAAGACTTAAAAGAAACAGAGACTTACAAAAATGCAACGCTGAAATCTCAGGAAGCCTTTGATACTGCTTTGGCAGCAGCACAGAAAGTTCTAAAGAACGGAAAAGCAACTGCTGAGGAAATTACAAAAGCAATTGAAGATCTGTCAATAGCAACAGAGGGGCTGACAGCAGAAGAAAAGCCGGCAGATAAGACGGAACTGGAAAAAACAATAAAAGAAGCAAATGATATGATGGGAACTGATAAGTATCAGACAGCTTCTAAGGAAACCAAAGAAGCCTTTGACAACGCGCTAAAGGCAGCACAGGATATGTTCATAAAAGAAGATGCAGCCGAAGAAGAAATTGCAGATGCTATTGATACTTTACTTGAAGCAATGGAAGCCCTGCAGCCGGAAGAACCCCCTGTAGTACTGCCTCAGGTTCTCACAGATGAAGCAAATGGAGTAACCTTGACAGCTGAGACAGAAACATGGCCAAGAGACACACAGCTTAAGGTAGAAAGAGTGGATAGCGGCAGCAGACATGATTTGGCAGCAGAAGCATTAAAAGACATTACCAAAGAATTTACGGCTCTTGATATTGCTTTAACTTCCAAAGAGGGAGATGTATCTCTGGATGGAAAAGAAGTAAAAGCAACAATGAGAGTACCGGAATACTATGATGCAGAGCAGCTTGCACTGTATTATGTATCAGATGATGGTGTAAAAACAGAGCAGGCATTTACGTTTACGGATGAGAGCAAGACAGAGGTAACCTTTATGACAAGTACCTTAGGTTTACTTGTATGGGCGGACTTACGACTTGTACCGGATGAAAACGGACTTCAGGTAGTATTTGAAAAAACAAATATGCTCTGGGATGAAACAACCAGAATCCTTGAGATTTCAATGAAAAATGAGGCTGGGGAAACCATTGATCTGTCCAATGAAACATTTTTTGTGGAATCTGACGATGAAAATGTTGCATATGTGGATAAAGATGGTATAATTAATGCAAGGAATGCAGGAAAGGCAAATATTACCGTTAAATTGACGTATAATGAGGTAGAATATACCAGAGTTACCCCAATTACAGTCAGTGAAATTTACCCATTAAAACCTGCGGCAGCTAAAATCACAGCAGACAGCATCACATTAAAGGAAATTTCAGGTTATGAATATGCAATACAGACTGGAGACCAGGAATTAGTATTTGGCAAGTCTCCGGTATTTACGGGATTAAAGCCTAATACGGAATATTGCTTCTATCAGAGAATTGCAGCTACAGATACACATGAAGCAGGAAGGCTGAGTAAAGTACTTGAGGCAGCTACAGAGAAAGACACATTAAAAGGTTCCATTGGAATTAAGGGAACCGTAAAAGAAGGACAAACCCTGACATTAGATACCACAGGCATCCAGAATGCTGACAAACTGGTTATAAAATGGATGAGGGGAAATCAGGCGATTGACGGAGCTTCCGGTACAAGTTACAAGCTTACCAGATTAGATGTGGGTTATCAGATCACAGTAGTTGTAACGGCAGAGAACTTAAACGGAACATTATCTGCTTCAACTCAGGAAAAAGTAGCTCCACAGGAAATATCAGCGGAAAAGGTTTCACTGAATAAGTCCGAGCTTTCCATTAAAAAAGGTAAAAGCTATACGTTAAAGACCAGTGTGGAACCATCCAATACAACCAATAAAAAACTCACCTGGAAGAGCAGCAACACATCCATTCTGAAAGTAGACCAGAACGGCAAGGTAACAGCCAGAAAATCAGGAAGAGCTACCGTAACAGTTACAACCGTAAATGGCAGAAAAGCATCCTGTAAAGTAACCGTTACCCAGGCAGTAGATAAAATCAAACTGAATAGAAAATCTAAAACTTTAGGTGTTCAGGAAACATATACCTTAAAGAGTACGCTTGTTCCAAAATATGCAAAAACAAGCAAGATTACATGGACAAGCAGCGATAAGAAAGTTGTAACCGTTAATTCTAAGGGCAAATTAACCGCTAAAAAGATAGGTACGGCAACAATCACGGTACGGACCGGAAACGGCAAAACCGCAGAGTGCAGGATTACGGTTAAAAATAAACCAAAATCCATTAAGATCAGTGCCTCCAATAAAAATCTGAAGCCTGGAAAGACATTACAATTAAAAGTTACACGTTCCAGCGGCAGCGCAGGAAAAGTTACCTTTACATCCACGAATAAAAATGTAGCAACCGTTAGTTCTTCCGGAAAAGTAAAAGCTTTGAAAAAGGGAAAAACTACTATTAAAGCTAAGACCTATAACGGTAAAACAGATACGTTAGTGATTCATGTAAAGTAAAAACGTAAATCATGGGGGAGGCTTATACAGCTCCCCATACAGTAAAATGTGAAATACAGCAAAGGATACAGACTCTGGATCATTTTTCAATGAGGCTCAAGGGGGAAAGCAGGATCATATATGAAATGGAAATTTTTACATAAAGCAGCGGCATTGGCCCTGGCATTTTCTTTGGTTATTCCGTACACAGCAATGGCAGCACCTCAGACGGAGAAAAATACGGAACGGACAACGGAGGTAAAACCCCAGACAGAGCCTGTAACGGAACCTGTAACGGGACATTCTGTGGAGGTTGAATATGTAACAGAGCCGGATTCGTCTATACTGACAGAAATACCTGTGCAAACAGATACAGAACTGCCTACAGAGACGGAAACAGAGAGCGAAAAAGAGACAGAGACGGAGACACAAAAGAGGGAAGAAGAAAGCACGGAACCCCAGATGGAACCGGCAACTGAGCTGACACAAGAGGAATTAGAAGGGAATCTTGCGTTAATCGAACAGCAGCACATAGAAGAACCAAAAGAAATTGAAAAACCTTTTGGAATTACTACCGTGGAGAAGGTATATGCGCTGTCCAGGCGGAAGAATCTCAAGATCTATGAAGAAAAGAGTGTCAAATCAAGACCGGTTGGAGAACTGGAAATTAAAGGGTTGTGCTATATCTTAGAGGAAGATGAAGAAGGCTGGGTTTATATAGAGTCGGGAGAAGTAAGAGGATTTGTAAAGAGTAAGAATCTTATTACTGGGAAAAAGGCGAAAAGTTATGTAAAAAAGAAAAAGGAAAAAAATCTTTCAACTGCTGATTGCCTGATCAGCCCAATGAAAAACAAAGCATGGACGTATACAAAGACAACTGCGCAGAAAACCGTAGTGAAAAAAGTATATGCAGTATCAAAATCAGATGGGGTATGTATCCAGGAAAAGAATAAAGAAAACTCAAATATCATAGGAGTTCTGCCTGAAGGCGGGCTGTGTTATGTACTGGCGGATGAGGATGAAAAATGGATCTATGTTGAATCCGGTTATGTGCGTGGATTTGTACAGCGTAAAAATCTGATAAAGGGAAAAAAAGCGGTAGAACTTGTTAAGATGAACAAGGAAGAAAATTATGAGTATGCCAGGGAACTGATTCCCATGGAAGAAAATAAATCCTTATATTATACTCTTACAACAGTAAGAGAGGTTACCGCTTCCAGTGCACTGCGCAATTCTATGGTAGATTTTGCAAAGCAGTTTTTAGGCAATTCCTACGTTTGGGGCGGCACGAGCCTTACAAACGGAGCGGATTGTTCCGGCTTTGTACAGAGTATTTACAGCCAGTTTGGGTATTCCATACCCAGGGTAGCAGAGGATCAGGCGAGATATGGAATGCAGATTCCGGTATCAGAGGCAGCACCTGGAGATTTGATCTTTTATGCACGAAATGGATATGTATATCATGTAGTTATGTATATTGGTGAGGGACAGGATATTGAAGCACACAGCAGTGCCAGAGGGATTATAACCAACAGCGTCAGTTACGACAGTGCCGTATGGGCAGTCCGTATTATTGAAGACGACGTTATCTTAAGTGACGGGTCTGACAGTGACGGCAGTGCTCAGGGAGATACAGAAGCTGCCCGGGAAGAAGACTATGGACAGCATCTGGGGAACTTTACTTTAACGGCATACTGTAGCTGTCCGGTCTGCTGTGGTGTCTGGTCGGGAGGGCCAACAGCCAGCGGAGCTATGCCGGTACAGGGCAGGACAGTTGCCATGGGTGGAATACCATTTGGAACCAGATTGATTATTAATGGAGAGATCTATACGGTGGAAGACAGGGGAACCCCTTACGGACACGTGGATATCTATATGAATAATCACCAGGAAGCCTCTGTATTCGGACGTCAGCAGGCAGATGTATATTTAGCAAATTAAAAAGAACCAGAGCAGATCAGGGAGGGATTTGCTCTGGTTTTTTGTCAGTTAAAAGGAAAATGATCTGATAACAGACACCATTTAAAAAATGAGTGAACGAATACCAGACCATCATATCCCCGCAAATATATGATAACATTTTTCAGGGATTAGTCAATGTAGTATTGAACATTTTTGGGTAAAAAGTATAAATTAAATTTAGTTTACTATTAAGTTTAGAGTTTTACCCGGGTATATTTTGAGTAGGTATTTTCTTTGCAGGTATTCTGATTTCTACTTCTGTCCCGTTGCCTTCATTGCTGCTGTATGCCAGGCCAAAGTCTGTATTATTATAAAACAGCTGCAAACGCTCATGGGTATTATAGATTCCAATATTGCTTCCAGAGATGCTCTCACCCGCGCCAGTGAGAATTATTTTTAATTTATCTTCCGATATCCCCACGCCGTCATCCGATACAATCAATACTAAAACTTCGTCTTCCAGCCAGCCCGTAATCAGGATAGTTCCCATTTTTTCTTCTTTTTCAAAAATACCATGCATAATGGCATTTTCCACCAGAGGCTGCAGAACCAGCTTGGGAATTTCGTAATCCATCATTTCATCGGGAACATCAATAATAAATTCTATTTTATCCTGATAACGCATATTCTGCAATTTGACATAAAGGGAAACCTGTGTAAACTCTTCTTTCAGAGATATGGCTATATTTCCTTTATTCAATGTCAGTTTGTAGAATTTAGAAAGTGCCTGTACGGCTTCCGTCACCTTTTCTTCCTGGTGGCTCAGGGACAGCCAGTTGATCATATCCAGTGTATTGTAGAGGAAATGCGGGTTAATCTGAGACTGAAGTGCTTTAAATTCTGCAATTCTAAGATCTTCCGCAGATTTCGCCTGATTATCCATCAGTGTATTCATTTCCGTACTCATATAATTATAGGTGTCAATCAGATCTCCTACTTCATCATGTATCTGTGCCGTTTCCATAGAAACGGGCCGTCCTGTCCTTACCGTCTTCATCTGGTTTATAACCGCTCCCAGACGTTTAGTAATGGAACGGGATAGGGTGGTTGCCATTATGAATGCCACCATAAGGAAGAAAAGATAAAACATAACAAATTGTATAATTAAAAGTTTTCCCTTATTTTGAAGGGACTGGGCAGGTAAAATAGATACCATATACCAGGAGGTATGGGCTACGTTATAAAAACCGGCATATACCTCTTTTCCCAGAACGGTTTTTGTAATATAGTTGTTGGACTGCATAAATGAATCTTTAATGGTATCGTAGTTCATCAGATAAGTACCGGCGAGAGCAATATCAGATGAGGATACCAGGGCATTTCTTTCATTTACAATATAAGAAACCGTATTGTTCTCTGATATACCCTGCATCAAAAGCTGGTCTATATTATCCTGAGAATAATAGACTACTACGTATATTGGAGGATCCTCCGGTGCAGCGGTCGGTGACTTTAACTTGCGTACATAGGACATAGAACCATAGTTTTCCACCTCTTTTGGGGAAAGGTAGAATTTCGGGCAATACAGAGAAGGAATGGAAGTACTGTTAAAAATGCCGTTCCAGTAGGAACCCCGTACTTCACTGGAATGAAGGAATATGGAATTTTGTCCATTATAATCATCATAAAAATCTTCTCTGGGCAGGTCTATATATATTTTAATATCAGTAATCAGGTTCCCGTCAATCATAGAATTTGTAAAAGTATAGAAATCCTCGGTTTTTGATGAGAGAAGCAGCTGTAATAGGCGAAATGAGTTCTTTTCATTCAGTAAATCATTTAGGTACGCATTATCTAAAATAGAATCACTGACTACATTGATCTGATCCATGGCTGCATTAATCGTGGAGGAGGAATGTTTGGAAAAGTTCTGCTCCTGACGGATCGTCTCAGATACAATGGTATCGTACATCTGTCCATAAAAAAAGTATGCAATTACAATCGTCGGTATGATGATCAGCACCAAATGGGTAATCATAAATTTGGACTGCAGCCGCATATTGGAATATAGATCTTTCAGTGGCTGTAGGGGTTTTGTCATTTCAGCACCTTCTCCCTGTATTCTGAAGGCGAGAGACCAACAATTTTTTTGAAACTCTTGCTAAAATAATTTCCATCCGAATATCCAACTTTCGAGGAAATATCTGTAATCTTGTATCTTGGATCTGACAACAGCTGTTTAGCCTTCTCCATGCGGTATTCCGTGATATACTGGTTCAGCGTCTGGCAGGTTTCTGTTTTAAACAAAGTGCAAACATAAGAGGTAGAGAGATAGACATGTTCGCTGATATCTTTCACAGATAACGTGTCATTCATAAAATTCTTCTGTATAAAATCTTTTATCATAAAAATAGTTGAATTTTCCTGTACCTGGTTATTTAAAGCTTCAAAGTAAAAGTCAATCTTACTGAGCAGTGATTTATGCAGCTCAGACAATGTCTGGAATTTCTCAATATATTCCAGTATGCTGTCCATCTGCGATTCGGTTCCTGCATTTACCTGCTGTGATTTGCTGCTGTTCTGCACAATCATGAACAGTTTGTAGTAGATATCCCGCACCTGGTTAGGCAGATATGACCGATTATTTTTAAAATAATTAAAGATATGGTTCAAAATATTCTCAGCCTCTTGTTTGTTTTTAGAAGACAGAGCCTCCGTAAAACCGGAAGAGGGATCTGTAAACACAGAGGAGGATAACGCAGTAGCATTCATATCAGTCAGAATGCTGTTATATTCATAAAAAAAGCTGCTTTGCAATAAAATAACTGCCTGGCTATAGGAGTGGTAGACCTTATGGATATCATTTACCGTACTGCCGACCACAATAAAAAAAGTGCCTATTTCACTATACAGCGTTTTCAAATGTTCGGAAAATTTTTGTATAATCTCCGGGGTTGGTTTTACGGTGCCAAAGATATGGTATACAATATGCTGTTCATGTTTGCTTACATGAATACTCTGTAAATGGTATTTCATCAAAAATAAGTCCAGCTGTTTGTGAATCGTATTGATTGAATTCCCTTTATTTTCACTAAAATTGTTAGTTAACTTCACAATTATTGTGGTGAAGTATAGAATGGTACTTGGAGGATATTGAAAGTCCCGAAGCAAATCGTCTATGCCTTCCACATCCTGGGATGGATAGGTTAAAAGCAGTGCCAGTCTGGAGGAACGTTCCAGTGAAAGTAATGTCTCCGACTGTTTGGTACGATTCAACTGCTTGTTTTCTTCAATTGCTTCCAGTACAGCTTCTTCAATCTCCAGAGGATCCAAAGGTTTTTCAACGTAATTAATGGCCTTTAATTTAATGGCTGCCTTTAAATACTCCTTGTCTGAATATCCGCTCATGAAAATAATGCATACATCCGGCAGAAATACTTTTATTTTCTCTGCCATTGCAATGCCGTCCATTCTGGGCATTCTCACATCACTCAGTATAATTTCCGGTTTTTCTCTTTTTGCAGTCTCAAGACCATTGATTCCATCATCAGCCAGAAAAATGTCAAATATACCCAGGGATCTCCAATTTACGGAAGACATTAATCCCTCTCTTGTTAATTGTTCGTCATCTACTATTAGTAATTTCATCTATTGTAATCTCCCTGATTGTGATAGTTACAGTTACATTCTAACAAAATAAAAAAAGATTACAATAGAAATTACTATTTCTTCACAAATTCTCGTTATTTATATATCTTTGGTATTCGGAGGGAGACATATTTGTGCATTTTGTAAATGTTCTTGAGAACTGCTGGCTGCTTGAAAATCCTGTCAAAGAGGCGATTTCCTTGGTAGTAAGCTGAGGCTGTTCTTTTATTTTTCTTTTGGCATTTGCAATTCGTATTTCCTCCAGATAGTCTGTCAAACGAATCCCGGTCTTTTCACGGAACAGCAGAAACAGGTAATCCGGGGTGCGGTCAAACAGCTCTGCAAGGTTCTGCACTTCAATTTCGTGCGTATAATTTTCCCGTAGATACTGTTTAATATTTTCAGCCAGATCAGGTTCATCTGATTTAGAGGCAGCACTCTTTATTTCCTGTGACTTTTCACAAACGGATCTTAAGAAGACAGAAAATGATTCAGTGTGCAGGGAAACGCCCGTTACGGATTCCAGGTATCGGAAAAGATTGTACTTTTCACACCTGGCAAAGGCATGTTCCAGTGTAGAAACAGGAAAAGAAGGGTTTATGGCCTGATCAAGCAGCGCATCTTCATTTTCCAGGATACCTAATATAATCAGGTTCAGCAGGTGGTTTAATTTTTGAAGGGCACCTGTAGATCCGGCATCTTCCAAGTCATGATATGGAATCAGGTTTCCATACTGGCAAAGTCCCCGGAAGGTTGCCAGGTCTGCTATTTTGTCTGCGGTTTTAAAGCATTTCCGCAAAGTATCACAGCTAAAGCAGATTACACTCAGAGGGGAACTGCTTTCCCTTGCCAGCTTCTGGATAAAAGTCAGAGTTTCCCTTCGCATAGGATCTTCCTTTAGTAAAACAAGCAGGGCCCCGTCATCCAGGTACAGAAATCCGTTGCATACAGGAGTGGATGAATTTTCTGAAAAGTAATCCTGTATCCGTGTCTGAATCTGCTGATATCTGGAGTACTGGTCATGGAAGTCTTCGTAGTCTGCATACAGCACATACCCATGGTATTCGGATGCATAATCTTCCGGTATTTCTCCGTATGACTGAAAACAGTTGTAATCCTGGATCAGCTGATGGGGAAAATTATTGTATCGGACCCACTTTAACTTATCCAGTTTTTTATCTGCCTGAACCAGGCTTCGGTTAATGTCTTCTAATGTAATTGGTTTTACCAGATAATCTTTTGCCCCCAGCTGGATAGCTTTCTGGGCATAGTGAAAATCGGAGTATCCGCTTAAAATTACAATGTTTGCGTCAGGGCAGTATCTCTTTGTTTCCTCAAATCCTTCGACTCTGTCCATTAAAGGCATTTTTATATCCAGAAAAATAAGGTCAGGATGGGCGTCTCTTGAAACCGTTACCAGTTCTTTTATATTTTTAGCTTCAAAAATTTTATGAAGCCCAGGGTATTCATTCTGGATGCTGCAGGTAATTTCCTGGCGTGATGTTTTATCGTCATCCGCAATTAATATTTTCATTTATTAGAAACCTCCTTGATAAGATTATTGGGCAATGGTATTTTCTGTGACCATTATAGCAGATAAATGTTGGCTTGTATCCTTCATATCATAGATTTTCTGTTAACAAATCATAAACCCCGAGAAGCTGGAAAATTAAACCTTTTATACTAAACTAGAACCAAGTTGTTCATAATTTATTCAAAATTCAAAAATATTTTACCCTGAATCAAATTATTTTCCTGTATAAAAAAAAGTTGCCAGATGATAGGATATTATTACAACATAACACAAATAAATGAATCAAACCACTTCGGCTATCCGCACCAGGGAATTCAAAAAATTCTTTGCTGCAGCCTATGTAAATGAAGAATGTTTTGAATTCCCTGATACGAATATCCATTGCAGATTTAATTATTTGAGTCATGATGTACTGGCAGTTCAAAGATAAATGAAAAAAGATATGGGAGGAGAATAAAAGGTGTCTGAGTATGTTCTTGAATTAAAAGGTATTACAAAGATATTTCCAGGTGTAAAGGCTCTTGACAAGGTACACTTTCAATTGAAAAAGGGCGAGATACATGCACTGATGGGTGAAAACGGCGCCGGAAAATCCACGTTTATAAAAGTAATTACAGGTGTACATAAAGCAGAAGAGGGTGAGATGTTCCTGGATGGCAAGCCTGTAAATTTTAAAGGTCCAAAGGATGCACAGAAGGTAGGAATTGCAGCGATTTACCAGCATGTTACTTCTTATCCACATTTAACAGTAACGGAAAATATTTTCATGGGACATGAAGATGTAAAGCACGGCATGATCCAGTGGAAGAAAATGAATGAAGAGGCAAATAAGCTTCTGAAAGAGTTAAATGCAGATTTTGATGCAACCGCAGAAATGGGATCCTTAAGTGTAGCACAGCAGCAGATGGTAGAAATCGCCAAAGCCCTGTCCATGAAAGCCAGAATTATTATTATGGATGAGCCAACTGCAGCACTTACAAAAAGAGAGTCAGAAGAACTTTACAAAATAGCTGAAAAACTCAGGGACGAGGGAGCCTCCATAATTTTCATATCCCACAGATTTGAAGATATGTACCGTCTGGCATCAAAGGTTACGGTATTCCGCGATTCCCAATACATCGGAACATATGACGTAGATGGAATTACCAATGCGGACCTGATCAAAGCCATGGTAGGACGTGAGATCAATGACCTGTTCCCGAAACCGGATGTAAAGCTTGGGCAGGAAGTCCTGCGGGTAGAAAAATTAAGCCGTCAGGGATATTTCAAAAATGTATCCTTCAGTGTAAAAAAAGGAGAAATCCTTGGACTTACCGGACTGGTAGGAGCGGGACGTACCGAGGTAGTACAGACCATCTTCGGAGTTGAGAAATTTGATTCCGGCAAGGTTTATCTGGAAGGTAAGGAAGTACATATCAAACAGCCTTCAGATGCCATGCAGTTAGGTATCGGACTTCTTCCGGAAGACAGGCAGCATCAGGGTCTGATTTTAGACTGGGGTATTGGAAGAAATATCACACTTGCCGAACTGAGCAAGTATTCAAAAAATGGAATTACCAATGATAAAGTAGAAAGAGAAGCAGCGAAAAAGCTTGCGGAAGAAGTAGATACAAAAGCAGTTACTGTATTTGATAAAGCAAGTTCATTGTCAGGAGGAAACCAGCAGAAGGTGGTTGTGGCAAAACTGTTATCTTCAGATCTTAAGGTAATCATCCTGGATGAGCCGACAAAAGGTGTAGACGTTGGCGCTAAGGCAGCAATTTATGAGATCATGGGTGATCTGGCGAAGAAGGGTTATGCAATTATCATGATTTCTTCAGAAATGCCTGAGATCCTTGGTATGAGTGATAGAATCGTAGTAATGTGTCAAGGAAAAGTAACCGGAGAACTAAACCGCGCCGAAGCAACCCAGGAGGGCATCTTAAAATATGCGATGGCAAAATCTTCCGGCGATGCAAACTAGAAAGGAGAGACAAATAGCAAAATGGAAAAGAAATTCAGTCTAAAAAAATTAACCAGCTCTCGTGAAATGAGTTTGCTCCTGGTAGTTATCGTACTTTGTATCTTTATACAATTTCGAAACAGCTCTTTCCTGACGGGTACGGTTATCGTAGAAATGTTAAAGAACTATTCCGTAACAATGATTCTTGCACTTGGCATGATGTGTGTGCTGCTGATTGGAGGAATTGATATCTCCATCGGATCCACCATAGCATTATCGGGTATGGGAAGCGCTCTGATGATGAGAGACGGAGTATTTTCAAATACCTTACTGGGATTTGTAATGTCAATTCTGATCGGATTGGTATGCGGACTGGTAATCGGTCTGGTAATCTCAAAAGGAAAGGTTTTACCAATTATAGCAACACTTGGTTTTATGAATATTTACAGAGGTTTGACATATTTGATTGCAAACAGCCAATGGGTAGCTGCATACCAGGTACCGGAAAAATTCAAGGCATTTGCACAGAGCAGTTATTTGACATTTGGATTAGTTAATAACCTGGTTACCATTATGATTATCTGTTATGTTATTTTCTTCATTGTTATGAAATGGACCAGAACAGGAAGAAAGATTTATGCAATCGGTAGTAATCCGGAAGCAGCAGAGATATCCGGTATCAAAATTGACAACATCAAGTTATTAGTTTATTCCCTGATGGGAGGAATTTGTGGTCTCGCAGGTGCAATGTGGGTATCAGTATATGCATCGGCACAGGGTGATATGGCTACCGGTATTGAAATGGATGTTATCGCAGCCTGCGTAATTGGAGGTGTAAGTTTAACCGGAGGCCGCGGAAGCGTGGTAGGAGTATTCTTAGGTTCACTTACAATTGCAATTATAGGAAAAGCGCTTCCATTAATTGGAGTGTCCCAATTCTGGCAGAGCGCAATAAAAGGTGTTATTATATTAGTTGCGGTTATCCTGAATGTTATGGCTCAGAGAGTTATGGATAAGAATAATCTGAAAGGAAGGGAGATGTAATCATGGCAACAAAATCTGGAAGAACAATATCAGCAGAAAAGAAATCATCATGGAAACAGACCCTTCTGAAATGGGAATCATTTTTAATTATTTTGTTTATTGCCGTTAATGTTATGAACTCCTTCATTTCACCCAACTATTTAAGCGTATCAGGATTATTTACAGCCACCTCATCTTTCCTGGAAAAAGCATTTATTGCTTTACCTATGGCTTATATCCTGGTACTGGGTGAAATCGACATTTCAGTTGGTTCAATCGTAGCATTATCAGCGGTTTTAATGTCACTGGCATATAACGCCGGCGTTCCAATGGGCCTTGCAATTGTAATTTGCCTGTTAGTCGGAACTGCATGCGGGTTCTTAAATGGTTTGATCCTTACAAAGTTTACAGAGCTGGCACCTATGATTGTAACCTTAGGTACACAGATTTTATTCAGAGGTATTGCGGAAATTCTCCTGGGAGACCAGGCAGCCGGTGGGCTTACAAGCGTAGAATGGTTCAGTAATTTATACTGGGGATCCATCGGTCCTGTACCATATATGTTTATCGTATTCGTAATCTGTGCAGTTATATTTGGACTGATATTGCATAAAACCACTTTCGGAAGAAGGATTTATGCAATTGGAAGTAACCGCCTTGCAGCTGAATATGCAGGAATCCATGTACAGAAGCTTCGTTTGATCGTTTATACAATAGCAGGTACATTTTCAGCAGTAACCGCAGTTTTCCTGGCAGCCCGAATGGGAAGTACCCGTTCCAATATTGCAGCAGGATATGAACTGGAAGCAATCTCCATGGTAGTATTAGGAGGTATCTCTACCGCAGGCGGTAAAGGTAATTTCCCGGGAACAGTTATTGCAATCTTTATCATCGGTTTCTTAAGATACGGATTAGGACTGATCAACGTACCGTCACAGGTTATGTTAGTAATTATCGGTGCATTACTGGTTGTAGCCGTAATGATACCAAACGTTAACATTGGAAAGTTTTTAAAGAAAAAAGAAGCAGCGAACTAAAAATTAAAAAAATACTAATCAGGTACTTACACTAAGGTGTTATGTATAAAACTATTTATTCCAAGGGAGGAATCAATCAATGAAGAAAAAAGTAATTAGTGCATTATTATGTATGTCCATGGTTGCTACAATGATGGCAGGCTGCGGAAGCAGCGAAACAAAGACAACAGAAGCAGCTAAAACAGAGGCAGCTAAAACAGAAGCTGCAACAGAAGCAGGCGGCGACACTACAGAAGCAGCAAAATCCGAAGCAGCTACTACAGAAGCTGCAGGTGACGAAACAGAAGCAGCTAAAGCAGACGGCGGTGCTGATGTAAGTGGAAATACTTATGCAATCGTTACAAAAGCAGCAGGAAATCCTTACAATGAAAAAGAAGCTACCGGATTCCAGGAAGTAATTGATGCAGCAGGTGGAAAATGCGTAGTAAAACATCCGGAAAGTGCTACAGCAGAAGCTCAGATTACAATGATCAACGAATTAGTTGCTCAGGGCGTACAGTCTATCTCAATTGCAGGCAATGACTTTGATGCTCTTCAGCCTGCATTAAAAGCAGCAATGGATAAAGGCATCCAGGTATCATCCTTAGATGCTAACGTAAATCCAGACAGCCGTAAGACATTTGTTAACCAGGCTGGTGTAGACCAGATCGGACAGACATTAATGGATGCTGTACTTGATATATCCGGTGGAGAAGGACAGTGGGCTATCCTTTCCGCAACAAGCCAGGCTACAAACCAGAACTCCTGGATTGAGTCTATGAAGAAAGTTATGGAAGACGAAAAATATTCCAAACTGGAATTAGTAGAAGTTGCTTATGGTGATGACGAATACCAGAAATCTGTTGACCAGACACAGGCGTTATTACAGAACTACCCAGACCTTAAAGTTATCTGTGCTCCTACTACAGTAGGTATTATGGCAGCAGCTAAAGTTATTCAGGATCAGGGCGTTGCAGATAAAGTAAAATTAACAGGACTTGGACTTCCATCTGAAATGGCTGATTATATCGGTGATGACGATACACATTCCTGCCCTTACATGTACTTATGGAATCCAATTGATGTAGGACGTTTATCCGCTTATACATCAATGGCATTAGTATCCGGTGAAATCACAGGAGCAGCTGGTGAGAAATTTAAAGCTGGCGACATGGGCGAATACGAAATTACAGCAGCAGCTGACGGTGGAACAGAAATCATCGTTGGACCTCCTTTCAAATTTGATCCATCCAACATCAATGACTGGAAATCTGTATACTAAAATTATGTAACAACTGCCAATAACAAACTTTTTCATATCATATTTTCCTTATAAAAAAGTCTTCTGCCTGTACCCCATACAGGCGGAAGACTTTTAAATATTATAGTTTCAATCTAATATATCTATGATACAATAAGTAAAAGGCCTCGCGGCAGCCCCCAGATATACATACAGGCATGTCTTCCTGGATCATTGCTCGCGGGAATAAAAACAGGAGGTAATACACCATGGTAAAAGGATTTAAAATGAAGTTGTATGAAGGAAAGGAAGAAGAGTACGAGATTCGCCACAATCAGCTTTGGCCGGAAATGATGGATATGATCCATGAGTATGGAGGCAAAAACTATACAATCTTCCTGGACAAGGAGACCCTCACATTATTTGGATATATCGAAATTGAGGATGAAGAATTGTGGGCGAAAGGAGCAGATACGGCAATCAACCGCAAATGGTGGGATTTCATGGCGGATATCATGGAGACAAATCCGGATAACAGCCCGATAGCTATTGATTTGCAGACGGTGTTTCATTTAGATTAAATAAAGAGTTTTACTGAGTAAAGACGCTTTGCGATGAAGACCGTGCAGGTCAAGTGAAGGGGGCGGAGTATGACAAATGTTAAGTTTTTCAAACTCTTGTCATAATCCGCCTCCTTCAATTTCCATGATATCATTTGTTGATACAAAGCTGGTTTACTAAGCATGATGAAACCAAGGGGGTGGCATGCTGAACCGCTAAGATTCTAAACTATAATTTAGAAATCCATTCAGCCATATTTTCTTTGTAGAAGATGTAAGGCTGTCCTGCAAGCACCGCTGTTCCGTCACCGCTCTGGTATGCTTCGTATTTTTCTTCCAGATAATCACGGAATGCTTTCATGGTGAAGGATGATCCCACTTTTCCGTCAAATGATTTATCCAGGGAAGCTAAGGTTGAGGCTGCAGCTACAGCGCCCAGGTGAATAACATCCCAGAGCATCATATAAGGGCAAACATATGCAAAGGCATCTTCATCTGCTTTTGTTGGCATAAAGGACTGCATCTCGGATGGAAGTCCAAGACCGGTTAACTTGATTTCACTGTTGGCTGATTTTAACGATTGCCCTGCTGCCGCAATACCTACGGTTGTCGGGGAAATAATGCAGTCTACTTTATTTTCTGCAATAAATGCCTGAGCCTGGGTTGTGGATTCAGTCAGGTCATCATTTCCGTATTTCTTGTCTAAGTCCGGGCTTACTTTTCCTGCGTATACAGAGTCAGCCAATTCTGTTTCCATAGCTGCGATCCAACTGTTCTGTACCGGTGTATCAATCGATGCGGAGAGAACCCCAAGTTTAATTTCATCTCCGGAGTAGTCACCAAGCGCTTTTGTTACCGCGGCTTTCATATCACCGTCTTCCGGGTAATCCACGCCAAGTGTAATTAATACGCCTGCCTGAACCAGGTTAGATCCGATATCCTGGACTTCAGCTTGGTTAATATGTGTTACGCGGTATTCCGGATTGGCTTCGGAGTCAATAGATGTAATGGGAATTCCGGCTTCTTTTGCTTTTTTAAATACTTCATCGTAACCGGTATCACCATTTGTGGAGATGGTAATAGAAGCAACTTTTTGCGTAATTAGTTCATCCAGCAGTTGGACCTGGGCTGCCACTGTTGTTTCAGCCGGGCTTTTATAAACGGCATTCTGTCCCTCACCCTTCATGTATTCGTCAAAACCTTCAAACATCAGATCACCAAAAGAGTTACCCGTGCTTTTGAACATAAATACGTGTGAGCCTTCCAGAGAGTCTGAGGAGCCGCCGGAAGTATTTCCGTCACCTTTGGCTGCCTGTGTATCGGCTGTACCACCTGCATCAGAACCGACGGATGTTGGTTTGGTAGAACTGCATCCTGCTAATGAGCCTAATACCATTGATACGCAAAGTCCAAGTGCTAAGAATCTTCTTACTTTTTTCATGTTGTTATCCTCCATTTTTTTATTTTTTTGACAGCATATCCAACAGACAAATACCTGTAGATTCGTTTCCAGCTGCCGTGATGGGTCAAATAAGCCACTAGCAATTTATGGCTGATCTTTGACTTTATATAAGCAATTCCAGGACGATTCGTCTTGTTATTGTTTATAATACATTAAATTTCATGAACCGTTGAAACGCTGTTTTGCTTTTTTGGAATCTTCTTTTAGTTCTGATCTAAGGGATGCCGATGCCTCTTTACACTTTGTCTGAACCGATCCAATTTTTTCTTCATATTTTTTGACCTTTGATGCTTTTTCTGTTTCACTGAGTTTATCATCTTTTTTAATCTGGGCAATGAGGGTTTTCATGGTCTTTACTTCTTCCTGGGCCTTTAAGTTTACGGCTTCAATATTTTTATTATTGGAATAGAGCACCATCAACTTCACATTTTCAATCAGCTGTTTGTTTACATTCGGTATGAGTACGGCAATGATCAGGATAAAACCGGTCAATATTTTACGGGAGTTGGCATCCACACCCATTAAGCCCAGTGTATAAATGAGAAAAGCCATGATCAGGGTGCCGATTACAGGTCCGTATACTTTACCTTTCCCGCCGTTTGTGGAGACACCGCCAAGCACACAGATCGCAATGGCATCCAGTTCATATCCGGTTCCCATAGTGGAACTTACGCCGCCGCCCATGCGCCCTACAAAAAATATGGAAGCAATGCCTGCCATCATTCCCATTAATACAAAAACCACCATTTTGGTACGTTCCACACTGATACCGGAATAGGTGGCTACCGTGGCATTATTACCGATAATATATAACTTCCGCCCAAAGGACGAACGGTGGAGAACCAGTATAAACACAAAAGCCATCAGTAAAAACAATAAGAGTGCAACCGGAATTCCCGCAATATTCAGCCAGGCAATATCCGTATAAAATTTAGGGAAATGCTTTAAAACGTTTACATCCAGTGTAATTTTTACGATTCCCCGAAACAGCATGGATGTGGAAATGGTTACAATTACTGCAGGCATTTTTATGTAAGCGATGAGAAATCCGTTAAATGCACCGCAAACGCCTCCGGCTGCGATTCCAAATAACACACATAAAATCATAGGGATACCGGCATCCATGCTCAGTCCGGTAACCATGGAGGCAACAATCATAGTTGCTGCAACCGATACATCGATATCACCGAGCATAAGTACAAAGATCATGCCCAAAACAAGTGGGGACAGATCCATACCGGATTGTATAATAGACTGAATGGTGCCGGTGGAAAAGTAGAGTCCCGGTCTGGTTGCCATAAGTACCAGGTTGATTGCAAGTAAGATATAGACCAGTATCATTTCCCATTTAACTAAAAACCGGGTTAGTTTAAATTTTTCCTTTACTGCCAGATCCCTGGCAGGTGTCTTCATTTCTCCGTTCATTAGATCAAAGCACCCCTTTCCTTTAAGATTCGTTTTTCAGAGGAGCGCAGTGTAAATAAATTAATTGCTACCGCAATAATTATGATTGCACCTTGAATGGCATCTTGCCACACACTGAGTCCTGGGAGTAAACTGATAAAATAAGTAATGACGCTCATCATTAAAAAGCCTATTATTACGCCATCTATCTTACCACGTCCGCCGGTAATGCTGACTCCCCCAAGGATACAAATAGCAATTGCCTGCATTTCATAACCTTCGCCCATACCATAATAGCAAATGGAATAATTTGCGGTATAAAGCATTCCGGAAAGTCCTGCAAGTGCGCCACAGATTGTAAATGCCATAAAGGTAACCCGGGCTTCCTTAATACCAGCTACTTTGGCTGATTCCCTGTTTGTTCCAATGGCATAAATGCGTCTGCCGTAAGAAGAATAGCCAAGGAAAATACCGGCAAGTACAAAGATCACAAGTACAAACCATAAAATATTGTAAACGCCCAGAAACTGCCCGGATGCAAATGTCACATAATCTTCTGTGAACTGGTGAGGGAACCACCAGTTTCCTCCGCTGCACAAGAATGCCAGCCCCCTGAAAATATACATTGTTCCAAGTGTCGCGATCATAGGAACCATCTTCAGGTAACCTACAATAAAACCATTAAAAGCACCGCACAATACACCTACTGCAATACCCAGTATCACCCACACGAACCCAGGTATATCCTGGTGGCTGTTCATTAGAGAGGAACAGATTACCCCTGCCAGGCTCAAGGTAGATGCCACAGATAAATCGATGCCTCCTGTGATAATGACCATCATCATGCCTACTGCAAGCAGCGCATATACGGCATTGTTGCGAAGCATATTCATAATGGAAGTTAAGGAGTACATGGAAGGCGTGATAAATGCTGCTACGATCAAAAGAACTGCAAAGCCAACTATAAGCCCAAAGTTCCGGTTGCCTGTAATTTTTTCTATAAATCTATCTCTATCTGGCTTCATTTGTTACTCCTCCTTTCCGTCTTTGTGTTTTAAAGAAGCTTCTAAAATCATTTCCTGAGTGGTTTTGCCGGACTCGAATTGCCCGGTGACACGTCCCGATTTCATGACAACGATTCGGTCAGCCATGCCCAGTACTTCCGGCATTTCCGAAGAAACCATAATGATGGCGTATCCATTTGATGCCAGCTCATTCATAATTTCATAAATAGAATACTTGGCGCCAACATCAATTCCTTTGGTAGGTTCATCCAGGATTAAAACCTTTAAATCACAGCTCAGTAACTTTGCAAAAACCACCTTTTGCTGGTTACCGCCAGATAGGGATGAGGGAGGCGCACTGATGTCTTTTGCTTTCAGCTGTATTTTCTGGCAGAGTGCAATTGCATTTTTCATTTCTTCGTCTTCCTGAAGGAAAAGTCCCTTTGTAAATCTGCTTATGACGGCGGAGGATACATTTTGGTAAATGGGAAGTTCGTTGACCAGCCCTTGTATCTGCCTGTCCTCCGGAAGAAGACCGATCCCATACTGCAAAGCATCAATGGGGGTTTTGATCTTAACCTCTTTTCCCTCCAGTTTTATGGTACCGGAGTCCGGTTTCATGATTCCGAAAATGTTCTGGCAGACTTCGGTGCGTCCGGCACCAACAAGACCCGTCAGAGCCAGTATCTCTCCTTTTTTAACCTGAAAAGATACATTTTTGAAGTAACCCTCTTTTGAGATATTTTCTACCTCCAGAACTACATCTCCAATTTTTGAAGTTTTTGTAGGATACATCTGGCTTAATTCCCGGCCCACCATTTCAGCAATCAGCTTCTGGTTGGAGATCTTGTCCACATCCCAGCTGCCTATGTACCTGGAGTCCCGGAAGACCGTAACCCTGCTTGCCAGCCGGTACATATCTTCAAACTTATGAGTAATAAATATAATAGAAACACCTTCATCTCTCAGGCGTTCTGCAATCTGATACAATTGTTCACACTCTGTTCTGGTTAACGATGCGGTGGGCTCATCCATAATCAGTATGCGTGCATCTCTGGACAGTGCTTTTGCTATTTCTACCAGTTGCTGTCTGGCTACACTGAGAGCGCTCATGGGTTTACTCACATCAATTTCATTGCTGAGGGGCTGTATCAGTTCTTTCGCCCGCTGGGTCATCAGTTTCCAGTTATACAAACCGACTTTATTTTTAATCTCCTGCCCCATAAAAATATTTTCGGTAACAGATAAATCAGGAAATGCAGTAACATGCTGGTAGATAGCAGCTATTCCAAGTTTGGCTGAATCTGCTGTGGACCTTAAGGTGATTTTCTCACCCTCCAGTAACATAATACCGCTGTCCGGTTGATGTACGCCTGTTATAACTTTAATAAATGTAGATTTGCCCGCCCCATTCTCGCCCATAAGAGCATGTATCTCACCTCTCTTGAGTTGAAAGTGAACACCATTTAATGCTGTTACTCCGCCGAAGGTTTTTACAACGTCTTTCAGCTCTAAGATAAAATCATTCATCATTATTCCCCTTTCCCTTATTAAATTTTTGTGGTACTGTGTGTTGTGATAAGCATATACTACCCCGTTTTTTCTCTTTTTCAATATCAAAAATTGTTTTTCTGATATCGAAAATTGTTATTTTGGGCTATCTTACTATTATCTTTGAAAAAATGATGGATCTATTATATAGTTTTTAAGTGAATGTTACGTCAAGACAAAAAAAGTTAACAATACAGTTTTTAAATGGAGGGACATCATAGTGATATTACCTAAAAGAAATTTACCGGAACAATACTCAAAAAGAACAAATCAAATTTCCCATCAGACGGAAAGCCTCCCATTCTATGTCAAAGAATGTGGTTTCTGCAATGAAAAAAAATTTGTCCTTGGAAATGCAAACAACTATTATGATTATATTTTACTATACTCCGTTTCCGGAGTTGTCCGATTTACCAAAAACCAAAGTACCCAGTACATCTACCAGGATAATGTAGTAATCTCTTCCTGCAATACGCCGCTGACATTCACCCGGGCAAGTAACAACTGGGAATATTTCTATATGATAATCCGGGGTACACATGCAAAACTATATTACAATCTGGTAAGAAATAAGTCCAGTATTATTCCCACCGACAGACTGAGCAGTATCCTGGATCTGTTTTTAGAAATGCAGCAGATAACATTTAAAAAGGAAGTTTTAGATGATATGCAGGCAAGCTTAATTATACATAACATATTTTTTGAACTATATAAGATATCCAACAGCATTTTAGAAACTAAAAAAATAACTCCGGTGCAGGAGACTGTAGTCAACCTCGCACTGAAGTACATAGCGCATAACTATAAAAATGATCTGGATGTAGATACGATCTGCAACGAGGTAAGCTTCTCAAAATATTACTTTTGCAAGCTGTTTAAAGATCATATGGGAATGACCATACATCAGTACGTAAACGAATACCGGGTGAATAAATCAAAAGAACTTCTGACCTATTCGAAACTTTCCATAAATGCAATTGCAAAGTCTGTGGGATTTAAAAGTACGCTGACATACAGCAGATGTTTTGAACGGTTTACGCATATGACGCCAAGTGAGTACCGGAAGAATTTTTGATGGTAGAATAAAGAGAAATGATGTTGTTGCTATTTTTATACTACATACAATATGATACATGAATACAATAAAACAGAGTGCTTAAAAAATAATATATATAGATATTGTCAATATGTGGTCAATATGATATACTTTTTTATAAGAGCAATCGTGTTACAGGGTGATGTTGACCTCCATTTTACATAGAATGGAGGTGATGTCTATGAAACATTTCGATTTTAAGGATTTGATGTCTTTTGGAATGTTTTTGATAGGATTACTGACGTTCATTTATTTGATCTGTCACTAATGGGCATAGAAAAACCACCCTGAAACTTTTGACCAAGAAGACGGGTGGTTTTTCTATCCAAAACAATAAGGTCAACCCACCTTGTGGGCGGTTGCTCTTTATATTTTCAATATATCATATAATGAATGATATTACAATAGTAAATATGATAATAAATAAAGATTGACATTGCAACAAAAATTAAAGTGTATATCTAAGTTAGAATTCAAATCATATACGAATTGCTTCTTCATCTATGTATGGTAGTTGAGGTTTTACCATGTAAGGTATGCAAATATCCACGATTGTCCCCTGGTCCTGGTAACTTTCCAGCGTTAAACCATAGTCTTTTCCATAGTAACTCTGTATACGCTGGTGAACGTTTCGGACACCAATAGAGTTGTGATTATCTTGTTCTACAAATTCCAATTTTTCTGTCTGTAATGAATTTTTAATTAATTTCAGCTTTTCCTTTGAAATCCCCGTACCGTTATCTGCAATCAAAAAGTGTAGACAGGTGTCTTCTAAATTGGCGCTCACACTGATATAACAGCCACGCTCTTTTTCAGAAAATCCATGATCGATGGAATTTTCCACAAGTGGTTGAAGAATAAATGCAGGAATTTCCAGTTTATTCAGTTCTTTTGGAATGCTACAATCAAAGATGAACTTATCCGGGAAACGTATATTCTGAATCGTAATATATCGGTGTATCTGGGCAATCTCTTCTTCCAATTGGACAATTGGTATTTTTTTTAGGTTATAGCGCAGTAAGTCTGACATACACATGGATATCGTTTTTATTTCAGGTATGTTATGGATATCTGCAAGTGATTTTATCACATTTAATGTATTATATAAGAAGTGATGATTTATTTGTGCCTGGAGCATTTGTATCCGCATTTGCTGCTCATTTAAACGGATGGTATAATTTTGTTTTATACTTTCGGTGAGACGGTAGTTTAAATGATTAAAACTTGTGACAACTTTTTTCAGCTCCTGGTTTGAAATGGTTCCATAATACGCCATCCGGTTGTTTTATTGTAGCATCCGCTTAAGCGGTACAGGGGCAGACGGCCATGACGGAATTGTCCATAGAGATGTGGAACGAACCCTGGAGAACCTTGGAATACTAGGTAATAAGGGGATGAGTAATACCAATCGGACAATCTTAAATATTATGCTGGATAACCGGAGTGAATTAGCGGAATTAGAGCCTGTTTAAAAATGCAGAGAAAGGCAGCAGAATGACAGAGGAGCAGAAAATATGGAATTGGATTGAGGATCATGAAAATGAATTGATAGAAGATATTACATGTTTAGTGGAAGTACCCAGTATATCATCTCAGGCGAAAGGTGATATTCCATATGGAGAAAATTGCCAAGAAGTGATTGACAGGTTTTTAAGAATGGCGGATGGATATGATTTCAGATATGAAAATCATGAGTACTACTGCTGCAGTATTTTATTTGGAAGCGGAGAAACGGAATTGGGAATTTGGGGACATTTAGATGTGGTTCCCGAAGGACGGGATTGGATCTATCCGCCCTATACCTGTATCCGGAAGGGTGACTTTCTTATAGGAAGAGGCGTACAGGATAATAAGGGGCCCTCGGTCGCCGTTCTGTATGCACTCCGCTGCATACGTGATATTCTGGGAGAGCCGGCAATAAGGTACAGGCAGATTCTTGGATGTCAAGAAGAAGCTGGGATGCAGGATGTGTCCTATTATTTAGAACACCACCCCGCTCCGGATTATTCTATAGTGGCAGACTGTGCATTTCCAGTGTGCTGTGGGGAAAAAGGAATCTGTAATATTCGGTTGACATCCCCTGAAATATCAGGTAGCATGATTAAAATAGAGGGTGGAAATGCAGAAAACATGATTCCGGATCAGGCATCTGCTGTATTTGGGCAGATCCTCCAAAATAACCGTCATACAGTCAGTGCCATGGGGATATCCGGACATTCTGCTTTTCCGGAGGGAACACAGAATGCAATAGGCATCTTGTGCGGGGATATATTGAAATCCGGACTGGCAGAGGGTACTGACAGAAAAATAATAGAATTCTTAGAATGTGTATGCAGGGATGGATATGGTATTGGCTGTGGTATAGCTTGTGAAGACGGTCTATCCGGTAAGTTAACGTCATCGGGGACGATCGTTCAGACAAAAGAGAATCGTGTGGAATTACATATGAATATCCGTTATCCAATCACAATGAATCGTGAAGGGATTCTTAAAAGACTGCAGGTCAGTGCTGATAAATATGGATTTCAAGCAGAACTTCTTAATGACAGCCGGCCTAATTATGTAGATAGAGAAAGTCCGTGGATACAGGATCTTTGCAAAATATACCGTGCTGTTACAGGAGATTCTGGCATGCCCTATGTGATGGGAGGCGGAACCTATGCACGCAATATTCCAAATGCTGTTGGCTTTGGACCTGGGCTGCCCGTAGATTTTGGGAAGCTGGGACTGCCTCCCGGTCATGGAAACTGCCATTGTGCTGATGAAGCTCAGTCCATTTCGAATTTAAAAAAAGCAATTGCCATATATACATCAGCTCTATGGCAGTTTAATATTAAAAACTATAAACTAAATCTAAAAAAGTAAAAGGCTGAAAGAAAATAAATAAAAGAAAGCCACGGCATGATTCTTTCAGTCAGTTTTAAAGTGGCGGTATTGCAGGCAAATCTGTGATACATAAGAGGTATTCATATGAAAAGTATCAGTATTGGAAATGGAAAGATCCAGGTACCGGAAATAGGACTTGGTTGTATGAGAATTAAGGAATTGAAGACCAGGGAGGCTGTCCGGGAATTAATTGACACCGTAATGGATCAGGGAATAAATTTTTTTGATCATGCGGATATATATGCAGGAGGAGGAGCCGAGGAAATATTTGGTGACGTGACAGAGCCCGGACTGCGGAACAAAATGCTGATTCAGACAAAATGTGCAATACGTCCGGGGTGCTGCTTTGATTTCTCCAAAGAACATATAATCAGTTCGGTGGAAGGCAGTCTAAAGAGGCTGAAGACAGATTATATCGACATCCTGCTGCTTCACCGCCCGGATACCTTAATGGAGCCGGAGGAAGTTACCGGGGCATTTGAGGAGCTGGAGAAGTCGGGTAAGGTGCGGTATTTTGGAGTTAGTAATGAAAATCCTTATCAGATAGAATTATTGAATAAATACTGTGATCAGAAAATTTTGATCAACCAGCTGCAGTTTAGCATTGCACACTGCGGAATCGTAGATGCGGGGATTAATGTAAATATCCATAATGATGCAGGAACAAACCGCGACGGCGGTGTACTGGAATACTGCAGATTAAAAGACATCACCATTCAGGCGTGGTCGCCGTTCCAATATGGAATGTTTGAAGGCGTTTTCTTAAACAATGAGAAATTCCCGCTTTTAAATGAGAAGATTGACCGAATGGCTGAGAAATACCAGGTGACAAATAATGCGATAGCAATTGCATGGATTCTGCGTCATCCAGCCAGGATACAGGCAATCGTGGGTAGTACAAATAGACAGAGAGTAGTGGATATCTGCAAAGCATCGGATATTACACTTACAAGGGAAGAATGGTATGAATTGTATATGGCAGCAGGAAAAAAGCTGCCTTAATTGTGAAAGGGCGGCTGCAGTAATCATATTTGCAGCCGCCCTTATTGTATCAATGAGTAAATCCATAGACTTTTGATTCTGTTTTTTTACCATGAACCAGTACGGATGCCTGGTCTAATTCCCGGATACCTTCTTTCAAATCGCGAATCAGAAGTTCTGCCATGTCGTAATTTAAGTCAGCCCGGCACACGATTCGCTGGATGATAATGTTCTCCAGATTCTTTGGCAGCGGATAGGTTGGAACCTGCCAACCACGCATAAGTAGTCGATCCGATAAATCATAAAGCGTCCACTGGCGTTTATTGTCTTCTATGAGCGTATAGCACACAACCGGAAGGTCACTGCCATCATGGTAGATATGGAATCTGCCGGTTTCTTCTAATTTATCAGCCAGGTAGTGAGCCACATCCTGGGTTTTTTGCTGGATTCTCCGGTATCCCTCTTTTCCAAGCCGAATAAAATTATAGTATTGTCCAATAATCTGGCTTGCAGATCTGGAGAAGTTCAGAGCGATTGTAGGCATTTTCCCGCCCAGATAATCCACTTCGAAAATCAGTTCCTCCGGAAGATATTCCTTGCGTTTCCAGAGAACCCATCCGATGCCGGGATATACCAGACCGTATTTATGCCCGGAACAGTTGATGGATATTACATTTTTTAAGCGGAAGTCCCAAGGCAGATCAGGATTTACAAATGGTACAAAAAGTCCACCGGATGCTGCATCCACATGTATATATACTTTATGCCTGGTAGATGCATTATATTCTTCCAGTTTACGGTCAATTGCCTGCATATCATCAAATTTACCGGTATAGGTAATCCCCAGGATACCGACAATGCCAATGGTATATTCATCCACATATTGAAGTACCGTATCCGGGTCTATGCACATACAATCGGTATTCATTGGAACTTCACGCAGTTCAATATCCCAGTAAACACAGAATTTTTCCCAGCATACCTGAAAGCCGGAGGAGATCACAAGATTTGGTTTTTTAGAAAGATCCAGTCCAAATGATGCAGCTCTTTTGCGCCAGCGGAATTTCATTGCCATACCAGCCAGCATACATGCTTCAGAGGAGCCTACGGTGGAGGTACCAATGGTATCATCTTCATCAGAAGAATTCCACAGATGGGATATCATATTTATACAGCGGTGCTCGATTTCCGCAGTCTGAGGATACTCCGTCTTATCAATGGCATTTTTCTCAAGGGTCTCGGACATTAGTTTAACGGCTTCTTCTTCCATGTAAGTCTGGCAGAACGTAGCCAGATTCAATCTGGCATTACCTTCGTTCATAAGTTCATCTTTAATCAACTGATAAGCAAGGGCTGGTTCCAGCGGATGGTCACCAATTACATTTTTGGGTATCGGGGAATCTGCCTCTAAAGTTCCAAATAGCGGTGTATCAAAGGAATCTTTAAACGTTTCTCGTTTCTTGTACTGGTCATATAACATGATGCTCACTCCTGTTCTGTTTATATTTCATAAGTATGATAGGTTTATTATATGACATTTATAAATGAAGTACAATCCGCGGATAAATATAGGGGGAATAAAAGGGGTATGTAATAGCATTAAAACATAATTTTTAAGGCATAAGCATGGTCACAGGGTGGGTGCTCCGGGAGATTTACTTCCAGAAAGTCAGGTGTTTGTACAAAGTCCAGTACCAAATCTGATCCAAGCAGTTTTACCAGTGATACAGTTTTGCCCAAACTGCAAGTTCTTAGTGTCTTAATATTTAGTTTCCTGTTTTTCGGCCATCCAAAGGTAATGGCGTAAACCGCCGATTCGTTCTGGGTAAATCGAAAATCTTCCCAGGTAAAGGTATGATTCTTAATATCCGATGCCAGCCCATCCTCTACCTGGTGGTTGATTTTATCAACATCATAGTTATCATCGGATACAGTTGTGGGACCTTCCGCCGCTGTCAAAAAGGGACGGGTATGATATACAGCTTCGCCATTTACCCGCAGCCAGTCACCGATTTCATGAAGAATTTTCACAGCGTCAGGGTGAAAGGAGCCGTCAGCCGTGGGACCTACATTTAACAATAAGTTTCCGTTTTTTGCAATTACATCACAGAGCTGGTGGATAATACTGCGTGCAGATTTATACTTTGGATTTTGAACAATGCACCAGGTGATATTATCTTCCAGCCGGTCATCCGTCTGCCATGGAAAGTTTTTTGCCTGTGAAAAACGCCCGCATTCAATATCGTAGATACCTATATCGGCAGGGAAGTCCTTTTGTTTATAAGAAATGGCAATATCTTTGCAGCAACAGGTGTCATAGTAATGGCTGACCATTTTATACCGATATGCTTCATCAATAATAAAAGAGCGGCTGTCAAAATAGATCAGGTCAGGCTGATATAGATCCACTACTTCGTTTACCTTATCCAGCCACATCTGATTAAACTTTTCATCTGGCATGCGGTAAGGGTGATACCGGTTTGTTTCCAGGGGCTGGGCGTTCCAGTAATACTGCGCATTGTCGGGATGATAGACATCGGCTTCTGCATCGGAAGACATAAACCAGCCCCAGAGCCACTGGTGGTGAAAGGTGCTCAGTATTTTAATGCCTCTTTTTCGAAATGCATTGACACACTCTCCGGTAATGTCTCTTTTCGGTCCGTAATGTACGGAGTTTACCGGATTTACCTGACTGTTCCACATGGAAAAATTGTCCGCGTGTTCCGTTACGGGGCCGGCGTATTTTGCTCCCGATGCCACAACCAGGTCTGCCCATTCCTCCGGGTCAAACTTTTCACCGGTAAACATGGGATAGAAATCTTTGTATCCAAAGTCGTGGAGTGATCCATAGGTTTTTTCGTGGTGAATATTCTGGGATAGCCCTTTTCCGTACATATTTCTGGAATACCATTCATTTTCACATGCGGGGACGCTGTATGGTCCCCAATGGAAAAAAAGACCGAATTTTGCATCCCGAAACCACTCAGGTGCCTGGCGTTCATAAGGTTTCCAGTTTAAATCTGATGACATATTGATACCTCCAATTTTCTATAATTGTTATTTGTGCCTTTTTAGATCAGGCACGTATACAATATCTGCGTTATACAAGATTTGCTTTATAAAGATTCTGGAACTTCCACAGGAAATTTATAAAAGGAAAGCAGAGGAAGATACGTTACTGCATCCACAGGGGGAACAAAACTGGGGACGGATTCATGGCAAAAGGAGACGAGAGCGTTCCCATGGATTTCCCGGTCAAGGGTAAGCAGCAGGCCATCCGATATGCCCGGTGCTCCAATCACGCTGTGAGGGGGAACTTCACCCAGGCTGTCCTCTACATAAAAACCACACTTGGCTGGATTTTTGCTGTAAAGAAATAAATTCCGGACAACACCGGAGAATTGAAGCAATATCTGATCCCCCTGAAGCAATTCTGCACTGCGGATATCCGGTGCCAGAAAGGAGGAACCACCGCAAAGCACACAGCCGCACAGTTTTGCCATCCGTTCCCCCAAAAGTGTATTGGAAACGGATGAATTGTGTACATTATCGGACAGAGAGCTGTTTAATGTGGGGAGCACATATACGTTTGGCATACAGCGTGCAGTTTTTCTCTGAATATCCCGAATTACCGCCCATCCTTCCTGATAGGGAGAGTCGATTTCCCGGTTTAGCTGAAAAGTGAAAAATGGAATTTCATATCCCAGGTCTGTTCTTATATTAGAAATAAGCCTGTGATATTTCTCTTCGTAGACTTCGAAGCTTCCGGGCGCTGTATCTGCACATCCCTGATACCACAGGATACCTGCAGGGGCAGAAGTTTGGTTAACTGCAGTGAGGTTCTTGACTTTTCGCAGCATATTCCAATAGAGGGATCCGATACCGTTTTTGTCCCAGAGGTCAATGGGGGAACCGCCTTTTGCACAGACAATCAAGCCCACAGGACAACCGGATATCTGCTGAAAGTGCCGCCCGAATGAGATCCAGGGCGAAGTCCCCGATACCCGAAGTTCTGTATTCATATTATCTTCATCGGCGTCTGTAGACTCATTCAGAGGGTGTGTTGCGAGAGCCCAGCGGTTGTTGTTGCGCAGCACATGAACACCTAAGGCAGGGGCATCTAAGCCCCAGTCCTGTCCAAACCCCGCGGCGTTTGACTGCCCGGCTATAAGAAACAGATTGCCGACTCCTATATGGAATCTCACGTCACCGCGGAACATCCAGGTATAAGTCCCGTCTGTACTGGCTGAATCCAATCCGGTTTCAATCCGGTATAAACCACCCTTTGGAATGGAAAGCGTAATTTCAAAGGTACCGGTAAAAAGTTCTTCATCCTGCAGTATAAACGTGGCAGGTGTCCATGGTATTACCGTAAAATTATTCTCCTCATGCATAATGCGCACAACTGGAATGGCATATTTTACGCCCACGTTGAGAGCTGCTTCCGGTACAGAATAATGCCCTTTTAAGACAATTATGCCATAATCCCCGTCTTTTTGAATAACTGCCCAGTCATCCGGGGCAGAGGTTAATATTACTCCTGTCATCATAATCTCCTCCTAATATATAAGTGTAGGGTTTAGATATCCCAACAGCCAGTTGGGTTC
>UQCR01000036.1 GCA_900539655.1 uncultured Robinsoniella sp.
TCAAAAAGCCGGGGGCACATTTAACATTGCCCTTTTATGTGACTGATGGTATAATATGGACGATAGTTATTTTTAAATTTAAGAAGAAATCTGAACGACTTCAGATTCAAGAGGCAGATTATGGATACAATCATAGAAGAGATGGATCAGCAACTGAATGACAGAGGTATCAGAAAAGCCGGGGAGATTTTAAAGAACGGCGGTCTGGTAGCATTTCCTACAGAGACGGTTTACGGACTGGGGGCAAATGCTTTGGATGAAAGGGCGGCAGCCAGGATTTATGAAGCCAAAGGACGTCCTTCCGATAATCCGTTGATTGTACATATTGCAGAAATGGCAGATTTGTATGGCATAGCAGCAGAGGTTCCCAAAAAAGCGGAGGCGCTTGCTAAAGCTTTTTGGCCGGGACCACTTACCATGATCTTCAAAAAAAATGACATAGTTCCTTATGGGACAACCGGAGGATTAGATACTGTGGCGGTGCGTATGCCCCGTCATGAATTGGCGTGCGCATTGATCCGGGCAGGTGGCGGCTACATAGCAGCTCCCAGTGCGAATACTTCAGGAAGGCCAAGCCCTACAAAGGCGAGCCACGTGGAAGAGGACCTTTCCGGGAAGATTGATATGATTATTGACGGCGGAAGTGTAGGCATCGGACTGGAATCCACAATCGTGGATATGAGTGAAGGTACACCTACGATACTGAGGCCTGGATATATCAACCGGGAGATGCTGGAGGAAGTGATCGGACCAGTTAAGGTAGATCAGGCATTGTTAATAGACGATGCGTCTATTCATCCAAAGGCACCGGGCATGAAATATAAGCACTATGCACCGAAAGCAAATCTGATAATTCTGGAAGGTGAGGAACAAGACGTCATTTCTAAAATCAATGAGTTGATTCAGCAGGAAATACAGTGTGGGGGAAGTCCGGGGGTTATCGCATCTGATGAAACAGCCGGGGCTTATACGGGCGGTATGGTTAAATCTATCGGAACCAGGAACGATGAACTTTCTATTGCACAAAATCTGTATGGGATTTTGCGGGAATTCGATGAGCTTGAGGTGACGCAGATTTTCTCAGAGGCCTTTGAGACACCAAAGATGGGACAGGCGATCATGAACCGTCTGATGAAAGCAGCAGGACATCAGATCATCAAAGTATAAGGAGCAAAAACGATATGAAGCATTATGATAAGCTTATATTTGTAAGTAATAGCGACACATGTCGAAGTCCTATGGCAGAAGCGATTATGAAGAGTAAATTTTTGCTGGAAGATCTACTGATCGAATCGAAGGGGCTGATCGTGCTTTTTCCGGAGCCGGTGAATCAGAAAGCAGAGGCGGTGCTTGTGAGCAACGGGCTTTCGATGAAAGATCATACGGCGACACCGCTGGTTCAGGAGGATTTTGACAAGCGGACGTTGATTCTGACTATGGATGAATGGGAAAAGAATAAAATCTTTGAAGAACATGAAAATGCTTATAATGTACATCTATTGACTGAATATGCAGGCTCGAAAGGGGACATTCCCAACCCGGTTGGTGGAACACTGGTTGAGTATGGGGAATGCTTTGAATATTTAAAAGAATTGATATCAAAATTAGTAATAGTCTTGAATGAGGAGGAATTGTTATGTTAGGAATAGGCTGTGACCATGGCGGATACACATTGAAGCTGGAAATTATGGAGCATTTAAAAAAACGTGGAATTGAATATAAGGATTTTGGCTGTGACAGTGAGGCGGCTGTGGATTATCCGGTTTACGCAAGAGCTGTTGCAAATGCAGTTGTAAATGGTGAGTGTGACAATGGAATTCTGATCTGCGGAACCGGCATTGGAATATCTATTGCGGCTAATAAGATAAAGGGAATCCGTGCAGCACTTTGTTCGGACTGCTTCAGTGCAGAAGCAACAAGGCTTCATAATGATGCGAATATACTGGCGATGGGAGCAAGGGTGGTAGGACCAGGATTGGCACTGAAAATTGTGGATACGTTCCTGGATACACCATTTTCCGAAGAAGAAAGACATAAAAATAGAATTTCTCTGATCGAAGAGTAAATTTAAAAAAGTAATTCAGTTTTACTGTATAAAGCAGAAGATAAAATAAAAAAATAACAAATAGAGAAACGTACATCTTTTATGTGCGTAAGGAGGTAGGGAAATGTCAAAGGTGACAGTAATGGATCATCCACTGATCCAGCACAAGATTGGAATTATACGCAGGAAAGAAGTAGGATCAAAGGATTTCAGGCAGATGATCAGCGAAATAGCAATGCTGATGTGCTATGAGGCAACCAGGGATTTAAAGTTAGTAGATGTTGACATTGATACCCCTATCTGTCAGATGACGGCGAAAGAACTTCAGGGAAAGAAACTGGCAGTAGTTCCGATTTTAAGGGCAGGACTTGGAATGGTAGATGGTCTGCTGGCTATGATACCGGCTGCAAAGGTAGGGCACATTGGACTTTACCGTGATCCGGAAACACTGGAACCTGTAGAATACTATTCAAAATTACCGGCAGATTCCTGGGACAGAGAAGTATTTGTGGTAGACCCGATGCTGGCAACAGGAGGATCTTGTTCAGCAGCAATCAACCTGTTGAAAGAAAAAGGGGTTAAAAATATACGGTTTATGTGCATCATCGCAGCACCGGAAGGTGTAAAGCGTATGCAGGAGGAACATCCGGATGTAGACATCTATATCGGGGCACTGGATGATCATTTGAATGACCATGGTTATATTGTACCCGGACTTGGCGATGCCGGGGACCGTATCTTTGGTACAAAATAAGAAATATTGGAGGGATTTACAATGAGCGGTAAAAGGACTGATTATATTTCCTGGGATGAGTATTTTATGGGGGTTGCAAAACTTTCGGGAATGCGCTCAAAAGATCCGAATACACAAGTGGGAGCCTGTATCGTAAGCAGTGATAATAAAATATTGTCTATGGGATACAATGGGTTTCCCATGGGATGTTCGGATGACGAATTTCCCTGGTGCAGAGAGGGAGAGGCGCTGGACAGCAAGTATGTGTACACCACCCACAGCGAGTTAAACGCAATTCTGAACTACAGAGGCGGAAGCCTGGAAGGTGCCAAGCTGTATGTCTCCCTGTTCCCCTGTAATGAATGTGCAAAGGCAATTATACAGGCGGGGATCACTCATGTAATCTATGACTGTGATAAATATGCAGACACACCAGCGGTTATTGCGTCCAAGAGAATGATGGATGCCGCAGGAGTAGGATATCGGCAATATCAGCATACGAATAGAAAGATTGAGATAGAACTCTAAACAATAGCGTCCTGAAACGGGGCGCTATTTTTTCGCAGGTTATTTACAGCAGTTGAATAAACATTACAATTAAGGTTATTTTAAACAATATTATATGGTTTTCGCATTTCTTCTATGATAGTATAATAGAGAGAAAAGTTTACGGGAATGCACAGATGGCAGAAAGCAATATTCAAACGTGCTCAGGAACTGATGGTTAAGGAATGAAAGATTCCATTTAATCGTTCAGGCATTAAAATACAGATTAAAGAATATGGGAATGTGGCATAGGAGGAAAGTATGTCTATATATGTACAAAAAGTAAGACAGATTATAGAAGAAGTAAAAAAAGCAGTGGTAGGTAAGGACGCCTGCGTAGAGAAGGTTATGATGGCAATGCTGGCAGGAGGGCATGTACTGCTGGAGGATATTCCGGGTGTGGGTAAAACCACCATGGCTTTAGCGTTTTCCAGAGCGATGGATCTGCTTTGGCACAGGGTACAGTTTACGCCGGATGTGCTGCCAGCAGATATCACGGGATTTTCTATTTATCAAAAGGAGTTAAACCAGTTTTCCTTTCAGCCGGGGGCGATTATGTGCAATCTGTTTCTGGCTGATGAAATCAATCGTACTTCTCCAAAGACCCAGTCGGCTCTTCTGGAGGTTATGGAAGAAGGAAATGTAACGGTAGAGGGTGTGACCCGGGAAGTTCCGAAGCCATTTATTGTTATTGCAACTCAGAATCCCATTGGCTCGGCTGGAACCCAGATGCTGCCGGAGTCGCAGCTGGACAGGTTTATGGTCTGCATGACTATGGGATATCCGGATGTGGAGAATGAGATAGCGATTCTGAAAGACAGGGGATCAGGAAATCCCATTGAAAATATTGTGCCGGTTATTCAGGCTCAGGAACTGGTTCAGATGCAAAAGGAGACGGAACAGGTCTTTATTCATGATGTAATTTATACGTATATAGCAAAACTAATTGCAGCCACAAGGGAGCATCCATTTCTGGAACTGGGGGTCAGCCCCAGAGGGACAATAGCGGTGACGCGTATGGCGAAGGCAGCAGCCTATCTGGAGGGCAGAAACTATGTGACGCCAAACGATGTATGTGCTGTATTGAAGGATGTTAGCATGCACAGGATTAAATTGAATGCCAGGGCGAGAGTGAACCATGTTACCACCGAGGGGGTAATGGATGAGATTCTGGAAAAGGTACCAAAGCCCACACCTAAGAGGAAGTAGGGTTGATGCATGAAAAATAAACTTATTTATTTTCTGGTTCTGACTGCTACGGTTTTCTTTGGAATTATGTATGACGGGGAATTTTTGCTAATATTGATTCTATTTGAAGTACTATTTGCAGCGGCTATGTATCTGATGTCATGGATGCTGGCATATGGAATCAGTATACGTCTGGATGTAAAGGGGCCCGTAGCATCCAAGGATGAAATGATACCGGTGGAAATCTATGTTAAGAATAAATGCTGGATGCCGGTAAACCATCTGGTTATGAAACTGGTTGTAAGCAATGGATTTTCCGGAAACGGAGAAAAAGAGACGGTGAAGGGTGCGGTGCAGGGTTCCAGTGAGGTGCGGATCCAGTGCAGTATCAGTTCCAGGTATTGCGGGCAGGTTCAGGTTATGCTGGAGCGGATCAAAGTATATGACTATCTGATGCTCTTTTCCAGAAAAAGAAAAATTCAGGAAAAGATACAGGTAAATATACTTCCTGAAGTGCATCATATAGAAGCTGAGGTCAGCGAACGCACAAGGAGATTCCCTGTTGAAGGTGAAGAATATGAAACTCACAGAAGCGGAGATGATCCATCGGAGATATACCAGGTGCGGGAATTCAGAAATGGAGATACGCTGCAGAGGGTACACTGGAAACTAAGTGCCCGGACAGATGAATTGATGACAAAGGAATTCAGTATGCCAAAGGGGTGCAAAATCCTGTTTCAGCTGGATTTTCACTGGCCGGGAAGCCAGAGCCGGATGCTGGATCAGATGAACGCATTTTTAGAGACAGCCGTCTCCATTTCCAGCGCGCTTGCAAGAGAAGAATGTCCCCACTTTGTGGCCTGGTATGACAAAGCTCATAATGAGCTTGTGAGAAAGCAGGTTGTGGATGAGGAATCTTTTTACGAGATGATGGAAGAATTGCTGACAGCTGTATTTTATACGGAATCCTATGATATGGAGGCAGGATACAGAGCTGAATATCCGGGAGGAAATTTCAGTACGGTTATGATGCTGGATGGCAATCTTCAATTACTGATGAATGGTGAGGCTCGTGCTCAATTTGTAACAGAAGACATAAAGTCACAGTTGGAGGGGTATTTCCTTCAGGTATAGAGACTCTTGAGGGCTGGTGCAAAGGCGCAAATATCCCACAATATATCGGTGAATTGGATAGTATTATGATTACGGACCGAATGGATGGAAAATAATAAACTATGAGTAGAACAGATAAAAAGACAGGAATTAATTTAAAAGCAGAAAAGGTTACGGTAATTTCTCCCAGGACGAAAGTGCATGGGCTTAGTTTTATTGTGCTGTTTTTGTTCTTTCAGGCTGGCTTGTATGGGACATTCTATTCCTTTATAACTTCATTTCGGGTAGAGTTTGGAGAAAATATACTGTTCTGGGGAATCCTCATTATGGGAGTACTCCTTTGGCTGTTTTATTTTACAGGGAAATATATGAGAATGCTGATTCCAATATCCCTGATCTGTGTCTGTGGCTGGGCATACTGGCATGCACAGGAACTGAAGAATCAGTCCCTTATTGTAATGAATGCAATCAGAGAAGCGGCAAACCGGTATTTTGTCATGGAACTGGATCCCTATACGACGAATCCCCTTCTTGGGAATGACACTACTGAAATCCTAATGCTGATAATGATTTTGTTTGGTGTCACGCTGTTTTTAGGGCTGGTGGCAGTAAAAAGCCGTATGCTGGTTCTGATGGGAACGATACTTCCTACCGCCGGCGCAATGATGGTGGGGCTTGTTCCATCCTTTTGGTCACTGTGCCTGATCCTATTTTGCTATGTAGGTGCATTTACCATGGGGAAAGGAGAATTTTCACTTCATAAAAGCAAGGTACTGGTGCCGAAGTATTATAGGAATGGAGTGGTGGGCTACAGCGCTTTATTTATGGGAGTGGCAGCGGTAGCGCTCTTTGGAATTTCTTATCTGGTTTTGAATCCGCAGATGGAGAAATTGAATGTTCAGGTGAAGGAGGCCAGAGTATTTGTACAGAATAATTCTCTGGTAGAAACTGTTCGAAATATGTTCCCCAAACTTAGAATCAGTATGTCAGGTGCCGGTCAGATAGACAGTGGGCAATTAGGTGGGAACGTCTATTTTACCGGTGAGGAAGCTTTGAAGTTAACCTTATATGGAGCGCCCGGAGAGACTATCTACCTTAAGGGATATACTGGAGATGAGTATACTGGAAGCCGCTGGTCAGAGGATGATGATCTTTCTTTTTTTGCAGATGCACAAATGGGTACAGCGGAGGATGTACGGCGTGAGTATTTTCAACAGCCGTATCAATTAGCATCCATGCTGGAGGAAGAAGCCAGTGAGTACTTAAAACAGACGGTTCTGGTTGAAAAGGTAGGTGCGTCTTCCGAGGAGGCGTATGCACCATATATTTCCAGGGAGGAATCTGATTCGAAGGGCGAAACAGCCTATTCCTTTTATGAAAGAGGAAGCTATGAACAACTGATAAATGCCAATGGCTATGTCAGCTTAAATGATTTCAGCCCATTGTCCGGAAGCTACCGGGACTATGTATACGGAAAATATCTTTCTTACCCGGCGGAGCGGCTGTCAAATCTTGCTGCACTATGTGAATCACATCCCATGACGGACCTGAATGAAATAAAGGATTTCATTGTTTCCACTCTGACTGGTAATGCAAAATATAACCTTCAGCCTGGAGCATGCCCGGCCAATAAAGACTTTGCAGAGTATTTCTTGTTTGAAAGCAAAGAAGGATATTGTGTCCATTTTGCAACAACTGCAGTGCTGATGTTCCGCATGTATGGAATACCTGCAAGGTATGCCGCGGGATATATCGCCCCTGCATCTGAATTTACCATAAATGCAGATGGGGTATACGAGGGACATATTAAGGATGAAAAAGCTCATGCCTGGGCGGAGATTTATGTAGACGGAGAGGGCTGGATGCCGGTGGAAGCAACACCGGGATATACAGGTGCAGTTAACCGCAATGAGGAAGAACAGACAGAAGCCCGCCAGTCGGAATCCCAGAGTGAAAAGAAGAAGCAGGTACAGTCAGAAGGCAAGGAGGAACTGAAAACGGAGGCTCAGACAGAACCGGCAGATAATAATAACTTTTTCCTGGGAAGCATGGGCGGAAGGATCTCTTTGATGATCATTTTAGCTGTTGCGGCAGCGGCTTTGGTCTTTACCATAATTATGGTGCGCAGAGTTCTGATATTAAAAAGAAGGGCTGCAGAAGATGTGAGAGGTATCTTTGCATCGATGTATGAAGTAATGGTTCTTGGCGGACTGCCTAAAAAATTCGATGGAACAGAACCTGGATTCGTAAAGGAAGTGGCGCAGCGCTTTGAAGGAGTTGATCCCAATGAATTTGCAAGGGCAATGGACCTTGTAATGCAGGCAAATTATGGTGACGGCGTAATCAGTACGGATGACACCGGATTTGTAAGGGAAGTATATGAAAAAGTATGTAAGATTGTTTATCAGAAACTCTCAGGGGTAGAAAAACTGGAATTTAAATATATAAAAGTATTTTAAATCAATTATATCCGCATGTACCGGTGGATTCAAAAGACACCGGTATATGCGGATTTTTATGTGAAAGCAAATGCCTGCAGACTGACGAAATATTCAGCACTGCCACTTAAATTACGTGCTCTAGTGCCGAGCGGCGCAACTACTATACGTATTTAGCCCCTTGGTACTAGTTAAACAAATCAGATAACGCTCCATGGCAGAGTATGTGCAGTTCATGAAGTGCACGTGTAATTGCCACATACAAAAGCTTTGCATCACCCTCATTTTCCTGATAACTTTCTGTATCCGGATTCCAAAGTAAAACTGTGTCAAATTCCAAACCTTTGGTAAGGGCAATGGGAAGAACCATAACACCCTTTTGAAAGTTCATCTCAGTCCCATCTTCAACCGCAATCTGTTCAGCTAAAAGCCGTTCTACATCTCCGGCTTCTTCCTGGGTGCGGCAGATGACTGCAGTGGTGTCAAATCCACGCTCCTGTATGCCTTTTATAATAGAAACAGCCTGTTCTGCCATTTCTTCCATGGAACACTGATACAGCTGAACGGGTGATCCATGACGGATTACAGGCTGTATCTTGTAGGCGCCGGAAGATGCTTTATCCAGAACTTTTCCTGCATACTCTGAGATTTCAATGGTATTTCGGTAACTTTTAGCCAAAATGCGAAAATGTTCTTTTTCCGGATTAAAAACCTCATTGCACAATTCATCCCAGCTGTTCATACCAGTAGTATAGTTTATATTTTGTGAGACATCCCCCATGATGGTAAAGTAACAATCAGGCAGAGCATTTCTTAAGACATAGTAAATCATAGGACCAAAATCCTGCGCCTCATCTATGATAATCTGTCCGAACTCATCCGAGGGTTTTGGTTCTGTCATCCGTTTCCGGATAAATACCATTGCAGCAAGATCATAGACATCAAATGATTCTTTTTGAATATCTGCCAGAGTGCAATCCACATTATGGGAATTATCATCGGATTCATAAGCCAGTAAAAAGTTGATATAAATTGCCAGAGGCGTTTTTGCTTCTGCTTCCCATTTAAAATAATTGCGATACTGGGTTAGCTTTTTTGAACGGTAATCTTTTTTAGAACCATCTGTCAACAGGCGGATTCTGTTTTTGAGCCGTTCATTTAGCTGTGCCAGCTTTTGCTTCAGGGATAAACCTCGGCTGAGTCTAAGCGCTGAGCGGATACTTTCGGCAGAGAGGATTACTCCCAGGACAGGATCCTTAATGCTTTTACAGGGGATGGACTGATATTCAATTTTTTTCAGATAGTCTCCCAGGCAATAAATAAAACTCAGTTTACTTTTAAATGCGGACTGAGGTTTCATCTGGATATATTGGAATTTTTTCTTCCAGTCTTTATCCAGAAGATAAACCAGAAAAAGGTCCATACGTTTCTGACCGATGCCGGATACATCCAGTTCGGGCAGGCCGCTGGTAATATAGCTTAAAAGCATATCATTGCTTCCGATAATACAGAATTCCTCAGGAGAAAACCGATGTGCATAGTTATATAAAATATAGGAGATTCGATGCATGGCAACGGTTGTTTTTCCGCTTCCGGCAACACCCTGGACAATAATATCCGTAAATGGAGTATCCCTTATGATCTCATTTTGCTCTTTTTGTATGGTGGAAATAATATCACCCAATACAACGTCTTTATTTTTTGCAAGGTATTTGACTAATAGTTCGTCGTTGGATGCCACATCACTGTCGTAATAGCCAGTCAGTTTTCCCTGGACGATATCAAAGGTTCGTTTCAGCTTAAGGTCAATTTCAATATCACCGACCTCCGGGACATGATAATTGCCACGTCCCAATGTATTTTCGTAGTAGACGCTGGAAACAGGGGCACGCCAATCCACAATGATAACTTCTGTTTTGTCACGGCTGATACCGTTTTTACCAATGTAAATACTTTCAGGCTTTGCAAATTCAGTTTCTTCATAATCCACACGTCCAAAATACGGCTTTTCCAGTGCCGCCCGGTTCTTGCGCAGGGAATTGGCTGCATGGGTGGTGATATCCTGGCTTACAATTAACTGGTCATAAAGCTCCGTATCGCCCTGTTGTATGGCAATGTACAGTTCATCGGTTTCCCGGCGGCTGTTTTGCACCTGTTTCTCATATAATGCGATATTTTCTTTGATAATTTCGGTGCACTCCTGTAAATGCTGCTGTTCCTGATCCATCGTCTGACCTCCTCTTGTTATATAATGTATTTCGTATCCTTTCATAACCCTGTACAGATACGCTCTTATTTTTAGCGACAGGGTACTATCATATCAAAAATCATAATAAAATACCAGCAGTATTGTGTAAATATTGGGAAAATATGATGCTTTTTGTACTGCCGGGAACAAAATTCTGCCGGCTGCACGCCACGTTTTGCGAGACGTACAGCCGGCAGAAATAAATCAAACACCAACTAGTACAGCGTTGCACAAATAACTGTGAATATAGCATCCGCTATCTGTTTATTTACGCAATGCTGTACTAGAGCAATATTATTTAATTCATTGTATGATGCTGCACTATATATCCTTAATTTCAGCATCGTCAATATATTTCTGGTATTTATGGAAATCACCCCGGTAGATTACGTGAAGCAGCGTATCCAGCTGCCTAAGGGCTTTTTGCATCATTTCCGAAGTAATTAAGGACTGTTCCATGGCATCGGCCAGTTCATCCAGGTCTATGACTTTGAGCTTTCCATCCGGATAGACGATGACATCAGCCAGAAGGTCTGTGAATATATAAGTATCAGTGGATTCCTCATAATCATAGGTAATGATATCGCAGTACCAGCTGATCAGCCGGCTTTCATGGTCATAGAACTTGCTGACTTTGATTCCTTTATCCAGAAGATAACAGGAAAGCCCGTGATGCAGTGTTTTTTTAGGATGAAGAGTATCCCATTTCGTAAGAATGATATGGTCATCCCGGTAAAGCAGTATATCGTCTTTTAATAAAACACATTCCTCAGGGATGAGGCGTTTACGGTATAAAATGGGGTTGGTCATGGCAGTACCTCCGATGGTATATTTTTTACAACGGTCAGAGAATCGTTTTCTACAAATTCCTGCTCCGATGATTTACGCTTATAATAGGTAAGGTTATAGGAATCCGGATCTGTCAGTTTTAAAAATTCGCTTGGGGTACAGCCCGTAATCTCCTTAAATACACGGTTAAATGTACGTATATTATTAAAGCCGCAGTCGATAGCAATGTCTGTGACTTTGCTGCTGGTATTTTTAAGCTCGTTGGCAGCGTGCTCTACGCGCACCATGTTCAGATAGGTGACGAAATTAATCCCAATCAGTTTTTTAAATACCTTAGAAAAATGGCTTTCGCTGAAACTCATCTGTTTTGCGGCAAATGACAGCGTAATATTGTCGGCATAGTGTTCTTCCATATAAGATAAGAGCTGCTGCATGTCGTATAGCATGTTAATGCGTTTACTGGTGCTTTGCAGGCCGCTGTCATTCTTGGGCAATCTGCGTTTCAACAGATACCAGAACTCCCGTAAGGCGGCTGTTATGATCTCTTTGTAATAAGATTCCTTGTTCTTAAGCTCCTCACCCACTCTGTCCAGCAGGGATCTCAGCATTTCGCTCATCCCGTAGGATTCCAGCATTTCTCTGGTTACGCAGGGATGTGAAAACTGGGAATGGTGATAAAGAGAACTGATAATGCCAGGATCAAAGATAATGAATTCCAGGATATTCTCCATATTTGACGAGTCACTGTAATGGAAATCACCCGTGTCCACAATGACCAGGTCACCGGCGTGAGCAGTAAAAATATCATCATTGATGCTGAAATGGGCACTGCCCTGGCGGACATAAATAAATTCAATCTCCTGATGCCAGTGTGCCAGGAAGCTGATATTCTCATAGGATGAATGCCACACCATAAAATCGGAATCATAGGAACGGACTTCATGGAATGCTTTCATAATATGTGTTTGACCTCATGTTCTTTCTATTTCTATTTTAAAACGTTTAACAGTGTTTTGGTGTTGATGATATAGTATAACAAAAATCACAAAAATTGTCCATATCCTAACATAATTTTACGTGCAAAATGAAAAAATATGTTGTATACTTAGTACATAAAATGCGGAAGGGATAAAATCGCATTGTGTAAAGTGTATAAACAAACCAAACAATTTTATTAAAATGGAGGTAATTTCAAATGGCAGAAAGCAGATTGATCGGTGGATACCCAGTAATTGGAATCAGACCAACAATTGACGGACGTAGAGGCGCTTTGGATGTAAGAGGTTCTCTGGAAGAGCAGACTATGAACATGGCGAAATCAGCAGCTAAATTATTCGAAGAGAATTTAAAATATTCAAATGGTGAACCGGTTAAAGTTGTAATTGCAGATACTACAATCGGACGTGTTGGTGAAACAGCAGCCTGTGCTGAAAAGTTCAGAAAAGAAGGCGTTGATATTACACTGACGGTTACTCCTTGCTGGTGCTATGGCGCTGAGACAATGGATATGGACAAAAACACGATTAAAGGTGTATGGGGATTCAATGGTACAGAAAGACCAGGTGCTGTTTATCTTGCATCCGTTCTTGCAACACATGCACAAAAAGGACTTCCTGCTTTTGGTATTTACGGACATGATGTTTGTGATGCAGATGATACAGATATTCCTTGTGACGTTAAAGAAAAATTATTAAGATTTGGCCGTGCAGCTGTAGCAGCAGCTTCTATGAGAGGAAAATCTTATTTACAGATCGGTTCCATCTGTATGGGAATCGGCGGATCTATCATTGATCCTGCATTTATTGAAGAATACTTAGGCATGAGGGTAGAATCTGTTGATGAAGTAGAAATCATCCGTCGTATGACAGAAGGCATCTATGATGAAGCGGAATTCAAGAAAGCACTTGCATGGTCCAAAGAAAAATGCAAAATCGGATTTGACAAGAACCCACCTGAATTACAGGTATCTGATGAGCAGAAAGAAAAAGATTTTGAATTCGTAGTTAAGATGATGTGTATCATCAAAGACTTAATGAATGGAAATAAAAACCTGGATGCTAAATTCTCTGAAGAAGCAATCGGACACAATGCTATCGCAGCTGGATTCCAGGGACAGAGACAGTGGACAGATTTCTATCCAAACTGTGACTTCCCGGAAGCAATGTTAAATACTTCTTTCGACTGGAATGGAGCAAGAGAGCCATATATCCTGGCTACAGAAAATGACGTATTAAACGGACTTGGCATGATGTTCATGAAATTACTGACTAACAGAGCACAGATCTTTGCAGATGTTCGTACATACTGGAGCCCGGAAGCAGTTAAAAAAGCTACCGGATATGATATCGAAGGTGTTGCAAAAGAAGCAGGCGGATTTATCCACTTAATCAACTCAGGTGCAGCTTGCCTCGATGCAAACGGACAGGCAAAAGATGAAAACGGCAACGGCGTTATGAAGCCATGGTATGAAGTTACAGAAGCAGACCAGGATGCAATCATGAACGCAACTACCTGGAATCCTGCTGATAACGGATACTTCAGAGGAGGCGGATTCTCATCCCGTTTCTTAACAGAAGCTGAAATGCCGGTAACCATGATCCGTCTGAACCTTGTAAAAGGCTTAGGACCGGTTCTTCAGATCGCAGAAGGACATACTGTAAAACTTCCTGACGAAGTATCTGATAAATTATGGAAGAGAACAGACTATACATGGCCATGTACCTGGTTTGCACCAAGAACAACCGGAGAAGGCGCATTTAAGACAGCTTATGATGTAATGAATAACTGGGGCGCTAACCACGGTGCAATCAGCTACGGACACATCGGAGCAGACTTAATCACAATGTGCTCTATGTTAAGAATCCCGGTTGCTATGCATAACGTACCGGAAGAAGATATCTTCAGACCAGCTTCCTGGAATGCATTCGGACAGGATAAAGAAGGTCAGGATTACAGAGCTTGTGCAGCTTACGGACCATTATACAAATAAAGACTATAGTTAAAATATCAGAACCATTGCATGATATCGGTGCAATGGTTCTTTTTTCTTTTTTTGATTTTATAAATATCATCTAAGAATAAAATTACCAGATATCAAAGAATCTTTCTCTTTTCTTTAATCATGAAGTTCGGTATGATTTAATAGAAGCTATAGAACTGAAATTTAATTTAAACACGCTCTGGAACAGGCAGGTAATTGTATGAAAATCCATGAAAAACTTCAGTTACATGCTGAGGAAATGAAAAATAAACATTTGGATAGAGAAAATAAAAATAAGATCCAAAAGCAGCGTAGAGATTTACCGAAAAAAAGAATGATACCATTTTTTTTCTATGAGACGGGCACGGTTCATGTAATGGTTGACTTTCTAAAAGACCTTGGAGAAATGAAAAGCTTCTTTTATGATAACGAAATAAGTGAGTCTTTTGAAAAGAGATGCACCTGGGCTAAGAATGAAAAGCACCAGCATCAGCATGCTTACATAGAAGCATTTTATCTGATCAGGGGGGAGGCGGTACAGAATATTGGAAAAAAATCTTATACGGTGTCAGAAGGGGAATTCTGGATTATGAACTCATCCGTTTCCCATTGTATTGTCCTGAGGGATAGGGAAACGCTGCTAATGAATATACTAATCAGCGAGGAATGCTATCAAAAAGTTGTTGCCCAGGTTGTGAATGATCAAAATCCTTTGTATCATTTTTTAATGAATGAAATATATGAAAATGAGAAAAGGCCTGAGTATCTTCGCTATAGAATTAAAAAAAATGCAATGGTAGAGGAGGATTTCAGCAGAATGATTGGAGAAGCAGAAGCGCAAAGGCCTTTTATGCAGCAGCTGATGGAGAATATTCTTGCCAACATTTTTTTAGAGCTGTCAAGGACAGAGCTATACCAGTCTGAAAGCCAAAAAAGACGGAAGAAAACACTGGATATTTATCAGGTAATGGAGTATATCAGCCGCAACTATCAGCAGGTAACACTGAATGATCTTGCGGAACAGTTTTATTATACGCCTGCTTATATCTCCAGATTCCTACGTGAACACACCGGAATGAATTTCAGAAGTATGGTATGTAAGCTGAAGCTGGAAAAAGCAAGGGAAATGCTGGCAAATACAAACTGGTCAATTGAAAAGATTTCAGAGAGTATGAATTATAGCAGCCGAAAGCATTTTGAGAAATCATTCCGGGAATTATTTTGTCAGACGCCTTATCAATATCGGAAGAATCTGGAATCTCACGATTAAAAATCGCTTTTAATACGTATCAGAGGGTATTTTTTCCCATCTCAAAGGGTAGAAGATAAAATGACAGTCTTTTACAATATAGGTACGGTTTGAATAAACCAAAAGAGAAAAAGGGAGGAAATTTGATGCGTAAAATAGTCAAAAAAAGCTTTGCGTATGTTCTGGCGGCGGCAGTAGTATCGGGATCAGTACCCACCGCTGCCCTTACCACCGCAGCGGCAGGATTAAAAAAAGAAAACCGGCAGATAGCGGCTAAAACAGGTGAAACCACAAGCATCGTTAATTTGAAAACAGAAGGAAAAGAAAATCCGCTGGGGGTAGATACTGCCAGTCCGGTATTTTCCTGGCAAATGTTATCAGATGCAACGGGAATTAACCAGATATCCTATCAACTCGTGGTACAAAAAGCGGATGATAATGCGGTGGTATGGGATTCCGGAGAAGTGAAATCAGGAGATTCTGCAGCAGTTACATATGGTGGCAGCAGTCTGGAAGCCAGTACCGGATACAACTGGTCTGTAGTAGTGAAAGACAACTTTGGAAACGAGACAGTGTCTGATCCTGCTTATTTTGAAACATCACTGATGAGTACTGATCTAAGTGCCTGGGACGGTGCCGAATGGATTGGTGCCGATGAATTATCACTGGATGCGGCAGGCTCGACCCTGTTTGATATTTCAACTAAGGTGCGGATACCAAAAGGAAGTACAGGCGCATCAGTCATCTTTGGTGCAGATGATTTTCGGTTGAAAAACAAATTATTCAACATTGATATGATGGAAGGTGAAAACTACTTCCGCGTTGAACTGGATATATCTCAGGTAGACGAAAGTGGCGGTGCGGCAATCAACATATACAGAGTGGGTTATTTTGATGGAGATACGCCGGAACAGCCATTTATGGTAATTAATAAGGTAAATAACCAGGTGACGAATCTGGATGAACTGATCACAAACGAAAATAAAAATGAGACACATACATTGGAGCTTAACGTGGTTACCAGTACTCTTACAATGTTTATTGACGGACAGGAGATTGCAGTCTCCGAGGCCGCAAACGGCAGTGGAACATCAGGAGGTATCGTACTAAGTGATCAGGGAAGTTCAGACGCTATGACATTTCCTAATCTGAATTCAATAGGATTTGCCGCTAGGGCAGGACAGAAAGCCATTTTCACCGATTATGAGCTGAAGAACCCCGGGTTTGGCACAGGTATATTGTTTGGGGAAAAAACAGGGGCCTCTTATAGCATCTGGAATGATAAAGAAGGCATAACGATAGAAGGAAGTAAAATAACAGTGGAGGGGACAGAAGGGGACATTATGGCCTATGGAGATCCTTCTTATGCATCAGAGCCCTATCTGCGTACAGATTTTACACTGGATAACCAGGTGGCGTCGGCAAGGCTATATATGGGGATCCAGGGGATCGGAGATTTCTACATAAATGGAGAAGAAGTGGCTCCGGATGAGTGGTTTAAACAGGGATCCATGGAATACCGGGAGGAAATTGGTTACAATGTATATGATGTAACGGATTACCTGGCACAGGGTGAAAATGCCATGGGTGCAGTTCTGGGTGAAGGCTGGTGGACAGGTCACGCATGTACTTTTTCTGACGGGACATACAATTATTATGGTGACCAAGAAGCATTGCTGATAAAATTGGTTGTTAACTATGCGGATGGAACGAGTGAAACAATTGTAACAGATGACGATACGTGGGAGTATTATGGTGATGGTCCGGTACGTTTCGCATCATTATTTGAAGGTGAGCGATACGATGCCACAAAAGAGGATGAGATAGATGGCTTTACCAAGGCAGATTACAATGCTGAGGCAGCGGGATGGAGACAGGCGGAGGCTATTGAAACGAGAAAGCCGTTTGCTGATCAGAAGCTGATTGTCCGCCATGATGATGAAGTGCATGTGATTAATACCCTGGAAGCTTCTTTAATGGGAGAAAATAAAAAAGGCAGCGGAAGCTATATCTATGATTTCGGCGAAAATGTAGCTGCTGTCCCTCAGATTACAATTCCTTCTGAATTAGCTGAAGAGGGGGAAACCATTACCATCCGGGTAGCCGAGATGTTATATCCTGAACTGGATGAGTATGGAGATCTGGCTGGAAACCTTCTGCAGGAAAATTATCGTGCAGCGCTGACTACGGATTTTTATACGATGAAGGCCGGAGAGCAGACCTATGTACCGGACCTTACTTTCCATGGCTACCGATACATAGAGATCACAGGCCTTAAGCAAGCGTTACCTGCCGAATATGTGAAGTCATTGGTTCTTTCTTCCATTGATAATACAGCTACATTTGACAGTTCGAATGAACTGGTAAACCGCCTGTTTAAAAATGGGCAGAATTCAGAAGCAAGCAATTATATTACCCTGCCAACTGATTGTCCTCAGAGAAATGAACGAATGGGATGGATGGGGGATGCAAATGTTTATGCCCTTGCCGGAAGTTATAATGCAAACACTTATCAGTTTTTGCGTCAGTGGATGAATTGTGTCAGACAGACACAGGGAGCGGACGGAATGACCGGGCATGTATCTCCAAACTATCCTTCTTTTAATATGGAGACAGGTGAGGTCAAAGTTGGAGGAATGTCCTTTGGGATTACCTGGAATAGTGCAATTGTATTTATACCTTTTTTCTTATACCAGCAATATGGAGATACAGCCATAGTACAGGAAAACATGGATGCTATCTATGCCTACATGAAGAATCTGGAGGGCAAACCGTTAAGCTATGAAAAGGATGGGGAAAAACATGCAGAACCGGCGCTTACCTCTCAAACAGGTTTTCTGTGTGATCATCTGTCCGTAGTAGATACAGACGGAGCGATGCTGGGGAATGCAATGTATGTGTATTGTCTCCGGTCTGTGGCGGCAATGGCAAAAGCCCTGGGGCAGAAAGAAAATGCGGATAAATATACAGCAATGTATGATGCGGCGAAAGAAGCCTGGAATCGTATCTATATAGATGCGGAAAGTGGAAAATCGTGTTCTGCAAACGGAAGTATTATCCATACGCAGGCGTCCTATGCATCACCGATTAATTATGGAGTAGTTGATGAGAAAAAGATAGATAAATATTTGGAAAACTACATTGATAGCATAGAACACCCCACAGCCAATGATGGTACGCCGCTCACTCCGTATACCATCACAACCGGATTCAATGCAACACCAAATGTACTTAATGCACTCAGTGATCATGGAAGATCTGATGTGGCATATAAAATGTTGGAGTGTACCGATTATGCATCCTGGCTGTATCCGGTAACACAGGGAGCAACAAGCATCTGGGAGAGATGGAATTCTTATACGGAAGAGAACGGCTTTGGTGGAAATAATGGTATGAATTCTTTTAATCATTATTCTCTTGGAGCAGTGACCTCCTGGATGATGGATTCCCAGCTTGGTATCAAATATGATGAGACCTCTCCGGGATATAAACATTTTATCCTACAGCCTGTAGCTGGTGGAACCTTTACTTATGCAAATGGTTCGTTCGAATCTGCATATGGAACTATTTACAGCGGATGGACAGCAGCTCAAGAGGAGATGACTGCCTATGAAGCGGTTGTACCTGCTAACACCACTGCAACGCTGTATCTTGCGATGAACAAAAATCAGGCAGACTGCCTGGAACTTCCCCAGGGGGCATCCTTAATTGCATTAGAACAGCACAATGGCACCAGATGTGCAAAAATAGAATTACTGTCCGGGTCCTATTCCATTGACATACCTGACAAGGAAGAGGCGGCAGAAATCATCAGCCAAAAGGCTCGGGAAAAAGCGGAAGCGGCAGAAAAAGAAGCCGAGGCAGCAAGAAAAGAGGCGGCAGAAGCAAATAAAAAAGCAGGGGAAGCCTGGAAGGCAGCTGAGGCAGCCAAAAAAGAAGCCGGAGAAAACAGTGCAAAGGCAAAAGCGGCTCTGGAAGCAGCCCAAAAAGCACAACAAATCGCGGTAGATGCACAGAATAGAGTGGACAGGTTTGAGTTTAAGAATAAAAAAATGTCAATAAAAACGCTGAAGAGCTCAAAGAAAAAATATGCAAAGGTAACGTGGAAAAAGGTTAGCGGTGCAGAAGGATATGTAATACAGTATTCCGGAAAATCAAATTTCTCAGGCAAAAAAATTATGACAATTAAAAAGGGCACAACCCTTAGCAAAACCGTTAAAAAATTAAAGAGTGGTAAAAAATATTATTTCCGTGTGAGGGCATATAAGACTATTGGCGGTAAAAAGGTTTATACAGGTTACAGTAATAAGAAAAGTATTAAAATAAGATAAAAAAGTTGCTGTCGTTCTTCGGTTTAACCGTAGGCGGCAGCGTTTTTTTATGATATACTATCAAAGATAAAGTGAGATATATTCTCAGTAACATTAGTCTATGCAGAATTTTGGTTTTGGAGAGAGGATAGTATAGAATGAAAATGAAAAAGAGCATAAAATTACAAAGTTCGCTGTACGGACTTGCAATTAAACAGGGATTGAGTCTGGCAATTCCGTTCCTTCTGATCGGATCTTTTGCCCTTTTACTGAATACTTTTCCATGGCAGGCATACCAGAATGTGGTTCATGGAGTTTTGGGCGGAAAACTGTCTGAATTTTTTACGGTTATCTATAATATAACGCTGGGGTCCTTAGCTTTGATCCTTATTTTTACAATTAGCATATCAATAGGGAAACTGGTGGGAAAAGAAGATCTGAATTTCTATCCAGCAATTGCGATCTGCTCCTATCTGGCATTTTTAGGAGGCCTGCAAAATCAAACGGAGCATATTTTCGGGGCAGAATGGGTCTTTACAGCAATGTTTATAACTGTATTGTCCTGCGCCATGTTCCGCCAGGGAATGAAATTTTACAATAAGTTTGAAAAATTGCATACAATCGGAGCGGATTATATTTTTAATCAGGCAATGCGAAGCCTGTTGCCTACCGTTGGAATCATTATTCTGTTTACGATTCTTGGCATCGGTCTGAGGGCGGTGATGGGTGATGGGAATATTATGAATTTTGGTTCCTATCTGTTCCTGATGCTGTTTGAAAAAATTGGCGGGAACATATTGGGCGTGATTTTATATATTTTCTTTTCCCATCTGCTGTGGTTTTTTGGGATACATGGAACAAATACTCTGGACGCTGTAGCAAAGCGGTTTTTTGAGCAGGGTATAGACGTGAATCAGGCTTTAATTGCGTCCGGGAGCCAGCCCACAGAAATATATTCAAAAACTTTCCTGGATGTATTTGTTTTTATTGGCGGCTGCGGTACGGCACTATGCCTGATTATCGCCTTGTTTGTGGCGGCGAAGAAGAACCACAATAAGAGGCTTGCGCAATTTTCCTGCGTTCCGGTGCTGTTCAATATCAGTGAAATTGTTGTATTTGGTTTCCCGGTTATATTTAATCCGGTTATGATTGTACCATTTATCTTAACGCCAATTGTTATGGCAATTACAAGCAGTATAGCAATGGCTGTGGGGCTGGTGCCTTTGGTAACCAATTCGGTTGAATGGACTTCTCCTGTAATTTTAAGCGGTTATACGGCTACGGGTTCTGTAGCGGGAAGCCTTTTGCAGCTTTTTAATATAATAATTGGAGTATTTATTTATATTCCATTCGTGAAGAGAAGTGAAATGAAGCAGACGGAAGATTTCACTCAAGAAGTATTAAAGATACAGAAGGATATGCAGACAGGAGAAGAGAAAGGCAGAATTCCGTCGTTCCTGGCAAATACTTATGAATATAATTATGCCGCCAAGACACTGGCAGTGGATCTGAATAATGCTATGAAACGGAGACATCTGGAGCTATTTTACCAGGTTCAGGTGCATCGGGACGGATCAGTCTACGGGGGAGAAGCGCTTCTTAGGTGGAAGCATCCGGTAGCGGGTTATATCTCGCCTCCGCTTCTTATCTCACTGGCGGCACAGTCGGGATTCTTAAATGCACTGGGCTATTACATAATTGAAGAGGCATGCAGGAACATAGAAGAAATCCAGAAGGTTTATAACAAACCAATACATATATCCGTTAACTTATCTCCTTACCAGCTGGAGGAAGAGGACTTTGTGGATCAGGTCAGGGAAATTCTTGATAAGTATTCTTTTGGAAATGTGATTCTGGTATTTGAACTTACGGAGCGGGCACTTTTCAGTACAACAGATGCTATCATCAATCGTATTGAACAGTTGAGGAAGATGGGAATACAGATTAGTATGGATGACTTTGGCATGGGGCACAGTTCTCTCACATACCTGCAGCAGAATGTCTTTGATGAGGTAAAGCTGGATGGAAGCCTTGTGAAACAGCTGATGAATAAACGTTCGGAAAATATTGTTCTTGGCATTATGCAGCTGGCGGAGTCATTGCATTTTGAAGTAGTGGCGGAGTTCGTGGAGACTGAAGAGCAACGGGACGTATTGGCACGGCTGGGATGTAATATTTATCAGGGATATCTGTATGGGAAGGCTGAGCAGCTGGATTTGTTTGTGAAATATTTGAAGGGTAATAGAGATGAGTAGTTGCAAAGAGATCGCTAAAAAGACGGATGATGAAGGCTTCCCGCTTCATCATCCGTTTTCTGTCAGCATGCCAGTATATTCTGGGCATCCTTTACATAATTATCCACATCTTCCCTTGTAATACAGGGACTATGGTTCCAGTGGCTTGGATGGCTGATGCCAAGTGTCCTGCGCATTTTCTTATAATACTCTTCGGTTTCTTTGCTCTCAAAATTTAATTGTGCCATAGATTCCTTCTCCTTTCATGATACATAATCCCCAATAATAATATCACTAATTTAAATATAGCACTTCCATAGGAAAGTTCAAGAGTAAAATTTCCTGGTATGGGAATGTTTTTGATTAATTTATTGCACAAGCCAGAAGGGTGATATATAATAAATGTAATATAAATACGGAGAAATGAAAGTCAGTGACAGAACGGGAAGAGAGGAAGAGATGGAGAAGAGATTACGTAATCGTCGAATTCTTGACATTGTGTTGATTATTTTAGTAATCGCGGCTGCAGGCATCCTGTTTGCTAAGCTCTTTTATAATAGTTCGCAGAAAAAGGTGCTGAGTAATCTGGCGGAAATCTCGAATCAGAGTGCGAAAGTTTTCCAGCGGGAAGCGGAGAAAGGGAAAGATATCATCAGCAATCTGGCAATCTTGCTGGGGCAGCATGATACTTGTGAAATAGAAGAATTAATCAGGGAAATAAAACCTGTAGATGAATCCAATGACTTTAAGAGAATGGGAATTATTATGCCGGATGGCACGGCGTATACTACAGATGGCGTAGAAATGGATCTGGATGGCAGGGATTACTTTAAAAGATCTATGGATGGAAGCGTTATAATGTCGGATACATTAAACGATGTGGAAGGCGGAGAGAAGATCAATGTTTACAGCGCTCCGGTTAATTTCCGGGATGGATACCGCTGTGTTCTTTTTGCGACGCTGGACACAAATAATTTTAAAAGTGCTTTGGCTGAAACGATTTATTCCGGTGACGGTTACAGTTATATTATAAAAGGAAACGGTGACTATATTGTAGGAGAAGGGGCAAAGCATAAAGAAAAGCAGTTTGATAACATTTACCGTTTTATGGACGAACGTTCAGGCAAAAACAGCGGTGCCGTAACAAAACTGAAGCGTGGGGTGAGCAAAGGGGAAAATGGATATGTGGTATTCCGGGATGATATGGAATACTACATGTATTACCAGCCATTATCTGTCAACCAATGGTTTCTCCTGACGGTTGTTCCAGGCAAAGTGATCAGGCAGAGTATGGGTGAAATATTAACCCTGGCATATTTGTTTATTTTCTTCTGCTCCTGCCTCATTATCATTTTGATACTCCAGATCAACCGCATCAGACAGGTCAGCAGAAAAGATCTGGAGAAAATAGCTTTTACGGATGAAGCGACCGGGATGACCAATTTTAATAAATTTAAGGTGGAGGCAAAGCAGATTCTGGAAGATAATCGTGAACTGGATTATACGGTGGTGTGTTTTAATATTCACAAATTTCAGTATATAAATGATCTCTTCGGCTATGCGGAAGGGGACAGAGCGCTTACCTACGTAGCTGGAGTTATTCAGGAACACTTAAGGGATAAGGAGGCATTTGCCAGAATGCTTGCGGATCACTTTGTGGCGCTGCTCCAACAAAAGGATAAAAAAGAGCTAAAGCACCGTGTGGAAGATATTATAGGCTGCCTGCAAAGCCGGACGGACTTTGGGGGGAAGCATTATGAGATTAAAGCTACGGCGGGGATCTATCAGATTGAACCGGGAGTAGATGAAATTGACACCATGGTGGATCGGGCAAAGATGGCACTGAATCGTCCTGAAGGAGAACTGCTTCAGGTATGCTGTTTCTATGACGATAAAATGCGTGACCGGAAGATTCGTACCAAGGACATTGAAGATCACTTTGAGGCAGCTTTGGAAAACCGGGAGTTTATTATTTATTACCAGCCCAAGTTCGACATTGAGAAGCAGTGCTTTGATGGTGCAGAAGCATTAGTCAGATGGCAGAGACCGGAAAAAGGATTAATCACACCGGGCGAGTTTGTACCTGTTTTTGAAAATACTGGTACAATTGTACAACTGGACCAGTATATCTTTGAAGAAGTCTGCAGGCAGATTAAAAAATGGCAGCAGGAGGGCTATGAGGTGACACCCGTCTCTGTAAATGTCTCCAGGCTCCATTTATACCGTCAGGATTTTGTGGATACGTATCTGGATATCATAAAAAAATATAAAGTACCGGTACATCTGATTGAACTGGAACTGACGGAAACGGTGCTGCTGGATAATGAAGAAATTCTGGTAGGCATTCTGGATAAATTCCATCAAAGCGGAATCCACATTTTAATGGATGACTTTGGATCTGGTTATTCTTCCTTGAATACCCTTAAGAATATTCCCATTGACCTGCTGAAAATGGATAAAACACTTATAGATGACTACGAAAATAACACCAGAAGTAAGAAGATTATAACCAGTGTCATCGCACTGGCCCGGGAGTTGGGGATTAAAGTAGTCGCAGAGGGCGTGGAGACAAAGGAACAGTACGAGTTCCTGCAATGTATCTCCTGTGACTATATTCAGGGATACTATTGTTCCAGGCCGGTATCCCAGGCAGATTATGAGAAGCTTCTAAGAACCCGGGGCCAGGGAGCACGTAAATAAGCGGGGAAAATAAGCAGTGAAAATAAGCAGCGAAAATAAGCAGCAAAATAAGCAGCAAAATAAGCAGCAAAATAAGCAGTGAAAGTAAACAGCCAAAATCAGCGTTCGGAGAGCACTACGCCGCCCACAATAAGCAGGGCACCCAGCAAACCGGTTGGCGTGATTTGTTCTTTCAGGATGAAGAACGCGGCAACCATAGTGATGAACGGATTCAAGTATATATAATTATTTGTTTTAATAATTCCTATTTTTTTGATTGCAACATTCCAGGTTATATAGCAGATGGCGCTTCCCAGAATTCCCAGAAACAGCAGGCAGACGATAATTTCCCCGTTGATAGCTGCCGGGGGCAGGAGGCGCTTTTCTGTTGCTGCCATCATGATATAGGAGCTGGCTAATCCATAGAATATCACTTTACGGGTCAGGGCGAAGTTGTCATATTTGTTGATATACTTTTTAAGCAAAATAGAGTAAATTGCCCAGCAAAGAGCAGCCAGAATGGCCATTCCATCGCCCAAGGGGTTTAACTTCAGGACGACGGCTCCATTGAATACCACCATCACTACGCCGATGATCGCTATAATAAAACCAAAGATAATATTTTTCTTCAGCTTCTCATCTTTTGTAAAAAAGTGAGCAAGAATTGCAGTGAAAATTGGGGCGAAGGCAACTAAAATACTTACATTGGAAGCTTGGGTAAAGGAGAGGGCGGTATTCTCAAAAAAGTAATATATCGTTACGCCGGACATGGAAAGCAAAAAGATTCCCGCTTCATCCTTCCAGTTGTGTTTCAGTGTAAACTGCCGGTTGAAGATACAGATCAGGAGCAGCCCGATATAAGAAATAAAAAAGCGGAGAACCATTATCTGGGTAGCGCTGAAATAATCCAACAGGATTTTTGTTGCAATAAAAGTGGTGCCCCATACAATGATGGTAAGCAGTGCCAGTATGTGGCCGGCAGTTTTTTGATCTGGTTTTGTCATGGAATTTAGCTCCTTTGTTTATCTTATGTAGTATAGAAACAGTCTATAGATAAAAGAAAAGGATGTCAAGAGGCACGTGCCGGATAAGATGTTTGATTAGTAATTCCATTAGAGGTCAGAGTAGATGTGGGATTGGATGTCGGTTTGTAAAATTCCCATCTTGACAAATGAAATTATTTATTTTAGAATGACCATATTGAGTTATTATAATAGAGCGAAGAAAAGGAATAGTACATTTTGGAAGCATTTCAGAGAGAGAATCACATGGTGGGAGATTCTTATGCGGAGGAGATGGAACCTGCCTTGGAGCTTTGCATGAAAATGCAACGTAGTCCCGGCGTTAAAGGGAGATTGAGAGAATGGCCATAGTTTTGGCTGTTAATTAGGGTGGTACCGCCGAAGTGTATGAGCTATCGGTCCCTTATGTATTGGCATAGGAGGATCCGGTAGTTTTTTTGTGCTTTTAGGTTTAGAAAAAGGATCATTCCCCAAGCTTAATTAAATAGAAAAAGGAGAGTCAGAACAATGGCAAAGGACAAGAAATTAGTAGAGGCCATCACATCGATGGAAGAAGATTTTGCACAATGGTATACAGATGTTGTAAAGAAGGCGGAATTGATTGATTATACAAGTGTAAAAGGATGTATGGTAATTAAACCAGCAGGTTATGCGATCTGGGAGAATATTCAGCATGAACTGGACCGTCGTTTTAAGGAGACAGGGGTTGAAAATGTATATCTTCCTATGTTTATTCCGGAAAGCCTGCTGCAGAAGGAAAAAGACCATGTAGAGGGATTTGCGCCCGAAGTTGCATGGGTTACCCATGGTGGACTGGAGCCGTTACAGGAAAGACTGTGCGTACGTCCTACTTCAGAGACATTATTCTGTGATTTTTATGCCAAGGATATTCATTCACATCGTGATCTTCCAAAGGTGTATAACCAATGGTGCTCTGTTGTGCGCTGGGAAAAGACAACAAGACCATTCCTCCGCTCCAGAGAATTCTTATGGCAGGAGGGACATACCGCTCATGCTACTGCAGAAGAAGCAGAAGACAGAACAAAACAGATGCTGAATCTCTATGCTGATTTTTGCGAAGAAACATTGGCGATTCCGGTCATCCGCGGTCAGAAGACGGATAAAGAAAAATTTGCAGGTGCAGAAGCAACCTACACAATTGAATCACTGATGCATGACGGAAAAGCGTTACAGTCCGGAACCAGCCATAATTTTGGTGATGGATTTGCGAAAGCATTCGGTATCCAGTTTGCAGATAAAGATAATACACTGAAATATGTTCACCAGACTTCCTGGGGGATGACAACCCGTATGATTGGTGCAATTATCATGGTTCATGGTGACAACAGCGGTCTGGTACTGCCTCCGAGAATCGCACCTACACAGGTTATGGTGATTCCCATTCAGCAGAAGAAAGAAGGCGTACTGGAGAAAGCATTTGAAGTGAAGGATGCCCTGGCGAAGGCGGGACTCCGCGTGAAAGCAGATGATTCGGATAAGAGCCCTGGATGGAAGTTCTCAGAGCAGGAAATGCGCGGTGTTCCAATCCGTATTGAGTTAGGACCGAAAGATATCGAAGCAGGCCAGGCAGTCATTGTAAGACGTGACACCAGAGAGAAAACAGTTGTTGCACTGGATGAAATTGCAGGCAAAGCAGCAGAAATCCTGGAAACAATGCAGGCAGACATGCTGGAGCGTGCCAGAGTCCACAGAGATACCCATACCTACACCGCTCATAATATAGAAGAGATGAAACAAATCGCGGATGAAAAACCGGGCTTTATCAAGGCTATGTGGTGCGGATGCCAGGAATGTGAAGATGCCATGAAAGAAGAAGTGGGTGTGACTTCCCGTTGTATTCCTTTCGTACAGGAAGAGATTTCAGGCGTATGTGTGCATTGCGGCAAACCGGCTAAGAAGATGGTATACTGGGGGAAAGCTTACTAAAATGGATGACACAGTATATACAACCAGGCCCGATGGGCAGGGACGTCTGGAAAAGGAAATGGCGGTCTACGATGTACTGGAGAAGTTAGAAATACCGTATATGAGGCTTGACCATGAAGTAACGCCTTCCATAGAAGCCTGCCATGACGTGGACAGCAGGCTGGGGATAGAGATCTGTAAAAACTTATTCCTGTGCAACAGTCAGAAGACACAATTTTATTTATTATTAATGCCGGGAATGAAGAAATTCAAAACCAAGGATTTATCCAGTCAGCTGCAGGTGGCGAGACTGTCATTTGCAAATGAAATCTACATGGAAGAATTTTTGAATATAACGCCAGGTTCTGTGAGCATCATGGGACTTATGAATGACCGGGATCAACGGGTACGCCTGGTAATTGACCGGGAAGTGGCAGAGTCAGAGTATATGGGGTGCCATCCCTGTATCAATACCTCCAGCCTGAAAGTAAAGACAAAAGATATCCTGGAGAAATTTCTGCCTTTTACCGGGCATGATTATACGGTAGTTGAGCTATAGTGTATCTGTTCTGACATAACGTCTTTGCTGGCTGCGGCAATTTGCAGTCAGTTGTTAGAAATAAAAATAAAAGGAGCATCCTCATTCAAACTGAGGATGCTCCTTGATTTTTTCTGGAATTACTTTCCGGCAACTGTGGGTGTTATTTACGGTATGCATAATTTGGCAGACCATTTTTCATTGGAATAGCCGGATTACCCTGTATCAGTGGTAATGCATAATCAATAAATTCTTTGCTGATATCTGTGCCATCGTTAATAATCCACTCAAGAGGTACGGTTTTTTCTTTATTGCATACGTCATTAACATCTGCAAGTCCGCAGGATATGTCGTAAGGTGTTCCGGCGGACCGGTTAAAAGTGATCATTTTACCGGTTTCCCCATCCAGAGCAGCGGTTACCGCAAAAGAACCGGCTGTGGCTGCTTCCCTTGCATCGGTCAGGGACTGGGTAAATGTGGAACAGCGCTGGTTGACGTTCAGTTCTACGGAGCGGACTTTTACATTCAGACGGTCTTTTACCAGATTTTCCAGATACTTTCCGCTTCCGGTAAGCATCTTGTGTCCAAAATTATCCGTACCTACTTCGCTGGCATATTCGCAGATAAATTTGCCGTCTTTGTCATGAATGCCTTCTGAGACGCAGACTACCAGATTATTCTTTTTCTCCAGTGCCTTTTTAAGCTGCTCCAGGAAGAGATCCTGGTCAAAGGCAACTTCAGGCAGGTAAATGAGCACAGGGTTGTCCTCTTCGTATTTACGTGCCAAAACTCCGGCAGCGGTCAGCCATCCGGCATGACGGCCCATAATTTCTACAATGGTTACAGATTTTGTGTCATATACTGAGGCATCGATACCTATTTCACAGACGGAAGATGCTACGTATTTTGCAGCGCTTCCAAAGCCGGGCGTATGGTCCGTATGTACCAGGTCATTATCGATGGTCTTGGGAATTCCCAGAATCCGAATGGTACTTTTATGCTTTGCAGCATAACGTGATAGTTTGCTTACGGTATCCATAGAGTCATTTCCTCCTATATAAAAGAAATAACCTATCTTCAGTGCCTTGAATTTTTTAAAGAGCTCCGGGTAAACGGGATCTTCCAGATCCTCCGGAAGTTTATAACGGCAGGAGCCCAAAAATGCACCGGGTGTGATGCGCAGGGACTGCAGGGCCTCTTGACTTACGTCAGTTTCTAAATCCATGTAATGGTCCTTTAAGAATCCTTCAATTCCATTTATCATACCATATACATGATCGATTTTATCCTTGTGTTGTAATCCTTCCTTTATAACTCCAAACAGGCTGCTGTTAATAACGGCTGTCGGTCCTCCGGATTGTCCAACGATTAAATTTTTCATGATAGATACCCCTTTCATTATTTCAGGAGGGGCATGTACACTCCCATATACTGCCATCTCCATATATAGTTATTCTACAACAACCAGGTGCATTTTGTATATAGAAAAAATGAAGTTTCGGTAAAATCGGTAAAATAGATATTTTAATTTGATTTTAACGCAGTGTATCTCTACACTTACACCTATTTAATTCGGTTCTTGCTATACTGTAACCATAGAAAGCAGGAAATGTATTTTATATAGAGGCAGGTGCAGGATTATGAAAAAGTATTTAGCAGTACATGAAACATATTTATTGGGAACAGTTGACCGACACCCATTTTTTGCCATGATCTTCGGGCAGATTGCAGTTGCATTATTATTAATCATATCTGTAGGAGGTATTGCATTGGCAGGAGGAACTTTGATATGGATGGTATACAGGGCGCTGGGAATCATGTAAAAGTATAATTTTAATACAATTTTAATGCCATTTTAATGTCAGGCTGTAAATCTGTTATGCCTATTTAATCTTTAGTCTGTTATAATCGGCAATATCATAGGCGGAATTATCCCGGAGCAGGAGAATTTACGCTGGTATTGGGATTAGCTGGAATTGTTAAATGGGAATAGATTTTTAAAACAGATGTGGTATACTGTTACCGAGGAAGGTGTGAGCCATGGCAGAAGAATACCGTAAACCAGAAGTACTGTTAAAGAAGCTGGAAGAGGAAACATCCAGGACAAAAGGAAGATTAAAGATATTTTTTGGATATGCAGCAGGCGTAGGAAAAACCTATGCCATGCTTGCGTCTGCCCACGAGGCAAAAAAGGCAGGGCTGGATGTAGTTGCAGGCTATATAGAACCCCATGCCAGACCGGCAACAGCGGCTTTGGTACAGGGACTGGAGGTGCTGCCTCAGCTGGAGATCCCATATCAGAATATAACTTTGCATGAATTTGACCTGGACGGTGCCCTTGTTCGAAAGCCCCAGCTTATTCTGGTGGATGAACTGGCTCATACCAATGGATACGGATGCAGGCATAAGAAAAGGTATGAGGATATCCAGGAGCTGCTTAAAGAAGGAATAGATGTGTACACGACGATAAATGTACAGCATCTGGAAAGCCTGATTGATCTTGTTGCAGGGATTACCGGGATTGTGGTAAAGGAGCGGATACCGGATTTTGTGTTCGACCAGGCGAATCAGGTGGAGCTTGTAGACATTGAGCCGGAGGATCTGCTGGACCGGTTAAAAGCTGGTAAAATATATAAGATAAGCCTTGCGGAGCAGGCTTTGAATCATTTTTTCACGGAAGACAATCTGGTGTCCCTACGGGAAATTGCCCTGAGGCGTATGGCGGACCGGGTGAACCTGATGCAGGAAAAATCATTTCAGACAGGGGAAGCAGGAGCGGCGGAGCACATATTAATCTGCTTGTCACCGGCGCCATCCAATGAAAAAGTCATTCGGCAGGCAGCCAGGATGGCATCGGCATTCCGGGGAAAATTCACCGCATTTTTTGTGGAAAACTCTGATTTCACCCAGTATACCAAAGAGGATGTGGAGCGGCTTCGAATGAATACCAGACTTGCCGAACAACTGGGGGCAAAGACAGTGACCTCTTATGGAGAAGACATTGTGGAACAGATTGCGGAATATGCGAAAGTAGCAAGGGTGACGAAAATTGTTCTGGGAAGGACCAATACGAAAAGGGCATGGTTCTCTATGAAGGAAAGCTTTTCAGAGAAGCTGACCAGACTGGCACCACAGTTGGAAATATTCGTCATTCCGGATGCTTATAAAAAGAAATACCGTAAAAAGAGATTCCGAACACCGTTTTCGCCGGAGATGCTGGGTGTTGATATTTTGATCTCAATCGTAATATTAGGGATATCCACGCTTATAGCCTATCTGTTTTCATTTTGGAATTTCAGCGATGCCAATTTGATTATGGTTTATATCCTGGGGGTTCTGACGATTTCCCTTTTAACCAGGATTAAGCTGTGCAGTTTACTGTCCAGTGTCCTGAGCGTAATGATATTTAACTTTTGCTTTACCGATCCAAAACAGACATTGTCTGTAAATGATCCGTCTTATATAGTAACTTTTGGAATCATGTTTCTCTCAGCACTGATAGGCGCTACTCTGACACAAAAGGTTAAGGATCAGGCGAAACAGGCGGTTAAGAAATCTTACCGGACAGAGATTTTGCTGGAAACAAGCCAGAAGCTGCAGAAGGCAGTGGATGCAAAAGAAATATCCTTAAGCACAGCCAGACAGCTGAGCAAACTTTTGGAGCGCAATGTGGTGTTTTATCTGGGGAATCCCCAGATGGACCAGGAGCCCATTGTCTTCAAATCAAGCCATGGGCAGAGCGATTTTTACTATGACCGTAAGGAAGAAAGGGCAGTAGCCCAGTGGGTTTTTAAGAATAATAAGCATGCCGGATTTTCTACAACGACTCTGCCTGGAGTAAAGTGCCTGTACCTGGCAGTCAGAAGCAGCGAACGGGTATTTGCGGTAGTGGGGATTGATATGGAAGGAAAAGAACTTCAGGCATTTGAAGCCGGAATTATGAGTGCAATATTAAATGAATGTGCGCTGGCAATGGAAAAAGACCAGTTAGTTGCAGAGCGCAAGGAGGCGGCGGTAAAATTACAGCAGGAACAGCTGCGAGCCAATTTGCTGCGTTCCATTTCCCATGATCTTCGGACACCGCTTACCAGTATTTCAGGGAATGCAAGCGTCCTGATTGGAAATGAAGACAAAATTAGTGAAGTACAGAGGAAGAAATTATATATTGACATATACGATGATTCCATGTGGCTGATTAATCTGGTGGAGAATTTGCTGTCTGTGACCCGCATTGATAATGGAACCATGCGGCTTAATATGCAGGCGGAGCTTTTGGATGAGGCAATTACGGAAGCGCTTAGCCATATCAGCAGAAAAGCAGAGGAGCATTATATAGAAGTGAAGCAGGAAGATGATCTTCAGGTTGCCAGGATGGATATCAAGCTGATTGTTCAGGTATTTATCAATCTGGTTGATAATGCAATCAAGTATACGCCTCCTGGATCTCGGATAACGATCACTACAAAAAGCCGGGGCGGCAGTGTGCAGGTAGAAATAGCGGATGACGGAAACGGTATTCCAAATGAAGATAAAAAACGCCTGTTTGACATGTTTTATACAGCAAATAACTCCGTTGCGGATGGAAGAAGAGGCATGGGGCTTGGGCTGGCATTGTGCAAATCAATTATTACTGCCCACGGTGGGGATTTGACCATACATGATAACATGCCCCATGGGACTATTTTCAGATTTACGCTAAAAGCGGAGGAGGTACACCTAACATGATTAATGGAAAACCACAGATACTGGTAGTTGAGGATGATGCACCAGTTAGAAATCTTATTACAACCACACTGGAGACTCAGAATTATAAATACCAGACAGCGGTTAACGGTACCCAGGCAATTATGAGTGCTGTATCAGCCAAACCTGACATTTTTTTAATGGACCTTGGACTGCCGGATATGGATGGAATTGAAGTAATTAAAAAAATACGTTCCTGGTCAGTGGCACCTATTATTGTAATCAGCGCCAGAAACGATGACAGAGATAAGATTAAGGCACTGGATGCAGGGGCGGATGACTATCTGACCAAGCCTTTCAGCGTGGAAGAACTGTTAGCAAGGCTGAGGTCCACACTGAGAAGGATCCAGTATCTGGAATCTAAGGGGAACGTGGAAGAAGCGGTATTCCGGAATGGGGATCTGGAAATAGATTATTCCTCAGCTACGGTAAAGGTAGGAGACCGGGAGATTCATCTGATGCCTATGGAGTATAATCTCCTTTGCCTGCTGGCTAAAAATGTAGGTAAGGTACTTACGCATCAGTATATACTGGACAAAGTATGGACAAATGCACTGGAAAGTGATCTGTCTTCCCTGCGGGTATACATGGCTACCCTGCGTAAAAAAATAGAGCCGGATAAGGAACATATAAAATATATACAGACCCATATTGGAATCGGTTACCGCATGGTAAAGGCGGATAATAAGGAAGCGCAGGGAGCAGAAAAAGCGCTCTAAAGAATATGGCAGACACGTTTTTTATGCAAGAAAGAAGGCAATGAAAGAATCATGGTAATAACCATATCTTTCATTGCCTTCTTTCCATATTATAGTATTTTTATTCGCCATTTAAAGAAACAGTAGTTATTTATCCTCATCTTCTTCTGTTTCTGCTATCTGAAGAAAGTCTGCATTCGCTTTTTTCCGGTGAGGGATGAAACGGCGTGCAAATGTACCCTTACCACGGTTTTTCACGTAGAAGAATCCGATAATGGAGAAAACCACAGCACCAATGAAGTTTACAAACATATCCTTCATGGTATCCAGCAATCCGATATCCAGATATCCGCCCAGCCCCAGATCCTTCCCGTTAATGACTACGCTGGTGATGTTATCTATGGCGTAAGGGGTATTGCCTCCGCTGGGATCCAGCATAACTGAAGAGATACTATTGACAATGGTATCTTTCTGCATGTCAAAGCCCAGGAATAAATCCATGCCGCATTCAAAAAACTCCCAGAGTACGCCGATTGTCATGGAAAAACAAAAAGCAACCAGTGCCATAAATATCGGAGAAAGTTCAAACTTGACTTTTTCACTGCGATTCAGTATATCCACCAGGGAAAATCCGATTGCCGCGGCAAGGAAGCCGTTCATCGTATGGAGCAGGGTATCCCACATGGGGTAGCGGATATAGAATGACTTAATTTCTCCAAGAATTTCAGCTGCAAAAATAAATAGCAGGATAATGATTTCCAATGCGGTTGGGAGTTCGATCTTAAACTCCATCTGGACAAAGCTTGGAATTACCAGAAGCAGCAGGGTAAGTACACACAGGAATACATTTTCATAGTTCTGGTTGAAGAGCTGCATGATCATTATGATAATTACCAGTGCCCGCAATACAAAATATACCAAAAATGAACTCTTGTGTTCCCTCAGCTCCATGCCAAGAGCTTTCCATATGCATTTCAGTTTTTTCTTCATCAGGGGAAGAATCTCCTTTCAGGGGTGAAATATTGAAATAATTTTTCTTTGTAAATGAATTATAACATAAAAAGAAAAATAAGAAAGTGGAATTAAGAGGTATTGCAAAAAAATTATAATGTGTGGTGGCAAGAATAAATTTTCAGACGCACTTGTGGTAAAATGGGGATTGACAAAGATTTTATAAGGCGGTATTATTATACGCAAAGTACCCTGATTTTTATAGGGGTATTGTCTACCGGAATGTATGATTCGGTATAGATTATAAGGAGGAAGGTATAATTATGAAAAAAGTTAGACAGTTTTTGAGCGCAATTGCAATTGCATCTGTAGTGGTTGCATCTCTGGCAGGCTGCGGAGGCGGTGATACGAAGACAACGGAAGCGGGAACTGCAGGGACAACAGAAGCAGCAGGAAGTGAGGCTGCAGGAAGTGAAGCAGCAAATGACACGGCAGCTGCAGATACAGGCGATGCGGAGACATTTTTAATCGGAGGGATCGGACCTCTTACCGGAGCAGCAGCATCTTATGGAACCAGCGTAAAGCAGGGTGCTGAAATTGCCATTAAAGAAGTAAATGATGCCGGCGGAGTAAAAGTTGGCGATAAAACTTATAAATTTGCATTAGAATTCGCAGATGATGAAGCAACAGAAGATAAAGCTACACAGGCTTACAATTCTTTAATGGACAAGGGAATCAATGCTGTTATGGGCGGTGTAACAAGCGGAGCATGTATGGCGATTGTTGACCAGACTTTAGCGGATGGTATACTGCAAATCACACCTTCAGGTTCAGCAGACGGCTGTATTGCAAATGACAATGCTTTCCGTATCTGCTTCTCAGACCAGGCACAGGGTGTTGCTATGGCGGACTACGCAGTAGATACACTTGGTTTAAAGAAAATTGCAGTTATCTACAATGCAGCAGACGAATACAGTACCGGACTTCAGACAGCATTTGAAGAGGAAGTAAAGGCTAAAGGGGCAGAAATCGTTGCCAGCGAAGCATTCCAGACAAATGACGTTGAATTTAATACACAGCTTACGAAAATTAAAGGCACAGATGCCGATGCAATCTATGTTCCGGCTTATTATCAGGATGTAACTTATATTACAAAACAGGCAGCAGATATGGGAATCGACGTTCAGTTTATCGGTTCTGACGGATGGGACGGTGTCTTAGACACAGTAACAGATAAAGCTACGGTTGAAGGATGTATCTTCTCCAGCCCATTCTGTGCAACCGTTGATGATTCCAGGGTACAGAATTTTGTAAAAGCTTATCAGGATGCTTATAAAGCAACACCTGACCAGTTTGCAGCAGATGCATATGATACCGTATATACATTTAAAGCAGCAATGGAAAAAGCAGGCAGCGTGGAAAGCGCAGATTTAATTGCAGTTATGCCGGAAATATCTGTCGATGGACTGACTGGCGAAGGCATGACCTTTGAAGCAACCGGTTCTGCTGTAAAGGCTGTTAAGTTCGTAGAAGTAAAAGATGGAGCTTATAAGTATACAGATAAATAGCAGTACTCACATAATTGAGTATTACAAGCTGGATATAGGTAACATGTGATTCGAATTATTCTCAAGTGCAGCAGGCTGCATTAAGGTATGGTTTGAACTTTCAAGAAAAAAGAAGACAGTGAAAGAGAGCTGTCTTCTTTTTTTAGCAGATGAATGTTTGCTGTAGGCAGACATTTGTTCGACAGCAGAAATTCGATGTGATCTGGAGGAAGTATCCCTTTACAGGGTGAAAATGCATATTTATTACGACAAATTATGGGTAAATTTCATTTTTTTCTCGATAATTCTTGCAAGCACATCTTAATTATATTACAATAAAAAAAGTTAGTTTATATAACTAATGAATTGAGAAAGGTGGAGAGAAATGGACCTGATTAACAATATTTTAGAACAATTAATTAATGGTTTGAGAACAGGAAGTATCTATGCCTTAATTGCTCTGGGTTATACGATGGTTTACGGAATTGCGAAAATGATCAACTTTGCCCATGGCGATATTATTATGGTAGGAGCGTACTCTCTGTATGTATTCGTGGCACTTTTGCATTTAAACCCGGTGGTAGCGATTTTACTGACGATTTTAGTGTGTGCCGTCTTAGGAGTTGTAATTGAAAAAGTGGCTTATAAGCCATTGAGAAATGCACAGCCTCTGGCTGTACTGATCACAGCCATTGGTGTCAGTTATCTGTTGCAGAATCTGGCATTGCTGATTTTCAAGGCAACACCGATTCCGTTTGGTTCAATTATTAAAGTTCCATCTATTAAGATTGGTTCTCTTAACATTTCCGGAATTACGATTGTAACTCTGGTTGTTACAACGGTTTGTATGATTGCCCTCACAACATTTATTAACAAGACGAAGGCAGGCAGGGCAATGCGTGCGGTATCCGAAGATAAAGGTGCTGCGGAACTCATGGGAATCAGTGTAAATAAGACAATTTCCATGACATTTGCAATTGGATCTGCACTTGCAGCAGTTGCTGGTATTTTATTTATCGCACAATATGAGACACTGCTTCCAACGCTTGGAGCACTTCCGGGAATTAAGGCATTCGTAGCGGCAGTTCTCGGCGGAATTGGAAGTATTCCAGGGGCAATGCTCGGCGGTATTCTTCTGGGCGTAATCGAAAGTCTTTCCAAAGCGTATATTTCCACACAGCTGGCAGATGCAATTGTATTCGGCGTTCTGGTCATCGTACTTCTTGTGAAGCCGTCAGGTTTGCTTGGCAAGTTGAAGATTGAGAAAGTGTAGGTGGGATCATGAAAGACAAGAAGAAATTAATAATAAACGCAGTAATTGCTGTTGCAGTTTATGCCATTGTTATGGTATTGGTTAATACAGGCGTATTAAGCCGTCAGATGATGTCTCTGATCATACCAATCTGTACCTACGTCATGCTGGCTGTATCCCTGTGCCTGGTAGTAGGATTTTTAGGAGAGTTAAGCCTTGGCCATGCTGGTTTCATGTCAATTGGTGCATATACAGGTGCGCTTGTTATGATAGGAACAAAGGATCTGCCATCTATAGTAAGCCTTATTCTGGGACTTTTGGTGGGAGGTATCTGTGCCGCCCTTTTCGGATTGTTGATTGGTATCCCGGTTCTGAGGCTTAGAGGGGATTATCTGGCAATCGTAACTCTGGGGTTTGGAGAGATTATCAAATCAATTATTAACTCCATGACAGGAATCACAGGTGGTGCAAAGGGCCTTTCCAAGATTCCGTTAAACACCACCTACCGTAATTTTACATTTGTATTTATTCTGACCATACTGGTAATTGTAGTAGTTGCACATCTGGTAAATTCCAGACATGGACGTGCGATCTGTGCTGTCCGTGATAATTATGTGGCAGCCCAGGCGGTTGGTATCCCCGTCAGTAAATTTAAAATAATGGCGTTTGTCGTAGCTGCGTTCCTGGCAGGTATGGCGGGTGTAGTTTATGCGGGAAATATCGGTATTTTAAAGCCGGGTAATTTTGATTATAATACATCCATTGAGATTCTGGTAATGGTAGTACTTGGCGGAATGGGAAATATTAAAGGTTCCATTATAGCAGCTATAATATTGACGGCGCTTCCGGAATTACTCCGTGGCGCTGCGGATTACAGAATGCTGATCTATTCCATCGTACTGATTGCCCTCATGTTGTTCAATAATTCATCTGTCAAAAGTATGATGATGGAAAAGAGAAACATGCGGCGGTCTGAAAAAGTCCGGAAGGAGGGAGTATAAGTATGGCACTATTAGAAGTAAAAAGCTTGGGAATCTCCTTCGGAGGCCTTCGTGCGGTAGATAACCTGAATATGAGTATCGAAGAGGGACGTCTGGTTGGGCTTATTGGACCGAACGGGGCAGGTAAGACAACGGCATTTAACCTGCTCACGGGAGTATATCTTCCCACAGACGGTACGATTACACTGGACGGCAAGAGCCTGGTAGGGTTAAAACCGGACCAGATCTGTCAGGCTGGCGTTGCAAGGACATTTCAGAATATCCGCCTTTTTGCACAGATGTCGGTTCTTGATAACGTCAAGGCAGCCCTTCATAATGAAATTAAATATACACTTGCAGAAAGCATTCTGCATCTGGGATCCTTTGCAAAAAAAGAAAAAGAGATGGATGAACATGCCATGGAGATCCTGAAGGTATTCGAGCTGGAACAGTATGCAGATGTTCTGGCATCGAATCTGCCTTACGGCAAGCAGCGTAAACTGGAGATTGCCAGGGCGCTGGCGACAAAACCCAAACTCCTGCTCCTGGATGAACCGGCTGCAGGCATGAACCCTAATGAGACCGCAGAGTTAATGCATACCATAGAACTAATTCGTAAGAAGTTTCACGTGACGATTCTTCTGATTGAACATGATATGAAGCTGGTTGCAGGTATCTGTGAATATCTGTATGTGTTAAATTTTGGTACGGAACTTGCAAATGGAAAACCTGAGGATGTGCTGAATGATTCTAAAGTAATTACAGCATATCTGGGCGAATAGGAGGTGGATTACAATGGCTATGTTAAGTGTTACTGACCTGAAGGTTAATTATGGTGTAATCCAGGCGATTAAAGGTATTTCCTTTGAAGTAAATGAGGGGGAGGTCATTGCACTGATCGGTGCTAACGGTGCAGGCAAAACTACCATACTTCATACAATCACAGGATTGATTCCGTCTAAAGCAGGTAAGATTGAATTTGAAGGCAGGGATATTACCAGACTGCCCGGACATAAGATTGTAACTCTGGGTATGGCGCATGTGCCGGAAGGCCGCCGTGTGTTTGCAGACCTGAGTGTTTATGAAAATCTAATTCTGGGTGCTTATACGAGAAAAGACAAGGAAGAGATCGCATCTACCCTGAAGATGGTGTATAAGAGATTTCCTCGTCTGGAGGAGAGAAAGAATCAGTTGTCCGGGACCCTTAGCGGCGGTGAACAGCAGATGCTTGCAATGGGGCGGGCATTGATGTCACACCCCAGAATTATTTTAATGGATGAGCCGTCTATGGGGCTGTCTCCGATTTTTGTAAATGAAATCTTTGACATTATCAAAGAAGTAAGTGCAGGTGGAACAACGGTGCTGCTGGTTGAGCAGAATGCGAAAAAGGCATTGTCTATCGCTGACCGTGCATATGTACTGGAGACCGGAAATATTGTAAAAGAGGCAGAAGCATCTGTATTAATGATGGATGATTCTATCAAGAAAGCATATCTGGGAGAATAACAGGAAAAGGAGGTTTCTATGGAAAATGTAATCGTAACGATTGCGAGGCAGTATGGCAGTGGTGGAAAAACAATCGGAGAGATGTTTGCCAAGAAAAACGGTATCAACTGCTATAACAGAGAGATTTTAAGAATGGCTTCCGATGAAAGCGGGATTGACGAAAAACTGTTCAATCAGGCTGATGAGAAATTAAAAAGCAGTCCTTTGTTTGGAATCACTAAGAGGGTTTACAAGGGAGAGCTGATACCGCCGGAAAGTGATGATTTTGTCTCCAATGATAATTTATTTAACTATCAGGCAAAGGTTATCAAAGAACTGGCACAGGAAGAGTCCTGTGTGATCATCGGAAGGTGTGCGGACTTCGTTTTGAGAGATAATCCAAATGTTGTCAGTGTATTTGTACATGCACCGAAGACTTATTGCATGGCAAGGGCTCTTGAACGTTCGTCTCTCGGTTGGAAGGAGATGGAGAAGTTTATTGCCAAAACGGATAAATACCGTGGGGATTACTATCGCTATTACACCGGAAGAGAATGGAATGACGCCAGGAATTATGACTTGTGTCTGGACAGCAGTAAGCTTGGATTCGATAAATGCGTGGAAGAGATTGAAGCATATATCAAAATACGTTTCCGGGAGATGCTGGAACTCTAATAAAATAAAATACAATCAGGCGCAGTGCCAAAGGGGCAGAAAACAGAGACTGTTTTTTGCAGATACCCGATGGTACTGCGCCTGTAATAATTTCGGAATATTCCTGTGTATTTACGCATATCTTTTTATTTATAGACCTATGGGACAGGCGGTTATCTGAGAGGAGGATATAGAATGAAGGTAAAACGGGTTTTTTTGATTGTATTAGATAGTTTTGGTATTGGGAATGCACCGGATGCTGAGGAATTTGGGGATCGGGGCAGCAATACCCTTGCAACAATTTCAAGATCTGAAAAGTTTGATACGCCAAATCTTAGAAAACTGGGGCTCTTTCGGATAGAGGGTGTGAAAGATCCGGGATGTGGTGACGGGGATGAGGCCGTTACAGGTGCTTATGGAAGGCTGACAGAGAGGTCCAGAGGAAAGGACACGACCACAGGACACTGGGAAATAGCAGGCATTGTGTCTGAGCAGCCCATGCCCGTTTATCCCGATGGGTTTCCCATGGAAATACTTCAGAAGCTGGAGAAGAAGACAGGAAGAGGCATTCTCTGCAATAAGCCCTATTCCGGGACGGATGTAATCCGGGATTATGGGAGTGAGCATATGGAAACAGGAAAGCTGATTGTGTATACCTCTGCAGACAGTGTACTCCAGATTGCAGCTCACGAAGATGTTGTGCCTCTGGCGGAATTATACCAGGACTGTAAGATTGCCAGAGAAATTATGAAAGGAGACCATTGTGTAGGCAGGGTGATTGCACGTCCGTTTACGGGGGAGCCGGGAAATTTTGTAAGAACGCCTCACAGGCATGATTATTCTCTTCTGCCGCCTTCTCCAACAATTATGGACGTGCTGTGCGAACACGGTTATGATACCATTGGGGTAGGCAAGATCTACGATATTTTTGCGGGAAGAAACATTGACAGAACAGTATCTATTGTGGACAATGTGGATGGTATGAATAAGACCATGGAATTCCAGAAGGAGGACTTTCGGGGGCTCTGCTTTGTGAATCTGGTAGATTTTGATATGGAATACGGTCATCGTAATGATGTGGATGGATATGCCGGGGCAGCATCGGTATTTGATAAACAACTGGGCAGTTTTATGGGGCACATGAAGGAGGGGGATATTCTGTTTATTACTGCAGACCATGGATGTGACCCCGGATATCCTGGCACCGACCATACCAGAGAATGTACGCCGGTGCTGGTATATGGTAAGGGAATTGTTCCCGGAAAGTCTGTGGGAACCAGAGAGAGCTTTGCAGATATAGGAGCGACTATCCTGGAAATGTTTAAGATCAAAGGTGACATTGATGGAAAAAGCTTTCTGCCGGAAATAATAACGGAATAAAAAAACTTTACAGCCCATTGACTAAAATGTGCTGTAAAGCTTTCGTGATTACGTTTAGAACTGCTGACTGGCGGGTAAATACGAAGGTTCAAACGGTAATTATGGTTTGCCGGTATTTGGGCACTCCAGATAATTCCAGGCATTGTCGATTAATATCTTCATAATGCGTTCTACTTCCCCGGCATCTGATTCTGTAAGATGTTCGGTGAGTATACGGTTCCATTTTTTTCGGACCTCATAGAGCTTCTGTATGGCTTCCCTGCCATGGGAGGTGATGAACAGGCGGCTGATTCGTTTGTCGTATTTATCCTTTTCACGGACAACATATTTAAGGGTCTCCAGTTTCCGGATGGCTCTGGCGGTAGTCCCTTTGTCAAAGTGTTCGGTTCCCGCCAGATCCAATATGCTGATACCCTCATGGTCAGCAATGTGCAGCAGGAAAAACTGCTGGCCGCCGCTGATTCCCACTTCTTCCAGCTCGCGGTCATAATACCGCTGGCTCAAGCGGTAAAGAGAGGATGCGAGCCGGCTAATCGGGTAAATAATGTCATCATCGGTATGCATTTTATTTACGCTCGCTCATAGGGATGTATTCTCCGTCATCCAGTACACTCTTGTATGCAGGGCGGATAATTTTTCCCATGTTCATCAACTCTTCCAGACGGTGAGCGCTCCAGCCTACAATTCTGGCAATGGCAAAAATTGGGGTAAAGAGCTGTTCCGGAATATCCAGCATGCTGTATACGAAGCCGCTGTAGAAATCCACGTTGGCGCTTACACCTTTATAGATGGCGCGTTCTCCTGCGATGATACGAGGAGCCATGGTCTCGATCATGGAGTATAATTTATAGTCATCTTCCCGGTGCTTATCTTCTGACAACTGCTTTACAAAGGATTTTAACACCTGGGCTCTTGGGTCGGAAATGGAATATACAGCGTGTCCCATACCATAGATCAGGCCCTTGCGGTCAAATGCCTCGCCGCGCATTAATTTCTCAAGGTATTCATGAACCTGATTTTCATCGGTCCAGTCACTGACAGTTTCTTTTAAGTTCTGGATCATTTCAACCACTTTTATGTTGGCACCGCCGTGTTTTGGTCCCTTCAGAGAAGCCAGGGCAGCTGCGACAGCAGAGTAAGTATCAGTTCCGGAAGAGGTTACTACGTGTGTGGTAAATGTGGAGTTATTACCGCCGCCATGTTCCATATGTAGGATCAGAGCGAGATCCAGTACCCGTGCCTCAAGGTCTGTATAGGTTTTGTCCGGACGGAGAAGCCTTAACAGGTTTTCAGCAGTGGAAAGGGACGGGTCCGGCTGATGTATGTAAAAACTTTCATCGCGCTCATAATGATTGAAAGCATGATATCCATACACCGCAAGCATCGGCATAACGCTGATGATTTTCAGGGACTGCTGCAGTACATTATCTACCGAAATGTCGTCGGATTTGGTATCGTAATAGGACAGTGTCAGAATACTCTTTGCAAGGGAAGTCATCATATCCTTATTTGGAGCTTTCATAACAACGTCTCTGACAAAATTGGTTGGAAGTGTACGGTAACTGCCAAGTAATTCCTTGAAATCATCTAATTCCTGCTGGTTTGGAAGATTTCCGAAGATCAAAAGGTAAGCGGTTTCTTCATATCCATAAGTATTTGTTGAAATGAAGCCCTTAACCAGGTCTTGTACGTCAATGCCCCGGTACAAAAGTTTTCCTTCACAAGGATAACTCTTTCCGTCTTTTTCAATAGAAGACTGAATATTGGATATTTTTGTGAGTCCGGTCAGGACACCTTTGCCGTTGATATCTCGAAGGCCTCTTTTTACGTTGTATTTCTCATAGAGTCCAAGGTCGATTTTACCATTTTCTTTGCATAGGTCGGTTAATTTCTGTAATTCCTGCTGTTCTTTATCATAGTTCATATAAATCAATCTCCTTTTCTTATGAATATTTCAGAAACGCGTTACGGACGTTCTGATCAGCAAATGCAAATGATTGCATATGCAACTAAAAAAAGAATACCATAAAATGATTGCATGTGCAACTATTTTAAAAAAATTTAATATTTTCCATACCGGAGTGTTTTGCGTGGGAATTCACAAATCCCCATGTATTAGCGTGAAAACTCCATTCATTTCAAGAAATATATATGATAAGATTAGAAAAAATCACAATATGCTCGCTTGTCAGCGGAAAAGGAGAACATAAATGGGAATTGTAGTAAATGAACAACAAAAATTATTTACTTTAACGACAGATAATGCCGCCTATCAGATGAAGGTTAATTCATGGGGGATGCTGCTTCATCAGTATTATGGCGGGAAAATTGATGGGGATGACATGGGATATCTCACTCAGATGTGGGATGTGTCATTTGCGGGCAACCCTTATGAAGCTGGAAGGGACCGTACTTTTTCACTGGATGTGCTGCCTCAGGAATATACCAGCAATGGAATAGGTGATTACCGCATTAACAGCATTGCTGTGGAGAATGCAGACGGTACACAGGGGACAGACCTGCGCTATGTGTCTTATCGCATTGTACGGGGGAAATATGCCCTTCAGGGGCTTCCGGCAATGTATGGTGGTGAGGAAGACGCAGATACCTTAGAAATCCTTTTAAAGGACACGGTAACAGATCTGGAGGTTACTTTATACTACAGTGTTTGGGAAAAATTTGATATTATAACAAGGGCAGTAAAAATTAAAAATGGAAATCCGGATCCGGTTCTATTGCAGAAAGCAGCTTCCGTCTGCCTGGATCTGCCTTATGGGGATTGGGATATGATGCATTTCCACGGACGTCATGCTATGGAGCGTGAGATGGAGCGGGTTCCCCTGTTCCATGGAATTCAGTCGGTGGGCAGCACAAGAGGCTCATCCAGCCACCATCACAATCCGTTTGTGATTCTCTGTGACAAAGATGCAACAGAGGATTACGGAAACTGCTATGGAATTTCACTGGTATACAGTGGTAATTTTGAAGCTCAGATTGAGTTGGACCAGATGAATCAGGTACGTGCGGTAATGGGCATTCACAGCCAAAAGTTCACTTATACTCTGGAGCCCCAAGATGAATTTATAACTCCTGAAGTTGTGATGGTTTACAGCGGTGAAGGTTTGGGAGCCATGTCAAGAAAGCTTCACAAAGCTTATCAGAACCATCTGTGCAGAGGAAAATATAAAAAGCAGAGAAGGCCGGTCCTTTTAAATAACTGGGAAGCAACTTATTTTGATTTCAATGAAGAAAAGATTTTAGAAATTGCAAAAGGAGCCGCAAATCTGGGCGTGGAAATGCTTGTAATGGACGACGGCTGGTTTGGCAACCGAAACGATGATAATACCGGGCTGGGAGACTGGGATGTGAACACGCAGAAATTAAAAGGCGGGCTGGAACCCCTTGTAGATCAGGTAAATGGCCTTGGATTGAAATTCGGTATCTGGCTGGAACCGGAAATGGTAAGTGAAGACAGTGATTTATACCGGGCGCATCCGGACTGGGCGTTTACCATGCCGGGCAGAAAGCCAAATCGCTCCCGATTCCAGCTGGTTCTGGATATGACCAGAGAGGATGTCCGGGATTATCTGTTCACAAAGATCAGTAACATCTTAGACAGCGCCAATATAGAGTATGTAAAATGGGACATGAACCGCAGTATTTGTGACTTATACAGTGCCAGTCTTCCGAAGGACCGCCAGATGGAGATCCCTCATCGCTATGTCCTTGGGCTCTATGACCTTCTGGAAAAACTGACAGCCAAGTATCCGGATGTGCTGTTTGAAGGCTGCAGCGGCGGAGGCGGACGTTTTGATCCGGGAATGCTTTATTATTCACCTCAGTACTGGTGCAGTGACGATACGGATGCTGTTGAGCGGATTAAGATACAGTATGGGACATCCTTTGCATACCCCATCTCTTCGGTAGGGTCACATGTTTCCGCGGTGCCAAACCACCAGACGGGAAGGATTACTCCTTTTGAAACCAGAGGCATTGTTGCCATGGCAGGAAGCTTTGGATATGAATTGGATCTGAACAAGCTTTCGGATGTGGAAAAAGCAATGGTAACCGAGCAGATAGAGCGATTCAAAAAATACTATGATGTCATTCATTATGGTGATTATTTCCGTCTCTCAAATCCATATGAACGGAATGATTATGCAGCCTGGGAATACGTTTCTGAGGATAAATCAGAGGCACTTCTGCATGGTGTTGTGCTCCATGCTATTGCAAATATGGCCAGAATCCATGTGAAATTAAAAGGACTGGATCCTGATAAAAAATACCGTGTAAACGGGACGGATGAAATTCATAGCGGAAAAGCACTTATGAACGGAGGAATCCTGTTCCCTCGTACAGCCGGTGATTACCAGGCGGTGGAGTTTTCATTCAAGGAAGTATAAAAGCAGAATAATGATTTTATTTATAATAAAACTGCCCTCTCTGTAACAGGGGGGCAGTTTTTTGTAAGCGATTATTTGAACATTTTGAATGATTTATTCAGCAAAGCACCTTCTATGCAATTTCTGTTTCATCCTCCTCAGCGGGAAGATATTTCTTGAAAATCCGATAAAAAAACCAGGAACAGATCAGTGCTAACAGAGCAAATCCAAAGAAAAACCAGCAGAACAAATATAATGGAGCCAATTTTAAATCGGTAAAGGTCAGGCTCAGTGGTATTACCCACAGCAAAGCCATAACTAAAGTAGAAGGAATGTGCATGTAAGTGAACAGGAATGCATTTTTCAGCAGGTTTTTGGTTGTGTTTGCAAATGCTCCGATTACCGGGAAAATGTACAGTAATTCGAAAACCACAATTGCTGAGATACCGTAGGAAAGATATTTCAGCATATTTCCATAGGAAGTTTGCTGTGTTACTAAAAACTGTATGTTGAAGATCAGTATAACGGCAATTACAACAAATACCAGCCAGACAATCGTGGATTGCTTGAAGTTTTCTTTAAAGGATTTTATAAAATCCTTTCTGGCAATGGTTTCATCACCTTTTATCATTTTCATGCAGGAGTAGTAAAGTGCAGTAGCGGATGCCCCTATGGTAAACAGCGGTATGGAACAGAGGATGAATAAGATATTCAACGTAATAACATCGCCTACTTTACCAAAAAATCTGTTTAAAAAGTTGTCTGGATTTAAGAATCCCATAAATGGTCCCACCTTTCTGGTATCTTATACAGAATATCTGTATGATAATAAGAAATACGCTCTAAAACAGTATAGCAGATGATACAAATCATTGTCAAAAATTATAGGTTTTATTCTGTGAAATAGCAATGGTATATTGTAAACAATCTATGTTAAATTTGTCAAATAAGTAATCTTATGATACTCTATGAGATATCTTTTCGCTGTCTGTTAATAAAACTTCATGTGGGAATATGAGGAAGAATGCGAACGGACAGTATGATATTTCTAACTTGGGTAAAACTAATGTACTGATACATTTATAATTAGACTAACTGCATTGCCAATTTTACCATCATCCGCGTTGTCGTCAATTGTCGTAGCCACCACTACTCCTTATTCCTCCGTCTTACAGGCTGAAAAAATATTCAATAATATGCTATACTGCGTAAGCAGAATGAGTGAATGATTGTCGAGATATGTGGCTTGTTTGTAAAAAAATGAAGTAAATTTTTTGAAATATGAGATGGATAAATGTCGTATAAACATGGAATATCGAAAAAAACATGTTAAAATGTGATATTTATATGGTACTATGGAATAATATTGCACAAAAAAATAAGTAAAACATGGATATTATGTGCAAAAAAATAAATAGTCATTTATGATAATTCTAAAGGAAAACCCCTATAGTGGTCAAAATGCACATAAAAACTATCTTTGTTTATGTATAAATAACATTTTGACATAAAAACACTACGATTAACCATTTAACATTTTACCATATTTGATATAATAAGGACAAGTTAGAAAACACCGAATGAAAAAATGGTGAGAAATTTGGAACATTAGACAATATTTATTTTAAAGGAGGAAATAAGTATGAAATTGAAAAAGGTAGTAACTTTGACTATGGCAGCAGCAATGGCGTTATCACTTACCGCATGCGGAGGTGGTTCTGGTAGTACAGAAGGAACAAAAGCACCGGAAACTCAGGCAGCCGGAGATACACAGGCAGCAGATGAGACCCAGGCTGCAGGAAGTGAATCAGCAGAGAAGCCCCCTTCCGGAGATGCTTTATCCGTAATGATCTGGGATGCAAACCAGGAACCGGGCATTAATCAAATTCTGGGGGACTTCACCACAAAAACCGGTATTAAAACCAATCTTCAGGTAGTGACCTGGGATGAGTACTGGACATTGTTAGAAGCAGGTGCTCAGGGAGGAACTTTACCGGATGTATTCTGGATGCATTCCAATGAAAGTTCCAGATATATGTCTAACGACATGTTATTAGATTTAACAGATAAGATTTCAGCCAGTGATGTGATTGATCCGGCAAATTATCCGGAAGACATCTGGGGCCTGTATACTTACGACGAAAAGTATTATGCAGTGCCAAAGGATGTGGATACTGTTGCATTAGTATATAATAAGAAAATGTTCGATGACGCAGGAGTTGCTTATCCGGATGATACCTGGACATGGGATACCTTTGTGGAAACTGCCAAAAAACTTACAAAAGAAGACGGCAGCCAGTTTGGAACAGCTATCAGGAATACCAATAACCAGGATGGTTATTACAATATGATTTATGATATGGGCGGTAAGGTAATCAGCGATGACAAGAAAACATCCGGCTATGACGATCCAAATACAATCAAAGGTATGCAGATCATCGAACAGATGATTAAAGACGGCTCCATGCCAAGCCAGGAGACGATGTCTGAGACAAATCCGGAAGCATTGTTCACTTCTGGAAAAGTTGCAATGATTCCACAGGGGTCCTGGATGGTAGCTTACTATCGTGACAATGAATATTCTAAAGAAAATGCAAGCTTTGCAGTAATTCCAAGTGCTGCGGACGGAACAAGAAAAACAATATATAACGGACTTGGCTGGGCAGCAGCTGCAAATGGTTCCCATACAGATGAAGCATGGCAGTTAATCGAATATTTAGGATCAAAGGAAGCACAGGAAAAACAGGCACAGTTAGGTGTTACCATGTCAGCTTATAACGGAACATCCCAAGCGTGGGCACAGTCTGTACCGGAATTCAATCTTCAGTCTTTCCTGGATGTTATGAAACCAGAAAACATGGTTATCAGACCATATTCTACAAAGACAGTCACCTGGGAAAACAAGGTTAGTGAAATATTAAAGGGTGCATGGACCGGGGATAAGAGCATGGAAGATGCTTGTAAAGAAGCCGCAACAGAAATGAATGCAATTCTTGCCGAAGAGTAATTAGTACAATATAATGATATAACAGCTTAGAAAAGGTGCCAGAGCCTGTTTGAAATTAAACTTGCCATCTTTACATTCCAATTCAAGGCCTGAATGTGCCGGATTTAGTTTTCACAGCCTGCTGTGTTTCCTAAATTTGGCACATCCATACTACGATATGGAAAGAAGAGATGTCAGACAGCAATTTTAAAACATGCTCTGGCGTAATGGTGAAAACGACACCTGAACGTTTTCTTTGGATGAAATGCAATACATAGAAAGAGGAGTGAGAATATGGCAAAACCAAGAGCAAAAGGAACCGCACGTGCCCGCAATGAATTTCTCTGGGGCTGGGCATTTATATTACCAACTATGATAGGTTTGATTGTCTTGAATATCATCCCGATTATTCAGACGATTTACCAGAGTTTTTTCAAGACCGGGGATTTTGGAAAAGGAAATATTTTTGTTGGCGCAGCCAATTATACCAAGCTGTTCAATGATGGACAGGTATGGCAGGCGCTTTTAAATACCTTTAAATATGCAATTGTAGAAGTGCCTTTTTCCATTGCAATTGCTCTTATACTGGCTGTTCTTCTGAATCGTAAGATGAAAGGACGCGGTGTTTACAGAACGATCTTTTTCCTTCCAATGGTTGCCGCACCGGCAGCGATTGCCATGGTCTGGAGATGGTTATATAATTCTGATTTTGGTTTGATCAATAATCTGCTCCATACAAAAACAAACTGGATTTCCAATCCCAAGATCGCAGTATTTGCAATTGCAGTAATCGGGGTATGGTCAATTATCGGTTACAATATGGTATTGTTCCTGTCCGGTTTACAGGAAGTCCCTCATGATTATTATGAAGCTGCGGAAATTGACGGAGCTACGGGAATCAAGCAGTTTTTCCATATTACAATTCCGCTGATCTCCCCTACGATTTTCTTTGTATTAGTTACAAGAGTCATCGGTGCATTACAGGTATTTGATTTGATCTTCATGGTTATGGACAAATCCAATCCTGCACTTGAAAAGACCCAGTCACTGGTATATCTGTTCTACCGCTATTCCTTTACGGAGAAAAACCTGGGTTACGGTTCAACAATAGTTGTTCTGCTCCTGGTGGTGATCATGATTATTACAGTGTTCCAGATGATCGGGCAGAAGAAATGGGTACATTATAATTAGAAGGAGGGAAAGCGATGGAAACAAAGAGAAAAGCTGTTTCAGTATTGATTCATGTCATATTGATTTTAATTTCTATTACCATGCTTGTGCCTTTCCTTTGGATGATATTAACGGCATTTAAATCGGTAACAGAAGCAACGCAGGTAGACCCGTTTGTTATCTTTCCGCAGGTATGGAGAACAGACGCATTTAAAGCGGTATGGAATAATATGAACTTCCTGTTGCTTTATAAAAATACATTATTATTAATTATTGGAAGAGTTTTGTGTGCGGTTATCACAGCTACTATGGCAGGCTATGCCTTTGGACGGCTGAATTTTAAAGGAAAAAACCTGATGTTTTCACTGGTACTATTCCAGATGATGATACCGGCGCAGATTTTTATCATTCCTCAGTACTTAATGATCAGCAAAATGGGTATGATGAATACTATTTTTGCACTGGTATTCCCGGGACTTGTTACAGCATTTGGAACATTCCTTCTGAGACAGGGATATATGGGACTGCCAAATGATTTAGAAGAGGCAGCCAGACTGGATGGTTGTAATATCGGGCAGACATTTTTGTTTATAATGGCACCGCTGACTAGATCAGCAATGGTGGCACTTGGTATTTTTACAGCAGTATTTGCTTTTAAAGACCTGATGTGGCCAATGATTGTAAATACAGATAAGAACATGCTGACGCTGTCAGCAGCACTGGCAAAAATGCAGGGACAGTATGTAACGAAATTCCCGGAACTGATGGCAGCTTCGCTGATTGCCTGTCTTCCGATGATCATTATCTATGTAATATTCCAAAAACAGTTCATTGAAGGTATCGCAACTTCAGGCGGTAAATTATAGAAAAATAATGAAAGAAATACGAAAGAAATACAAAAGGGGACGCTAAAAAACGCCCCCTTTTACACTCCGAAGCTTTATCGCTTACAATGAGCGTACATTTACGTAATCATTTTTTTTGCCCAGTGTCACAAGCTGCTCCGGCATTTCCCGGAATGCTTTTGGACTGACACTGTATTTCTGTTTAAATATCTTGGAAAAAGCCAATGGGTCGTCATAGCCTACCTGGATCGCAATCGTGCTGATAGGTAAAGCAGTTTTTTGTAGGAGAGAAGCCGCTTTATTCATACGGAGGGTTACCAGGAATTCCTGTGGTGAGACACCCATTGCTTTTTTAAAGCTATTGGTAAGATAGCTTCTGTTTATGCCAATATAATTTGCCAGGTCATTAATTTTTATCTTTTTCGAGTAATTGTGGGACATGAAATTAATAGCATGCTTTACATAGATAGCTCCGGAATAATCGTAGTTAATATGCTCCTGATCCCGAAGGGAATAGTCTTCAATTATAAAGGCCATGAATTGCATCAGTAAACTGCCCCGCTTTAGTTCATTTGCGTAGGTAAGCTGCCTTGCATCCAGCATTTGAGAAATACAGGATATCAGCTTGTCCGTACAATTAATTGAAATAGTAGGTTCTTCTTTTGAAAAACCGGCATTGGAAATGCATTCATAGGACTTCAGACCATTAAATCCGATCCAAATATATGACCAGGGATCTTCTTTGTCAGCTTCATAATAACTCTCTACACCAGGTGTAATTAAAAAAGCCTGATCCTTTTCCAGAGGATATATTTCTTTGCCTACTTGAAAAAAGCCTCTGCCTTTCGTAATGACATGTATTACATATTCCGTCCTGGTATTGGGCCCAAAGCCAAATCCGGCTTCACAATTTTCAATCCCACAATAGCTCAGGTACAAATCCACATAGTCACGCTGCAGGTCTTCCAGACACTTGTAGTTGGCAGAGTCGGTATAACCAACCTGTAATTCCATGTAATCCCCTCCTCTATTTAACTGTATGTTTATTATAATATAGTGGGGGAAATGCGTCAACTTAAAGAAAGAGTGGGTTTAGCTGATTAAGGACGCTTTGTATTAGTAGTTAGTGTACGAAAAGAGAAGGCGGCGGACCAGGACAGGTGTTTGGAAGGCTTACCCGGAAGTTTGACAACTGAATAATAGAAAAAGTACCTACAGGCCGCTTAATACCTGTATTTTTTTGTCAAATTTTTCAAATTTATATGTGGCTATTTATGGCTATGTGTGTTATAATAAAGGGAAGGAGGTATTCACTATGAAACTTACTGTCAGCAAATCGAAAAATTCAGCATCCTTTTATGTCCAGAAAACCATCCGAAAATCCAACGGAAGTGTGACCACTATCACTGTGGAAAAACTCGGAAACTTAACAGAAGTCACCGCAAAAGCTGGTGGAAAAGATCCCTATGTTTGGGCCCAGGACTATGTCAACGAACTCAATCGTAAAGAGTATGATGAAAACAAGGAATTCCTTGTCAGCTATTCGCCCTCCAAGCTCCTAAAGAAGGGAGAACAAAAAGCTTTTAACTGCGGCTATCTCTTTCTTCAGAGTATTTACTATCAGTTGGGACTTGATAAAATCTGTAAGGATATCGCCTCTCGCCATTCCTTTGAATATGATCTCAACGATGTGCTTTCCAAACTTATCTATACCAGAATCCTCTATCCTGCATCAAAACTCTCTTCACATAAGTTGGCATCTAAATTCATTGAACAGCCTTCCTTCCAACTTCATGACATCTATCGAGCACTTTCTGTACTTGCAGATGAAAATGATTTTATACAGGCACAGCTTTACAAGAACAGCCAAAAAGTCCTAGAGCGTAGAAAAGACATTCTTTACTACGACTGTACGAATTATTTTTTTGAATTAGAAGAAGCCGATGACCTGCGCCGGTATGGAAAAAGCAAGCAGCACCAGCCTTTGCCTCTTGTTGGTATGGGAATGTTCATGGATTATGACGGCATCCCGTTAGCTTTTGATATTTATCCGGGAAATCAAAATGAACAGCCGACTTTGAAACCTTTGGAGAAAAAGGTGATTCACGATTATGGTCTTGAACATGTCGTTGTCTGTACAGATGCCGGCCTTTCCTCAAAAACAAACCGGAAATTCAACGACAAAACCTTAAACGGAGTACCGATACGCAGTTTTATTACCACCCAGTCTGTAAAACAGCTGCCAGAATACCTCAAGGATTTTGCCCTTGCCACGGATGGATGGCATCTTGCAGGTTCTGACCGGACTTATCACCTCAATGACATCGATGAAACGGAAGATTATAATAAGATTTTTTATAAAGACCGCTGGATTAAAGAAGATCTCTCCCAGAGAAAAATCAAAAATGGTGCAAAACCGTTAGAGCAGCATTTGATTGTTTCCTTTTCACCCAAATATAAAGCCTACCAGAGAAAGATAAGAAACGGACAGATTGAGCGTGCACAGCAGCTCATAGACAATGGTAAATACAAACAACGTCCTAAAAACCAGAATGATCCTCATAGATTTATATCCAGAGATAAGGCCACTGAAAACGGAGAGGTCTGTTCCAAAGAAGTCGTTTATCTTAATACAGACACCATCCAGGAAGAAGAACTTTATGATGGCTTCTATGCCGTATGTACAAACCTTGATGATGTGGGAATAGATGAGATTGTTCGAATTAACCAGAAGCGGTGGGAAATTGAGGAATGTTTCCGAATCATGAAGACCGACTTCAAAGCCCGCCCCGTATATCTTCAGACAGAAGATCACATCAGAGCACATTTCATCACCTGTTTCATAGCACTTGTGATCTATCGGATTCTTGAAAAGGAACTTCATGAAGCGTACACCTGTGATGAAATCATAGATACCATGAAAAACATGCTAATGGCACGCCCAGGAGAGAAAATGGGGTATACCCCTGTTTATACAAGAACCGATCTTACTGACGCACTGCATGAGGTCAACGGATTCCGCACAGACTATCAGATTATAACCGATGTAAATATGCGGAAAGTCATACGAACCTCAAAGAAAAAGTAATAATATATAGCTACATTTTTGTTGTATAAAAGATGCGGAGAAACCTTGTGAATATAGGATTCTCCGCATTTCAACTGTCAAAGATGGGAATATAGTGGGGGAAATGCGTCAACTTAAAGAAAGAGTGGGTTTAGCTGATTAAG
>UQCR01000037.1 GCA_900539655.1 uncultured Robinsoniella sp.
TTCACCTTTTCCACTTGTTGCAGCCCCCGCCACACACCCCCTGCCATATTTTTACTGCTAATCTGTTCCATTCTTCTTACCTGCAAGCAACATTTGCATGTTGATTATTTCTCTTTCCTCAGATATTTAAATTCATTATATATGAAATTAATGGGACTTACAATTAAAACCTTGCAGGTAAAGAACTTTATTTTTGTACTTTTATTTTAAATGAGACAGGCGGTTAAAAAAGAACCTGGGCGTATCCGAAACACGCCCAGGTTCTCCCTGTTATTGAATCCAGAAGGTGTCTGCCATCAGCAGCCAGTTTGCCCGGAAAAGCTGCATAAGCTGCCAATATCCCGCACCTACCAGACCAAATTCCTGGATCAGGCCAAACTTCGCCCTTATGCTCCGCACATCCTCGAACCAGACTTCGTGTTCGATCCCCTCCTCTGTATATCGGAAAAACGGGGACTGGGCTGTTTCATCGAATTGAATGTTTACTCCATGCTCAATTGCAATCTGAACTGCTTCTACATTGCCAATGGTGCGGGCCCTGGTAACTCCCCGCTCATAGGGGAGCGGCCAGTCATAACCGTAATTCGGAATTCCAAGCTTAATCTTTTCCGGCGGAATTTCAGTTACGGCATATTCCACAACCCGGCGTACCATATTTAAGGGGGCAACTGCCATTGGGGGGCCGTATGTGTCGGGACGCTTGCGGTGCAGGTTTATTAATACTGTTCTTTGCCATATGGATCAGAGAAATCACATGACCTGCCATAAGTTCTGATAAAAAATCCGCCGCTTCGTCCGTGCTTTGCTGTAGAGAAAACATATCCCTGCCACTTTTTACTCCAGTTTTTCATATCGGCTTCATGTCCAAGACTTGTAAAATAGTCTTTCGCAGTACTTACAGGAGTTGGTGCCATAGGGTTATCACCACTGTAAATGTTTGCGGATACACAGAATTTACTTGCCTTTACTGCATTTAAAAAGTCAATAGACATATTATTTGCCGTACCATGATGACCTTTTTTCAGGACAACCGCATCCAGATCTTTTTTAGTAAATCTTTTTAACTGGAATTTAGCTGCCGCTGCATCTGCTGTAATTTTATAAGCAGCCGCAAGATCCCTTGCCAAATTAATTTTATTTACTGTACTTGAGACTTTCACATTCCAGTCACTTGTATCTGCCGCTTTACCCAAAAGGAGTTCTTCTGTAAAAAACTCTGCATCACCCATAAGCAGAAACTTTCTTCCGCCACAGATGACCTTCATTACGATAGACTGGTTGTTCAGGGATGAGGTTCCATCCGAAGGATTGTCTTTCCCAACCGCCTGGCGGATATAGTTAAGCCCCTGTTCATTGTCAGACGGATTAGAGAGCCATTGAAGCGGTACCTCATCTGCTTTGTATGGGCTGAAGATATTAAAAATCAAACCATCAAATGAAACGTAATTTCCCGCACAGACAGTAATTAATTTACCTACATTTTCTGCATAAAAGATAACATTTTTAGCCCATGAGGATTTCTGCATTAGCGGTTCCCGGTAATTCTTACTGAGTACGATATTTGTAAACTGATACCGTACATTTTTATTTGCCAGATTAGACTGACTGTAAACTGCTTTATTTTGCGCATCTGACCAGTTATATCCGGTAAGTCCTACAAACCCAGATTCATGATCATGATGGGGATGTGTATTGAAAAAATAATCAATTGTAATCACACCGTTAACAGGTTTTAACCCTACCACATTTCTTAAGTAAGTATCAATTTTACCTGCCCCGTATGACGCGCCCGTATCAATTAAAACGGTCTTTCCATTTTTTGTTTTGATAAAAATGCTGTCTCCTGTTTCTTTATCCCCTTTGGAATTAAAACCATTTACATTAATCATATGCAGGTCCATCATATGGCTCTTCATACTTGCCGGTATATTCACATTTGTCTTTTGAACATGTTTTGTAACAATGGTATCCTTATCCTTTGTAGTATAGATCTCCAGATCACATCCCAGAGTATACAGCTTATCATTGGATAAATTCTTATAGGTAAATTCATTTGTCCCCCGTTTGGACTGTAAAACTCCGTTTAATGTAAAGGAGTAACTTTTAATATAAAAAGCATCCGGTACTCCAACTACAAAAGTAATCCGGGCATCATTTCCCTTTTCACCTCTCTCGCTTGTTTTGTCCATGGTAACAACAATATCCGTTGCTGCTGGTACAGCAGAAGCATTACTGGCTGCACTTCTTGCCATTCTTTTATTTTCTGCAAATAGACCAATCGTCCCTGGTTCCTCAGGTAATTTTACAATTGCCTGATAGTTTGTACCACTTCCGGTAACGGTAAGCTCCGCCGTTTCACTTAATGAACCACACATTTTAATACAGCCAATATCAAATGTATCAACTGCCTGATCGGAAACTTTGATACTATAGACAGCCTCCGTTCCTCCAACAATCCCTTCTTCATCATGCAATCTTACAATTGTTACTGCAGGCTCCTGTCCGGAAATTCCTATTGTGTTTTCTGTCATACTTTATTACCTCCTGATTTTATTTTATTTATACAACGGTCATCCTTATCACGGTACAAGTGTGATTTCCGCTTCCGGTTCCCTTGCATATAAACATTGTATCATGTACTTTTATGCATGCTATGCAACTTGAGATAACTCGTAACTCTTTTACTGATCACGCTTTGATCCAGGTGAACTTTCCGCTCCACCTCTTTCTGCGTCAGGTTTTCCAGATAGAGATAACGAAAAATCATACGAGTCGTCACATCATCGATATCTGCAATAAACTCTTCCACCTCCAGCTTTTGCGCCACACACGCTTCCATCAGAAGACTCAGCTTATGTTCCAGATCCAGTATGCGCTTCATTCTGTCATTAACCATAAAACCAGAAGTATCACCCAGTTTTTTCTTTTCCGCCCGCTTGCTGATTCCATTACTATAATCATCTTTTCTGTAATACATCATTTGATTTTTTTTATCTGCAATCTGCATTTTCAAAGATGCAATCTCTCTTTCTAAAACTTTATATTCTTCTAATTTCTTCTTGTCCAACATATCATACTCCTCCCTTGTTCCAATTTTATAATACAGCTATTTTTATACTCATCTGCCAGTGCATGTCTAAAGAAAGCTTATACGCATACGTAACCCTTCCCCTCTTTTCGCATATATTAATGAGAGGTGATTAAAATGCAGTCTTGTGAACTGGTAACAACAATCAGCGCCATCGCGTGTTGTATATCCAAAGGGAAATCCCCTGACGAAATAGCGCTTATGGCTACAATCTTCAGCCAATTAGGTGATACCCTGGCAACTATTGCCGCCCAGGAGGCGCTTTGCGCATCAATTAACAGGGCAGTTGTCACGCCAACTGATACGCCGGCATATGCATCGGATGATACTCAAGCATATACGACATCAAATGCGTCTGCCGAAACGTCAAAGGACACGGAATAATTCTGGGTCCTTTTCTTCAGCATTTCTTAAGTATCTTTATAAATCTTTTATTCTCCTGCCACAACTTCGACACATTTACTTGTTATATTATGTACATACAAAGCGATAGAGCTTTTTTACATATACTTTTCTCTCCCTCCTGGACTGGCTGCGGCTAGTCCTATTTTTTATGCTTTTTTCCATAACGTTCGTGTAAGATATCCCACTCGTCCCACAAACTCTGTGGAATATTACAGGCTTTATTTTGCTCCTTCGTTCGTCTTTGCAGGGCATAAGACACGCTCCCTGCAGATACTTTTGCCATCCGTGCAATCTGGCGGTGTGTAAACCCCTGACCGTGGAGTTTTCTGATTTCTTCTTTTTTTACCTCACTGAGTGCTTTCAATTCTTTCTGTCTCCTTTCCGTTTGCTTTAGCAGGAACATTTTCTTATGCCATCAAGACATACCAGCAATGCCAAAATCTCTTTTACCGTGTAACGTTTTTCTGGATTCAGATCTGCCAGCGTTTCAAACCATCCTTCTGCAAATGCAACTGCACATTCCTGTGTGAATCCCTCCGATGGTGAATGCTTCTCTATTCTATCGATCAAATTGTGCATCTTTCCTTCCCCCTTTTTCTGCTTTCTTAAATCACGGAATACCTCCGAAATAATCCCATAAGCCGCCTTTTAACTTATTTGTGGAATCCTAATTAAATATGGTTTCCATTTGTCCCATTCTGTACGATATATTTTGCTGCCTCTGAAGCTGCGTGATTTAGAATGTCACTTATTTCATCTGCCGTTTTATCCCGGTAATGATCGTTACAAAAGCTGACTTTTGTCTCTTCTATCTGCATTTCTTCTATAATATGTCCCATAAAACCACCTCCTGTATTATCTTATGAAGCGGTCATTGTCTCTGCTTCTCTTTTTGTATCTCTTTTGTACTTCACTTTTATACTTCTCTTTTTACTGCTCTTTTGTACCAGGCTCTTTTGTTCTACTCCTTTTTGTACTACTTTTCTTGTACAACTCTTTTTTGTACTATTTTTTTTGTACTATTCCTTTTTGTACTACTCCTTTTTGTATTTAACACTTTTTTGTAGTCAAAGTTTACTCTCTTCCATTGACACAGAATATATTTAATGGTAAAATATTCTATATTCGAACATTTGTTTGCTTTTTTATTTTTCCCTTTTGAATAAATAATCCGGGCTGTATTTGGGCAATAAGACTTTTTGGATTTTTAAAGCATCCTCGTAATAAAACCCATTTTTCGTTGCCCCGTTGACTATATCACTGACAGTTTGATAGCGGTATCCAAGCAGCTCCCCCATTTGCAGAAAAGTGATTTTTTCAACTTTCATTACCTCTAAAAGATTGTTATACATATTTCTCCTCCCTAATTCGTAATTCCGTATCTGATATTGCAATTATATTCTTAATTCAGTATCATGTCAACAGTTTTTATTCTTTATTTCGAATTTATTCGTAATTTCGAATATTTAAGATTTACAAAATGCGAATACGGGTATATAATAGAAAGAAAACAAAAGAGGTGAGTATCGTGGAAAAAGCAAGAATCCTGGAGCATTTAATTAAAGAACAGGGATTCAATCTTAAATCATTTGCTGCAAAATGTGGTATACCTTATACTACGCTATACGGTATCATTAAAAATGGTGTTGGAAAAGCCAGCGTGGACAATATCATCATCATCTGTAAAAATCTTGGTATTACGGTAGAATCACTGGAAGATATGGCTAAAGGCGGCTCTCAGAACCAATACGAGCCTTCTTACGATGATATGGAGCAGTTAATTGCCCGCAACGGGAACAAACTTACAACAAAGGAAAAAATGAAATTAATCAAACTCTTGTCCGAATTAGAATAATTCGGGAAGGTGAGTTTTATTGGACTATCAATTCATTCAAAAAAAAGTATCAGATGTAATCATAGAGTGTGGGATCAAATCTTTTCCAATCGATACTTTCTATTTATTAAGGCATTATGGCTACAAGATTTATACCTATGATGAAATCCGGTATCAAAACGAACAATTATACGAAGTTGCCATAAAGTATTCATCCGATGCATTTCGGTTCAGAGGCATTGTCTGCTACAATTCAAATCAGGCTTCCGGGCGCATCTCCTTTTCTCTGATGCATGAACTGGGGCACCATATTCTGGGTCACAACGGAGAACAAAAACAAAATGAAATAGAAGCTAACTACTTTGCAAGCAATATCCTGGCACCGCGCATTGCGATCTATTATGCCGGCTGCAAAAATGCAAATGATGTACATCGGTTATTTAAAATGACCTATGAAGCTTCCGAATATGCATTTGAAGATTTCAGACGATGGAGACGATTTCTGGTTACACACAGACTGCGGTTTACGCCAGCGGAGATGGCATTGTATCACCATTTTTATAATAAGGATCTGGATAAATTTGTCTGGAGCATCCGGGAATGCAGCAAATGTGGAAGACCAGTTTATAATGATCTTTTTGCCCATGTATGCTGCCGGTGCAAGCAGAAAAAGCTGGTACGCAGAAGCAACTCCTTTCTTTGTGACGATCCGGTATTTGGGCTGTTCTGTGATGAGCAAAGCCAGCAGAATATACGAATTGCGGAATACAAATGGCTCTATGGTGACGATTACTAAATAGATAATCAATACATGAGACGAATTAAATGAGGTAAAATTATGGGATTAATACGTTGCCCCGAGTGCTGCACACAGATTTCAGATAAAGCACGGGAATGCCCCAAATGCGGGTTTCCGATTTATCTTGAAGTGAATAGCACTATGGAAAATAAAATATGTGAATTCTGTGGCAGTGAAAATGAACACTATGCTAAATTTTGTACCAATTGCGGGGCAGGGTTAGCCCGGACCCAAGAAAAGGAACCGGCGTCCGAACCAATGGGTGCCTGTATTTACTGCGGCAAACTGTTCCCCCAGGGGGATCTAGTGGTAATTGCAGATAAGAATTATTGCAAGGAATGTGTTCCAAGATTATTGGCTGAGCAAAAGAGCCTTAATTCAAACATGGCGTACAACTATGCTCCTCCGCCGATTCCTCCCCAATACAGCAGCTACGCACCGGCTCCTAATTACAACCAGGACTATAGCAGCCAAAAGAGTAAAGCAATCACACTCATCTTATGTATCTTTGGCGGCTATTTAGGCTTTCACCAGTTTTATTCCGGAAAAATCGGCATGGGTATCCTTTACTTTTTTACCGCAGGTATCTTTGGATTTGGATGGATCATCGATATCATCCGTGTGGTGCTTGGGGTATTTAAAGATTCCCGGGGATTACCGATCAAATATTAATGTACTATTTATCACTCCTGGAAATAGAATAAACCAGGGGTGATAACATGAAGCCATACTATATCTACCTGAGGAAATCCCGCTCCGATCAGGAAGCGGAGCAGCATGGAGAAGGTGAAACTCTGGCACGCCATGAAAAAGTTCTGGCAGAACTGGCAATCCGCAATCATCTGCATATCACCAAAGTATTCCGGGAGGTTGTTTCCGGCGAATCCATTGCTGCCCGTCCTCAGATGCAGGCTTTACTCAAGGATGTGGAGGAGGGACTGTGCGCTGGCGTTCTCGTTATGGAGATTGAACGTCTAGCCAGAGGAGATACAAAAGATCAGGGAATTGTAGCAGAAGCTTTTAAGTATGGAAACGTAAAAATCATTACACCTATGAAAGTCTATGATCCTGCTAATGAATTTGACGAGGAGTATTTTGAATTTGGGCTCTTTATGAGCAGACGGGAATACAAGGCTATTAACCGCAGAATTCAGCGGGGCCGGATTGCTTCCGTTAAAGAAGGAAAATTCATATCCAGCATACCACCATATGGCTATGACAAAGTTAAGGTTGAGAATGACAAAGGCTATACGCTTAAAATCAATCCAAAGGAAGCTGAGATTGTCAGGATGATCTTTAACTGGTATACACAGGGCTTCATTCAGCCAGATGGTACCTGCCAGCGCTTATCCACTGCATCAATCTGCCATAAGCTGGATTTACTACATATAAACCCCAAACGTGCTGATCACTGGTCGCCGTCCAGCATCCGGGACATTATAAAAAATCCTGTATATACAGGATCTATCCGCTGGTCATACCGTAAGGAAATGCGAATACTGAAAAATGGTAAAGCAGAAACACGCCGAATCACTTCTGATGACTATATTCAGTGTAAAGGGCTTCACGAAGGGATTATTTCCCGTGAACTCTTTGATACAGCCCAAAAGCGTATGGGATCCAATCGAAAATGTTCTTCAAAATGCAGTAACCTTCTGAAAAATCCACTGGCCGGAGTCCTGGTCTGCGCAAAGTGCAATACTCCCATGATACGGCTTGCGCCGAATAAAAAAACAAATTATGCAATGATAAAATGTCCCAACAAAAATTGTGACAACATTTCTGCACCGCTGGAACTTGTGGAAACACAGCTGCTTGCCGCATTAGATCATTGGCTAAAAAACTGTACACTGAATCCTCAGTTTTTTCAAAAACCAATTACCCCTGATACAGACCTCCATTTTCTAAAAACTTCCATTGGAGAATTAAAAAAAGAACAAACCGCTTTAAACAGACAAATAGATAATACCTACACCTTTCTAGAGCGGGGAATATACACAGAATCTGAATTTCAACAAAGAAAATACTGTATTTCTTCACAAATCAACGCCTTAAGCTCCGACTTATCCACATTGCAGTATGAATATGACCAATTATTGTGTATGAAACCCATACCCAAGCCGGGCCAGCCCACAGAAACCGATTATCATATCCTGAATATGTACCGGCTAATGGACAGTTCTGCCGGTAAAAACCAACTGCTGAAATCCATTTTGGAAAAAGTGGAATACCTCAAAACGGAAAAAAATAAACGAGGCGGAAAAAAACGGGCTAACTTTCAATTGACTATCTATCCCAAGATTCCGAAAATATAAATGACCTGTATTCCTGGCATACGTATGTGTATCCCCATTCATAGGTCATAAGAAGTACCCGGTTTGCTGCCGCCCCCAATGCCGGGTAATCCTTTCCTTCGTACAATAATCCAACCTGATCTGCTGAGGTCTTAGGTGCAAGCGCTACCGATACCTGATAACCCAGTACATTAAAAAACTTCACTGCATTCTGCACAAATCTGGTAAAAGCGTCCCTGTCTTCAGCCAGGATATATTCAAAATCTATATCCAGTCCCCGGTATCCCTTTTCCTGCATTACACTCCGTAGATTCGTAAACAGCCGCTGCTCTGCTTCCGGATTATTAACAACTGCCGTGATCAGATTATTATTAAACTGTCCATCCGGTCCAAACGGTGTTAATGTCAGAATTGGGATCGTATCAAACTCCTCTGCCGCCCTAATCACCCAGGTGTCATCCATGACAGGAGGCACCAGTTCTCCCTGTACGGTAAATCCATAAGAAAATATAGCTATCTCCGTCAAATATGGCAGGGTCTGTTCCAGAACCCAGGGACTTATAAACGGATATGCATAACCATTCGATACAATTGTCCGCCGATTCATATTTTCATTTACTCCAGGCATCAATAACGCCTGCCCCACAGCAAGGCGGTATGGATATTCTAACTGATTGTTATATATTAAAGCATCCAGGGATACCCCATACCTGCCTGCAATTGTATTCACACTATCTCCGCTTTGAACGACATATATCCACATTTTATTAAACCTTTACATTTATCATAATTATTATATGAAAAAGTCCCGTAAGCGTTTGGACTTACGGAACTTTTCTTATGGGGCTGCTGGAACTATTTTTCAGACGAACTCTGCGTTATTTCTAAAACATATCTTTAAAATTCGTATGTTCCTCTACCTGTGCGGTAACTTTTGCCATCTTGGACGTATCTCCAAGCAGGATTGCTCCGCACAGTCTGTTGTTTGAAAAATAATATTTTTCATAGATCATCTTCATCGGATCTTTAAATTCTACTGTTTTGTATTTAATATCCGGGTTCTTTCCATTATCACCAATGGAAAATAACGCCGTATCCATTCCATGGAAGGTCAGGGCCGCATTAACCGTTTCATAAGTAAGGCTGTCACCTGCGGCATTGGCTCCGGCTACTTTACCCATTTCCAGTGCCTGAGGCCAAATAGCGTAATTAATGCCTTCATACTGGGCGCAGTCACCGCAGGCATAAATATCAGTAAGGTTGGTATGCATTTTTTCATCCACCACAATCGCCCGATCTGTCTGTATTCCGGCTTCCTGGGCAACCTTTGTGCTGGCTCTCACACCGGCTGAGACAATTACCAGATCAGCCGGAATCACCTCTCCGCCAGCCAGACGCACTCCTGTAACCGTTCCCTCACCCTGGATTTCTTCCACATTTGCACCGATACGGATATCCATTTTCTTATCAAGTATAATATCTTTTAACATATCACTGGCACCAGCATCCAGTTGTCTTCCCATTAACTGTGCCGCCACTTCAACAATGGTAACCTGACATTTGCCTTTGCTTAATTCCCAGGCTGCTTCCAACCCCAGAACCCCACCGCCGATTACAACGGCATGCTTCACATTTGGCAGCATATTTCCGATTTTTACTACATCTGACAGCCTTCTAATGGCAACTACCTGCTCTTTATCATGTCCTGGAATAGGCGGTACAAAGCATTCAGAGCCAAGAGCATAGATGCATTTGTCATATTTTAGTTTTAATCCGTCGGAGAAAGCCACCTCTTTTTCCTGGGTATCGATACCTGTTACCGTTTTATCCAATACATTAATAATATTTCTGTCCTGATACCACTGCTCATCATGAATAGCAAGCTGGGATGGATTGAAGGATGCCAGCATCGATTTTGTAAGCATTGGACGGTTATAGCTTAGAACAGATTCATTGGTCACCATTACGATGGAACAGGTTTTATTTCTTTCCCGGATAGCCTCTGCCGCACTTACTCCAGCCGCACCATTTCCAAGAATTAAATAGAACTCGCTGGTATCCTTATGGTAACTTACTTCCTCTACCTCTACAGGAACAAAATTTTCTTTTCCAACTCCGCAGACAGGGCATATTTCTATCCCTTCTTCAAAAATTTCTCCACAGACCAGACATTTTACCAGCTTCTTCTTCGCTGATTTTTCCTTAATTCTGGGGTTTTCTTTATCTAACAGTATACAACCGAAATCGTATCCATAGTCATAAGCCTCAATCAGGTCATTTTTCCCGGGTTTAAATTTAATTTTAAGGCCATCCACAACTTTCATACGCAGCTGCTTCAAACGCTCTACGATATGGCCGACACCTTCTCCGCTCCACCCAAAGCTTCCAAAAGCACTCGCCAGTTTCCCGCCATGGGTACAGGCAAACATAGATGTGGTCAAATCCCAGATAGGTTTTAGGGCTTCGCCCACAATCGTTGGGGTTCCGAATAAGATACCATCTGCAAATCCGATATCTGCAAGGATTTCACCCTGGTCAGCAGTTACGCAGTCATACAGATGAACATCGATCTTACCGCTCTCCCGGATTCCTTTTGCTATCTCTTCTGCTATTTCAGCCGTATATCCATAAGCACTTACATATGGGATTACTACCGTTTTCTCCTGATTGGGATTAACTACTGTGCTCCATTTTCGATAAGTATCCAGAATTTCGGGAATCTTACTGTCCAGAACAGGTCCGTGTCCGGTACAGATCATTTCAATATCCAGATTCTCTATTCTTTCCAGCGCTTTTAACATGTATGGCTTAAAGGGTCCGATTATATTATCAAAATAATATTTGAGTGCCCTCATATAGCCTTCTTCATCGGTTACCTGGCTTCGCAGTACGCCATCAAAAGTATAGTGGCTTCCAAATGAATCACAGGTTACCAGTACTTTGTCTTCTTCCACATAAGTATACATTGTATCCGGCCAATGGAGATTGGGCAGAATCATAAAATGAAGCGTCTTATCCCCAAGGGACAGGGTATCGTTCTCTTTCACCGCAATGCTGTAAAAATCACGGTTTACGATATTCTTCAGAAAGCTGATCGCAACAGCAGTTCCAACGATCTTAATATTCGGATTCATTTCAATCAGCTTTTCCACACTGCCTGCGTGGTCCGGCTCTGTATGGTCCACAATGATATAATCGATCTTACTGATATCCACCAGCTGCTTTAACTCTGCGAGGTAAGTGTCAAAAAATTTAAACTTTGCCGTTTCGAACAAAGCTGTCTTTTCACTGCCTTTGATCAGGTACGAATTATATGTGGTTCCAAATTCTGTTTCCATTATAATATCAAAGACACGAAGATCCTTGTCCTTGATTCCGGTCCAATATAAATTTTGCTTTAATTCTAAAGTTTCCATACTACACCTCTCCTTTGCGGTTACATTTTATATCTGCTATTTTAACATATATCCCAGCCTAAATATATGCTTTCTAAAAATTTAAGATTAGAGATTAAAGATCATCCACAAGCGCCGTACTCTTGGCATATGCCGTGCTTCGTGCCTCAAAGAAATCCGTCTTAATCAGATTCGCATTGCTGTACTGGCTTACCCAGGACATACTGGAGGGTTCTTCGTCATGTCCTTCATACAGTTTTTTAAATCCCAGATTTCTGCATCGCAGGTTACCAAGATATTTAATATAATCTGTAATCATTTCTTTGGTAAGCCCCGGAATGGCATCCCCGATTACATAGTGTCCCCAGCGTATTTCCTGTTCACAGCCCTCCCTTATCATTTCACGGTAGATATCCACTTTTTCATTGGTGAACAATGCCGGCTCTTCTTTTTTCAGTTCCAGAATCATGTTGCGAAACAGCCACAAATGCGTATTTTCATCCCGGTTAATGTAGCGGATTTCCTGTGCGGACCCAGGCATCTTATGATTCCTTCCCAGATTATAGAAGAACATAAAACCACTGTAAAAATACACGCCTTCTAATATATAATTAGCGATTACCGTCTTCAAAAATGTACCCGTATCTTTTTTCTTCTGGAATTCATTGTAGAGGTTCCCTATAAAGGTATTTCTCTCCAGGAGGTATGCATCGTTTTTCCACTGGTATAAGACTTCATTCCGCTTCTGTGGTTCGCAGATGGTATCCAGCATATAGCTGTAACTCTGGCTGTGCACCGCTTCCTGGAATGCCTGAATGGAAAGGCAGAGATTCACCTCATTCGCCGTAATATATTCGGCAACTGCGGGCAGATTCGCTGTCTGGATACTGTCTAAGAAGACCAGGAAAGAAAGTATTTTATCGTATGCACGGCGCTCTTCCTCTGGGAGATTTGGATAATCCTTCACATCGGAGGTCAAATTGATTTCCTCCGGTACCCAGAAGTTATTCATTGCCTGGCGGTACCAGTCGCTGACCCATCCATATTTCATATTATTAAAATCATTCAGATTCGTTGTATTCCCGTTAATCATCCTCCGGTTTCTTACATCAATATCTCCATCCGGATTAAATAACGGCTTTTTTCTTAATTCTTCCATGTAGCAATCTCCTCCTTAACTGGAACATACTTCACATTCTTCTACCTCCAGGCTTTTGGAGCGTATATAATAAAGCGTCTTCACCTCATTCTCCCAGGCTGATATATAAAGGTTTAGAACCTGTCGGAACGTATAGTCATTAGTAATATACAGATTTACACTCTGTGCCTGATCAATATGGCGCTGGCGGATACCCGCTGCCCTTACTGACCATTCCTGATTGATATAGTGGGCGTTCTTATAGAGCCAGAATGTGTCATAGGATAAATCGGGTGCCACTCTTGGCATAAGCCCGCTCTTTTTCTCTTCTAAGAAGTAACGGTTCATAATTGGATCCACACCTGCGGTTGTTCCCGAAATAATACTGGTACTGCTGGTTGGAGCCACCGCCATGAGATATCCGTTTCGCATTCCTTGCTTCCTTACGTTTTCTTTAAGCTTAGTCCATCGCTCATCCGTATAGCCGCGCTTCGCAAAATAAGTCCCGTTTTCCCAGTCACTTCCCTCAAAATAAGGATAGGAACCTTTTTCTTCTGCTATTTTCCCGCTTGCTTTAATTGCCGCATAATTAATATTTTCAAATACACGATCCACAAAATCCAGATGGGCATCCGTCTCCCAGCCGATTCCGTTTTTCGCAAGCATATGGTGATACCCGCTGACCCCTAATCCAATTGCCCGATACCTGACATTGTTGATTTTCGCATAAGGTACCGGATAAAAGTTCAGATCAATAACATTATCCAGGGCACGTACCGCACTTTCTACAATGTCTTCAAGTCCGTTTTTATCGGTTACATCTATGTTCCCCAAAGACAGGCTTGCCAGATTACACACAACGTAATCTCCCGGCTTCGTCACTGATACAACCACCGTTTCTCCATCTATGACTTCCACCCGCTCTTCCACCTGCTCTACCGGACTCATATTCTGGGCAATTTCGGTACACAGATTACTACAGTAAATCATGCCTTTATGTTTGTTGGGGTTTTTATCATTTACCTGATCTCTGTTAAAGGTAAACGGCGTTCCGGTCTCTACTGCACTTTTAATAATCAGCCGGATTAGTTCCTTCATAGGAATAACTCTTTTATGGATCCGGTAATCCTCTACACAGGATTTATACTTTCTTTCCCATTCCTCTCCATAACTGTCTTCCAGCGAATATCCCTTAACTGTACGTATTTCATGAGGGCACATAAGATACCAGTCTCCTTCTATATCCTCTTTTGCCTTCTTCCAGAATAAATCGGGATAGCACACAGCCGGGAATACATCATGGGCTTTCATTCGGTCATCCCCGTTATTGGTTCTCAGATTCAGAAACTCCGGCAGATCCTTGTGCCATGCGTCCAGATAAACTGCTACTGCACCCTGGCGTACTCCAAGCTGGTCTACTGCAACGGCTGTATCATTTGCAAGCTTAATCCAGCGGATTACACCGCCGGCAGCTCCTTTAAATCCCCGTATCGTACTTCCTGCGGCTCTGACTTTTCCAAAGTACAGCCCCATACCCCCGCCAAATTTACTAACCTGGGCGAAATTGTCTATACTCCGGTAAATTCCATCCAGACTGTCAGGAACTGTATCAATAAAACAGGAGGAGAGCTGATGATATGGCTTTCGGGCATTTGACATGGTAGGCGTAGCCATTGTAACCTGAAGTGTGCTCAGCATATCATAGAACCGTTTCACCCACTTACTTCGTCCCGTCTTCTCCTGCATCCCAAGGTGCATGGCAATACCCAGGAACATTTCCTGGGGTGTCTCAAGAGGGGCACCTGATCTGCTGCGAATTACATAGCGGTTTAACAAAAGCTCTAATCCGGAATAGGTAAAGAGCTGGTTCCGTTCATCTGCCAGATATGTCTCAAACAGATCTATTTCCTCTTTACTGTAGTGTTCCAGAATATAGCTCCCATAGAGATCCTCATTTACCAGAAATACTACTTTCTCATAGAAACTATTCAGATTGTATTCTTCCATTTGTATGCTGAGCTTATTTTGAAATTGAAGCATCAGCAGACGCGCAGCAATAAACTCCCATTTGGGAGCCTCCTGTGTGGTGAGTTCTACTGCTGCTTTTGTAAGCATTGCCAGTTTTTCTTTTAAAAGCATGTCCGGTTTCTGAAATGCCAGGAACTTTGCCAGAAGATGTTCCAGGCTGTAGGGCAGATCCATGTAAGATTTCTGAACATCTTTCAAAACTGCATCCAGAGCCTGGAAATCCGAAAAATACTTCATAATGCTCTGCCTTGCCGCCCGTTCCCGGCTGCGTTCATTCCGGTACAGAATGAAGCTCTTTAATGCACCGTAATAATTCTTTTCCGTCAGTGTAATTTCAATCTGGTCCTGAATCATCTCTACCTGAAGGGGGACGCCTTTTTCTACCAGTTCCAGAACCTTTGTCTCCACAGAAGCTGCAAGTTCTTCCAGCAGCTCATCTGTACATACCTGATCCACACTTTTAAAAGCAAGTCTGATTACATTCTTTATCTTATCCAGAGCATATTCTTCCGACTGCCCGTTCCTTTTTAAAATCTCCATATTCAGTGACCTTCCGCATTTATTATTTAGTATTAGTTATCATTACTATAATGATACTAGCACAATATATAGCATTTTGCAATTATTTTATTCCTACATTTAGTAATTTCCTGAAATTGGAGAATTATGCATATGTTTCTTTTCATAATGTTTATATTAACAAAACTGCCACCGGATATTATCAACCGGTGGCAGAGGAATGGGGCGTAAAGCACTTGTCTAATATTACCTGATGGAAGTTATTCTCTGCAAATCCTATAGGTTCCATCCCCGGTGCCATCTATCCAGGAACTATAGAACTCTTCTGCTGCTTTTTCAAAATACCAGGTATCCTTTACTCCGGCCGACTCATAAGGTGAATGCATGGCAAGCTGAGCCAGACCCACATCTACTGTATTCAGGGCTATTTGTGTATTGGAGATATTTCCCAGTGTGGATCCTCCCATCATATCCGAACGGTTGACAAACGTCTGATACGGCACTACTGCACGATTACAGATCATTTTAAATACTGCTGCTGATACAGCATCTGTTGTGTACTTCTGATTTGCACTGTATTTAATTACGATTCCTCCATTCAGATAGGGACGGTTTGTGGGGTCTGTCTTCTTCGTATAGTTCGGATGAACTCCATGTGCATTATCTGCGGAAATCATAAAACTGGAGGACAATGCCATTAAAAATGCCTCCTCATCCCTGGATGTGCCCCTGTTTATCCTTCGAAGCGTATCTCCCAGAAATGTGGATGCCGCTCCCTGCTTGGTGGCACTCCCTACCTCTTCATTATCCAGAACGCAATAGACCGCTGCGCTTCTAGAACTTTTCCCTTTCCGGAATCCCTGAAGGGATGCAAAAGCACACTGGAGGTCATCCAGACGCCCGCTGGAGATATATTCTTCATTAGCGCCCCAAAAGCTGCCCTTTACCCTGTTATACAAAAATAAATCTGTACTCAACACAGATTCTTCCGAAACTCCGGCATTTTCAGCTGCCAATCTGTAAAATGAGCCTTTTGCTGACTCATCCCCCAGAATAGGAAGCATATCATCCTGAACATTATATTTATAGCCATCATTCACATCCCGGTTCATATGAACTGCCAGATTGGGGATCATTACCAGATCCCGGTCGATATTTACCAGTTTGGTGCAGATCTTTTCCCCTTCCTTTACCAGGATTCTTCCAGCGACAGACAAGGGCCTGTCAAACCATGGAGAACAAATCATGCCTCCGTATTTTTCCACATTTAATTTCACATACTTATTTTCAGTTACAATTTCGGGATTTTCTTTCACCTTAAAGGAAGGTGAATCACTGTGGCTGGATATAATCTGAAATCCGGTAAAGGATTTTTCCGGGAGTTTAAATGCAATGAGAGAAGAACCGTTTCTGGACACAAAATAACTTCTTCCTGCCTTAAGCTTCCACGGTCTTCCCTCCTGTAATTCTTCAAATCCATCTGCCTCCAGTATTTCCTTTATATTAGAAACCACATGGTAACAGCTTGGACTCCGGTCAATAAACGATAACAATTCCCTGGCTGTTTCTCTGTACATATTCTTTTTATACCTCCTGATAACTGTATTTCAGCCACCATAGGCAACTGCTTATCCGGCTGAAATACTTTTTTTGTTATCATAACACAACCTCTATTTGTATTCAATGGATTGCTTATCCTTCCGTTTCCCTGATTCTTTCCACTACCGGCTGCTTCCGGAAGATATAGATTGCTGCCGAGGAAACCAGTATCGGTATTAAGATGGTAAATACCGCATATCCAAGGAAATACCATAGTGGGAATTTAAAATGCATATAATCTACACCAATGTTATCCATAACTTTGATGATCAGAGCACCTGCACCGGTTCCCAATACCAATGTAAATGCTAGATTCACAGCCGCCAGCAAAAACCCTTCATACTGTATCATTCTGGATAACTGGCGTTCTGTCATGCCGATAGACTGGAGTACCGCAAATTCCTGTTTTCTGGTCACAATATTCGTAATTAATGTATTAACCAGATTGATCAGGCTGAATGCAATGATGAAGCAGCAGATGCCAAGCAGCATACCGCTTATTCTTGTGTAGGTTAACTCATCCGCATCCATTCTTTCCTGCAGCGTGTCCATCGCAATTCTTTGGTCTCCATCAACAATCTTTGACAGGGCAGCCGTGATCTCTGCTTCTTTTGTCTGATCCGTAGATACAATTAATGCTAAATTCAGATTCATATCTCCCATAATCCTGCGCATGGAATCTTCTGTCATCCAGATAATCGAACTATCCTTATTCTTGTAAAAGTCCGTACCCAAAAACACACCTGCCGTAAAAGTTTCTTTTACTGTGTTTCCATTGTAAAAAGTAAGCTCCAGCTTCTCACCAAGCTTTAGATTTGCTCCGAATATTTCTTTTAGCAGTTCATTATTCTGTACCAGTATTTCGTTATTCTCCGTCATTCGGTCATAATCCAGGGTACCTTCTTTCAATTTAGACTGCATCTCTTTCACATCAGCTCTGCTGAAAGTCATAACTCCGTCCTCAGAAGACTGTCCATTCATTAAATAGTGAACCCGGGCTTTTTGATTTACATATACCTTTTTCACACCATCAATCTGCTCAATCCGGCTGATCAGGCTGTCATTAAGGGGGTTATCCAACTGCAGGTCACTATAGCCATGCTCCTGGGTCTGGATTGCATTACTGGAAAAAGAAATCACATATTCACCAATGGAAAACTCACTCTGCCTGGAATATCCCTCCTGACTGAACGAATTCAGATAGATAGATGCTGTCATAAACAGAATCCCTCCTACTCCCATAGAGATCATCGTCAGTGTTGACTTCTTACGGTTTCTGGCAAATCCCATCTGCGCCATGGAAAGAGGCGTAATCTTTCTTGCTAATTTCCTGGTATTTCCTTTTCTTACTTTTCCCTCATACGCATTAAATCTGGAGGCTTCAATCGGGGAAACCGCAGCTGCCATTTTTGCCGGACGCCGTATAGAGAATAAAACGGTAAACAGTTCTATTACCATCGTCATGAGTACTGTCATTCCGGTATTTGACCAGCTGAATCCATCCGACTTTAGCAAAAAACCACCGATTACTCCTACTACAATCCCTGCTGGGATCGCAAAAGCACCTAATATCCATCCTTCTCTGGTCACCATATTACGAATCTGCTTTTTCGTCATGCCAATTGTGCGCAGCTGTCCGAACTGCCTGATTCTCCCAACTACGGATATATAAAACACACTGTAAATTACAAGTATACTGACAAAAATAAGGCCAATTGCAATTCCTGAGGCAGTGCCGATAACCTGCAATTTCTTTGCTCCCATCAAGGTATCCGCAAAATAAGTATTATCACTGACATTCTGTCTTTCAATTTTACATTCCGATGCTATATCCACCGCCAGTTGTTTAAACTCCTCACTGGTCAGGGATTTTGCATCTTTTATTTTCACAAGGGCATCATAATTAATTTCTTTCATACTTGAGCCCTGGTCTGCATACAGCTTAGAGACAGCAAATGGGTACATGCTATTTGACGGATTTCCTTCCAAAATGCCTCTTACCGTAAATGTCTCTGTTGTTCCATCCAGAAATGTAATCTCAAAAGACTCCCCCAGACGGCTTTCTTTGCCAAGGGTCTTTAAAAAGTCCGAAAATACTGCTGCTTCGTTTAGCTCCTGAGGAAATGTTCCTTCTTTTATAGCCGCCTGTTTTATGGGTCCTTGTTTTTCCGGAAAATAAACCGGGTAAAATGAATAATTATCTTTGGATATTACCTTGCCGAATTTATTTAATGCAAGATACTCAATGTTTTCATTTTTGTCTATGGCTTCGATCTGTTCCTCATTCAGGTCTTTGTAAATCACATGCTGCATTTTTTCAACATTCCGCTCCTGGCTTGTAAAATATGCCGAAATAAAAGACAGCATTCCAGAAAGCAGCGTGGTAGATAACACAATTGTGAGAATAATGAATATGTTGCGCATCCGGTTATTTTTTATACTGCTTACAGCCAGATTCCAAATGTATTTTCCATTGTTATTCTTCTCCAGCTTCATGTTACCACCTGCCTTCTGCAACTTTACCATCTTCGATCCGAATTGTTACATCTGCCATCTGGGCAATTTCCTCATTATGTGTAATCATCACAACCGTCTGATGAAATTGGCAGCTTGTTAATTTTAATAGCCCCAATACATCTGCACTTGTCTTACTGTCCAGATTACCCGTGGGTTCATCTGCAAGTATAATAGCCGGTTTTGTGGCTAATGCCCGGGCAATTGCCACCCTCTGCTGCTGCCCCCCGGAAAGCATATTCGGCATATTGGTAAGCTTATCTTCCAGTCCCAGCATCTTTACTACCTTCTTAACGTACTCTTCATCCGTTTTATTTCCATCCAGCTGGATTGGAAGAATAATATTTTCATATACATTCAGGATTGGTACCAAATTGTAATTCTGGAATACAAATCCGATTCTTCTTCTTCGAAATACCGTCAGTTTTTCATCATTCATCTGGGATAAATCTTTTTCCGCCACAATGACGCTTCCGCCTGTGGGTTTATCAAGACCGCCCAGCATGTGCAAAAGCGTTGATTTACCGCTTCCGGAAGTTCCCACTACCGCTGCAAAAGACCCTTCCTCAATTTTTAAATTCACACCGTCCAACGCCCGTACTACATTGGGTTCCTCCCCATAATACTTCGTAAGATTTTTGGTTTCTAATATCGTCATACTTTTTATCCTCCGCTTTATGATCCTTTTAATTTTCCATACCGCTGTGTTCAAATGAACCGTTTCCTGTTTGGATAATATAATCTTACCAGCGGATTGTTTCAAAACCCTCTCAATAGAAAAAGAAATAGTTTCAATTTTGAAACTATTCCTTCTCTTTTGTCAGATACACTCCAAAGCTGCTTCCTTCCCCCCGATTGGATCTCACTTTGATAAATCCATTCTGGCTTGCTATAATCTGTCTGGATAAATACAGCCCTATCCCAATTCCAGGTTTTTTATGGACCTTAGGCTCACGGTAAAATCTTTTAAAAATATCATTGATATGATCCGGTTCAATTCCAATCCCCGTATCTTCCACGACAACCTTTGAAAACATTTCGGATTCCTCTATGGTAATGCGGATTCTGCCATTTTCCGGGGTATATTTCACCGCATTGTCCAGAATGTTAAACAGCGCCTCTGTGGTCCATTTCCGGTCAAAAGCAGCCATTGCCTTCTCATCTGCCTGTATTTCAATGCAAATCTCTTTTTTCTTTGCCTCCAGCTCAATACTCTCCACAACCTCCATGACACAATCCAGAAGCAATGCTCTTTCCTTTTTCAGCACAATCATATTATTTTCCAGTCTGGACATTTTCATCAGGGAACGCACCAGAAAATCCAATTTTTCTATCTGATCCTGCATGACCTTCAGAAATCTTCGCTCTTCCTCCCGGTCTAATTCATGATTCAAAATGGTATCCGAATACATAGTAATATTGGAAATAGGAGTTTTTAGCTGATGAGAGATATCAGAAACCATCTCCTGAACTGCTTTCTTCTGATTCCGATTCTCTTCTACTGAGGCACAGGTTATATCATAGAGCCGTTTCAGCATCATTTGAATCTTAGAACAAAGGGTATCTTCATCCAGCTCAAATCCACCCACACCTTCTCCCTTTAATATACATTCAATACTTTCATATATCTGATCGGTAAAATTCACAAATCTTCTTCTCATTGCCAGCCACATCAAGATCATTCCCACGCCCAGGCATAGTACTGTAAGAATATATAAAATCATCCAGTTCTGTGTACTCATATGATTATCTCCCTTATCTTCTTTGGTTAAATGTTTCATTTGCAGGCAACTCGCCAAACGGCTGCTATCTCACGGCTTCTTCCACTACCCACTGATAACCTACGCCATAAATGGTCTTTATATATGAAAATTTATCATCTGATATCTTCGACCTTAAGCGGCTGATATTAATCGTAAGGGTATGTTCATCCACAAAATTTCCATCCGCATCCCACAGATCTTCCAGGAGTATCTGTCTTGTCAGCACCTGCGTCTGATTGCTGCAGAACTTAGACAACAGCTTAAATTCTGTCGGTGTTAAAACCAGTGGCCTGCCCTGTTTTAAAACGGTCTGCCTGTCAAAGTGAATTTCCAGATTCCCGCAATTCATAACCGATAACTTCGTCCTCTCACATCTTCTTAAAATTGCCTGGATCCGCTGTAATACTACCCTGATATTAAACGGTTTGGTTATATAATCATCCGCGCCTGCCTCAAATCCCTTTATCATATCCTCATCCATATCATTTGCCGTCAAAAATATAATGGGTACACTGCTCTTCTCCCTTATCCTTCTTCCAAGTGAAAACCCATCTTCATCCGGCAGATTGACATCCATCAGCACCAGATCAAATTCCCTATTATTAACCAGTTGCCATGCCCCTCCCGCATCAAATACCGGAACGGCCTCGTATCCTTCCAGCTGAAGGTTATAGCACAGGCCTGCGTTAAGCATCTCATCATCTTCTATTATTAATATTGCCTTCATAAAACTCTCCTTTAATCTAAGTTCAAATTCGCTCCGGGAGCATGCGTAGGTGTTCCTATTTTCTATGATTATACTATAATTTCTCCTTCTTTTATACAGCATTCTCACAGAACCGCAGAAAATGCAATTGCAATTCCCCCTCCGCTATCGTATAATGAACAAAATATAATTTTAGGAGGCTCTATGAAAACTTTACTTTTTTTAGCAAAAGGCTTTGAAACTATGGAATTCAGCGTATTTATAGACGTTTTGGGATGGGCACGCAACGATTACGGATGCGATGTCACAGTTACTACCTGCGGATTCCATAAGCAAGTAATGAGTACATTCGGTGTTCCGGTAATCGTGGATGCACTGATAGATGAAATAGATCCTGATGATTACGACGCGCTGGCAATCCCCGGCGGCTTTGAAGAATTTGGCTTTTACGAGGAAGCATATGACGACAAATTATTAGATCTGATCCGTTACTTTGATGAAAAAGAAAAACCGATCGCTTCAGTCTGTGTTGCGGCACTGCCACTTGGAAAAAGCGGTATCCTAAAAGGCAGAAAAGGAACAACCTATCACCTGAGGGGTGGTTACCGCCAGGAACAGCTGGCACAATTTGAAGTGGAAATCGTAGATGATCCAGTAGTAATAGACCGGAATGTTATTACGTCCTATTGTCCACAGACTGCAGCACCGGTGGCATTTGCCCTGTTGGAAAAACTGACCTCCAAAGAGCAGACGGAAATCGTAAAAGCAGCTATGGGCTATTAGAGTTCACGAGGTAGTATCATGAAGATCGACAGGCTAATCGGCATCTTATCCATTCTGCTCCAAAATGAAAAAGTAACTGCACCATATCTCGCCGAAAAATTTGAAGTTTCAAGGCGGACCATCAACCGGGACATTGAAGATATATGTAAAGCAGGCATTCCCCTGATCACTACACAGGGCACAAATGGCGGTATTTCCATTGCAGAAGGCTACAAGATTGATAAAACCCTGATCACCTCCCGTGAACTGCAGTCTATACTCACTGGTTTGCGTGGACTGGACAGTGTATCAGGCACGAAGGAATACAGCCGGCTCATAGATAAATTATCCGTGAAAACACGTTCTGTTTATTCATCCAGTGACCATATTCTGGTCAATCTGGCATCGTATTATAAAGGATCCCTTGCTCCTAAAATAGAAATGATTCAAAAGGCAATTGATGAATCCAGGCTCATTTCTTTTCAATACTATGCAAACAACGGTGAAAGCAAACGCATTCTGGAACCTTACCTGATTGTATTTCAATGGACCTCATGGTATGTCTGGGGCTTTTGCCGCCAAAAAGAAAATATGCGCCTCTTCAAGCTGAACCGCCTCTGGAATCTTACAGTTGAGGATACCTCTTTTCTTCCAAGAACCCTTCCTGAATATAACTGCGGCATTGAACATGTATTCCCGGACCATTACCAGGTTCACGCTATGTTCCATCCCTCCGCAAAATGGAAGCTCATCGAAGAATATGGCATTGACTGCTATACCGTTTCAGACGATGGACGCCTCTCCTTTCGATTTGGCTTTGCCAGCAAAGAAAACCTGATCAGTTGGATTTTAAGCTTTGGCAGTCAGGCGGAGGTAATCGAACCGGTTCAAATACGTGACGAGATTTCCCATATTGTAAAAAAAATGTATTCCATCTATTCTGAAACATGACATACAGTTGTCCTGTTGCTCCTGTTATAATATCAATTAGTATTGCATGGTGCGGATTACAGCTGCTATATAGCTGCAAATTTATGCCGGGTGGCGCCAAACTTGCACCTGCTCCGGACATAGGGCGCTATATAACAAGACTCTATGCCATGCCGTACTTAATAGGGCCTTAATGTTCACATAGCTCTATGATACGAAAGGAGAAAATCAGTATGATTGAATCAAGATGTGGAATACTATGCTCTGCCTGTTCCTTCAAATCAGACGGTGTCTGTATTGGATGCGTACATATCCAAAAACCTTTCTGGGGGGATTCCTGCCCGGTAAAAGACTGCTGTGAATCAAAAAAACAGGACCATTGCGGAACCTGTGACAATTTTCCATGTGACCTTCTGAACCAGTTTGCCTATGATGAAAACCAGGGGGACAATGGCCTGCGCATTGAACAATGCAGAAAATGGAAGAACTGTTAGGTGGTATAACAATTCAGCGGTTTGCCATAAAACAGATCTGTAAAAATCAATACATTGCAGTTTAACACTGTACTGTATTGATTTTTTTATATCTAATGACATTTATACCTTTTTTTCCTTTCTCTCACTGCATCTCTATAAAATTCATATTTTCTTAAGAATTTCACGTGGTTGACAAATTTTTATTCCATGATATGGTAATAGTAGTTAATAATCTGAGCGGTTTTGTCTGCAAAATTCTATATCTTAACCCAGAAGGCAATTTTCAGTTGCTGTCTCTGGTTCGAAAGGAGTATATAAATATGAATATTTATCATGTGATGCGTATGGATACCTCAAAAGTAAAATCATTGATCAAGGACACCCGGGATAAAAAAGACAAAATGAGATATTCCTTTGCATATGGGCTTAAAATCGTATCTACAGTCTTATTCTGTATGATAGTGGTCCTGTTATTCACCGCACTGTTTGGTCCTGAAAACAGTATTGTAGGTGTCATTACCGTAATCGCCGTCATGGTCTTTGAAAAAGCAGATCTGGGCATAAAATCCAGCCATGCAGCGTTAACCTTAATTGCTTCATTTCTAATTCTGGCTATAGGCCCTCAATTGGCATCACTGGCTGCTCCGGGTGCCGGCTTTATCATAAATCTGTTTTGCATTTTAACCCTTCTGATTTTATCCTGCCATAATATTATAATGTCTAACCACTCCACGATAATTCTGGGATATCTGCTGCTGATGGGCACTGAAGTGACAGGAGATGCCTATATAAATAGAATATCAGGTCTTTTGTTCGGCGGTATTATCGTAGCTGCTGTTTTCTATCACAAACACTATAAAATAACTTATCCCCGTACATTCAGGGACTTATTTAAGGAATTTAATCCGGGTACGCTGCGTACACAATGGCAGCTTAAGATGGCATTGGGCATCTCACTTTCCATGTTTCTGGCTGAAATGCTTCATTTTGCACGCCCTATTTGGGTTGGTATTGCCTGTATGTCTCTGTTACAGCCCTTTACCCATGATCTGACATTCCGCGCCTGCAGACGGGCTCCATTTGTGATCATCGGCAGCATTGCCTTTGGCATCATTTATTACTTTATACCGGACACTTTAATTCCTTATATCGGAATATTCGGCGGTCTGGTGCTTGGATTATGCAGTTCCTATAAATGGCAGAGCGCATTTAACTGCTTTGGTGCTATTTCTATCATAGTTCCTCAGTTTGGGTTACTTAATGCAATTATGCTCCGAATAGTAAACAATGTATTCGGCACCCTCTTCAGCATTGTGTTTGATAAAATATTTACATTTTTAATCAACCTGATTACTGTTATAAAAATTAAAGTTTTGGCTAATGCCACATAATTGATTTGATAAAAAAACCGCAAAAATCTCTTTGGTCAGCAAGAGAGTTTTACGGTTTCTTAAGGGGTTGGGTCTATGTCAATATTATAATAGGGGTCTGTCAGTGAAAATTATTGCATTTAATAAGTAAACAACTGTGTCCAGTATCCGGTACCGTTACTGTTTACATGATAACCTACACCAATATACTTGAAGTTTTTATTTAAGATATTCGCGCGGTGTCCTTCCGAATTCATCCAGCCGTTCATTACTTCTTCCGGGCTTCTCTGTCCCCAGGCAATATTTTCGCCTGATCCTCTGTAATCAACGCCATTTTCAGCTAAAACGGTGCTAAAGCTGCTGCCATTCGGTCTGGTGTGGGAAAATGATTTTTCAATTTCTTTTGCACGTACCTGTGCTGCAGCCTGCAGGTTTACTTTTACTTCTAATGGAGCGAGTCCGGCTTTCGCACGTTCCTGATTTACCAGATCTGCAACTTTTTTGGCTGCACTGACATCCTGGCTTCCGTCTGTTTCAGGCGCGCTGGTTTCCGGTGCATTCGTTTCCGGTGCATTTGTCTCTGGCGCATTGGTTTCAGGCGCTTCTGTTTCGGGCACATTAGTCTCTGGTGCGTTGGTTTCTGGTGCTTCCGTCTCTGGTGCATCCGTTTCCGGTGCATTTGTCTCAGGAGCCTCCGTTTCCGGTTTATCAATATCAGGGCAATTAATTATCTCCGAAATATTAATTCCCAGCTTTTCCAACTCCGCTTTGATGTCACTGTTGGATATATCTATCTGTTGTACAATTGCACACCCATTTGCCTTTGCCTGTTCCAGAGCCGCATTTAACTTGCCGGCATCTACATCCATTACTGGAGCTCCAATAATAGCAGTTGCTAATAATGCTGATAACATATTACTACCTCGCTTTCTGTTTGTTACATTTTTATTACATTTGTGTTACAAAACATATATTAGCATAGATAGATTTTTAAGGCAATGGTACTTTCTGGGTTTAAAAAAGGAACATTCAAAATTTCTGAAATGTTCCTTTTTCGTGTATCACACCCTAAGAAATATTAAATTTCCTTACTTTTGATTTTCTTTTCACCTTTAAGATATCCTTTTAGTATACGATTTATAAACTGGCTTAAAGAACGGTCTTCTTTTTCAGCCAACTGCTTCAATTCTCCTATGATATCTTCGTCCAGTGTAATACTTACTTTTGCTTTTAAAGGTTTCATTTCTCCCATTGCATAACACCTCATTTCCTAATATAGCATTATCTGCGATATAATATTGACTATTCGTATAAAATAGTATAAAGTAGTATTTATCAATATAAATATAAGGAGGATAACAACTATCGATGGATAACCATGTATTAGCAAGAAATCTTACCGATTTAGCCACTATGACAGATACCAGTTTTTATTTTCATTACTTACAGACTTCCAGTGCATTGGAACTTTCCCGTTTTATTGAATTAGTACCTGACTTTTTTAATGACGACATCGCGCAAAATCCCCACAGCAAAGAAACGGAATATGCAATACAACAAATATTGGAGAAATTTGAAAGAAGCGCATAACAAAAATAGTACATTCATAAAGCATACTTAACTTATATATTAAATAGAATATATTCATAAATAGCAGATACATAAAGACAGCTGCCATACACCAGGGACATTCCAAAAACTCTAACACCCTACCGTATTGCGGCTGCCTTTATCTTACAAATTTAACGTTCCCTTATATTTTCTTATAAAGTCTCCCAACTATCCCACTTCTCACTCTAATCCCTTTATACTACAATAACTTTACAGGTATACATTATATTATTTACACTCGCTGCTGTTAATATGCAGCACAATTTTAGCCGTAACCTTTCCTCAGGCGTTTACAAACGCCGCAACGATCTCATTACTATTCCCTCCACGAATAGATAACATCTCTTATCCACTACCAGCCATGATCCTGGAATAAGGACATTATAATATATTTTATTTCTGTTGTCACTAATTCTATATTTGTGTTTTGTTTGATTTTTACCGGATAAACGCCTGCAAAAAGCATCTAGTTTCCCAGATCCGCATACGGGAAACTGTTTTTCAAAAAAAGAATATCTTTTCAATTATTAATTGTTTTATGCAACTTTACTTGATACAATACTATTATCTAATAAAAGTGTGTAACAGCTGATTGCCACTTATAAAAAAGAAAGAGGGAAAGAGTAATGGAAAAAGTAAGAAAAAAGAGTATATCATTAACAAAATTTATTTTATTTGCAAGCACCAGTTTATTAATGCTATTTGCTATAACATTTTTTTCATCCATTAGAACAGAAGCCGCTTCAAGTAAGATTATCCCCTTAAAATCATCTAAGGTCTATCGCTCCTACGATATTACTGCTGATGGAAAGAAGGATAAATTATCAATCGAAATTAAGAACTACGGATTGGAAGTTTATATTAACGGTGATTTGTATGAATGGCTTTGGGATGAATATTCGGATAGGCTTCCCGGTTATGACTACTTTACGCCTGCATTTAAAACATCCGTTCATTTGTATGTCCTTAATAATAAAAATGTCTTTATTGGAATATCAGCAACAGGAAACTATGGTACTAACGGATTCCACATACTGTACAAATATCAATCTGAAGTCCTTGTCCCAGTTTTAGATGTTAATAAATTATTTGTTGGCGAGTTATCCGGTCATGGGTATACCGCAAAACCTTTGAAAATAAATGGAAATGTTATAACCATGAAATGTAGTACCGGTATAACATCGGGTGGAATATTTGAATACAATACCAGATACAAGCTATCCGGGAATAAATTAAAACCTATTGACACTAAATATAAAATCACAAAAATAATAAAGCCTTATGGAGTGAAAACAATATCTGTATTAAAACCTTTCAAAATATACAAACAACCTGGAAGTAAAAAAGTTTCTTTTATAACTAAACCAGGTGAAAAGTTAAAACCCATACAAATTTGTCCAAAAGGTAAAAAAGCCTATATTCTTGTTGAAGGAAATAATAAGAGAAGGGGTTGGACGAATATGAGATTTAAATACGAAACAATATCTAATTATTGATGTAATATAGTTCAGGATATAATACATGTACAAATCGGTTAATTGCTATTTTACAAAATCAATGGGTAAAGACCTTTGATAATAAAAAAATAGAAAGAGGGTATGGGTTGTGAAAAGAATTGGTTTCGGAACAAAAGAAGTACGGAGCAGAAACCGTGAATAAATGTATCAATATACTTTCTAATGTTTTTAATTATTCTGCCCTTAAGATCATTTCTGTTAATCCCTGATGCCGGTTAAAACGTGCAAAAGTGGTATTGCCAACTAAAGCTGCATGGACTAATGAACAATGTTTATACTTCCTAAAATTACCTGATGTTCGGCTTTCACGTTTTTACGGTATGTTTGTGTTATCACTTATGGCCGGTGCACGTCCCTGTGAAGTATGTGGTGTTGCAGAGTCAGATCTTACGGAAACCGGAGAACTTACATTGCATAGAGGATTGGATTACTCAAAAATCAAATGACGTTAACCATTTTCGTAAACCAAAAAAACGCGGGCCTGAGATCACTACTCTCAAACTCGCATAAATACTACAAAATACGAAAGCGCGAGACGGGACTCGAAAAAAACACCATATGGAAAAAACTCTAATAGAAAGGGGATTTTGTGTATCTTCATTTCTCTTTGTTTTCAAAAGAAAAATCATAGCCTAAATGAATTGTTTGATTTTTAAGAGATGGGATATTGTCTCGTCCTAAGGTCGATTTGAAATAAATCTGATTACAAAAACAATAAATAGGGACTTAACATTTATTTAAAGCTATGCTATAATGACATTAAAGAAACAACCGCCCACATGGTGGTTGACCTCATTAAGGATAGAAAAGCCACCCATTCCGGTCAAGTTCAGGGTGGTTTTTCTATGTATCGATTACCTACAAAACGTAAAAACGAATGTAAGTAATGCCAAAAGGAATAGACCAAAGGTCATTAAATCCTTAAAATCAAAATGATTGTTATTCTGATTCTTCATAGGCACCACCTCCATTCCTAAAGAATAGAGGTCAAACACCCTGCACACGGTTGTCCTGTACTATATTATCATATCATCACTTAATCTACAAGGATTCTTCGTAAACATTATTGAATTTTTGGTATTCTAGAGTATACATCTTTTGAGAGATTTTTGCAATCCATAATCCAGATTGAGATAAATATTGTTCTCAAAGAGAAACAAAAAAGTACCGTTTTTACGGTACTTTATAGAGCGCGAGACGGGACTCGAACCCGCGGCCTCGACCTTGGCAAGGTCGCGCTCCACCAACTGAGCCACTCGCGCATAATCATCTTTCGATGAAAAGCGGGTGATGGGAATCGAACCCACGTATCTAGCTTGGAAGGCTAGTGTTCTACCATTGAACTACACCCGCATATGAAATTGTGTGTTGCATTTGCTTTCGCAATGCCCAGAGCCGGAATCGAACCAGCGACACGAGGATTTTCAGTCCTCTGCTCTACCAACTGAGCTATCTGGGCTTAAAGACTGTTGTTCCTGTTTTTGCTTTTCTTGATTTGTTCCGTTCAGCAACGTAGATAATTCTACAATGATTTCTAAGTTTTGTCAATACTTAATTTGAAATTTTTTGGATTTTTTTGAAATTTCTTTTTTTTCTTTCTTTAACGGAGAACCACAACTCTTTTATTTTGTGGTTCTCCGGCATTTTATTGTTTATTGGAGTGCTGATATGCAAGCTGAAAAAATAACTTCTGGGAGTCCAGGGCTACTTCTGTCGTTGGCATTTTCTGATAGGAACCATCTTCTTTTTGTTCCCTCGCCTTGACATTATCGTTTAGCATAGTGGTAAACATTTCACGTATTCTTACTTTCAGGTGAGTATCATAAACTGGTACTGCCACTTCCACTCTGCGCAGTGTATTTCTGGTCATAAGGTCTGCTGATGCGATATAGATCTTTGCCCTTTCCCGATCACCAAAAATGTAGATTCTGGAGTGCTCCAGGTATCTTCCTACGATACTGATAATCCTTATGTTTTCCGTCTGATCCGGTATACGGGAACGCAGGCAGCAGATTCCACGGACAATCATTTCTATTTTTACACCTGCTTTTGATGCTTCTATTAGTTTATCGATAATTTTCCTATCCGTAAGGGAATTTAGTTTCAGTCCGATATAGGAGGGATTATTATTTTTTGCTGCACAAATTTCTTCATCCATCATTTCCAGTACCTTGTTTTGAAGGCATTTGGGAGCAATCAGAAGATGTTCGGAGGATTCTACTACTTCTCCCATGGAAAGTGACTGGAATACTCCGGCTGCTTCTATTCCTATTCTGTTGTCCGCAGTCATCAGGGACATGTCTGTATAAAGTCTGGCTGTCTTTTCATTATAATTTCCGGTACCTACTTGTGTAATATATTCAATCTGTCCCTCTCTTTTTCGGGTTATGAGGCACAGCTTGGAATGTACTTTCAGACCATCCAGTCCATAGATAACATGGCATCCTGCTTCTTCCAGCCTTCTTGACCATTCAATGTTGTTTTCCTCATCGAATCTGGCTTTCAGTTCTACTAAGACATCTACCTGCTTACCATTTTCTGCTGCTTCCACCAGTGCGCCAATTACTTCGCTGTGTTTGGCAAGACGGTAAAGAGTCATTTTTATGGACACTACATAAGGATCCTCTGCCGCCTGATTCAGCATTGTAATAAATGGACGAATACTCTCATATGGATAAGACAGTAATATATCATGCTCCAGAATCTGGTCTATCACCGGCCTTTTTTCATCCACTGCCGGGGACTTCTGAGGTATTCTTTTTTCAAAGAATAATTCTGTATTCATTCTCAACTGGTCTTGAATCTGGAATACAAAGGACAGATCTATTGGCGATTGGGAGACAAATACCTGCTCTTTCTTTAACAACAGGTGTTCACACAGTTTAACTGTCCTCTTATGATCCAGCTCTCTGCTTAATTCCAGCCGTACGGGACAGAGCCTCCTTCTAAGCTTTACTACCTCCGCCATATGCTCCCGGTAGTCAAGATCCTCATCAAAGATACTGTCCGCATCAATATCCGCATTTCTGGTTATGCGAATCAGGGACTTTGCACTTAGCCTATATTTCTGAAAGACTTTTGGCAGAAAATGCAGAATTAATTCTTCTACCAACAGGAAGCTTCCGGATCTTCCCGGAATAGCCGTGAGCCTTCCAAATACTTCACTGCTGCAAGGTACAATTCCAAATTTTTCCCGGTCTGTTTTCGTTTCCAATACTGCTGCCGCATATATTTCATTATTTTTCAGAAACGGAAACGGTTGTTTTTTGCCTACCACCATTGTGGACAGAAGAGGCATGATATCCTGCTCAAAATAGCGTTCCAAATAATCCGTTTCCCCATCTGTCAATTGGTTGATTTTGATCAGATGAATCCCTTCCTTTTCAAGAAGACGCATTAAGTCATTGTAAATCTGATCCTTTACTTTTTCTAATTCCCTGACCCGTTTGAAGATGGCATCCATCTGTTCTCTGCTAGTCATCTGGGTTTTATTCTCTCTGATTTCTTTTGATATCAGCATCTGATCATGGAGGGATCCCACCCTGACCATAAAAAATTCATCCAGATTACTTTGGAATATTGACAGAAAAGTAAGGCGCTCACAAATGGGCACCCTGGGATCTGCAGCTTCTTCTAAAACACGTTCATTAAATTTGAGCCAGGACAATTCCCGGTTTTCAAAGCAAGACAATTGTTTATCTTTCATGTGACTCACATCCTCATTTTTTCATCTCTTGTAATTGACATTGTTTCCTCTGAATATATCACGGCTAAAATTTTAGCAAACTTTATGCCCATTCGCTGTCAGCTTAAACTTCGATCCCAGCATTTCCGCTGCTCGTTTGCACATCAGCATACGCTGCAAAAAGATTTCGAAATAATCCATAATGGAACAAATGCTCTCATCCAGTTCCACACTGAGCTGAATCGTCTTTGTATCTGTCAAAATGGTAAGTTCTGAAGTTACTGCTGCATAGTTTACCCGGTCGTGTTTATCAAAACTTTCCTTTACGGTATTTCTGACACGGTTTCTTCTCACATCGGTCTTATCAGCTAAAATTACAGCCGCTGATACTGCATCTACTGCCGTTCCTGTCTTCTCGTCATGCTGCCCTATGGCACTGATAATGGTTGCAGCATCTTCCGGTGGAATATCATACTGGCGAAGCAGTGTAAAGGCCATAATGGCTCCGCTGTGTGCATGGTCATTCCGATTGATACTGTTCCCGATATCGTGCATATATCCGGCAATCCTCGCCAGTTCTATATCTTTTTTGCTGTAACCCAGTTCTTTTAATATTCTTCCGGCAATCTGCGCCACTTTTACTGCATGGCTCAAAGAATGTTCCGTATATCCCAGCACCCCCAGATTGTCATTTCCCTTTTTTATATATGCTCTTATTTCTTCTGATTCCTTGATTTTCTTATAGGTAATCTGCTCCATATATCTCCTTTGTTAATCAGCCTTATAAATGTGAATGCACTATATCGTTTTTCTTAATCTCTTGCGCATTCATCTTGCTGCAGATGCTGTAAAAATACCATGAGCATCCGCACTGCTTGGGGCCTAAACGCCTAAGCGGTGCAGCTGAATTAACAGGCTGCACTATGTATCATAGCAGTACGGATTTGGTTTCTCTATCTGTCCTTGGTTAAGAATATGTAAAATATATGTAATGTCTGGATTTCTTTTATCCCATATTATTATCTCCATTTTTCTCTGCAGCAAACCGCAAATGCATAAAAACCTTTATGCTTAAATATGTGATACCTTTATATTTATCTCAAATTAAAAAATGCTATGCCATTATATAGAATAATAGCAAAGCATTTTTGAACCAGAAAAATTTATTTCAAGCCTGTCAGCCGCGTATCTGATGAGATACCCCGTTAGATCAACTCTTTAGTCCCATTTCAACAATTGCTACTCCCCAGGGCTTCAGACAAATCATCTCTCCTGGTTCAACAGCACTGCCGCTCAACAATTCAACTCCTTTTAAATGCCGGTATTCTACCTTTACTTCATCGGAAGAATAATTGAAATAATATCGAATTTTTTTACCGGACTGATTTATCCCGCTTCGAATAATGACAGGAAATTCTGCCTGTTGGTCTGTTGAACACAGTCCCGCATTTTCATAGGTAAATTGAATGATATTTTTCAGTACTTCCTGTGATGTCATACAGCCGATATAAACCGCAGTGCCTTTTCCGTACTGATTCATGGTAACCGCCGCATAATCTTTCCATGCCGGATGGTCATAGGATACAAGCACTTTTGCAGAATCCGTTTTTAATAATTCCATAAACCCGGTCACTTCCAGATGTATTTTCTCGTTTTCCAATAATTCTTCTGTTTTACCAGTTTCGGACAGCCCATTTTTCAACCATACATTCTTCGGAAATGTAAACTGGCTGTAATTTACACCCAGGCATTTGCTTATGATCCCTGGCTGCTGTTCTGTGCGTACTTTTACATTCTCATCTGTAAACCCGCTTTTAAATGTTGTAATGAGATGTCCTCCCCGTTCCACAAAGGCGTTAATCCGCTCCAGCAGGGCAGATGGTGCACTATAGAGTGCCGGCACAATCAATACCTGATACTGTTCCAGGTTATCAGACTCCGGAAACAGAAAATCACATTCAATATTGCATCTGTAAAGCACATCGTAGATCCAGCGAACTACATCGTTATAATAAAGATGGGGATCCATGGATGCCCCCATGTCTATAGGGAACCATTTCAGTGCTGTCAGAGATTCATTGCTGACCAGCATAGCAGTCCTGTTCTGCTTCTTCAGATTTACCAGCCTGGTACCAATCGCTTTTAACTCCCTGCCAGTGGTTCCAGCCTCCAGGTAGGTTGCGTTTGCCTTAAAATCATGGCTGAGCAGCCCTTTCCAGTAAGTTTCCATGGAATTATGTATCGAATGCCAATGCCAGTACATGACTGCGTTAGCACCGCTCGCAAGATGGCTGTATGCCTGGATCCGCAACTGTCCCGGATAGGGTACCCAGCAGGGAAATCCCTGAGCTTCCGTCTCCAGTACCAGATAATTATCCTGTTTTAAGGATCTGGTGGAATCCCCTCCAAATGCAATTTCTGCACCGGTCAGGTCATCCTGGGTGGGATGGTAAATGTCTGTCCCTGCCACACTGAGGCATTTGGCTGCCTGATAATGATTAACATCCGGCTGCACCCCATAGGAATAGCCCCTCCATTCAAAATCAAAATTTTGAGTTATAAACTGATCTTCTCTTTTATACTCTCCTGCAATTTGTGACTGCCATACCAGAAATTCTGTTACAAGTAACCTCTGGAATTTTTCAAATTCCGCACCCAGACTTCCATTAATGGTACCCCGCACATCTGGAAAATCCTCCCAGGCATTAATACGATTGCTCCAGTAATCCAGACCAAAAGCCTGGTTCATATCTTCCAGATTGTTGTTGAACTTAGTCCTTAAATACTTCACAAACCGCTCCTGTACATTTTTTCCGGCTGTTCCATAGTATTTAGTCTCATTATCCAGCTGATAGCCAATTACGCATTTGCGTTTTGCCGTACACTCCATCAGTTTACGTATAATCCGCTCTGCATAATAGAGATAGACCGGATTGGTGATATCCATAATCTGGCGCGGACCATACATCCCTCTGCCTTTAACCGTAGTTGCCAGCACATCAGGATAAGCTTTCACCATCCAGGTGGGTACTGCATAAGTGGGGGTACCGATAATAACAGAGATTCCGGCGTCCTCCATGGCATCCATCACACGTTCCACATGGGAGAAATCAAATACACCATCCTGAGGCTCGCAAGTACTCCAGGTTGACTCCGCGATTCTGACCACATTAATACCAGCCTGTTTCATCATCTCAACATCCCGATCCAATCGCTCCACAGGCATATACTCATCATAATAAGCTGCCCCATAAAGTATCTGTTCCATCCATACATCCTCCTGTATCCTATCATTTTCTGATATTTTACCAGGCAGAATTCCAAAAATATATCACAAATCTTATCATTCTATAATAAATCTTATATAAGAATCTATCTTTTTATATAATAATCATTAATCTTATTTTTGTTAACAGATCTTAAACCCGGAAACTTTACTGCAAATTTGTACCAAATCGTTTTCGATATTCCCCTGGCGTCATCCCGGTAACTTCCTTAAACACCTTTCCAAAATGGCTTTGGGACTGAAACGCAAAGTAATATCCAATTTCTTTTGCAGAGTAATCCGTATAGCGCAGCAGATTCTCACTGAGATGAATCCGGTTCTCCATGATATAGCGCTGCAGCGTTATCCCTTCTGTCCGGTGAAACAAATCAGAAAGATAGTCTGCATGAATCCCCAGCTCCCCTGCCATATTTTTAACGCTGATTTTCACATGCATATTTTTAAAAATATAATCCTTTGCCCGTTCCACCAAAGGATTTACCGCACCTTTTTGCTTACTCTCCCATACCTGGCTGGCGAAGTCATACTCCGCTTTACGCATCAGCGCTCCTATCTCCATTTCACTTTCCATATCCTCTATTTTCTGGATATAGCCATCAACCATCGTAAATGCAGGTTCCGGCAGTATACCTCCCTCAATTGCTGCTCTGGATGCCAGTGTAATGACACAGATCGCAAGGTTTTTCGCCTGACGCAATTCGTTCTTAGCCAGTTTCCCCACCTCACCGGCATAAGTCTCCGACAGGCTTTTTTCCAGCATCATACAGTCTCCCTTACGAATGCTGTCCATTTCCCGTACTTCCTGGCTATAGGGATTATGGGCAACTGCCCGCTCCTGCCGGTCAAATAATTCTTCAGATATCTGTTTCCGTGAACCTGCCACACTTTCTTCCTTTAATCCATTCCTCTGCCAGAGTTCATATCTGGTGACCTCCTGATGATTGATCAGGCTGTTTAAGATTAAAATTCCCGCTCCAAAGGTTTCTCTGTCCACTTCTCCGATCCGATAAGCTTCTTCTTTATTGATTTTGTGCTTTTCAGCCAGATTTCGGCTGACATCCCTTCCCGCTTTTCCCGTACAGACTGGTCCTGCCACAAATGCATTGCCATTTGCATCCGTTACCACCCCATAAAGGATCTGGTATCCTTCCTGAATGATCAGAGGCACACACGTCTGCTTTTTCTCAAGGAGTTCCATTCGAAATGAGCTATCGCAGATCAGAGGATCCTCCAGATCCTCTATGCTGCCATAGCTCATTTTAATTGTTCCATTTCTATCTATCATACGAATTGGCGCATGTATCATCGTTACCAGCTGGCTGCAGATATAATCCACTGACATACATTTTCCTCCCGTGCCGATACAGTGTCCCGCTGCTACGACATACCGTGCTCATTTAAAAATTTCAGGAATTTAGCTTCACTTAATATTTCGTTTGTAACAAACTTTCCTTCATAGAAAAAGCTGTATGTAGTAAATGGAGTGGGTGCATTTTGTGCCTGCTGTGTTGTTTCGATTTTACATAGTTTGAATTCTTTTCCATGATCATTGGCTATTTTCTGCAGCAAAGGAGCGTATTTATCCGTATGGGGACATTGATTCGTGTAGTAGAGCACCATTCCCTGCTCCTCTATTTCACCCATTTTGGCACATTCCTTAAATTGAGGAACCGGTGAATCTTCTTTCAGCGGTAAATATAAAAGCTCGTAATAAGGCGCCGCGGTATCGGCTGTCAGAAAGCCCTTATACTTTAGATACCTTGGTTCAGACAAAAATGGCATCTTTTTAGTGGAAGATAATACCGTTATCCCATCCATATTCCTCTCCCTTGCGTCTTCGATACAGGATTCCAGCAGTTGATTTGCATATCCCTGCCCCTTAAACTTTCCGGACACCCAGAAACAGTTGATGTGGAGATAATTGTGAGCTTCTATTGGATACCAGGCATTTTTTGCCGGAATGTATTCAATAAATACTTTTCCTCTTTCATTTAATTTCCGAAACACCAATCCGTCTGCAAAACGTTCCTTTAGCCAAGCTTTCTTAGATGATACACAGGTTTCTCCTTTTTTATCTGCAATTGCACAACAGATATGTTCTTTCTCAATATTCTCCATATTTACAGTTATTAATCCCATTATTTATCTCCTTTACCTGAATTATTATTGTGATGCAGAAATAACGTATCTGCTCCTGATTTATAGCTCTATTTTACCGCAATGAATATGACAACTGTATGTCATATTAAATATTTATCTAATAATATCAACTTCTCTTATAACAGTGCCATGCAAATATTTTCTACTCGGAATTAATTTTTTCCACTGCTTTTCTTATAAAAAGCTCCTGTTTTTTTGGATCCGGGGCAGGTTCTGGCTGGCCTTTCTCATTTTCAGCCTGGTATCTTCATCGTATTTCCCCTGGGTATTTTTTAATTCATAGACACACCACAGTTCATTTTTATAGAATGCATTTTCCTGGGTAATCATAACATCTCTCCTCTATATCAAAATCCGTAAATTGGGGACTATGTAAAACTATATTTATTATAATTTAGCACACCCCCCAGTGAATATCAATCAACCAAATCATTTTTGTGAACATATCCCATTACAAATTCAAATAACTTTCATAAAACAATTCTTGACTTTGCGACACCCGTGTCTTATAATTCATTTTAGAGACACAAGTGTCGCATTCTTATATGAAACCATTTTCTAATTTAGCAAAATGCGGCTCGTTATCACATACAGAAAAGGACAACATCATGAATAAAAGAGGAAATGAAACCCGCAGGCTCATTCTGAATAACTCCTATGCACTCTTTGCCAAGAAGGGTTTTAAAGAAGTCACTATGAAGGATATCTGTGATTGTACCGGTCTCAGCCGCGGAGGCCTGTACCGCCATTATGACAGTACGAAACAGATATTTGCAGAGATTTTAGAAGAACTATTAAATAAGCAGGAAGATGAGTTTTCAGAAAAGATTCATAAGCAGGAATCGGCTGTCTCCATTCTCGAAAGCGTACTGGAGCGCTACCGGTTGGAAATGCTGGATTCCGGCAATTCGTTAAGTATTGCTATCTATGAATTTTACAGTCTTCCCCAATCAGATACTAATTCCAATGCCCTTATGAATCAATATCTGCTTTCCAAAGAAATGTGGAGCAGATTGATCCAATACGGAATAGACCGTAAGGAATTCAGGCCGGTGGATATTCCGGCTGTATTTGATATGATTGTATTTTCATATCAGGGGGTACGCATGTACAGCCGGCTCATGCCCCTTGACAGAGATATTCCCTGCCGCATTACCGGACAGATAAAAGCGTTGCTTCTGCCAGGCAACAATGTCTGATACCCCAAAATTCTGTTATTCTGTTTTAAAAGAGGAGGATTATTATGGCAACTGCTTTCGAGAAATTTGATTTATCCCCAACTGCATTTATCAATCCCGGTGATGTAATAGAACCTATAGATGGTTTTCCCAAAGTGTGTATTTCCACTTTTTCAAATGATATGATTGAAAACTTTGCCTCCCGGGGTGGCGCAAAAGTCATTGCCCATCTATATTCTGCGAACGGCTCATTACCTGTATATAAGATCTCTTATGGCGGAAAGGACATTGCATTCTTTCTCTCCAGGGTAGGTGGGCCAGCCTGTGTTGCAGGCTTTGAGGAAATTGTCGCCATGGGAGCAGAGAAATTCGTCTTATTCGGCTGCTGTGGGATCCTGGATGACGCCGCTGCCGGAAGCAATCTCATCGTTCCCACCGCTGCAGTGCGTGACGAAGGTACCAGTTATCACTATGCACCGCCTTCCCGGGAACTTGCTGCTGACCAAAGAGCCACCTGCATACTTACTGCCTGTCTGGATAAATTGGGTTTTCCCTATGTAAAAGGGAAAATCTGGACGACAGATGCCATATACAGAGAAACGCCTGACCGCATAGCGGAGCGGAAAAAAGATGGCTGTATCGGTGTGGAAATGGAATACGCCTCAATGCTTGCGGCTGCACAATTTCGCAACATACCATTTCTGCAGTTCTTATATGGGGCAGATAACCTGGATTGCGCAAGCTGGGATCCACGTGATCTGGAACAATACGGAATGTCAAATGCAGAAAAATACATGAAACTGGCACTTGAATGTGCAATTGCACTGTAAATGAAACCATTGCAGCGGGGCAGTGTTTTCGGTTGAAAAGCACTGCCCCGCTATATGATGTACAATCTACCCTGTCAGGTATGTGATAAGACAGGAAACATGCATTTTTTATCCCGGAATAATTCCGTATCCTTACCGGTACAGAATAACGTGGTTTCCTCTTCCAATTTCGTAATCTGATACCCTTCTGTCTTCTTTGGCGTAAACTGCAGTACAACCTCAGTAACCGAATCATTCGCCAGTATTTCTATAATCTGTGCCAAGGATGCGGCTGCAGTCTTCTCACCTCCGCCAGAATCAATCTATTCTCCTGATACTCTGCAAAAGCCAGGACGTCCAGTTCTTCTATATAGTATAGATTCTCTCCATAAGACATCATTGCATAAAACATATACAGTTCGCCATTGTTAACCATCGCCAGGCTTGAAAAGGGATTCCCCTTCCTCATCAGTTTAACTGCAATCTCTTTATCTTCTTCTCTCCCAAGAGCCAGCTTACGCGTGGCATACTGATGGTCGGAATGATTTTTCAAACAGGTGCCTGACTGGTCTTTCCTGATTTCTTTTGCATAATAAAACTGTGGCAATTTCTCAAATCCATATCTGGGATAAAAGTCTAATACGGTATCATTTGCAAAAAGATAGATCAAATCATAACTGTCTCTGTATTTTTCCAGTACCTTTTCCATCAGTAATCTGGCAAATCCCTGCCCCCGGTATTCCTTTGCAGTCATTACCGTCCCCAATTGAAGGTATACCTTACGCTCTCCGAATACATTAAGCTCCATAATATTTACGGAAATATTCGCTGCCGCCTCGTCTTCCCATACCAGGACATAGGGCACATGCTGGCTTTTCCAGCATCCCTCCTGATACCAGTCTTCGAACTGGAAGCCATAAACAGCTTCCGTCAGGCGGTTATATGCCCTGCGAAGCCTGACATCCTCTGGATGGACAATTTTCACTTCCCACTTCTTATCGGTTCGTTTATCCATTTTTACTCCTCTCTATTTTCCAGGCGGTTTCTATTTTGAATATCATTGCTGATTACATGCCTGTTGATTATCATTTGATCATTTCCATGCCTGAACATTATTATTTGATTATTATAACTTATTTTCTTTTAATGGACATCTTATATTAAGTATTTTCTACTTTTTCTTTTTTACTTTCGTTGCTATAATAAACAAAAGAAGACTTGTGAGGGGAAAATATGGAAACACATCAGAATGTATCAGAATGCAAACCTGCCGTTAAAATGGCAATCAAACCAGAGCGCATACGACTGCAGGTATACACACCGGGTATGCAAAAATACCTTTTTGAATTTTTACATAAATGTATGCCGGAATCCGGAAGAACCTTTGAGCCCTTTGGTCGGCACCAGGCAGTTACCACCGTTTCTGACACTTTTCTGGCATTTTGGTGCCTGACCGATGGGGATGAAGTCGTTGGATGCTGTGCTGTTAAAACACTTGCTCCGGATACCTGCGAATTAAAAATGATGTATCTGTACAACAGCTATCAGGGACTGGGCCTTGGCAGAAAACTGCTCACCCATGCTATCCAATATGGCAAAGCCCAGGGCTATCAAAAAATGCTGCTGGATACTACAAGTGAAAGCCTCTCCGCCATATCCCTTTATCGAAAAAACGGTTTTTATGAGATTCCCCGCTACAATCAGAACAGGTATGCAGATGTATTTATGCAAAAAGATCTCTGTTAGTTATTACCCCTTTTCCTGTTATGTATTGAATCCTTCATCATATAATAGAAGAAAAAGAAAAGGAACAATCCATTTGAGTGAACACTATCCTTTTGTAAATTATCCCCTGCCATACAGCTACAGTGCCCTGGAGCCTTATATCGATGAAAGGACCATGCACCTTCACCATGACAGGCATTTACAGACTTATGTAGACAATCTAAATAACATTCTAAAGACCCAGCCCCAGCTGCAGAACATGACATTGGAACAGCTTATTCTCCATGCCCCAACTCTACCTGCAAATATTAGAACGCCACTGCTGAACAATGCCGGCGGTGTCTATAACCACCGGTTTTATTTTAATAACATGGCTAGCCCCAGTATTGACATACCAATAGGAACATTTGCATTTTACCTGAATCAGGTTTTCGGAAGCTTTCAGAATTTTGAAGACCAATTTACTGCTGCCGCCATGTCCGTCTTTGGATCCGGGTATGCCTGGCTGGTTGCAGACCGGGACGGGACACTCAGAATCATTACTACTGCCAATCAGGATACTCCTCTTCCCATGCATCTGCATCCCCTGCTCAACCTGGACATGTGGGAACATGCCTATTACCTAAAGCACTATAATAATCGCTCTTCCTATATCCATGACTGGTTCCATCTGGTGAACTGGAAAACAATAACTCAAAACTATCTTGCTTTTATTAATGGTTACACCTGATTAAAAATGGGAGAATGCAGGAATTCTAAATCCTCCATTCTCCCAGCTCCTTATTATCTTCTTTTTAAAACCACTCTTTTTATCAATTTAGCAGCCTCAGACACCAGAATTACACTGAATGCTACTACAATAATTTTACACCACATGAGGAAACTTAAAGGTACCGTTCCAAAAAAAGCGCCTCCAAACTGGGTAATGATTACCTGCAGTGCAAAGGTCAATGCAAAAACACCCAGCATCAGCCTGTTGGATGCCAGATTACAAAATATACTGGTATCGGAAAGCTCCCGGCTGTTGAATGCATTGAATAATTGAAAAACCACAAAAAGAGTAAACAAAATGGTCGGCAGTTCTTTTTCCGCCCCACCCATAAAGTTAAACCAGTGCTGCGCCATAAACACAATTGAAATGTACAACCCGTTTATAACAATTCTGGACAGCATACTTTTCGATACAATACTGGTATTTCTCCTAGTTGGCTGTTGTTTCATTAAATCTCCGCGAATTGGTTCCAGTCCCAGCGTAAGTGCAGGCGGTCCATCCATAATTATATTGATCCATAACAGCTGCAACGCAGAAAACGGTGCGGTAAATCCCGCAATAATTGAAGCCAGAACGACGATGACACTGGATAAATTAACCGTAAGCTGAAACTGGATAAAGCGCTGGAAGTTCTCGTAAATCCCTCTCCCCCACTGAACTGCCTTCACAATCGTGGAAAAGCTGTCATCCAGCAGTACAATATCACTTGCTTCTTTGGATACTTCTGTTCCTGATATCCCCATGGCAATTCCAACATCTGCATTTTTAATAGCCGGTGCATCATTAATTCCATCACCGGTTACGGCTACCACATCACCCCTTGACTTTAATGCTTTTACTACACGCATTTTAACTGTTGGCGTACTTCTTGCTATCACCCGTATTCTGGGCAGTGTTTCAGCCAGCTGCTCTTCGCTCATACTCTCTAATACCTTGGCTTCCACCGCTATATGGTCATCATCCAGCAGCTGCAGTTCTTTTGCGATAGCAGATGCCGTTATAATATTATCCCCAGTCAGCATTTTTACATCGATTCCCGCTTTACGGCATTTATCTACAGCCGTACAGACATCTTTTCTAAGGGGATCTGTAATTGCACAAAATCCATCAAAATGCAGCCCGTCTTCCAGTTTTTCACGCTCCTGTTCGAAATCGGTAACCGGTTCCCTGTATTCTCTATGGGCAAAAGCAATGACACGGAAAGCCTGGCTCTCATATTCAAACATCATTTCTTGTGCTCTTTCCTTTTCCCACTTTGTGAGCGCACACATTTCCAGGATTTTTTCCGGACTTCCTTTTGAATAAATATGATATCCCCCTGCATTGTGCTGGATGGTGGTCATATTCTTTGTTTCTGAAGAAAAAGGAAATACATATGCTATCTGAAAGCTGTTTCGTATCTCCCTGTAATTCCCGATTACCTTATTCGCCGCCACAAGAAGCGCACACTCCGTAGGATTTCCTATAAAATGATTTTCTCCCTCTCCACATCGGATATCAGCCGTACTGTTCAGGCAGAAATTACGAAGCAGATGAACATCTTTAACCTGGTCGGGATATACCATATCCCTCCCCTGACAGACCTTTGTAACTGTCATGCGGTTCTCAGTCAGTGTCCCCGTCTTATCCGAACAGATTACGTTGATACATCCCACAGTCTCACAGGCAATCATTTTTTTCACTAGTGCATTTTGTTTGGACATTTTTATAATATTAATCGAAAGGGATACCGCCACAATTGTGGGCAGCCCTTCCGGCACTGCTGCTACAATTAAAACAATGCTGGTAATAAATGCCTCAGAAATAGACTCCCAGGTTGCTGTCCCATGAAGGGTAAATAAGAATACCTGGAGCAAAAACACCACCGCGGCTGCCGCTGCTCCCAAAATCGTAATCTTTTTCCCAAGTGCCGCTAATTTTTCCTGCAATGGAGTACTTGTTTTATCCTCTGCCGAAAGTTCCGCCGCGATCTTGCCAAATTCTGTCTGGCCGCCTACACCGGTTACTGCCATTTTACCAGTACCGCTGGTAATAAAGCAACCTGAATAAACCATATTCACCCTTTCCGCCACAGGAGTCTTTTCGTCCTGAATGATTACCGAAGCATCTTTCTCCGACGGAAGGCTCTCACCGGTAAGTGCGGATTCATCGACATGAAGAGAATTGCTCTCCAGTAAACGTCCATCTGCGGGAATCCGGTCCCCGGTTGACAGGCATATAATGTCACCAGCTACAATATCCTTTTGACAGACCATGGCTGCTTCTCCGTTCCTAATGACCTTTACCATGGTATCGTCTGTAATTTTACTTAATTCTTCAAACGCTTTGGCACTGCGCCCTTCCATAATTACCGTAATTACTACTGATAGTGAAATTGCGGCAAAAATGCCGACACACTCCAGGTAATCAGCCTCTCCTCCGGTGACCGCCCTTGATACATTTACACCCAGCGTAATTAATCCAGCCAGGATCAGCATAATAATCATTGGTTCTTTTGCCGCTTCCCAGATTCTCTTTCCTAAAGAAACCGGTTTTTCTTTCTTCAGGATATTGGCACCATTTTTTCTCCGGCTTTCTTCTACCTGCTTTGACGTGAGTCCTTTGTCAACATCACTTTGAAAATATTGTACCACTTTGTCTTTTGGCTCCAGATAATATTTCATATCCTTTTCCTCCTTTTTGTTTTGCAATCAAAAAGACCCAGGTACAGCACTTAAGCTATACTTGGGTCAAAAAAAGACGCATGTATAGTATCAGTCCTATACATGAGTCTCATTATTTAAGGCAAGCCAGACCAGTTGGTCAGTATGTTGACTTGACACGTACCTTTCGATACGCCAACTACTCCCTCACGGGTATTTTCAATTGATGTTATTCTATCATTAAGTCTTTGGGATGTCAATTACTTTTGTAATGAACATCCCTCTCTGATCTCTCCCTGGAATTGAGCACCCAAGAACGTTTTACATATTGTTCAGCTTACTGTGTACTTCAGCCATCTTCTTCTCCGACAGGGGATAAGCAATTACGAGTATTGCTGCTGCCAGCAGCATCAGTCCGGGTATCAGAAGAATTATATTCTGAAGGCTAACCAGCTGTGTTCCTTCCAAAGCTGCACCTGCAACGTATCCCATACTGGACAGCAGCCAGTTAATCATACCGCTTGATATGGCAATACCAAGCTGTATGGGGAATACATACAGAGACATAATAAATCCGGTTGCATTTAAACCTGTTTTAGCCTGATAATACAGGGATGAGTTTACAAACTGAATGGGACCTGCACATGCATTTAAAGACATACCAAAATAAATCAGTACAAAACCAACTCCAAACATCATAACGCTTGGGGGCATAAATCGGGGCAGCAGTGCACCAACTACATAAAATACCAGCGCCAGAATACCTGCATTTTTGGATCCCGCTTTTTTAATAATGATCGGGGCGATCAGGCTGGAGCCCAGTGCTACAACAGATGCAATTGTCATGGTAACTGTGATTGCACTGAAATCATTTAATATGTACTGGTAATAGTAAGCAAATGTAGAAATGAAAATCATAAATGCCGTAAATTTTAATGTTTCTGATATCAGCATACAAATTAACGGTGGATTTTTGATTACACAATCCAGCATTTGTTTTGCAGACATTTTTGATTTCTTAACTTCATCTGACACTTTTCCTTTTACATCATAGATATCGTACTTTTTTCCGGACCATGCCGTTGCCAGATAACCAAGCGCTGCCAGTATTGCAATCAGAATTGCCGTGTATTGATAACCCTTTGCCTGATTTTCTCCGCCAATGAGCAATACCAGCGGCAAAAATGTGGCGGAAAACAAGATTTTGGCTATGTCCTGGTACTGGGACCGGCGCGTTGACAGCCTTCTCTGCTGGGAAGGATCCTTACTGATTACATTCATCAGGGACATCTGTGCATTCCCACACAGACTGCTTGCGCCTGAGGAAATCGTATATGCCAGTGAATAAAATACGGCGAGAAATACACCGGAGCCGGTAAATTTGGTAAACGACAATATGGTAAATACAAGGGATAATGGAACACCTATAAAAATCCACATCCGATACTTACCTAATCTGGAATGCCCATTTTGTACCATAGCTCCCAGAAGCGGTACGATAATTACAAACAGAAGACGCACGACAAAGCTGGCTGTTCCAAATACATCGGTTGGAACCAGGGCGATATCCGTCACATAATAGTTAAAATAACTGTTTACCAGGCTATAATACAGACTGGCGGTCAGAGTGCCAACGGCAAAAGCGCTGACGGTCAATTCGGGTAATCGTTTTTCATTACTCATCTTGAGATCCTCCTCTCAATACTACAGAACGTATGCGATCTACAAAGCTAATTTTAAAATCTGGTAAATATCCTCTTCCTGTAGAGGAAATGCCATTCCTACTGCTGAAGTTCCTATCATTGCTTTTTCCGCCATGATGCGCAGGTTTTCCTCTCCAATTCCCGCTTCACTTAAACGAACCGGCAGCTTCATTTCCCTATAAAACTCTTCTAACTTTTGAATCCCTCTCTTTACCGTCCATTCTTTTTCAGTAGCAGCATATTCTACGTCGAATACCCGCTGTGCAAACTGTACAAATCGGTCCGGATCTCTTTTCCAGACGTACTTTATCCATGCGGGGAATATGATGGCAAGTCCTGCACCGTGGGCAATATCATAGATACCGCTGATCTCATGCTCAATATTATGGCTGCCCCAGTCTCCCAGGCGTCCTGCCATAAGCATTCCATTGTTGGTAATATTAGCTGCCTGGTAAAGCTCTGCCCTTATATCATAATTATCCGGATACTCCAGTGCCAGGGGACCGAAATGGATAACGGTCTTCATGGCTGCTTCTAAAAGCCGGTCAGTCAAATCCACATTCCCGGTACTGGTAAAGTATGCCTCCATCAGATGGGCAAGTATATCCACCGTTCCGCAGGCAGTCTGATAGGGCGGAAGGGAATAGCTCATTTTAGGATTCAGCATAGCAAACCTGGGAATGATACAATCCGAGAACAAACTGCGCTTCAAACCGGTTTCCTCATTTGTCAGTACGGCACAATTGGATGATTCCGACCCCGTTGCCGGCAAGGTCAGTAAAACGCCGCAGGGCAGGGCATCGGTGATAAACCTGGTAAATGTCCCAAAATACTCCCAGATGTCACCGCCGCACTTTACCCCTGCTGCTATGCTTTTCGCCGTGTCAATCGCAGACCCCCCTCCAATTGCCAGCACAAAACCAATATCATGCTCCAGGCACAGATCAATTCCCTCATAGACCTGTTTAAGCCTGGGATTTGGAACGATGTGATCCAGGTCGTAATAAGTAATTCCGTACTCCGCCAGGGATGAAGCAACGCGGTCATACAAGCCATTTTCCTTTATAAACGGCCCGCCCAATACAATGAGAACCCGCTTTGCATACCCAGCGATTTCTTTTCCGATCTCCATCTCACAATCTTTTCCAAATATAATTTTACCCGGATTGTGGTAAACATAATTTATCATGACAATTCCTCCTTCCCGTTCCTGCCGCCATGGCAGCTCCAGCCGGGACCTGATCGTGTATAAATCGCGTGCCCGGCTGTTTACACGTTAACGCCTGCCCAGGTTATCAAGCAGCCCCATCATGAACCTGTGCCTGACTTGTATATCATCAGGCAGAAAGTCCAGATGCTTTAGCAGTGCATTAAAACCTTCGGGATAAGTGGTATAGTCTACCTTTTTTTCTTCCATATTTTCTTCATTCCTGTTATCATTTTCCGTTGCCATCTCTATTCCTCCTCATCATGGGCGGTATTCGCGGACAAAATCGCAAACAGCCAAAAGATTTTCGGGATCTGCATCTTTGCGGTACGACATCATCTTATCCTGGCTCATTATAAAGCCACCTTCACTTCCAAGCTCATCACACAGACGTTTTGCATAGTCCAGGCATTGCTGTTTTGTTCCGCTGCCCAGCAGACTCGCTTTCATTCCACCGATGACACAGACATTGGGTAGGGCTTTGCGCAGTTCGAAGATGTCATCCTGTTCAACTAACATACAGATATGTCCCTTTGGATAGTCCTGGAAGTACTCTGCAAATCTTAAGATGCTTCCCTCTACAAAGAGGTAAATCGTCTTATCCTTTGCGACAATTCCATCCAGGAGCCGCTTAAGCGGCGGCCAGTAAAACATCTCCCACTGTTTTCGGTTCAGGATCGTATGTGCCAGCAATGCCGTCAATGCATCAAAGCAGAAATCAGGATGGCTGCCCGGCGTGTCATTTAATACATTTTCTATAACCGGATCAGCGCTGATACGATCAAGTGCCTCACATGCCTCTTTTACCCTCTGGGGATCTTTTCTCATGTCAATGGATAAGCCCTTGATTCCCCTAAGTCCCGTGAACAGATATTCTATGCCCAGGGACATAAAACCATTAAACGGACAGATCAGGTTGGGAACTCCGTATACATTTGCCAGCTCATCATTCCTCTTAAGGGACTCATCAAAGAAGATTTTCTGCTCCCATGCACACTGGCGCATCAACGCAGGATCCATATCAGGCCTGAATTTTTCAAACTTTCTGGGTAAAACCTTTTCCCAGATAAACTTGGTGGGATCGGCAATCAGTTCAGGATATTCTTGTGTGTAGAACAGGGTAAAGTCCTTAATGGCAAATATCTCCCTTTCATCGTCTATGGTATACAACGACGTTCCCAGAGTCTCCACTACTCTCTGGGGATTTCTAATCCCCGTCTCCTGATAGCCGTCAAAACCGTATTTCTCATGGAATTTCATAACAACATCCCGCATGATGTCATAGTCATGGGTTGCTTGCGTAAATGTATACCCTGCATCCAGTATCTGCCATGTCCAGAAATTCGCTATATGAGGAACTCTGTCCGGCTTCTGCTCCATGCGAATTGCATCATGAAACAATTTAATTCGGTATTTTTTTAACTCTTCCTGCGTCATGCCAACTCCTCCTTATCTTACTGGTAGACTTCTTCTGCCCATTTCCGGCAGATTTCTACAGATTCTGCTGCATTAATGCTCCAGGCATCCGCACCTACCAGTTCACAGTACTCTGCAGTTACAGGTGCTCCTCCTATGATCACTTTTATATCCTCCCGCATTCCCTCAGCACTCAGTGCTTCTACAGTCTTTTTCATTGACTCGATGGCGAGGGTAAGTACTCCGGATAATCCCAGAATCTTTGCATTGGATTCTTTTAATGCCTGGACAATTGTCTCGGGGTCCACATCGATCCCAAGGTCAATTACTTCAAATCCCGCCGTTTCAAACATACACTTCACAATATTTTTACCAATATCATGAAGGTCATCTTTCACCGTACAGAATACAAGTTTGCCCAGTTTCCCGCTGATATCACCTGCAATAAAAGGTTTTAGCCGGGCAAATGCATCCGACATCAGATCACCGGAATAAATCAGGTCGCCCACAAAATATTCATTGCTTTCAAACCTCTTGCCTACAATTGCCAGACCATCCTGGCACGCCTTTACTGCTGCTTCTGAATCCACATTTTCTTCCTTTGTGATCAGGTCCAGCTGCTCAAATACCGCATCTTCATCCAGATCTCCCAAAGCCTGGGTAAGTTTTGCATAATCGATCATTTGCCTTTATCCTCCTAACATTGTATTGACGAAAAACAAAGCCAACTTGTATTTACAAGTTAGCTTTATCATAATGTAACCTCGTCATATTGTCAATGAGTTATGCGATATACAAATACGATTTATGAGTATTGCACAAAATTGGCTGTCTATTTTTTAGCTTATTTTTGATTTTTCATTATTTGTACTGTTTGGCACTGGCCGCAAACTGAATCAATGCATCCAGATCCTCCTCTGTAGTATCAAAGGATGTTACGAATCTTGATATTCCAGGCTCCGGACCGAAGTGCTGAAACGGGAACGCTTCGCAGAGCTGCCACTTGATCCCCTCATCCACATGGGCAAACAACTCATTTGCCTGGGGTACAAAGGGTGTGCGAAATACTGGTAATGCGCTCATTTTTTCATACAGCAGCATTGCCATATGGTTGGCATGTCCTGCCATCTCAAGCCACAGCCCGTCCTTCAATACTTCTATAAACTGTGCCGCTATATAGCGCATTTTACTTGGCAGCTGTCCGCAGCTTTTCCTGGTATATTTAAAGTTCCGTGCCAGTTGGGAATCAAAAAACACCACTGCTTCTCCATACATCAGACCATTTTTTGTCCCTCCAAAGGACAGTACATCCACGCCTGCTCCACAGGTTGTGCCGATCAGATCATTCTGGTTGGCTGCCACGGCATTAGCCAGCCTTGCGCCGTCCATATGTACAACCATATTGTGATCATGTGCAATTTCGCAGAGCTTTTTTAATTCACCGGGGGTATATACCGTTCCGTCATCCGTCACTTGCGTCAGGCTTAATACCCTGGGCATAGGCACATGTTCACTCTGCCAGCCGCCAACTGCATCCTCCAGGCTCTTCGGGGTAATTTTGCCGTCTATAGAAGTAAGGGGAACCAGCTTTGCATTGGCAATGCGCTCCGGCGCTCCGGTTTCGGCAGAATTTATATGCGCGCTGTCAGCACAGAATATACTCTGCCATGGTGTAACCAGATGGGCAAGCGCTGCACAATTTGTTCCTGTTCCGTTAAAGGTGTAAAATACTTCCACTTCTCTTTCAAACAACTGATTAAAAATGCGGTCCGCCTCAGCGGTCACCGGATCATATCCATAACCCGGTACATGTCCGCAATTGACATCCATAAGTGCCTGCATAACCCGTGGATGTACCGAAGAACAGTTGTCACTTTCAAAACCCCGCTTACCGTTCATACCCAACATAAAATACCTCCTGTAAGATCATAAGATTTATTGCTACAAATTTATCTGTAAAACTTGTGCAATTTTACTAATTTTATATTTATAAGTAGTGTTTATCTATTTCTATTTGACAATTTTCGACATACATGCTAACATCAGATTTAGACAAAGCAACTTATAAATACAAGTTATACTGCATTATACTTTACTAATTCACAGACGTCAACTAACGAAAATCTGAAAGGGGAGTTCTTTCATGTCCAACTCACAGCAACCCAGCCGTAAGCTGTCACAATTACTGGTATTTCAATTTGCTGCAGGTTCTTTTGGAGTCGGCCTGCTATTCAGCCTTGCAAACACCTATTTTATCTATTTTGTAACAGATGTAGCTCTTGTTCCTGCCGGTGTTATGGCAACGGTGTTCACCTGTACCAGGATCTTTGACTTCTGCTGTACCCCCATCATTGCGGGATTTGTCCAAAACGGACGATTCAAGCTGGGAAAGTACCGCTCCTGGATTCTCTATATTGTACCGGTAACATCATTTTTTACCATACTGTGCTTTACCAAGATCACAGGCAATCCCGTTGTTGTTGCCATCTATTATGGAATTATGTATCTGCTGGCTTACGGACTGCTGGATAAACCGGGCGGTGCCCAACGGGCCCTGATGACCAGGATGGCGCATAATGACAAGGAGCGGATGATGCTCACAGCCCGTTCCGCGCAGTTTGAACAGGTTGGAAATATTGTATTTTCCCTTATCTGCCTACCCCTTATCGCCTTGATTGGACAGGGGAACGAGGCAAAAGGATATCTGGGTGTAGCTGTGCTGTTTGGATTAACCGGTCTTGTCTGCTATTACACTACGGCTCATGCCGGAAAAGACTATGATGTTTATTACGATGAAAAATCAAAAGATGACCACTCTGACCAGCTTACGGTAAAACAGATGATTGACACCGTATTTAAAAATCCCCCTCTGATCTGCTGTATGCTGATTGAAGTATTCCGCTATCTTGGATTTATGATTTACGTTTCTACCATGGCGTATTATTTTAAATGGTTCCTGGGTGATATGTCGGCAATCACAACCGTGGCTACTGCCGCAACTGCCGTATGTTTTATCAGCAGCATTGCCTCCCCCCACATCAGCAACCTGATAGGCAGAAAAAATTCATCCATTCTGGCAATGTGCATGTATGCTGCAGGTATGCTGATTCCCCGCTTTTTTGCAGAAGGTGATCTGATTGTCTATACCGCCTGTATCTGCCTGGCATATTTCGGTGCGGCACTTCAGGTCTGTGTGGGAATCGTTATGTATTCTAAAGCAGCGGACTACCACCAGTGGAAAACCGGGCTTTCGGCTCACGGATTCGTAATGTCCATCTATGTTCTGCCTGTGGAAATTGGTATTGCATTCAGTGTGATTATTATCGGAATCGCTTTAAATGCCATTGGTTACGATCCTGCTGCAGCCAGCCTGACCGCATCCCAGTTATCCGGGCTTAAAAACCTCGTTTTACTGATACCAGGCATCTTATTTATCATTGCTGCTATTATAGCCGCACTTATGCCGCTGAGCGAAAAGAAAATTGCTGAAATGGAAGCCGGCTTAAAAGCCAGCTAAAGGAGGATATGAAATGATTATTATTGGTGAAAAAATAAATGGTGCCATCCCCTCATCTGCCGCCGCAATAGCCAAACGCGACGAAGAATTTATAAGAAACCTTGCCATTCGTCAGACGGAAGCCGGCGCCGATTATCTGGATATCTGTGCCGGAACTGATCCTTCCTGTGAGCTTGAGGTGATGAAATGGCTTATCAAAATCGTACAGGACACGGTGGATACCCCTCTTTGTATCGACAGTCCCAATCCGGAGATTTTAAAAGCAGTTATGCCCATAGTGAAAAAACCCGGCATTATTAATTCAGTATCCGGCGAAGGAAATAAATGCGAGGTCCTCTATCCGCTTATGGTGGGAAATGAATGGAAAGTAGTGGCCTTAACCTGTGATGACAGCGGTATACCCTACGATGCCGAAAGCAAAGCGGCGATTGCAGAACAGTTAATTGAAAAAGCCGGCACCTACGGAATTACTCCGGAGCGCATTTTTATCGACCCTCTGGTTATGGCATTGAGTGCTGTAAACAATTCCCTTCTTGTATTTGTAGATGCTATACACCGGATTAAATCAAAATATCCTGATGTGAAGACTACATCCGGGCTGTCCAATATCTCCTTTGGTATGCCCCACCGTAAGGCAGTCAATCTGAATTTTCTCACTCTGGCCATGAATGCCGGAATGGACTCCGCAATTATAGATCCTACAAACCGGGATACCTATACCACGCTTCTGGCAACAGAGGCTCTGTTATGCAAAGATAAATACTGCCGTAATTATAATACGGCATACCGCAAGGGACGTATTGGACCGGTTAAAAAATAAGAAAAGTGCGCCCTTTAAACGGAGCGCACTTTTATGGTATAATCGGGACTTAATAATCTTGTGTTTCATTAGTACTGCAGGGAACGTTTTATAGGGGGCTATTAAAGGATTTATATTGGGGTTTCGCTGAGGAAGGGACGCTTTGTGTAATATAGGTAGTGTGCGGAAAGATGGGGGTGGGAAACTGATATGGACTCCGTCAGCTTGCCGCAGAACTGGTATTTTCTAACCTTT
>UQCR01000038.1 GCA_900539655.1 uncultured Robinsoniella sp.
CAAAATTCTCCTCCAGATAATCCTTGATCTTTAAAGCGAGAGGATGAACCGTCTGCGTCACTTCCGGCAAGGTCAAGGAGGTTCTGAGCATCTCTGTCATTTCCAGGTACAAATTCTCATAACTCTCTGCATTTGACAGCATGAATTCAAAGTCTATATTGGTCATTTGCGCCAACGGAAACTTTTCACAATAATATGCCAGTATGATATTCAGATATTTCAAAAGGTACTTCTGGCTTAAATCGCTTTGATCGCATAACTCCAGCAGTTCTTTCAACCCCTCATTGATACCTCTGGAATCATTTGCAGAAATCTTTTTGTATATCTTTTGCACAATAGAATTGATTTCATGATCCTTATAACGCACATCTTGATCCTCTAAGCAGATCATTGCTGACTTTCCAAAAATGAATCTACTGTACAGGGTTACCTTTAATTCATTATACATGGGTCCCACTGACGTAATATCTATTGTCCTCCTGTGGGTCATCAAAGTAACCGGAAGCATTGTCAGTTCCTGCAGACGATGAAATACTTTGTTCATCACCCTATTCTGGAATGCCGGATCCCCTGCCTCCAGAATTAAAATCCGCTCAACGCTGCTGTTTCCATTAAAAATCCAACTGGCTGCCTCTGAACAATTCATTTGGTTCAATTCCCGTTCCAGATCCAATTCCCGTTCCAGGTCTATTTCACTCCACGCTTTCACTCCCGGAAGCATACTGTCATCCGGTGACATCGGATAAGCTCCAATGCAAATCAGAGCCAACATACAATTCCCATCTATAATATCCTGCCGCCCCTTATTTTCCAGGGTGTTCTTGATCAGATTATTTTTTGACATCTGTTCTTTCTGCAAAGTGATGATCCGTACCTTATTCAAGATCTCCATGAGCATCTGTGTGGATATGGGTTTCAATAAATAATCCAGTACCTGATAAGAAATAGCCTGTCTTGCATAATTAAAGTCTTCAAATCCTGACAGAATAATGGTACAGGGTTCGTATTCCCGGTCTTTCAATATCTGCAAAAATTCAAATCCATCCATAATGGGCATTTTAATATCGGTAAACACAACCTCCGGTAAATGCTTTTCATACAGCTCTACAGCCTCTCTGCCATTTTCTGCTATGGCTGCCACCTCAAAATCCATCCCGCTTTTCATAATCAGCTTTGCTAACGCCTTTGCAATGAGCGGTTCATCCTCTACGATTAATACCCTGATCATTTTAATTTTCCTCCAATCCTGATGACTAAACCACCCTTATCCTGATTTTGAATTCGGTAATAAACTTTCGGGTCAAGCATCCGAAATCTCACCATTGTATTTACAAGTCCCAGTCCGCCAATAGACAAACCTGACAGATCAACCGGATTCTGAACCATCTGACTAATCCTGTCCTCAATCGATACAATCTCTTCCTGTGTCATCCCGCACCCATTATCTTCGATTTCCACAAACCACCCGCTCTCAGTGGCTTTTCCGCGGATTTTTACTTTCCAGGGAAATGGTTGATTCGCAAATCCATGTTTAAAACAATTCTCAGCCAGAGGCTGGATACTGATTTTGGGTACCAGAACATCTTCCAGCCAGCCGTCTGTCTCAATTTCATACTCCACTTTTCCATCGTAACGCTCCCGCATCAGGCAGAGATAATCTTCCACATATTTTATCTCCATGGGCAGCTTCGCCATACGTTCCTCATAAGAGGAGGAATACCGGAGCATCGTAGATAACTTTTCACACAATACCGGAATTCGTTCATTGTCATCCTCAATTCCAACCGCACTGATTATGGCAAGGGTATTATAGAGAAAATGAGGATTCATCTGTGCCTGAAGTGCCAGGAAATTAGATTTAATCTCATTTTCGATTGAACTATTCAGACGCGCAAACATCGCACGAAATGCCTTATTAATATTCTCTACCTCATCTATCTGGCTTTCATTATCAATCTGCAGAAACAAATTATTCAAACTGACTTCATTCACTGATTTATTTAACAGCTTTAATGGCATCAAAAGTTTTTTAACTACTATAAATAGAAATACTACATTTGCAGCCGTCAAAAGCACAATAAATCCCCACATAAACTTTGTAAATAAGCTCAGAGAACTCAACAGGCTTTTTTCTGACTGCAGTACCACAGCCCTCCACGCAAATTTCCCTCCAGTATTCCAGGTAATCAACTGCTGTTCTTTTCCCTCTGTCTCTTTTTGTTTCTCACTGATTCCTGCCGGTTCCTGACCTAGATTTTTCAGTAGCTGCTGCTTTGTATCTGCTTTATTGCCACTGGAATAAATCAATGTTCCTTCACTGTCCAACAAAAACAGATTCATATTGCTGTTCTCCAAGGCGAAGATCTTTAGTAGTTCTTTTTTCGGTCTTTGTACTTCTATCAGCCCATAATTACGTCCATTTGTCGTACTTTTTAAGTTTCGGTATACAGAAACCGTCTCCTCCTCGCTGTTTCTCCAGTAGTCATCATGAATGGAAACCAGCCGCTTACTGTGTTTCGTCTGCTCAATTTTTTCAATCATACTATTTACCGGAATCTGTTTCAGACTCTCTGTGACTTTGTAATTGTCCTCATACAGGACTCCATAGCTTAAATAATCCATTTTATCATTATAAACGCAAATCTTTTCCACAACATCGCTTGGTCCGTTAATCTTCATTAACACGGACTGCAGCTTCGCTTTTAAAACGGGGTTGACATCAAAATAGTTATTCTGGCGATCCTGGTCCGTATTCTGGAAGTTCTCAAGAATAATAGAATTACCCATAACCTGCAGAGCGATCTTGTCCATATTATCCAGAAAAGTATCTACCTGATCTGTTATTTGTCTGGTAACTTCTTTTTGGTTTTCGATGGCATTTTCCCGCGTGCTTTTTCTCACGTACTGGTATAAGACTACAATCATGATCGAGATGACGATAAGGATTGCAAGATAAGTAAAGATTATTGTTTTTTCCAATTTATTTTTTAACACGTTTGAATTCCTCTTTTGTAGGTATATTGTGAACAAAATTAGGTGTTTTGTGCTGCACGTAATCATCTGATACTGCTGGCGGAACATCCGGACATTTTGCCCGGCTTTTTAATTACAATTATTTTACCATAACTTCGGATGTTTTACTATTCTTTCCCTTGCCGCGACCCGGTCACAGGTAATGCAAAGTTATGATTTTCCAACAGGCTTTGCCTTTACAAAACAAAAACTGCCAGGCTCAGGAGCCTGACAGCAGTTACACACAAATGATCAAACGAGATTTTCCCTTTCATCTTATACTCTTAATTTCCAATTCAGTATTACCTGCATCTTTTACAATAATCGTCCTTTCTTCCCCTGGAAGCATATTAAAATAATTGTCGCTGCATTTGTAGTTTCCGGCTATATACACACCGCACACATACCCTCCTGCCCTTAGCACAAGCTTTTTATCATTTCCCACTACTTCTTCTTCCATAACCTCTACAGGACTCTTTGCATACTTCAGCCGGCTGTTGGGGCAGGTGTATAACATTGCATGATCAATGCCGTCATCATATACATACAGCATATATGATCCGCATTCTAAGTCATAGTCACCTATTTTTTCTTTTAATACCTGCATCCTTGCCCCGGCGGGAACTTCAAATACCATTTCTCTGGTGTCACTGATTTTCCCATCAAATGATACATAACCAAATTTCACTTTGCAGCGCAGTTTTTCCTTTGTATCGTTGATTCCCCGGATAAGAATACAGTCATCCGCCTGCCTGATGATAAATTTCTTTTGGGCAAATGCCCTTTTAACCCCGTAATAAGAAATCTTTCTCCTCAAATAGTAATCTATAACTGTCCATCCAACTTCTCCCCAGGCGTCATTATACATCCAGAAAAGCGCTCCACCGCAGTCTTCCTGAAAACGGAATGACTCCAGGGAATATTCATAGACATCTCCCTGTACAAGCCCGCCATACAGAATAAATTCGCTCTCTGTAAGCTCATGATTCTCAGGCAGATAGTTTTGTACAATGGCTTTCTCCAAGGTATCTTTCATTGTCACGTTTGTATGGGATTTCCACAGCTTTCCACTTCTATCCAGGTCTCCGTCTCCCAGATATTCCTTGATGCTCTCTAAGCAGCATGGTCCGAGAACACCATATTCACTTACGAACTTTGTTTTGATAGCATCATAACTCTTCAAATCCAAAGCTTCCCGGATATCATTACTTACAAATCCATGGCTCCACAGATGTGCATCTCCACATTCTAAATCATTTGCATTCTTCCCGCCATATGGAGAGCTGTTCCAATAGGGTATGTAGGGACAATTCATCCAAACCACTTCCTTAGAAAGGACATTTGGAATCCAAAGTCCATATTGATTTTGATAAGACGGTTTTATGCCCCATCTGTCCAGGAATTCGGGATTGGTAAAAATCCAGTGGTTCTCATTCGTACCGCAAAAAAGTGCAATGCAGGAATGTGTCCGCAGCCGCTTAGCCTGATAGGCATATTCAGAACGTATTTCATTTTCAAACCACGCCTGCTGTTCCGGATATGCGCCGCATGCCAGCATAAAGTCCTGCCACACCAATATTCCTTTCTCGTCACAGAGATCATAGAACAGCTCCCTTTCGTATAATCCGCCGCCCCAAATGCGGATCATATTGAAATTAGCTTCAACTGCCTCCTCCAGCAATGTACGGTATTTTTCCGCTGTAACCCTTGCATATATGAAATCATTTGGTATCCAGTTCGCTCCCTTACAAAATATCTCCTGTCCGTTCACGATAAATTTAAAATTTCTGGTCCCATCCTCCAAAACCGGCATATCTATACTGATTTTTCTGATACCATAGTTAAAAACTGGCCAGCTTTCATTCGTATCTGCGCATCGTGCCGTTATTTCCACCTGGTAAAGGGGCTGTTCTCCATAACCGGCAGGCCACCAAAGCTCTGCTTCCTGGATTTCCAATTCCTGATTAAGATAATTTGTGCCGGATGTGAGCAGGATATCGGGGATCGTTTTGCATGCAGCAATTTTGCCGTCCTTTCGAATTACAATTTCCAGATCACAATCAACCGTATCCACGATATTTAAGTTTTCTGCATTAACCATCACGTTTAATAATGCCAGCTTCCCATCCCCGTCCTTCTTAATCTCTTTTGTCTCAATTCCAACTTCGCGTATCGCAATCTTATTATAAGATCTGACATAGGCTTGTCCGGTAATTCCAACGGAAACCAGCCGCGGTCCCCAGTCCCAGCCAATGTTATACTGCGGCCGCCTTACCATTGTCCTTCTGTGGTCACCCCTGTCACTGTCATTAAAGTCGCTTTCAGCGGTAACGGCACAATCTATTACTGCCAGATCCTTTATAGATATATTTTCAAGCCCACTGGTGAGCCGGATCGACAGTTTATTATCCCCAGTTACTAAAAATCTTTTTATTTCACAAATAAACGGATAATGTACATTTTGATGAGATCCAATATATTGATCATTTAAAAATATATCGCTGTTCGTATCCAGTCCTTCCAGCACTAACTCTATGACTTCGTTTTCCATGCCGATGTCAGCGGATGAAAAATGCTTTTGAAACCACCAGGAGCGTTCTTCCATCCATTTGGATTCATAACTGTTATCTCCTTCTAAGGGTTCCTTAATGACACCGGCATCTATCAGGGGCATGCGGACATCCACCGGTAAATCACACTTATACCACCCCTCATTTATTTTATTTATATCGGCAAGATACTGCCTGTCCCAACTAAGAGGAGCTTCATGAAGCACCCATGATTTATTTAATTTTGTAATATGCATCTCTTTCACCTAACCTTTCACCGCTCCGGCAACCATGCCTTTTATAATATGTTTTGAAAAAATGAAATAAGCTGCCATTGCAGGCAAAATTGCTAATAACATTGAAGTCATCATTCTTGGATAGTTTGTTGTAAACTGCCCTTTAAATAATGCTATTCCCACAGGAAGCGTCATATATTTTTCTGAATTCGTAAGGATCAGGGCAAAGGTAAATTCATTCCACGATCCAAAAAACTGAATAATTCCTATGGTCACAAGTATTGGTTTACACATGAACAGGACAATTGAGAAAATGGTTCTTTCCCTGGAGCATCCATCTATGGCTGCCGCTTCTTCTACCTCTACTGGTATGGTCCTGACATAGCTTTCCACCAGAAACACAGCCAGGGGAAGCCCCATTGCGGTATATGGAAGTACTAATGTAAACCAATGGTCTGTCAGATGTAACTTCGTAAACATTACATACATTGGGACCATGATTGCATGCACGGGAACCAGCATTCCCAGTAAAAAAAATGTATAGGTAGATTTTCGCCCCGGAAAATTATACCGGGATAGCAGGTATCCAATCATAAACCCAAACAGCAGTATAAAAAACAAGGCAAGCAGACTATAGCGCAAACTATTCCATATCCATACCAGAAATTTACTGTTAGTCAGAATCTCCTGATAGTAGGAAAAATTGATTTGTGTTGGCAGCGCAACGGGATTCTGATAAAATTCCGATTTTGTTTTAAAGGAAGAGTAGACCAGCCAAACCAAAGGATAAATACAGGAAAGGGAAAATATGATTAAGAGAAAATTGGGAATGATATGTACTACCTTTAATTTATTTTTTTTCATCTTCATTTTTCCCTCCTGCCAGCCTGTTAAGCGGAACCTGTGTGCCCAAAATAAATATCAGGCTTACAATCAGGATCACAATGGACATTGCGCTGCCATATCCCATTTTATAGGACGTAAATGATGTATTATATGCATACATTGCCATAACACTGCTGGAGTATCCCGGACCGCCGGATGTCATCGCATATATAATATCGAATGCCTTCATATTTCCGGCAATACAAAGGGTAATACAAACTATAAGCGTATTCTTTATAAGGGGAACCGTGATATATAATGCCTTTTTCCAACCGACTGCACCATCTATCTCAGCCATTTCAAGTACCTGGGGATCGATGGATGACATACCGGAGAGCATTATCACCATATAGTATCCAATAAATTGCCATATGATTGGAATAGCAACCAGCAGCATGATGATCTTCGGATTATTGAGCCAGGGCTGCACTTTACTTTCCAATCCCACCAATTTAAGAACGGCATTGAGCAGCCCGTACTCATAGTTATAAATCAGGTTCCAGATAAATCCAACAATAACTGCCGAAAGCACCGATGGAAAATAGCACATTGTCCGGTGAAACCCCTTAAATTTCACATGCCTGCTGCCCAGAAATGTTGCAAATATAAATGCCAGACCAATCTGGAAAATCAAACATACTGCCACCAGGTAAATATTATTCAGCAGGGATTTTATAAAGATCTTATCCTGAATAACATCCACAAAGTTTTTAATCCCTATAAAGGTCTTATTTACACCCCCATTCCAGTCAAAAAATCCATAATATAAAGCCAGTAAAATGGGAACAAACAGTATAACTGCATACCATAATACCCCTGGAAGTAAATACAAATATATTTTATGTTTTTCTAATTTTAAGCCATGACTCATTCTTCCACCACCATTCATCTTTTCACTATTAAGCAGGGTAGACAGTTTTTCTGCATTAAGTAACTATTTCTTAATATTGTCCTGATCCGCCTGTATCTCCTGTGCAAGTTCCTCCGGTTTCTTTGTTCCGTTTAGCAGTTCCTGCAATCCTGAATTCATTGTCTCAATAACTGCTGCATTCATTTGCAGATCATAAATCGGAACAATATTCTTATCCTTTGTCAGTGCCACAAAGTCTTTCACCAGCTGGGATTGTCCGGACATGCCTGAATCATCCACATTCATCGGTGTTACAAGGCCATATTCTTTCATAGCATATTCTGCCATTTCGAACCCGTTTAGATAAATAATATAATCCATTGCCATTTTCAGTTTATCACCCGTTAGCTTTTTATTGACGCACCAAAACCATCCGCAGCCCCCGGTCACATCCTGCTGTTCGGAACCATCCAGGTTCGGCAGCATGGCAACTTTTGTATTTTTTAACACCTCTTCATCATAGGACGCTATATTTCCCAGTCCCCATGAGGCATTAATCACAGCAGACACCTTTTTCTGCCCATACAGCTCAAATCCCTGTGCATCATTAATGGTATTAAAATCTTCGTTGAAGAGTTTATCCTCCGCCATTTTCTGGAAGTGCGCCAGTGCATCCACAAATGCCTGGTCTGTAAATTTGGCATTTCCATCATTCTTAATAATACTTTCGGTCCATTCACTTCCGGTATGTAAATCACCTATCCCTGAAAAAATATAGGATTCTGCCGGCCATTTGTCCTGATTCCCCATACCGAACATAGGGATTCCTTTTTCCAGAAATTTCTCAGAGGCTTTATAGATGTCATCCCAATTATCTGGAAATGTATCATACCCAATTGATTTCCATAACTCTTCATTGTATAAAACGACTGAGGAAAGTGCCAGCTGCCCCGTCATTCCATATATCTTACCGTCCCTTGTTGCCGCGTCAAAAACACCCGGCTTATAATCGCCTTTGTGTTCATATTGATCCAGATACTCATTCACTGGTGCCAATAAATCATTGTCAATGAAGTTATCCATCCAGGAACCTTTCACCATGAATATATCCGGCAGTTCGTTCACTGCTGCCTGAGCCTGGATCTTGGTAGAATAATCATCATGAGACATTACCTGGCTGACCACTTTAATATCCGGATGCTCCTTCTGCCATGCTTCCGACATAGTCAGATGGGCATCTCCCTGATTATTCGTAGCCCTGTCTTCTTCTGTAAAATTATGCATTACCGTAAGTTCGATTCCTTTGCTGCTATCTGAATCCTCACCGCTATTTCCTCCGCAGGCACACAAACTGAATGACATTGCTGCTGCTAAAACTACTGCTGTTATTCTCTTTTTCATATTCCTTTCCTCCTTCGACCACAAAAGTATTGGTTTTTGACATCCCAATCGTTCTTTACTGACTGGTGCCTGTCTGTTTACAATACTATTCTACAACTATCCTCAATCTTCTAAAACCTGTATTTTCATTGGGAATATACTTATAATTTGCAATCTTTACCCTTAATCTGATTTGGCTGGCATATGATATCCCTAAATATTGCTAAACATCCTCAATTTTTGTCATATCAAACTAATTTGCATGAAAGTTATATATTGTATAGATATTAATCTGATTTTTTTCTGTATCTTGTTTTTATTTTATAGAAATAATGGTATAATTCATAATTAGAAAACTTATCTCAGGGGGGTAAAATATGAAACTGCAATTTAAAAGACCTATTACCATGCGCAGGCAGATACTTGTACTTTTTGTTTTACTAATGCTGATACCATTCATACTCTTAGTGTTAATTGCAGATATTATTTTTACTACCCATGCACAAAATGACCTTAAAACTATATATAACAGCAATGTGACGGAGATGGCTAACAGTCTTGATACCTTATTCACAAACGCAACTGACCTGACACTATTTCCCTTAACTGAAGATTCAATGCGCACTTATCTGACAATGCCAAGTTCAAACCCCGATTTTTTACGGAAGAAACAAAAAAGTTCAAATATCCGAAATTTAATACCTTATGGTTATCGGGAAGGGATTTTAAGTATTGGACTTTACCGGGAAGACGGAGACTATATAATTACAGACAATACGGTCAAATACACAGAAACTGATTATGAGAATGTCAGAAAACATGATTTGCTTCCTTTCTGGTATTTTCCATCAGACGAACAATCTATCTTTTTACTTCGGCATTTCAGAAACCCAACAAATTTTTCCGAGTATGCAGGATACATTAAGCTCCGGCTGAGTTTATCCTATGTAACGTCAAAAATGAGTAATCATCTGCAAAATGAAGAGACCTCCTATTTTTTAATCACACCTAACAACGCTCTTCTTATCGAAGTTAATACCGGTCAGTCTGACACGCTCTATCAAAAGTTCGCTTTTACATATGAAGAGTTAAGACAAAAGGCAGAGTCTGGTCAGCCAAGCACGATACAGAATAATTGCATCATCTCGCAGCATCTGCTTTCAAACGGGCTGATACTATACAGTATTGCAGCTCCCCATATAATCTCCGAAGTGAGGCACGCATTCTGGCCAAGCATGCTAATGGCCTCCACTGCCGTAATGCTGTTATCGTTTATGCTGTCATTTTACTTCTCCAAAAAGATTACGATACCCCTGGAGACACTTGGTGAAAAAATGACGAATCTGACAACAGGGAATTTTTCCAGCCGGGCTGATATTAAAGGCTGCCAGGAAATCTCCATGCTGACAGATCGTTTTAACAATATGGCGGGGCAGTTGGAAATTCTATACAATAAAGTTTATCTGGGTGAATTAAAGCTAAAACAGTCACAGCTGGATGTACTGGAAACACAGATAAATCCCCACTTTCTTTACAACACCCTGGACACCATATATTGGATGGCTAAACTGGGTGAAACAGAAAAAGTAAGTTTAATGGTGTCCAATTTATCACAGATGATGCAGATGACGCTCTCGGCAAAAACAAAAGATAAAGTTACTTTGTTTGATGAACTGAAGCACCTCACCTGCTACATCGTGATCCAGGATATACGGCATAATGGCAAGATTCTGTTTGATGTAAAATGCAATGATGATATAAAGGGTTTCCAGGTTTTAAGCTTTCTCCTGCAGCCCCTTGTGGAAAATGCGCTTCATCATGGTTTATCCAGCTATTCAACCGGCATTATCCATGTACATATATACCGGTCAGGTAATGATCTTATTTACGAGGTTGCCAATAACGGAACCCCCATAAATCCCGATGAAATCACTACTCTTCTGAATTCCGGCAAACCCGCTCTGAAAGGGTTTGCCCTAAAGAATATCATAGAGAGGCTGCAGCTTAAGTACGGCGAACCCTATTCACTTACTTACTTTTTAGATGGGGATTTTAGCGTGTTCCGAATAAATCAACCAATTGAAGGAGATGAAAATGATGACAAAAATACTGATTGTTGATGATGAGGATTTTATCCGTAAAGGAATGATTTATACCATTCCCTGGGAAGATAACGGATTTACTGTATTCGAGGCAGCAAACGGTCAGGAAGCCTTTGAAGTTTCCCTGCAGCAGCGTCCGGACATTGTTTTAGCAGATATTCAGATGCCTGTTATGAATGGACTTGAACTGGCGGAAAGGTTACATACGGTTCTGCCTAACACCAAAATAATCATTTTGACTGCCTTTGGCAGCGAAGAAAATTTATTAAAAGCAATCAACTTTAAAGTAAGCGCCTTTCTGATTAAAAGCGCATGCAGTGAAAAAATATTGGATACGGTCATCAGAATCCGGGATGAAACCGCGGCTTACAATGATCAGACGGAAAAACTGAATCATATACAGCAGATCTATACGGAAAACCAGCCGCTGTTAAAATCAAGCCTGCTGCTACGATTTATCCGCAAACAGATCTCATATCCACATTTTTGCAGAAAATATGCCGATTTAGGGGGCGATACAGACATGCCTTCACTAAGCGTTGGTTTGATGAAGGTAAATTTTGATGATGAGAATTACATCCTTGGGCAATTACTATTTTACTTTGCTGACTTTAACCCTATCTGCTTTTTTGATGACCAAAAAAATGTCATACTGATCCTGAATACAGCAAAAAAAGAACTTACTCCTCAAATATTTGAACAGATACTACCCAGCATTCAGCCAATATTATTCGGAAATTTCATAACGATCATGAATTCCATTACGTCCTTTACATTTTTACCCATGGCATATGAAATATTAAATCAGACACTGGATAATTGCTTCTGGAGCAAGTCTGCATACCAGATTATCGAACCTACCAGGGAAATTGCAATAAACGACCCGAATATACCATATAATCATGAATCACAGATCATCCGCAGTATTATTAACCGCGACCAGCACCAATTTATGGCGTCCCTATCCTCTTACTATCATTATATGGAACAAAATATGGTACTAAGAAGCGTTTTTCTGGAATCCGTCATGCACATTCTGGTGATAATTTCCTCTATTCAGAATACGGACCTGGAATTTGATAAAATGAAGGAATTCATATGGGCACTGGAGACACCACAGGAAATTATCGAACAGCTTCGCACCCTCGCATTTCCGGAACCATCCAGAAATTGTACTAAAGCAGTATCGGATGCCATCTCTTACATAAAAGAACACTTTACAGAAGACCTGCATCTGGAAGAAGTTGCAAATGCAGTATTTTTATCACCGGGATATCTTTGCCGCATCTTCAAGCGGGAGACCACCCACTCATTTACAGAGTACCTGCATATCCTGCGGATCGAAAAAGCCAAAGAACTGATTGAGAAAACAGATTATAAATATTATGAAATTGCAGAAAAAGTGGGCTATAAGAATTACAAATATTTTTCGGCTTATTTCAATAAAATTGCAGGGTGCAGCGCAAAAAATTATTATATGGAGCATATTAAAAGAAGTGATGCCACTTCTTAAAGCGATTATTCCGCCCAATAAATTCAGGGTGCTGCCCACCCTGGTACGAAACCCAGTGCGGCAGCACCCTTCTGACTGTGTTGCAACTGCAAACGATCTATGCAACGAAAATATTCCGGAATCGTACCATCGGGTTTGGGACTGATCGGGGAAATCTGCTTTCTTATCATTCACCCACACTTGAAAGGTATCACACACATCCCCCAGCTTTAGAATATATCTCTGTCCAGCTCATTCCACGGTCGAAGCTCTTTAATTGCAATTGGTTCTCCCCATTTTTGGAATCCGCTCCGTAAGAAAGATACTTCCCCATCCTCATTTGGACAAAACTTTTCCAACTCCAACCTATCAAAGATGATCGTCCCCAGTGTGTGCTCTGTCGCCTTTTCATCTGCATAAGCATTAGCTTTTGGCAATCCATTTTCTACCCTTTCATCTTCCTTAATCTTCCAGGTGACCAGTAGAGCACTTTGGGTGTGATTGCCCACCCCATTTGTGTACGTGGCATACCAGGCCATCCCAAATCCGGCGCTTCTGTATCTGCATTGTAGTTGTTTGCAAAATACACATTATAACCAAAGTAATCCAATGGCTGGCTGATAAATTTCAATTCCTCCTATAATGATCGCAGGTCACATCTCCATTTACATTTCGCTTGATATGTCCCTTACTTGTCGCATCCCATATACTGTCTGTTTTGCCATCCTCACTTCTCGCACCTTCCACCTGGAAAGACGCGCTTGCTGCTCCCCATAAAAAATTCTCTGGAAATTTTTTCATTTTATCCTCCTAACGGTTCTGAAATTTATTTTTTCTGGCATAAATAAACTTTGCCACACAACCCCACATGATTCTGCGGCTGCCAGTTCTCCGTCTTGTTCTTCGGGAAAATCTGTCGTTCCAAAGTAGTTGCCACTTCAATCGCAATCCGATTCTCTCCCTGATGCATGAAATTCCCAATCTCATAGCGATAAGGCGGCACAATCTGAATTCCGCAGTCTTTTCCATTAACAAACACTTGCACTGTTTCCCCTGCATCTGTTATCTCCAAAATCGTATTCGACTCCACTTCTGTTCCCAGATTTACATCCTGCTCATACCGCAGCACTCCGGCAAAATCAGGCAGTTCTCTTTCGGCAAAATCAGGCAGTGAAACCTGACTGCTATGTCCAAATGCCGGATAGTCAATGCTCTTGCAGACAGTTCGTTTCCAATTATTTTCTATTTTTATTTTCCGTACGATATGATAGATGCTTTTTTCCTTTAAATTTCCAGGCATTTCCTGATCAAATACAATTATCCAGCTCTTTCCAGGCTCAATTCGAACTTTGATTTCTAATGCGCTTTCCGCTTCGCGATCTTTCAGTGCTTCCCTATGCTCCGTGCAGGCTTTGACATCTAACAATTCCAGGCGGTTTTCCCACGCATCATATCGATAACATATTTCTGGCGTTCCTCTAAGCCGGATGTTTCCTTCATAGATTTCTGTACCTTCATTCACCAAGTAGAGAATCTCCGGTTCTCCGTAATACTGATAACTACGGATAAATTTCTCCGCCGGGCTAAGTTGTATCTGAGGCATCTTTCTCTCTCTCATGTAATTAGCAAGTTCTGTAAGCTTCACACTCATCGCATTTTCTCTTATTTCTTCCAATAATACATCTTCTTTGCCTGATTCTATCTGGCTACAGATTCCCTTTGGATAAGAATTTACAAAAACACATGGAAATCCCTGTTCCCCCAACTTCACAATCGCATGTGCTGTCTCCTTTGTAATATAGTCTGCTTCCGGGATAATAAATATTTTGTACTCCTGTGTATGTACTTTCAAACCATTGTTCAAGCTTACTTGGTAACAACTGTCTGTAAATATATCTGATGGTACAAAGTCAAACCCGATCTGCGCTTCTGTCAGAACTCGTGCAGGTTCCTGTATATACATACATGTCATACCGCTCCATTCCGCTTCTCCGTGATACAGAATCGCAGCCTCACTCTCATGTCTGCCTCCACTGATCAGATTGCAGATTCGGTTCATATACTTCATCAATTCTCCAAAATGCCGATACTGAGGGTTATGCCCATGCGCATAAAAATGCGGCGGACAGTCTGGATCTGGAAATGCCTTTGGTGAAAAAGCATGAGGAACATAATGATTAACACCGCGCACCATAAAATGATCTGCAAGATATGCTTCCAGACGCACACCCTCTTTCCAACCATAATTCCCGAAAATCTCACACATAGAACGATTTTTCTTTCGTGAATCAATCGCAGCCGCACTGGATGCCAGGCGCCCCAGTGCAAAATGATAAAATACACCATCTCTCTTAGTCCCAAGATGGGATACATGCAGAGTATCTTCTCCCTGCGGCAGTACCTGTTCGCCAATATCATCAATTCCCGACATATCTTGCCCTGCAAGGCCTCTGAAAAAATGCCCCAAGCTGGATCCACACCGCGCATGCTGGTTATTATCCTCAATCAAGTGTCCAATATACTTTACACCGTGTTCCCGACACCAGTCCCCTATCTGCATGGAAAAGTCCTCTTCCACACGCCGTGTCACCAAATCCATAAATCCATATCGCACCTTTGCTGTCATGTTTTCATCAAATTTTCTGTCCCAGAGAAGCGGCAGCAATTTCAGATAATCTGCCCCCCAGTGCTTCTCCAAATCCTTCTGCAGCTGTATGCTCCACGGCTGGTCATCCTGCTCATAGATCTTTTGATCCATCAAATAAAGATGTCCGTTTCCAATCTCCGGCTCATCAGAGAAAAATCCTGCAATTGTTTTCCCGAAGTCATCCTTATAATGTGCATAATGAGGTTCATATACTGTCTCAATCAATGTACGGCATGCCTCTTTATCCAGCATATTCATATAGTTCCGATGCGATCCTCTGTTTCTTGTCAGTTGGCAAGAATAGATTTGCCAATCTCCCTCGGAAGGCGTAAAGACAATTTTCCCTTCGTTTTCCTTCAGCATCACGAGATCTTTTTCACCCGATCCATTCTTTTTTACAGCAACGGCGCCCAGCCACTGATCATCTGAAAATGTTTCAAATGACATGTCAAAATAATTTTCAATCCATGTAGCTTCAAACGGCGCTACGCTTTTATATTCTGCCGCCTCCCATGTCCGTTCACATCCCGCTGCTACTTCTCCCAACACCTTATATGTCAGAAACCATCTTCTGCAGGAATCCGGCTTTTCTTCTACCTTTCCATTACAATAGCCTGTCGGAAAATGACTGTCATCCAAAATCCATACTTTCATCTTCCGTCTTCTTGCTTCATCTAGAATGATATCCATATCATGCCACCATCTAGCTCCAACAAAATCAGGATGGGGGCGGCTTTCAATACAAACAGCTCGGATATTCGCATTATAGATCACCTGCATATACTCACGCAGTATTGATTCTGTTTCCCCATGCTGCCAAAAAAACGGAAAAATGTAATTATCCATTTCGTTATTCAATAGTCTTTCTATTTTTGAATTCATCTGCGTCTCCTCTTTTTGCTTTGCTGGCTATACTGTATTCCATTTAATCATCCTGTGCATACTTTTGCCGATACTCACTGGGCTTCATACCTTCCGTTCGTTCAAATATCTGATTAAAATGATTCACATCACTATATCCCACCAGCCTGCATACTTCGTAGATATGCAGCTCTGTTTCTGCCAGCAGCTTCTTCGCCCGATCCACACGATAATCCATCAAATATCTCTGATAAGTCACACCAGTCTTTTTCTTAAACAACTGACTGAAATAATATGGATTGATATAAAACTTCTTTGAAATATCATTCAAGGTAATGTTCTGATTATAATTCTTCCGGATATATTCTTTTGCCTCTACAATCAAATCCTTTTTCTTCGGCACACTATCTTTGAGCATCACTTCATTCATAATGCTCACCATATTCATAATCCAGTTTTCCAACTGTTCCATAGTCTTAAACTTTTCAATACTTTTCAACGTGAACAGGTTTTTTCCAAAGTACTCATTCAACTGCAGCTGTGCCGTCGGGATATTATGCAGTCCAAGCAGTACAATATTCAGACTCAATTTTTGCAGTTCAGGAAGTGAAAGATTGTTTTCTGAAAGAACCCTATTGAAAATTCCTTTTACCGCAATATGAAATCCATCCTGATCAAACCGATCAATCCGTTCTTTCAGTTGCTCTGTCTCTTTCTCTGTAAGCAAATCTGTCCGGTTATCCATATCATACAGTTCCTCAAACAGAATCGCTGCACTACTCCCCTTCAGGATTCGGTAATTCAATGCCACACGGGCTTCTTCATATGCTTTCGGAAGCGTTGTATAATCCTCGTAAGAACTTCCTATACCAACACTGATATGGTATTGTTCTTGTTCTTCTTTCATAGCATACTGTCGGATAAGATTCTTCTTTTCTTCTATATCCATACTCTTTGCACCTATGACAACTGCCATCTGTGCATTTCCCGTCTTTACTCCATAGAAAAACATCCCACTTGAAGAAGTCAGCCCTTCTTCTATACTGAAATCACTCAGAGCTTCATCCCATTCAATCACCATACAGGTATACTGTCCGTATTCTTCCGATACCCCCATCTGATTCAGGTATTCTCCGACTTTATATTGACTGTCTGTTCCACCTGTCAGGAAATCCCGCAGAGCATAATCTCTCATATCATCATTTAGCTTACTAAGCGAATCCTCTGTCATTTTTCGCTCTGAGATTTCTTTACATACTTTACTCAGCATGTTGCTCAGCTCTTCTTCATCCACCGGTTTTGTAATAAAATCCCTTACACCAAGTTCAATCGCCTTCTTGGCATAGCTGAACTCTGCATAACCACTTAACACCATGAACTCTGCCGGAAAATTGACTTCCCGCAATGCCCGAATCATTTCCAATCCATCCATAACCGGCATTCGGATATCCGTCAATATTATATCCGGCTGTTCCTCCATTGCCATCTCATAACCTTCCCTACCATCATGTGCCAATAGAACCGGTGTACATTCCGGATTGTATTTTTCTACTAAATAGGCAATTCCTCTTGCCTTTTCTTTCTCGTCCTCTACAATCAACACTTTATATGCCATAACTCAACCTCTTCATCTAGTCCATATATGGTACTCGAATCTCAACAATTGTTCCATGTTCATCGCTTGATACAATTCGCAATTCTCCGTCGCCTCCATAACGCAGGCGGAGTCTCTCAGCAATATTGCGAAGTCCGATTCGATGTGAATCACTCTCTTCTTCGCCCTTTTCTTTCTGTATTTCCACATCTTGGGCCACGTAAAGTCCCTGTCGCACCGCTTCCAATCTCTCCGGACTCATTCCCTTCCCGTCATCCTGAATGGTAAAGAGCATTTTCTTCTCTTCTGTCAATTGACCCGTAATCCATATCTCAATGGGTATACCACTTTCTTTACTTCCATATTTAAAGCAATTCTCCACAACTGGCTGAAACAAAATTGCCATGAACTTCGCATGATAAATTTGTGGATCTATACTCTCTTTTAGTGTAATTACATTATCAAACCGAATATTCTGTAGTTGAATATAAGATCGAATATTTTCCAGTTCATCACGAACTTTATAATTTTTCTTATCGCTGTCTAGAACTGTTCGAAACATCTTTGCCAGCAACTTTACCATATCCGCCACTGTATCGTCTCCATTTAAAATCGCTTTGATACGAATCGATTCCAGTGTATTAAACAGAAAATGGGGATTAATCTGGGTACAAAGTGCCAAATACTGGGCATTTTTTTGACGAATTCCTGCCTGGTACACCTCTTCAATTAGTTTCTCCATTTTGCCAACCATATGGTTGTAGCTTTTTACAAGACTTCCAATCTCATCATTTCCTGCCGAATCCATAATAAGCTCATAATTCCCGCCTTCTAGACATTCCATACTACTTTGCAGTTTCTTGATCAGACGAAGCATCCTTTTACTAAATAGGATAGATACTGAAATAATAACCACTATTAAAATTATAACGAGAAGAAGGGTCACCCTTTGAATAAAACTGACCCGCAGTAACATTTTGCTCCGAGGAATAACCGTATTAATCTTCATTCCTAACTGTTCCGTTGTATCTTCTATCACGAGATAATTGCTTGGATCCTTCTGATACATCAGAAGCTCTTCTTCATTAATCTCACTATAATTCACCCGCCCGCTGGACAGATCCGAATCATAAATCAGACCACCTCTGGCATCTGTAATATTGATTTTTATATTATATTGATTACGTTCTAACAAAAAAGCATCACTCAGCTTTAGAATGCTCGCAGGTGGCAAATCAATCAGAATTAAACCTGCATATCTACCATTGCTTCCATAAACTTTCCGCCCAAAGGTAACTATAATCTGATCCTTATCCTTATCATAATAAGAACAATCATGCAGTGGTGTCAAAAACAAGGTGTCTAAATTCTGCTGCTGATCTAAAAACCACTTCTGTTGAATCAGTTCTTCATAATTTAAAGTCTTTCCGTTCCGATCATATTGATAGTACTCCCCGGCTTCGTTCATAATTGTAATCGATTGGATCTCACTTTCCATAGTCATTAGTTTCATGACCATTTGACGATAATACAATTTATTTTCAACCTGCTGGGATATTGGAATATCGGTAGCTAAATTATCCAACAGTCTGTCATTTACCAACAATGACTTTGTAGATAAATCATAATCGCTTACAAATTGATTCATATCTGAAGCAATCTGCGAACTAAATATAGCTGTTGTCTCCTCCATTTCTGCTTCTAAACTAGCCGCTGAAATGCGATAAAGCACAAAACTGCTGATAAGCAACGGTATTACACTAACTATTGAAAACACAAGTATTAATTTTAAAGCCATATTCAGGTTATGCCATATCTTTTTCATTACCATCACACCGAAACGTAAGTTTCCCCTTCTGTCTTATTCCAAAGAGAATTCCAGCATATCAAAAGTCCCTCGCCGGCACATCCTCTTATTTTTACAGATACTTTATACCATTCTCCTTCCGTTTCCTATATCATGAAAACAGGAGCCCTGAGGAATATATCCCCCGGACTCCTGCAGCTTAAGATTCCCTCTTATTAATCTCCGGCAAGTTTCTGTCAAAATCTATATCCGTTCTTATTTAGTTTTATTAGCATACCACTCTCTAGCCAGTTCTGTCACTTCTTTTCCGCCAGATGCATACCATTTTTCAACAAACTCATCGAACTTATCAATTGGATATTCTCCTGCAATGATCTTGGTTGCGTACTCAACATATAATGTCCTGTTTCCGATGTCTGGATAATCAGAATAAATAGAATCCGGCATACCATCACCAGCAAAGCTCTTCACATACTCCTGGTTTTTCTGAACATTCTCAACTGCCTGAGAAACTGCCCACTCCCTGTCTTCTGTTAACTGTGTGGACAATAAATTTACCTGGAAGTCAATGGTTGCAATGATGTTGTATGGTGCAAGTACCAGGTTCTGTTGTGTAGACGGATCATCCGGAAGTCGAACTGCCTTTCCATCTATCACTTCACTGTGCATTCCTTCTACACCGTTGTAAAATTCCATCCACAAGTCCTGATTTCCATATGCATCCAGTACCTTCATAATCTTATCGATTTTTTCTTCATCCTCTGTGTTGGCTACTACAAATCCGCCGCCATTCATCTGACGATGCGTATAGTAACCTTCATATCCTGGTGCGGAAATTGCTGGTAGGATAGCGATTTGTGGTTTTACACCTGTTCCAGTATAAATATTTTCGGCATAGTTGTAGCACTCCTGTGGAAGATGTTCCCACACCCCTACAACCCCTGAGTTAATCTTTCCATCCCATGCGGACTTGTCATTCAACAGCGTCTCTGGATCAAGCAGACCCTCTGCATACAATTCTGACATCCATTCCAGGCAATCTTTCATATTTTGAGTTACTGCGGAATATGTAAGTTCTCCGTCATAAATATCCCACTGCGGATATCCTTCCCACATTGCAATTCCATACTGTCCAAACATCTGTCCCATCCATCTTACTTCTGCACGTCCGCCAGTCGCAATCTCATCTGCAACACCGTTTCCATTCGGATCGTCATTTTTAAAAGCACGTAGTACTTCAACAAATTCCTCCTGTGTTGTCGGCATTTTGAGTCCCAGACTATCCAGCCAGTCCTGACGAATCATACCGCCGTTTCTTCCATAATTCAGAACCTGTGGAATCACATAAATACGATTCTCACCCGTTGGGTCATTGGCCTTTACAGCATCCCACATTTCTTCCGGAATGCTTTCCCACAAATGGGGAGCTTTCTCCTGTAATAAATCTGTCAAATCCAAAAGTGCGCCGCTCTTAATCAACTCTGATTCAATACCATTCCACGGACTGAATACATCCGGCATATCACCTGCTGCAATTCTTAAGTTTAACTGTTCCAGGTAAGTCTCACCGCCATTCCACTCTACATATGGCTGTACGATACCCACACCCATCATCTCTTTGTATAGATTGTACAATTCACTTCCTGCTTCCACTGGTAGATATCCGGTATTAGTTCCCCAAACCTCAATGTCTTCATCTGACGCCACTTCCTTACTATCTGTCACTGCTTCCTTGCCATCTGACACTGCTTCCTCACTACCTGATGCTGTTTGTCCATCTTTTTTTTCTGATGATCCGCAACCTGACAGCATGGACAATACCATCGCTGATGCTACCATTACATTTAATAGTCTTTTCACGAATTTACTTTTCATACCTCTCCACCTCATTCTTTTTATTTTATTTTATCAGTTTATTTTATTTTTTAAATATGGGGATTTTAGAAATCGCTATGTGCTTTTTTAGATTTTTACTACATTACACTGACAATACTATCTTTCATGAAGAAATATCATATGCACCTCGTCAGTGCACACAAGGATTATATCACAGCTGAGATTAATGATGTAGACCGTGATATAGAAAATTTATCAGCCTTTTACTGAACCAAGCATTGCACCTTTAGCAAAGTATTTCTGAATCCATGGATAACCGATCAAAATCGGAAGTATTGCAAATACAACTGCTACCGCACTCAATGTTGCTGGTGTATAATTCGCTGTCTGCGCCATTGTAATCGCGCGTAGTTCACTACCACCGTCTACGATAGAGCGGATCTTCATCTGTAGCGGAAAGAGATCCATATTCTGAATGAACATCATCGGATGTTCATACTGATTCCACATAGTAACACCGTAGAATAAGCCAACCGTTGCTAACACTGCTTTGGATGCCGGCAGTACAATCTGGAACAAGATTCGGAACCTTCCGCATCCATCGATCATCGCAGCTTCTTCCAATTCTTTCGGAAACTGCTTAAAGAATGTCCGAACAATAATCAGATTATATGCCGTCATAATATGCGGTAATATTAAAACCCAATAGCTGTTAAACAATCCGTATGAACGAAGCGTCAGGAAGTATGGCACCTTCGGTGCTGAAAATACCATTGTGAACACAACAAGCAGCATAATATATTTTGAAGTCTTAAACTCCGCCTTTGACAGGGGATATGCCATCAGCACATTTAGTATCAGAGCAAAAATCACACCAATTGCAGTCGATGAAACTGAGATTAAAAACGGTTTCCAAATTCCACCCTTGCCCAGAAGATAATTCCATGAGTCAAACGTGAATTCTACCGGCAACAGATTGATGAGATTCATCTGTGACGCAGTCTTTGAACTTAGGGAGATCGCAAGTTCCGAAATAAGTGGAATGGCTGTAATAACTGCAAACAAAACCAATATTATTGTAATTAAAATCCCGAAAACCCTGTCTTTTGCAGACTCCCGCACAAGTGATGCTTTTTTACGAACTTTCATTACCACAGCCCTCCATCCTCTGAGACCTTATTTGCAATCTTGTTAAACGTAACTACCATAAATAATCCAACTACCGACTGAAACAGACCAACGGCCGTTGCAAAACTATACTGTGCCTGTTGGATTCCAACACGAAATACATATGTATCAAAGATATCTGCAACTGCATATGTCATCGGCGTATACAGATTGTAAACCTGGTCGAAACCAAGCGTAAGGAAACTTCCAATGTTCAAAAGAAGCAATGTCAACACCGTTGGAATCAAAAGCGGGAATGTGATATAACGTATTTTCTGAAATCTGGATGCTCCGTCAATTGCCGCTGATTCATACAGACTTGGGTCAATACCGCTAATTGCTGCCAGATATACAACTGTCCCCCAGCCAGATTCTTTCCATATCGTGGAAATCACATAAATCGGTCGGAACCAGCTTTCTTTCTGCATAACCAATAGCGTATCCATTCCAAAGAATTCTCTTACATTATTGAATAGTCCACCAACACCAAAAATATCAAATACCAGACCTCCAACAACAACCCATGATACAAAATATGGGATACAAATAATTGTTTGGATTCCTTTCTTAATCTTTGCATTCCGAAGTTCGTTCAGCATCAGTGCCAGAATAACTGGAATCGGAAATGTCAAACATATTTTCAGTAAACCCAGTACAATTGTATTCCGAAGTATCTTGTAAAAATCCGGGTAAACAAATAATTTTTTGAAATTTTCCACCCCGCACCATGCGCTTTCCCAGATCCCTTTATAAGCCGAGTAATCCTTGAATGCAATAACACTCCCCATCATCGGAATATATTTAAACATAATCAGATAAATAATTCCTGGAAGCATCATTACGTAATACGGCCAATACTTTTTAAAATGACTTCGCGATCCGGAAGACTTTGCGGCAACATTTCTTGTTTTTACTGCAACCATAACACCCTCATACCTTCTTTCTTTTTGATGGTTTAATTTTAGCATTTTTCTATTTTTTTGAAATATGGATATTATAGGTCTTTGCATGGTATTTTTTAGATTCTATGACCGAGTGGTGTGGATGGTAAAGAATTTGCAATATTGTCGGGAAATAACATAGGCTAAAGCCGAGGCAAAATAGCTCATGTGAGTTATACTGCCTCGGCTTTAGCCTATGTTATTTTGAAAGTGGCTGAGGAGTTTAGTCCGCCATATCCTCTACGTTTCTCCTAAGTCCATCATACTCTGCAAAACCGTAACATTTCGGCTCCCCATCCTCATCCATATCTTTTGATAGATGTACTTGAAATTTACTGTCCGGTAAAAATGTAATCCTTAATTTCATCTGCCCCGTATGTTCTCCTGTTACTTGAAGATTGCTCCATATGACCGTCTCTGCAGGCACAAACATGTTGGCCGGCGCTTTTACCCGAATCCACCCATCATAAAAGGTCTTTCCGTCCTCACTGTAGTGGTCATATCTGGTTTCTACTGTATCACCCGCTATATAAGCGTTTAACACTATGCCACATACACCTTCTATTTTTACGGGATAGGGTGGCTCTGTCTGCATTCTGGCATATTCCATTGGAAGCGCATAAGGAATCTCTTCTTTTCCCGGAGTCACTCCCCACATTTCAGGCTTTGACGGTTTTACATCCAAAAGCTTGCATTTGCGCAGTCTGCTTTTTACTTTTCCCTCTACCAATCTGGTACTTTCGTTCCACATTGCTTTTGTACTGTCCGGATGCCAGCTCATAGGAGAATAATACACCCATTTTCCTTCCGGATCGCTTAAATTTATCCCTTCGTGAGCTCTTCCCTCACTCATAGAACGCTGGACATCAATCAGTACCGGACCAATATTACCGGCTTTTTCAAAACGGACTCCTGAAATCGCATACTGGTACAACACATTTAAATATTTTCTCCGCGTGATATTATCCTTATGCAGTGGCACAACCCCCAGTACCCCACAGTCCGTCTTCGGAGAAAATCTAGGCGACATACAGACTGCATACTGCTCATTTGGAGAAAAGATAGCGGTTTCTTCATAGCCAAGTGTCTCTGTAATCTGAGCAACCTCTTCTGTATCCAGCATCTGCAGCGTACTTTCCGTAATGCAGGTCCCCCCACCAGCCAGCGTAAGACCTCTTCCTCCCCTTACAAACTGTTTAACTTCCCCTCCTCTGCTTACCTGGGTACGGAAAAATCCCTCATTTTCCAAATCTGGTTCAACTTCGTTCACAGTACTGATGATACACATATCTTCCATTGCATAATGGGATTCCTTTCTCACCAGACTTCCGAGAAAATTAAAAACTCCGTTCCCTGTTAGGGAAGAGAAGCATATATGCTCATTGTCAGGCGCAATCAACGGTTCGGACCATCTCATAAATAACCCTGGGATTTCGTAGATCTCTTCTGGAAATACCACTTCCACTAACTCGGACGAGGTACATCGATCCAGATCTGGCGTGCATTCTAACACATAGTCCCCTAGCAAGATCCGTTTATTATCGGAATAACACATCCAGCGTATTCCGTTGGCTCCCTTTTTCATTGGGATTACTCCAGCAAACAGTTCACAGAGTTCCCGACCATCCTCTGATATTGTAAACACCCGATACCAATTTTCATTTTTTTCAGGTTCTCTCACAGATACTAATACACGCCCAGAAAAAGTATAGGTTCCGTTTATATTAGTATCAATTCCGTCGGGCAGCGGAATGTCTGTGATTTCAATGCGGCCAAATTCTGTATTTTCGATTAACATAATTCCTTCCTTTCTACTTTGCAGCCTCTACTTTCTGCACATCTTAAATGCCTGTTAAAAAGTCACATATTTGTTCATAAACTCCGCACTCATCTGAAATGATTTTATCGGTGATTTATCCACCCAGTTTTTATGGCTCTCCAGAATCACCGCATCCACGCCGGCTTTCTTCGCTTGTTCCACCATCACCGTAAGATTCATGTTCCCATATCCCAACTCCATGCTATCTGACTTAAGAATCGAGCTAGTCCTTCCACTCACACGGCTTCCCCGGTCATTGATGTGGTACAGCTTCATCCGTTCACCTAGCCGCTCCATTAATGAAAGCACATCTACACCTGCTTCAGTTGGCCAGTAGGAATCAAATTCAAAATTGACATACTCCGGATTAGTCTTCTCCAGAATCAAGTCAAAGGCCGTTTTGCCCGACTCTACCTTGCGAAATTCACAGTTGTGATTATGGTATAACAGGGAAATACCTCCTTCTGCAAAAACCTTTCCTACATGGTTCAATTTCTCGATCAAATCCAGTACCGCCGTTTTGTCTGAATAGTCAAACTGGTGCATCCCAGTCACAACAATATATTTGGTATCAAAGGCCTTTGCTTCGGCGATAATATCCTCCGGTGCCCGCATGCAGCTTCCCAGGTCTTCATGTACACTGACCACCTTTAAATCAGACTCGGCCATCAGCTTTTCCCAATCCAATTTGCCGGTCTTCCCCATCGGCATTCTGGCCAGTGTGGTCAGGAGCCGGACTATCAAGGGCATTTTTTTAATCATAAAGCCATTCAATTCGATTCCGTCATATCCGGCATCTTTCATCAACCGCATGGTCTCTTTTGCCTTCTCTTCGCTTCCCATGACTGTGCCGAGCTGTATCATCTGAACTGCTTTTAACGTTTTTCTCATTTCCATTTTTTCGCTTCCTCTATTGTTTCGGAATCTGTTGCAATGCTGCATTCAAAGCCTTTACCTGTTCCTGACTCACGACATCTCCGACCTGCTTTAACATACTCTCCAAAGTCATAGCTCCCATCATTTTTATCAGGTTCGGGTTATCCTTTACACTTTCGGCCACATCACCCCGGCCGGCAGAGGTCTGTGCCATCATCGCTCCCATGATTGCTCCTGTCTGGGGATGGCTCTGCAATGTTGCCAGCGTATCTTTTATTGAAAAATATCCCTCTTTGAAATCATCTTTGTCGAACCAGTTGACAATGTCTCCGGCTGTTCCGAACCGATAATCCTGATTCGGTTTTTCTACCTTGCGAATCGACATTGCATCAGTGCATTGTCCCGCCAGAGCTTGCACGGTATGAATGCCACCGATGGGCACTGCAAAGCAAAATACCCGATTCCTCTTTTGTGTCTCAATCAGCTCACCATCTACATATAAGGTCACTTCCGGCTGATTGGAATAGACCTTTACTTCGGTTACTGCCTCTGCCCGATCCACATATCGGCTGCCACACAAATGGACAAATGCTTCCTCGCTCCAATATGCCTTATAAAGATAGAACGCATCCTTTTTCAACTTACGATCCATGGTAACCAGCCCTTTTTGATTCTTACCGTTCTTACCCCCCTCGTCTCTTCCGTCTGCCGCAAAGTCAAACATGTTCCAGACATGGGTCGCCCAGAGATACGGACGCTCCTCTATCATCCTGATGATATGCTCATGATAAACACACTGATATTCTTCGGTATAATCACCGCACTCCGGATCTGATGAATGAAATGCCGGATTGGCATCTGCACCATACTCAGAAAATCCGATACATCGTTTTGGGTAAGTCGCATGATACTCATCAAAGAAGCTGTTGTTTCGTTCCAGCTCGCCCAAATACCAGCCAAAGTACAGATTATAACTGGCAATATCCGGAATTTCTAATAGCGGACTGTCCGTCTCCAGCATAAATACATGGGCCATTGTGGTCGGCCGGGTCGCGTCAAGACTATGGCACAGATCATTTAATAACCGGTGGTTTTCCATCAAATCATCGGTTACACCTCCACTTGCAGAAATTTCATTCGATAATCCCCAGCAGATAATCGATGGATGATTATAATTTTGCACCACCAACTCTCGCATCTGGCTTAAGGTATTTACCCTGCCGTTTGTCATATGCTGGGTGATGTATGGAATCTCTGCCCAGAGTATCATACCGCAAGCATCGCACAGATCATAAAAATACTGACTATGCTGATAATGCGCCAGGCGGATGGTATTTGCACCGATTTCCCGGATGATTTCCAGATCCTCTACCTGCATTTCATTCGTCAGGACATTTCCAGTGCCCAGACGGTCCTGATGACGTGAAACACCACGCAGCGGGTAGCGACGACCATTTAAGAAGAATCCTTCCTGTGGGTCAAATTTGATGGTGCGACAACCAAATTTAGTAGTAATGCTGTCACCGTCCTCATCAATCTGACAAATATCCGCTTTAATGGTGTACAGATATGGATCATCGATGCCATCCCAAAGATGTACATTTTCAATGGTAAATACCGCTTCTGCATGTCCGTCTATGATTTGGGCTTCCTGTACCAAGTTACCGATTACAAAAGTAACCGTCTTTGCCACACCTTCTACCCAGGCTTCGGCGGTTACTTTTGCATCCTTCCCGACCACCTCCGGCGTTACCTTGATGCCCGATCCACCGGAATAGCCAAGGGCAAAATGTGCTTTTGGTACAATCAGCAGATTCACTTCCCGGTAAAGACCACCATAAAAGGTAAAGTCGGCTTTTTGCGGATATACCCGGTCATTGTCCGAATTATCCACCGAAACTGTCAACTGGTTCTCTTCCTGCAGATATTCAGTCAGATTTACCCTAAAGGTCGAATACCCGCCTTCGTGAGTTATCCTTTTTTCTCCATTCAGATAGAATTCAGCCGTCATCGCGGCACCGCAGAATTCCATCCAGATCTCTTTCTCCTTCTTTAATTCTTCCAAAGACTGTCCATCTGCCACTTCGGTTATGTCCAGTTTTCTCCTATACCAGCAGAGTCCACGATAATAATCATTACCACCGTCCTGCCCATCTATGGCATTCCATGTGTGGGGGAGGGTTACTGCTTCGCCTGTAGCCTCCCATGCTGCAGAGGCACTGGCAGCTGTTTTTACAAACTGCCAGTCGTTATCCAATAAAATTGTATTTCGCATAATTTTTGCCTTCCTTTAAAAATAATGAGCGCCTGTTGTCACGAACTCATGTCTGCCATCCGGTAAACACACTTCTGCCTTTGCATTGGCTGGAACCGTGATTTCATAAAAAAACTGATCCTGCTCATATTTCCATGCACTGACAATTTCCCCCATCGGAGACTGATAAACCGCTTTTGCATATGCCAGGAACTTATGTGGTTGTGGGGCTATCTTTATTTTTTCATTTTCCACCTGAATACCGCACACGCCAGCAAACAGCCACCCGCAAACAGCACCGTAGGAATAGTGATTCAGCGATGCACTAACTTCACCTTTTTCATTGATGCCATCCCAAGTTTCCCAAATGGAAGTAGCACCTTTTTTCACTTCATACAACCATCCCGGCATCGTATCCTGTAATAGTAAACGATAAGCCGTTTCCTGATAGCCATACTCCGCCAATACACTGCACAGCGACGGTGTCGATAGGAACCCGGTATTTAGGTGATAGCCATTTTCTATGATTATTCCATTTAATTCTGCTACCGCCGCTTTGGCTTCTTCCTCGCTCAGCAAATCAAACGCGATAGCGCGTACATACTCTGCCTGGCGATCCGAATGTATCTTTCCGTTATCAGTCGCTACAAAATGAAATGCCTTTGCAGCATTCTCTGCGATATCCCGGTAATGTGCGGCATCTTCGCTTCGTCCAATGGCCTCGGCGATTTCCGCCAGCATTCTACCGGAACGGGCAAAATATGCTGTAGCCACTTTATATTGCGGCTTTGACATAGCTGCCATCGCCGAAACACCAGGCTCGCACCACTCTCCAAAGTCAACACCCGGGTCGATGGTATACATTTCATAGGGATTTTCTTTTCCAATCGGGTTTTGCTCATTGATCTGCTTTGCACGGTTCTCTAAAAATCCATACCATCCTTGCATCATTTCATAATTTTCTTCCAAAATGCGAACATCATTAAACCGTTTATATAAGGTATATGGCACAATTATGCCTGCATCCCCCCAGCCAGCCGAAGAGGCTAACATTTCGGCGTATTGACTCGTTTGGTTATTTGGCGGTGCGATAATCGCAAGTTTTCCATCATCATACTGATTCAGGCGACACTCGCTCAGCCATTTTCGCACGACCGGATAGCAATCAGCAAAAAAGAGTCCGGTTTCAATAAAGATTCCCATGTCCCCTGTCCACGCTGCACGCTCTCTGGTTGGACAATCGGTTGGCATGTCGCAAAAATTGGATTTCATACTCCAGATGCTGTTGCTCACCAGTTGATTCACATCTTGATTGGAGCACTCGAAGCTCCCCGTTTGCTCCATATTGGAATATACGGCAATGGAAGTAAAGGTTGCGGTGGACAAATCTATATCGGTTTCTATTTTCGCGTAGCGGAACCCCCAAATAGTAAATTTGGATTTGTAATGGTTTCGGCCATTTCTACAGATCAATTTCACGCGCTGCTTTATTTCTCCTTCTTTATGCCGTTTACGGTCCTGAAAATTCTCAATTGTAAAATTCCCATTTTCATCCAGCGATTCACCATGAGTCATGGTGAGAGTCTGTCCTTCCTTCGCATCCACGGTAAATTCCACATAACCTGCCAGGTTCTGTCCGTAATCAATCACCGTTTCACCGTTCGGCGTAATCATTATCTTTCCCACAAAACGTTCCTGTTCCACGATAGGTACTGAGTTTGAACCTTTGAAATGGGTGATCTCGAAATCTTGCACCTTCACTTCATGCCAACTTGTCAATCTCTCCTTCCGGGCATCATATATTTCACCTTGCTGCATATCGTTTTCGCGAATTGGGCCATCCTGGGTTGCATGCCATTTTTCATCTGAAATGCAAACTGGCACACCATCAACTTCCAACTGAAAGAACAGCGCAATATCTTCACCAAAGAGATTTCTCTCTCCATCCACACCGGAGCAGCTGCGATACCATCCATCCCCTAAGATCACCTGGACATCATTCTTTCCTTCTTTCACCAGCTCAGTTACATCGTAAGTTTGATAGGTCAGTTTCTTATTATAGGTATCGCTTCCCGGTGCAAGCACGAAGTCTCCCACCCTCAGACCGTTCAGATATGCTTCATACAGCCCGTGGCAGGTGATGTACAATCGCGCCTGACTTCCAAGCGGTGCCTTAAAAGTTGTCTGCAGATAGCTGGCCGGCATATGTACACTTGGATCACAAACCAATTCCGGATTTATCCACTTTGCCACAAACTGCATAGCATCCAAAATACCCGCTTCGAAAAAAGCTTCCTCACTCCATTCTCCAACCGTATCCGCTTCATCCCAAAGACGGACTTTCCAACTTACCCGCTGCTTACTTTCCAGTACTTCACCAAAGGTCACCTGCATTTTATTTGTCGATACTTGCCCGCTATTCCAGACGATGCGCCCATCTGATACCGCTTCTATTTCATATGCGGTCTGAGTAATTCCATCTTGGCAAATCCATGATAAAGACGGCTGCTTGATGTCAATTCCAAGTGGATTCACCAGGCGTTCTGTCTTAAGTTTAATTGCTTTCATTTAAATTTATACCTCCCTGTACCTTATTCTGCTTCCGCCTGTGCTTTCTTCTGCTGAATATTTTGCTGCACCTCTACCATCTTCTCTTTGGATAATGGTGAGAATTTAAGTGCAACCAAGGTACAGATCCATCCAAGAATAGGCAAACCATAGTTCAATAATAACGCCATTATAAAGATCGCAGGTGTTCTCTCATCGGTTGGCTGTGGCATTACTGCTGTATAACCAATTACTGCCACACTTCCGGTAGCAATCGTTGCACCCAGGGAGGAAACCAGCTTATCGACAAAACTATAAACACCGGTCATCGTGCCCGGCATATATTTACCGGAACGATCCAGTTCATAATCGATGATATCAGCCAACATGGCACCGGTTGCCGTCGTCACACACATTTTACAGCCATTTGTAGACAATGTCAGGACAAAGAAAACTATCATCAGTGGCATCACCTTTCCGACCGTCCAGGAAGATGTCACTCCAAAAAATACGATCAAAATAGCGGTGGTAATAATGCACAGGCGTGTCCACGTAATAACTGACTCTTTATTTCCATGTTTTCCGGCATAGCGTCCACCATAAATGGCAAATATAATGGAAGGAAGCATGGCTACCATAGTGACAATGGTTGATAGCTGCATATTACCGATAATGATTCCATATAACATTGTCGTGACAACTGCCTGCCCAGCCGTCTGCATGGCTAATTTATCTGATGTTGCAGCAAAAATATAAGTCTGAAGGGCGCGGTTGGTCTTAAGGATGGTAATCATATCTTTGATCTTTACCTCTTCCTGATTGCTCTTAGTACAGATTCCCTTAAAGTTTTCTGCTTTATCTGCCGGTGAAACACCTATGCAGGCCAAAAGCTCCAGTATAAAGGAAACGGTTACTGCAAAGGTACAAGCTGCAGCCAACATCGGGGCCGTAAATTGATTTCCATATTTAGGTAAAATTCCAACTGTAATCCCCCTTGATATACACATCGGGATGAAGTAGTTGTAAATAGTTGACCACACTCCTACTAACGGTCTTTGTTTCGGATCATTGGTCAGCACCGGTCCAATGACCTGACCAGCCATATTATTTATTGTGTAGCCTATAATGTACAGCATGTACACTAGAATGAAGGTAACTACGCCATGCCCTTTGTCGCTGAACCAGTTGAACATCATGAATACTGCCAGAGTCTCAATCAGCCAGCCCCCAAACATAAAAAGACGAAGCTTTCCAAACCGTGTGTTCGTTTTATCAATCAATAATGCAATCAGCGGATCAGTAATGCCATCAAAAATACGGGTGCCGGTAATAATCATTCCAACCAATGCGGTTGCAACGCCATATCCCACGTTTCCAACATAGCTTGCATAACCGATTAGCATATAGAAACACATGGCCGCCCCACTGTTGAGCTGCGCTAAGGCAATCTGCCATGTTTTTGCCCGACGGTACTGTACACCATCGATTTCACTTTGTGTGTTTTTCTCTTTCCTGCTCATTTTTGTCCCCCCTTTTCTTTTACTTTTATCGTTCCATTAAGCTTCCAAGCACCTGAAGGCTTTCCTTGGGATAACGTGTCTGAGTACTACGGTCAACACCGATTAGGCCAAATTTCATACCATAGCCTTTCTGCCATTCAAAATTGTCTAAGAGAGACCAGTACATATATCCTTTCACCCGAATCCCATCGTCTATACATGCTTGGATTCCTTCCGTCACTTCGCGGATAAACTGGCAACGTCTGCTGTCATCTGCCGTTGCGATTCCATTTTCGGTAATAATCAAATCACCTTTAAATTCTTCCGCCACCTTACGGGTTACGTTTACAATCGCCCACGGATAATCCTCATATCCCATCTGGGTCCGCAAACATTCATCTTTTGCCTGCGCACCACCGTTTTCATCAAAACGTTTTCTGGTATAACACTGTACACCCAGAAAATCATCATTCTTAATGTATGGCAGATAGTGCTTAAATTCTTCATCCCATTCTTTTTCAGCAAATGCCTCGCCACCGGGATAAGGCTGCATATCATGTAACGATAAGGTCAAGCCAATTTTAAGATGCGGACACGCTTCCTTCATTGCATCCCTTGCTGCTTCATGGGCTTTCATTACTAACAGGTCACCCTCTGGTGTACACAGAGATACAAAGTTATGAACATCCATGGGATTCTGTATGCCAAAGGCCTGCGCACTCTCCATCATGCTAAGCATCATGTTTTCTTTATTCATATTGATGCCAACTTGCACATCACTCTCTTGGACAGAACCTTTTTTATCACCGATTTCTTTATCTGCATCTGTATGCTGCCCTCCCATTCGCAGCACCATTTCTTTCATTAATGCCGCCAACTGGAGACGCATATTTGCCTCGTTGATCGTGCAGACATATTCTATTTTATCACCCAGTTCATTGGCTAAACGCCTGCAATATTCAGCAAACTTCTCCACCACTTCCGGGTTTTCCCATCCACCCTGACTGATTAGCCATTTAGGTGACGAAAAATGATGCATGGTAACGATTGGTCGCACATGATTTGCATGGCAACAGTCCAACACATTTCGATAATGCTGTACTTCTGCCTCATCCCATATATCCGGTTCTGGTTGGATCCTCGCCCATTCAATAGAAAAACGGTAGGTATTAAGTCCCGCCTCTGCCATCAGATGAATATCCTCTTCATACCGATGATAATGATCCACTGCATCCAGGGACGGCTCATTAAACATAGAATGTGATATCTGTTCCTGTACCCAATAATCGCTGTGTATGTTGTTTCCCTCCACCTGATGTGCTGCTGTCGCAGCTCCAAGCATAAAATCTTTTGAAAACATCATTTGCTTCTCCTCTCCATTCAACCAAATTTGCTCTTACATGTTGCCTTTTCTCTATAATCTGATTATATATACTATTTCATTTCCTTGTTTTCAAAATTTTGCTTTTTTGTTTGATATTTGTCTATAATTCTTTATCAACCATTTTTTGAACAAATTCGCGAATTTTTAACTGCTTTTTTTCAGATTGTATTATATACTAGAATGGAATCATACGTTAAGTGATTAGGAGCGAAGGATATGAATTTAAAATCACATATAGATATAGCAAAGTTTTTATTGGAAATTCAGAAATGCCAAGGTGAAGTGTATTATGAAACATCAGATGGAGACAGACTTAATCTTAGTTCTACTTTGAGCCAATATATCTTCTGTACTGTTGCCAGCCATTCCTATGATTGGAGCCAGGGTACGATTTGTTGTATGAGCGAAGAGGATATTCCCAAACTCTCCCCCTATCTAGAAGAGAGCAGAGCGTAGCAGTTCAAAATCCGCAAGTTTATATGATAGAAGGGGGAGTGTGTAATGAGTATCATAGAAAATCTAAAATTATTTCAAGAACTGATTTGTTGTAGCCATAATATATACTACTGGACCTATACTGCCGATTTGACATTGCTTCATACGAGCTGTCCCAAAGAGTTTGCCGCAGGTAATAATTATTCCTTACTAAGCCAGTCAACTTATCTGCTTAACTATGCCAAAACCGGTCATTATCCGCTCATATTGGATACCTTTTTGAATTTCCTGTGGATTGCCGACTTTGAATGGGATGGCAACAGCTTGACTCATGTCCACGTCATCGGCCCAATTTTTACCGGAAAGAATTCTTACCAGCAGGTAAAGGAAAGTCTTAACCGGCACGATTTGTCCGTCCAAATCCGGATGGATGTATTAAGGCAGCTGGAAGAGGTTCCAATCGTACCGCTCAATCTCCTCTACCAGTATGCGATTATGCTTCACTACTGTATCACTGGAGAAAAAATTGCCATTCATCAACTACAGCATATTACATCAGCAGATAATTCTAAGAATACGGAAAACTTGTCCTCAAAATCAGATGAACACTGGGGTATCTGGGCATCAGAGCAGACATTTGTTCAGATGATTCGGGATGGAAATCTCCATTATAAAGAAGCTTTAAATGCATCCCGCACCTTAAGCAGCGGTGTTAAATTTGATTCAGGAGGCCCCCTGCGCAATGCTAAGAATAATGCGATTGTCCTTTTGACACTTTGTTCTCGTGCAGCCATTGAAGGAGGCCTATCTCCTGCTGTTTCCTATACTATGCAAGATTATTATACCCAAAGAATTGAAGACTCCGGTTCTATTCCGGAAGCCTCGGTTCTTGTTGAAAACATCATGGAGGAATATGTTCAAAAAGTTCGACAGGTACGGACCAATGCCAATATTTCCAGAGCTGTCCTAAGTTGCTGCGATTATATCACCATGCATATCACTGAAAAGCTAACTACTCAGTTTCTGGCATCCCGTGCGGGATATACCGAATACTATTTTTCCCGTAAATTCAAACAGGAAATGGGAAGTAGCATTAGTAAGTATATCCATCAGGAACGGATAAAGAAGGCTAAAATTTTACTTAGCACGACAAATATGAGTATTATTGATATCAGTAATGAGCTCGGGTTTAGTTCGCGGAGCTTTTTTTCTGATACTTTTCAGAAGGTGACAGGGGAAACACCTGCGGGATATCGACGAAAAAATATGAAAATATAGAAAGACTGTGGAAGAATAAAGGTTCTTTCTGATTTTTTTAGGTAGTGATTTAAAAAATCTCAAATATGCTGCTGCTCTCTACAATTTTCTAATCGTATTATCTGCAGTTTATTAACAATATTTTTCACACAACTGAATAGCCGTGAAAAGCTCCGGTGCTTAATCCGGTCTTATACCCAGTCTTTTCATAAACCTCTCGGCATAATCCCGAAATTCTTTTGAATTATAGCATGCTATTGCTACATCGTCCAAATATTTGAATGAGCGGTTCTCTCCTTCAATCCTGCTAAACAAACCACCCGCTCTCAGTGGCTTTTCCGCAAATTTTAACTTTCTAGTAAATGGTTGATTAGCAAATCCATGTTTAAAACAATTCTAAGCCAGCGGCCTCTTCATCTAATCCTTCTCATTCAGCCGATATATCTTTACCAACTTATCTGCACTGTTTTCCAACGATGCCTCATGGAGGGGTGAATATTTCTCATACAATTTTTGTGGCACTATTTTATCTGCAATTCGCTCAGATGAAATATTATATTTCCATTGAATGTAGGTATAGATATCAGCCATCCATACTAAAACACTTTCGTCAAATTCTTCACTGATTTCAAATTCTACTTTTATCTTTATACCCAGGGCTTCCAGAATCTGTTTGGGCGTTTTATTCAGATAAAGCGGATTACCCTGATCCATGTTCCTGCGGTAGTAACTTTTCATATAATCTTCGATAACCTGAAAAGGATTTTTCGTATTCCTCCCAATGAGCTTAAATAAATATCTCGTTTTCTGAATCATACTGTCAAAATAGGCTTCATCATATGCTGTTTTACACATAACAGTCTCCCTCCTTATCATATTTCAGCAGATGATTTGCCGCATATTGGGCTGTTATTCCTGGTACTTCGTAGCCCTCTAGCAAGATCGCTCTCATTCTTCCCTGCATGAATTTATTAACTTCCCGCCTTGCTCTGATATCTTCTTCCCTATTGTTTTCCTCTTGCTCTACTTCATATGAACCTGTCCAATTTAACTGTGCAAATGCCTTAGGTAATTTTATAAAAATCTGATTTCCCAAAGACCCTTTATAAAATAGCCGCTCCACTTCAGTTATATTAATCTGGTTTGTCAGGAAAGCCTCCACAACCTGCGTATAGCTGTCATCAGCCCGATACCCTTTTGATCCATACCAGTACACCTTCTTCATTTAAATCCAAAACGCTCAGTCGTGGTCTGATCCATGAAACAATTTCACTACTCCCATATTGTCTATTCTCCAATCATTTGCAGACTCTAATTTATGAATCCTGCTTTCCTGAAGAAAATTATAACATACAATACATATTGATACAAAAGGAAATCTTTGAACAACCTATGGATAAAATGGGCTATTACGCTGCCAAACTTCTATATGCACGTATGAAAGGTGATTATACGAATTATCCATTCCATTTTCCTTCTTTCCAGTCTTGTTATAGGTCTGATACCCATTGCAGCAACTCGATTTGCTTCATACATATCTTTTTTGTTACAGTCCAATGCTCAGAATCAATAAAATAATCCTGGTCTTCCTCTTTTGTCCTATAAGTAAAATTCTGTAAATAGGAATCCTTAAGCATTTGATTATATGCCTTAATGTATCTGAGATTAAACGCCGCACCACCAGTTTTTCAATTCTAATTGAATGATATGTATTGCTCAAACCTGTTTTACAAAATACAGACCCTGCCTCTGCCTGCTCTGCAGTTATAAAGCCAATCAGTCCATGATGAAAATAATACAAAAAAACGCCCCGCGATTAATCGTTTGATCAAAGCGAAGCATTTTTTATTGTAACGGATAGTCCGTCTATTAGAAATAGTTGGTGTTTAGTTTACCAGATATTAATTCTATCTTCTGGCGCAACATACATACCGTCTCCCTCTTTAATATCATAGGTGTCGTAAAATTCCTGGAAATTGACCAACACTCGGTTGCCACGCAGCTTATAGGGTGCATGGTCTGAATTGGCCAGCTCCTTCAGCTTCTCCCTGGATGAAGTCTTGACCCAGCTCTTGGCATAATTTCGGAAGAATTTATCGTAATCTGGATTTTCCATTCCGGACATGATCTGCAACGCACTGGCAAGGCCGCCGATATCAGCGATGTTTTCACTCAGCTGTGCCGTACCGTTTGCGCCGATTCCGGGAGCCACTTCTTTTCCCTCGTAGAATGGCACCACCTTCTCGCAGCGATCCTGGAACTGCTTGAAGTCCTCATCGGTCCACCAATTTCTCAGATTTCCCTCCGCGTCGTACTGGGCGCCCTGGTCATCAAATACATGGGTGATCTCATGGGCGATGATGGCGCCGATGCCGCTCAGGTTTTCTTCCTTCGACGCGTTCACATCATAAAGGGGGGCCTGCAGGATACCAGCGGGCAGGACGATGGAATTGGTTGTACGGTTCGCCGCAGCATTAACGCTGATAGGAGACATGACCTCAAAGGTGCTTTCCGGATCAAACTCTTTCTCTTCCTCCGCTGTGCTTCCGGCAAGGCGCAGACGCATGATGGCGGAGATATTTTCAAAGTAGCTTCCACCGTCCGCTTTCCCAAGAATTTCGGCAGATTCCGGCCAATTATTAGGATAACCGGCTACGATTTGCAAGCTGTCCAGCTTCTTCAAGGCTTCTTTTTTTGTTTCTTCATTCATCCATTCCAGCTTCTGAACACGCTGTTTAAAGGCCTCTACCAGCTCTTTTGCGAGATCCTCTACACCCTGCTTCGCTTCCGGAGAGAAGTAGCGCTTGACATAAATCTTGCTGATTTCATTGGAAAGATATGTGCCTGTCACTTCAGCGGCTTTTTCTTCCGCTGATTTCTCCTCTGTAGGGGTCGATCCAAAGAGATTAGAATAATAATTATCGATAATACCCTGGAGTTCTTCATCAAGTGTGTCTTTATAATCAGTGAGCATGGTGATTTTATAAAGAGCTTTAAACATCTCCAGATTATCGTCATTCAGGTACTTCGCATATGTTTCCAGAAGCTCCTTGATATCGGTGGTAAAACCGATAGCAGGATCGAAGCCTATGGCGGTAAAAAATTCCGGCATGCCGATTCCCGGCATCAGCGCCTCAAGATCCTGAGGCGTGTAATGGTTGTAGTTTTCATTGAGGTTGCTGTAGGCGCCATCCTCAAAGTTGACGCTGCCTACCAAGCCTTCTTCCATCTTCATAATAGCGTCAGCCTGTGCCTCAGCCCTTGCCTGATCTTCGCCTGCATAAACAAGAAGCTGGATGAGAAAATTACGCCTGATCTGGTATTTTTCCCCGGAGGGATTTGCATACTCTTCTTTCCCGAGGCTGGGCGTGGGCGCCATCAGGTTGATAACTGGTTTCGAATTGTCTTTCAGGTCATTAGTGCGGAAAGGGATGAATGCGCCGCTGCTGTTCGTTCCCAAGGCCTTTACTGCCTCCGCGTTGGCCTGGTTTAACTCTTTCATAGAGGTTGCCGCGTCAATGGCATCCAGGTAGGGTTTCAGTGGGGTGACTCCCTGTTCGTTCCGCGCTTTCATATCCAGGATATTATTATAAAAGGACTTTATCTTGTACTCGTCACTACCCTTGGGGTATTCTTCCTTGCTGTTTACAATCTCCTGAACAATTTCATTGACCCGCTCGTTTACCTGCTGGTGCAGGGTAGGAACAGTGCCGCCAGTGGTATCTCCCACAGGAATTTTTGCATTGTCCAGGTCGTTTTTATTGACAGTATTATAAAAGTCGTCCTTTAGATTGGTGCCAAAGAGCGCCCAGACCCTGCCGGCAAGTGTTTTCAGCTGATCTGCGTTCACTTCTGTAAGGGAAATTTCTTCATTGGAACCGGATGTTTCTTGTGCTTCTGCCGTATCCATGCTGGCACTGTCCTGTCCTTCAACTGCGCCATCTGTCCCGGCACTGTCCTGTCCTTCGACTGCGCTATCCATGCCGGCGCTGTCCTGTCCTTCGACTGCGCTATCTGTCCCGGCGCTGTCCTGTCCTTCGACTGCGCCATCTATCCCGGCACTGTCCTGTCCGACTGCGGCATCCGTGCCGGTAAGCCCTTGTTCTGTGCCGCCCTGACCCGATGCTGCGTTTTCTTCCAGGCCCAAATCCTCATGGGTCAATACGCCGCCGTTCGCCAGGTTTTCCAAGTCGCTTTTCGCCCAATCAGGCACCCCTGAAAGGTCCGGCGCCGGAGCCGAAATCAATGCCATATTCCCGGTAGGAGCGGGCAGCTTACCGAATGCCCGGCTCATCAGAACCAGGGTTTGCAGGCGGGTGGCCTTATCATTTTCATTGCTTTCAAGCCCCTTTAGCATTGCCTTTCTGTCAGCGGAGTTATAACCGACCGCCGCCTGAATAAGGTAATCCGTTACCTGCCCGATGGTCATTGCTCCGGGTTTCAGTAAGTTTACGGCCGCTCTCTCCAAATCGCCCGTCTGGGACGTTGGTGTGGATGCCGACTGGGATGAAGATGTTTCTTGTGGTTTGGCTGCACAACCTGTAAACAACAGTGTCGTTGCCAAAAGAAATGAAGTAATTTTAACTAAATGTTTTTTTTGCATGCTTTCTATTTACCTTTCCGGTTTATACCTTTTTTATTTGAGGTGCGGAAACCCGATATTGTTTCCGACCGTGTTTGCAGTATAGCAGACCGAATGTTAAGTGAATATAAAATGTGGACTTGTAAATATCAAATTCAAAAAATATTTGCTAAAATTTTTCATTATAATAGCATGCTGTAACAGTTAAAATTACACCGTCATTCTGAGTGAAGTATTTTAGGCAGATCGCAAAACCCAAAACCGGACGCCATTCGATTAATTCAAAACAGCGTCCGGCCATTTGGCTTTTGTTTATGGAAATTGTACGGTGATTTTGTTGCCATGCCCCACTTCACTTTGGATGCTGATACTTCCGCCGTACCGCTCAAGTATAGTTTTAACAATTGCCAGCCCTAAACCAGAACCCGGAATGGTTTGGGAACGTGACTGGTCCGCTCGGTAGAAGGGCTCAAATACATGGGCAAGCGTTTCCGGCGCCATTCCAATTCCGGTATCCAGAATCTCTACTAGCATTTTATCCTGCTGACGTGAAAGGATGATATCGACGCTGCCGTCAATCCGGTTGTATTTTATAGCGTTTTCCACCAGATTATAAAATACACGGTACAATAAAGCCTGGTTGCTGAAAAAACTGATATTCTCACCGCTTACTGTCATTTCAATCTGTTGCTTCTGTGCAAGCGGAGTTAGCTCCTGAACAATTTGCAGAATAAGTTCCTTCAAATCAACGTTTACCCTAGATTCATCAACCATCTCGTTTGTCAGTGCTACCAGTCCATCCATAGTGGGAATCAACCTATCCAAGCTTTTTCTGGTTCGATAAACAAAAGTTTTGTAATCCTCTTCTGTAGGGTGTGTATCCATATCCAGCACCTGAAGCGCAGTGTTGATTGCCGTGAGGGGTGTTTTCAGTTCATGAGCGGCATTGGCAGCGAAGTTCCGCTGAATGGCAAAGGATTCCTCCAATCGTGTCAGCATGCTATTATATGAGGTTACAAGCTGAAGCACTTCACGATCCGCTCCAGGCAGCTCTACATGCTCATGAAGGCTTTGCTCGTCAGTTCTGCGTATTTTATCCGCAAGCTGGGATAGCGGTCTCATAAGCTTTCCTGTAGCCCAATAGGTAAAGCCCACCGAACCTAGAATGACAACCAGCATTACGAAAATATTTTGTTTGGTAAACTGAGTAGCAGGAACATAATCCGGGATAACTAAACCCGTAACGTCTATATTATATTTCTGTAAAATGTCGGACAACCCGTTTGTCCATCCGTAATAAGACTGTGCGGCTATAAGGGAATTAATGGTTAGAATCAAGCAGCCAAATGTCACAATCAGCCCTACTGTCAGGGTGGTTTTGCTTCGTAGCGTCATTTTATTCATAGGCTGTTCTCTCCCTTATGACGCAGCTGGTATCCTTGCCCCCGGATAGTGACAAGATATTCCCAGCCATTAGATACCGCCTCCAGCTTTTTGCGCAGCGAAGACATATGAACCCGGAAAGAATTAGAAAACAAGTCTGTTTCACTATCCCAGACATGTTCAATAATATCCTCAAGGCTGACAATACGTTCTTGTTGGTACATCAGATATTCCAGGATGCCATACTCCTTTTTTGTTAGTGATAATGCCTCACCGCCTAAAAATGCTTGCTTTCCTGCCGTATCAAGTTCGATCTCACCAAACGTCAACGTTACATCTTTTGCTTGGTAGCGGTTTCGTAGCATGCTACGGATTCTTGCCTCAAGCTCCCGGAAATCAAAGGGCTTAGTCAAATAATCATTGCTGCCGGAATCAAGTCCGTTGATTTTATCTTCAATGGAACTGCGGGCTGATAATATTAACACACGAAACTCGGAATTTTCTTCCCGGATGCTTCGCAGTACAGCGAGCCCGTCAATTTTAGGCAGATTCAAATCCAGAATCATCAGATCATAGGTATTGATTTCATAAAGTTGCAGCGCTTCCTCGCCATCATATGCACAATCTACGGCATAGCCAAGTTTTTTTAGCCCCTGCGCAAGGGCATCGGACAATATTTCCTCGTCCTCAACCAAAAGTAATTTCATTTAGTAACCTCCATATGTTTATGTCAACATCATACAACACCGACTGTTAAATAAAGATAAACTTTAGTCTTTCCACAGATAGGGTTAAATATCACTTTGAATCCAGCAAAAGCTGATACAACTGCCCGATATCAAAAGGCTTGGGTAAAAATCCCGTCATGCCTGCCTTGGCTGCGCTCTCACGATCCTCTTGAAATGTATTGGCTGTCATAGCCAAAATTGGAACAGTAGCTGCGTCCGGTCTTCCAAGCGCACGAATTTCCATTGCAGCCACAAGTCCATTCTTTACCGGCATATTGATATCCATTAAAATAACGTTGTAGGTTTCCAGAGGACTTTGTTCAAATATCTCCACTGCCTGCTGCCCGTCTATGGCTCTGTCCACTCTGATCCCTTTTATTTCCATAAGCGCAACCGCTATTTCCGCATTCAAATCATTATCTTCAGCCAACAGTACATTGAGCCCGCGGAGCTTTTCCTCTTCAATCTCAACCACATCATTTTCAGCCGCAAATAGTTCCGTACAGACAGGAAGCGTGATCGTAAAATAAAATTCGGAGCCAATTCCTGGTTTGCTATCCACCCTCCTTGTCTGACACGGGGAAGGTCTTTTTAGACAATGCCGTATTTTTCACACACATACGCCAGACAACGAGTATTTTATGTTGATTTGGGATATCTGCATATATCCGCAGTATTGTAACTTCATACCAGACGTAGTCTTCGGTGGCAGAATGGTACACACGGTATTTCCTTGACTTTTTCATAACGCCGCTTTTCAGAAATTCCTCAAGATAGCCTACTGGCTGGATGAGATTCCTATCATCGGGATGAACCGATTCCTGTAGAAACGCCAAATAAGATTCTTCAAAGAGTCCCATCGGATTTAGCTTATCAAAATCATTGTTCTGCTTATAGACCAGATGATAGACGCCGCTGTTCATATCTACCTCCATTACGGTGGAATCCTCATAGCACAGCATAGCAAAATATTTCATTTGACCAAATTCAAGGGTATTAATTTCAAGTGACGGTTCGTTTATACCTGAATCATCGTTTTTAGAAAGTTGTATTTGTAAGGCATTTACATCTGCATATTTATTGGCAATCCTCGCATAGATCCCACGAATCTTTTTAAAGCATTCCAGAAGGCGTGGAGAAAAAACACCACACTGGCCATTTAAAATCATATTACTGGCTGTTTCAGGCGAATACGCCTTTTTATAGACCCTATCCGTCGTAAGCGCGTCATACGCATCGGCAATACCTGCCGCCTGGGCACAGATGGGAATGTTGTTCATTGTAAGGCCTTCAGGATAACCGCTTCCATCCCAGCGCTCGTGATGATAACGGCAAATGTTATATGCGTATTGCAGGTATTCCTTATCGTGCATACGCCCAAGATCTTTTAATATCTCGCATCCCTTCACGGGATGTGTTTTCATAATTTCCATTTCTTCCGGGGTCAGGGGCCCGGACTTATTGAGAATAACATCGGGAATTGCTATCTTTCCAATATCGTGAAGAGTAGCGGCTCTGGCAATTACCTCGATTTTTCTCCCGTCCAAGTCATATTCCGGATAACTCCGCATCACATCCTCCAACAGCTCTCGGATGAACAACCGGATACGCAATGCATGCTGCCCTGTTTCCACACTGCGGTGTTCAATGACAGAAGATAGGACGTCCGTCAACGCATCAGTGGAATCCCGCAGGGTAGCTGCCTGCTCGCGGATAATATCCTCCTGATGCTGCCGATGTTCATTTAACTCAATCACATTTTGCACCCTGCGCTTTACCGTACAGGCTTCATAGGGGCGCAGGATGATGTCCATCGCACCTGAATCAAAAGCCCGCACCTCATCTTCCGCCGCGCCCTCGCTAGTTATGACGATGACTGGAACAGTGTTTAGCAGATCGCCTGACTTCATTTCCGCCATCACCTGATATCCGTCTTTTACAGGCATAACAATATCTAGCAACACAGCGGCGATCCGATCCCTGCACTGGTTCAACATCATCAACCCCTGCTCGCCGTTATGCGCTTCCAATATATTGAAGTCTTTGGTAAACAAATTACGGAGAACAGCGCGGTTGACCTCCATATCATCTACAATCAAAAGAGTATTGCGGTTCATCGTTATAGCTCACTCCTTTCCGGAACAGCACCATGCTGTCATGATGCTGAAATTGCATTAGCATTAGGCAAAGCCTTTCTTTCAGTTTATTGCTCCTTTGTTTTAACCAATACCTCAATAATTTCATGATAAACGGTACCCAGTTCGTCGCATGAAGCTTTAGCGTCGGCATACAATTCTTTCCGCAACAAATGCACAGTTGCAGAGCAAGTATCAAATAGCCTGTTAAATCCCAGGCTGGCAGCAACGCCTTTCAGCGTATGCACCGCCGTAAGCAGGGCAGGCCAGTCCTCCTGTTCGACCGCGGCAAGAGCATTGGAATAATTTCCATCCTCTATAAACTTTATCAGATAGTGTTCATACAATTCCGAATGGCCTGTGAAGCGTCGCATAGCTCCATTTACATCTGTATCAATCATTTGAAGTTGAATAAAAAGTTGTTTCATTTTTTCTCCTATTAAAATTATATACGTATACAGATTTTATAGTCTAAAAAATTGCCATAAGTTATTTTTACATGATTCTACTCTAACAAAGTTCTGCTTTTTTCAAAAGTATCTGGCACAGGCGAAACCAAACAACTCCCCTCCGTAGCGCCGTAGGATATCAAGGTGTTTTTTATGTTGTAAAAGATATTCAGGTAGATTTCTTGTATGATATCGGCAAATGCAGTTTTTTCTTTTATAATCAAATACTGCAACACTGCTCTACTTTTTTCACAAACAAACTGATATTGCTCTTTATTTCGTTCCGTAAAGGAAAAGTAATATCCCCAGGAGAGAAGCAGTTCCATTTGAGCATATATTTCACGTATCCCATCGTAAGGCTGTGCCTCAACGAGGGCAGCTATTAAAGTAAATGCTACGGAGCGATTATCTTCATCCGATACCTCAATAATAAGACGATCGATGGTTCCCGGCTTAAGATAGTCAAATCCCAGCAGGGCTACCGTCCGGCAAGTCATCGCACAAATATAGAGTGCACTCAGAAAGGTGACCGCATCGCGTTTCATGGCAACGTCTTTCATTTGAATATCAAAGCTGGCGGCAGCATTCAAAGTAACAATAGAACCGCCTTTTTTAACTGTTCGGACAATTCCTAATGTATTCAGTACCCCAAGCGCTTTTCTCACTGTAGACAGCGAAACCGAATACTCATCTGCCATTTCTATGATTGTCGGCAGGTTGCCATTAACAGGATAGATCTTCTTACCTATCTTGGAAGCGAGCTTACGTGAAACCTCCATATAACGAAACATACGGCCGTTTCTGGCATCCCATTTATAGACGGATTTCTCCACGTTGGCAAACTGAGGATATATTTCCGCAAGTTCCTCTAAATATCTTTCTACTTTAAGGGCTCCATTTACATATAACTCTTCTATTCGGGTATACAGTCCCTCATAATCTTTTTCCTTAATTGAGTCAAAAAGAAAGCTAATATTTCGTTCCTGATCCCATGTCATATCAAGGAATGGATTCTCAAGCCCCTCCAATACCGGCACCTGCCCGTATATGTTCATATTGATAAAAAGCTCCGTCAGTAGGCGGTTTCCATGTAACGAAATGATTTGCTGAATAATATAGGTGCTGATGCGCCACTTTTCCTTAATAGGTTTATTCTTAAGCCCTCTTGCAGATCGAATCATTTCCTTCAGATGAGCTGTATCACACAACATAGCGCCGCTGGCGATAATATGCGGGAAGAAACATCCCATGGTTTTCAGTAAATCAACCACCGCCTCTTTGCGTGCCAATAATTGCTCAACAGGCTGCAAAGAACCCATTTGTTCGTCGTTTCTATAAATTACTGTGGCGTTTTTTCGGATTTCCGTTTTGATATATCCATTGTCATTCAACGCTTTTAAGACGTCATTTACCGTTCGAATGCCTACGTTATATATTCGGCAAAGTTCCCTGATTGATGGAAGCCTTTCACCATAACGTAGCTTTTCCGTGTGTATTTCCGCTGTCAAGGTAGTGTACAGATATTGAAAAAGAGTTGAGGATTCTTCCATGCATACTTACCTTTCCTTCCATTTAAACCGCTTATTTGCGGTTTCCAATTGTACTTATATTTCAATATAATACAGTCTACACTATTTGACAGTAAAACACAAGAAAAACAGAATTTTATGATTGCGTTAATACGCACCAGTTAGAAACGTGCTCCCCCAGGCACACAAGTTGTGGAGAGGGTGTGACCGGCATCAGTCACACCCTCCCTATTTTAATTATGTATTTCCCTCCAACCACTTTAACTTTTATTTCTTTCTGTTATACCATAATGCAATTTTTTACGCTTTAGAATTTCACAACCTTATTAATCCCTTTATCCACCAATAATTTCTTATAAGCCCTCAGTTTCGAAGACGGCACTTTAATTACTGCATTGCTTCTGCTCTTGAAAAATGCCTTCTTTCCAACTTTACTAAGCTTAGACGAATAAATCTTAACATATTTCAGTTTCTTTTCCGAACCATAAAATGCGTAATTTCCGATACTTGTAACACCCTTTCCAATTCTTACACTGCTCAGCATTTTACAGCCCTGGAAAGCCCGGGAACCGATCGAACCAACATTGCTGCCAATACTTACGCTGGAAAGTTTATTTAAGTTTCTAAAGGAACTGCTTCTAATATAAACCACTTTAAAAGTATGGCCTTTGTATTTAACGTCAGCCGGAATGCTGATTTTTTTAACGGACTTTGATACAGCTCCAATAACACTGACCGTCTTTTCTTTTTCAGTTGCTTTTCGCACTTTGTATCTAATGCCCTCATAATTAAATGCTGTCCCTGGTTTAGGAAGGGATACCGGATTCGTAACCGGTACCGCTTTTTCCAGCTGTGCCATTGCGGCTTTTAAGCTTTCTACTGCCGCCTGTATTGTCCCAACTGAGCTATTTTTATCCGCATATGTTCTCTGGGCTTGTGCTAATTCCTGCTGATATTTTTGCCATGAAGCCCAAGTATAGGCATCTGCTTTCAGTAGCTTGGAACAGGATATGACACTTTCCAGGATTGCTTTTTCCATCAGTAACTCATTTTCACTGCTTACTCTCAGTTGATCCAAAGCTTTCTGAAGCTGGACAACGGCTTCTGCATCTTTTCTGCCTGCCGCCAGAATTGCCTTATATCTCTCCTGAAACTGATTCCAGGCATTTTCTGTAAAATCTCTCTGATTCAGTTTCTGAATCTGACCAGTCAGTTCATCAAAGGATTGTTCCGGATCAACAGTACCTTTCTTTACAAGCTCCATGATTGCTTGCTTCAATTGGCCTTGTGCCCTATCCAGTTCCTGTGTGGATGGCAGGATGCGCTCCAGAAGCTTTTCTGCAAGTTCCAGCATTTCTGCCACCCTCGCATAGCTCTGTGGCGTATAGTCTTCTTTGGATAATGTTTTTGCAAATGTGACTGTTCCTTCCAGAACGCTCTTAGCTTCCACATCTACATACTCCATGCAAATGTCTTTCACATATTCATCGTTCAGACTTGTATTGTAAAAGTTTAATTCATCAATCAAGCCCTTAAACTGCTTCGTGGGTTCACCTCCGGCAGCATTCCGGTAACCTCCCAGCCACATGGTGTATTCATTTTGGGATTGGTCTATACCGGCTTTTACTTCTGATGCTTCCTGTTTACCGTTTACATAGAGCACAAAACTGTCCCCATCCCTTACAAGAGCAATGTGATTCCATTCCCCGGCTTTGATAAGTCCGGCTGCCGTCAGCAGTTCAATCCTTATTTCCTGATCCTTACCTCCGTTACCATTATTTGCCTCGAAGAATACGCTGCCATCCCGGATACCCAGATTCCACATCCATGCCGGGAAGGTATCTCTCTGCTGTCCCAGAAGTGTCTGCTCCTGCTGCACATCATCAGGGTTAAACCAGAAGGCTATTCCATAATCCCGATAGCTATCCACCACTTTTCCAAGATTTACATAGTTTTGAGTACCATCAAAATAAAGTGCAGAACCCTGAATCCCCAAATCTCGTTTAGCATTTCCATAAATTGTTCCGTTTTCGCCGTTAATACGGTCCAGAATTTCATCTCCGTCCGCCTCGTTAAAGTCAAATGCCCTCAGATTTCCAAATACAATGAAACGGGTACTGCCTTGGGCAATTACATTTCCGGACAGATCTTTTATACCGCTGGCTTCCACTTCTATCTCTGTAAAGGCCTTCATATCTTTTTTCAGAGTCAGTGTTACTTTCTTACCATCTGCGTCCAGTTGTGCCGATAGAACTTCATTTCCTGACACGCGATAACTGCCTGCATTTTCCGCCGTTACTTTATCAATTTTTTCATTAAAACGAAGTAAGATGGTATTTTTGTCGACTGCTTTTGCTTCCTCTAGCTCTGGAGCCTTTTTGTCCTCTTCTGTACTGATGTTTACTTTTGCACCAGTTCCGGACACCGTATTATGTACGGGTATTATTTCGTATTCATAGGCTTTATTTGCTTCTATTGTCTTATCGGTAAATGCATTGGCAAATGCTTTGCCAAGATAATCGCCGTTACGGTACACCGCATATTCTTTCACATTTCTTCCATCCATGGCAACATGCTCCCAGTTAAGCACGATCTGATTGCTCTCCATAGATGCTTCCACATTTTGGGGAACCGGTATGGCGGTGGAAGATCCCGGCGCATCCTTGGGATCATATACCGTGAACCATACGTATGTTCCAGGCTCCATAGTTAACTCGATTTCAATATTTCCATTGCTGTCAACATCATATTCCTGCGGGTTCATATCACCAAAACATAATACTGCTTTTTTATCCGTAGGAACTCCCTCAGGTGTATTGATTTCCGGTATGGGCGGATCATACCAATCTCCCAGTCCGGGATATACCCGCATGTCATCACGGTAATGGGAGCCTTCAATCGGAGCAGGTGCTGCTTTCAAATCGGTAAGCCCTGTAAAATACAGCGGAACTTTTACTTTTTGGGTTACTTTTTCTCCTGTCTGGTTAAAAAATGCACCAAGCCCTTTTTGTTTTGTATCTGTAGATGCATGGATAAATCCGTCAATATCAATTGTCTGACCGCTGGTGCGGCTTCCGGAGCCCTCCGGGATATTGTATACAGGAGGTTTTATATGGATGACATCGCCATTCAATATATCCTTGTATTTATTGTAAAATGCACCCCAGGTTTTCATAACATTTTCAGATGGTGCCCCCTGGTAAAGCCCATTAGCACCACGGTAAGAACCTCCCACGCCGAACATCATATTCAATGCAATAATGTAATCATAGTCATTAATTCTTTCGTCATATGGCCAGAATACGGAATCATCTCCTCCTGTATAGGCTGAAAATGGAACCAGTGTCCAGCCCATAGACGGCATTTTTCCAAAGGTGCCATAATACGCAATCTCTCTTCCATAGATCAACTGATGGGTTCTTGGAATTGCAAATGCAGCTTCTTCATATCCCATTACCCCCATACTTGCACCATTCATATAATGCCAGTCCGGTGAATTGATATATACATTTAATTCTCTTAAGTCTCTATAGAAATCTCTGACTGCTTTCTCCCACTGTTTCACAATAGAATCCTGTTCACCGTCATGTCCGATGTGTCCCGGTTTCTTATTGTTACAAACCCAGCTTGGATAAGTTCCGTCAATTTCAATACAATCCATTCCTGTTTCTTTATAGAATTTCAATGCATTTTGAAGACTTGTTTCAGCCGACGCAGAGGTCATGCAGCGCATATTGCCCCAGCATCCGTTATAGCTTTCATGGGCACCCTGATCTCCGCGCGCCACTACCATGGTATAGGAGCCGATTAAGATATCCCTTTCATGGGCGTAATCGCAGATGCGTTTATATTTCCCGATATTCCCCGGGGAGACATCTTCTACATTGACGCCCGAACCAAAGGAGAGAAGTACCATATTAAATCCTGCCGCTTTTGCCTGATCAATGCCAATTTTAATTTTGGCTTCATCCGAACTGATTAAATGATATATGGTGGGATTATCTGTTGTCTGGGGGAAAAGCAACCGGTACATCTTTTTTACCGCCAGCTGCTGCCATTCATAATAGCTGCTGCTCTGGAATAGTTCATACGTCCTGAATCCTGTAAACGTCTCACCCGGCTGCAAGGTGTATGCCGGTCCGAATTCTTCTGTTTTCTGTCCCAGATCCGGTTCATAGGAATACTGGCTGATCAGCTGTCCGAATGTTCCTTTATCCTTCCATTGTACAGACTGATGCCTTCCATTATTTCGATCATGGTTTGGATTGCCGCCATTATAGCTGGTTTCCATATACAGAGCATCTTTTTTTGGTATCTGCACAGGAAGTATTTCGGACCTAAGATGCTGAACCACAATATTTTCTGCGCCTTCGTTGATCACTTTTACATATTTTGATATTACCGGGATTCCATCGTATATTTCATACCGCACCTGAAGTTTCACACCCCGGTATCTTTCCTCAACAGAATCTTTTGCACCATAGTTAACAATTAACGCTTTTCCCTTTGCCGGCCAGGGCGTATCCTTCATAGCCGGGTCAGACATACGGGGGTCATATTCCCAGTTAAAAATCTCTTCCGTATTTTCTTCGGTTGTATAACCCAGATAATCAAAGTCAGATTCTTCACCGCCAATCTGATACCGTACTTCTCCATCGTCACCCTCTGTATAGTGGTCGTTTAAGACAATCTCCATATCTGCACCAAGGCTGCCTTTTTCCAGTAAATCCAGTCCTGTATACAGATTGTTATAACCGGTTGTCATGAAATTTTTAGTAATGTCAAAAGTCCTTTCAACAATGCCATTGCTCATAGTAACCGTATCATCCTGCTCTACAATGGCAGAAGGTATCAAAACCTCACCGTTGAGCCAATCTCCGAGATTGCTTTCACCACTATTTCCTTCCAGTTCTATGCCAACGCTAAAGGTAAAGGTCTTTGATTCTCTGTTGGTTATTCCCTGAAGATTCTCCAGTGCCCCTGCAGGAATGGTAAGAGAATACAGGTGTCCTGAATCCAGCGGATTCGATGCTGTAATTTCCAAAGTTTCCGCACCCTCGGTTTTATCATCCTTATCCACTACTTCAATTGCAGCCGGAACCTCTGCACCTGTTGTCTCATCTTTTAAAACTATGGCTTCTGTACTCAGCAGTACAGCCATATTAAAAGTAACGGCTATCTTCCCCTGTTTGCCAATATTACTGCCATCGGATGGTGAAACTGCCTTTATCTCGGGCGGCAGATTCTGAAGGATTCCTTCTGTTGACTTTTTAACCTGCTCTTCCGACAATGCAACATTGAATATCCTAACATCATCCATTCTGCCTTTAAAAGCATGTCCGTTAAAAATTGCGGTTCCGTCTGCATTCCATCCCGAACCGATCAGCAGCTCATTGGGATTTAAAGCCTGGTCAATCTGCACATTTACTGCCTCCGAGGCAATCAGCTCTCCGTTCAGATACATTTTATAAGTGTTTTTATCACAGGTAACAGCCAGATGGCTCCAGTTGTCAAATGACAGCCTGTTTTCTTCACCTGCCGCTATCCACGTTCCTCCGGAAGACCCTTTATTTTCAAACTCAATATTTCCATTATTTCTGACGCAAAAGTAAAATGCGTCCTGGGGAACTGTGGTGCGGTCACGCCCAAAAATTTTGTTCAGGCTGTTACCACCGCTGGGATCAATATTTACCCACGCTTCAAACGTATACTCATCGTGAATTTCCGGATTTCCGATATTAATAAATGTATCTTTTCCGTTAAATTCCAGGGACTTTCCATAGATACCGAAGTCATCCACCCGATAGGTTCCGTTTACTGCGTATTCTTTTTGATCTGTCTCATTAATGACAACCTTTTTACCTGCATTTTCTCCGGTACCATCCACTACCTCATCCAATGTAAACTGAAATAAGGATTCCGGGAGTTCCACCTCTTCATCCGGGTTTCCTTCTGCTGCCAGTTCCTTCATATCCGCATCATTCACAGCCGTATCATATATTCGCAATTCATCCATAGCCCCTTTAAACATATGATCTGCAAACGGCGCCGTTGCATCTTCATTCCAACCGGAACCAACCAGAAGCGCTACATCTGTATTACTATTATCACCTAGTACCGCATTTTCTTCCTGCACAACATTTCCATTTACATACAGTTTCATAACCACACCATCATTTACAATGGCAACATGCTGCCAGGTTCCAAATGCCACAGCATTTTCATCGGATGCAAACCACTCTGTACCCTGATGCTCCAGCTTCCCGTTATTTCTCACATACAAAGACAAATCCTTCTCACCCGGGATCGTTGTCCTGCTTCTGCAGACAATTCTGGAAAGTCCGTTGGCATCTTCTGCAACATTTACCCATGCCGCAATGGTATAACTGGAATCAACCTGATAGTCCGTACCAAGGTCAATATAATTAGATATTCCGTCAAATTCCAGTGCGGCTCCATGGTTCCGGACAGAATCGGTTAACACTGCGTTATCTCCGGCAACCGGAAACTCCCGGTTGTCAGCCCGATTCGTAATCTTACCGTCCTTCAGCTCATCCATATCAAAGTGAACAATAAGGTCATTGGTTTCTTCCGTAATTATTTCAGCTGCATTTACCGGTACGGACCCCATTACCATACTTACAGATACAGCCAGCGCCAAACTCTTTTTCACCCATTTTTGAATCATATTTTCCCTCCTGATTATACATTCATATTTAGATTCGCTTATAGCTTTAAGACTGTATCATACAGTCTTAAAGCCCATTGATTATCTTCTCCTCTTTATGTCTTAAATTATTTCTCACACCGTTTTCCCCAGAAATACTTACCCCTTAACCGCCCCTGCCGTAGTTCCACTGACAATATATTTCTGTCCAAATATATAGAGAATCATTATGGGTGCAACAGTCAGCAGAATATCTGCAAAAATCATATTCCATTCATTAAAATGTTCTCCAAAGAAATTATATATAGAGTTAATCATTCCAAGTTTCTTTGTATCATTCAAAAGATACAGCGGGGTAATAAAGTCATTCCATGCCCCTAAAAAATTAAGCACAAGCCCAGTAATGGTTACCGGCTTCAAAAGGGGCAGTATTACCTTAAAGAACAGCCCCAGCGGGCCCGCCCCATCAA
>UQCR01000039.1 GCA_900539655.1 uncultured Robinsoniella sp.
ACTAAGCGGGCACTGAGCTGCGAAATGCATCAGGATTTCGGAGCGAATGCCCGCGTGCCGCCAAAAAGCGCTCCGCAAAGGTTAGAAAATACCAGTTCTGCGGCAAGCTGACGGAGTCCATATCAGTTTCCCACCCCCATTTTTCCGCACACTACCCATATTACACAAAGCGTCCCTTCCTCAGCTAAACCCAAATATAATGCATTTAATAGAACATTACAAATCGTTCGCTGTAGTACTAAAGTTTGTACATTAAATCAAACACAGACGGTGTTATCTATTTTTTCAAACTTGAGTACATGAATACTTCAGTTCCCTTTCAGCTCCTCTTTCTGAGGAAGAATTATTTTAACGGTAGTCCCCACACCCACTTCGCTCTCAATCTCCAGGAAGCCGCCGCATTGCAGCATCAGCCGGTTACGTACATTTTCAATGCCCACATGTGTGCGTCCGTCCTCTTTCGGAATGTCCGCATCAAATCCAAGTCCGTCATCACAGATGGTTACTATTATGTTTTCCGTAGTCCTCTCACTTTTAATACACAGCGTGCCGCCTGCTTTTTTCTTAATAATACCATGCCGCACCGCATTTTCTACGATCGTCTGAACTGTCAGAGGGGGCAGTAGAAAGTCCTGATACGCTATCTTAAATTCGATATTCAGCTTTTTCGGAAACCTCATTCTTTCCAGATACAGATAGTTGTTCACATGGAACATTTCTCTCTCAAAAGAAATGAGCTGTTTATCCATCAAAGAATCCAGATTGCCTCTAAGATAAAAGGAAAAATGCTCCAGTGCTTCGGAAGCCCGTTCCGGTTCGGTGTCGCAGAGCTGCTTAATACCCTGCAGCGCATTAAAGAGAAAATGAGGCTGAACCTGGCTGAGCATTACGGATATACGATTTTGGTTTAACTCATTTTCCAGAATCAAAGCGTGTTTTTCACTAGCCATACTCCTCTTGATACGCCGTATGGTATAGATTTCCTCAATCAGGGCGAAAGAAATTAATCCTAATCCCAATAAAATGGCGGCTTCTAAAAATTGTAGATAACCGTTGATCAATTCTACTACGGCGCAGACCGCCAGGGGCAGAATTGCTTTCAGTAATTGTGCGGACTCTTTGTTTTGCAGCTTTCTTGTTTCGTAGCTCAAGCAGAAGACTACCCAGAGTGCAGCAAGAAGTTCCAGAATAGAAAAATAATTAATGGCTGAGTAGAGATCCTGAATCATGAATATCTGATTCACCATCGCTGCAAGCGTGACGAGCAGCAGCAGCCCGGTACAGTATAAGAGCGATTTCCTCCGCCAGCCGGTTAGATGTTCTGCCGCAAATAATACCACAAATATTGCAATACCCTGCATGGAACAGGAATACAGTACATTCAGGAACACGGGAAATGGCAAGATCAATGTGGGGGCAGGAGACAGGGTATAAAACCATGTGGAGGAAAAAAGGGTAACCAGTCCCAGCCACAGAAAGCGGCGAGCACCGTCAATTCGCAGTATGGCACATTCCAAAGCAACGATAAGCAGGATTATCGTCAGGAACAGAAAAATCGTTCCGATAGTCATGGTCCATCCGTCATTGCTGACTGCTTTAAACAACATCATCCGCTCGTCACCGGTATGCATTTGCCGGAGTAATTCATCAAACTGGATCATATAGGCATTCCAGTAAAGGTTGCCAAAATTTAATTCTACTTTATCACCGGTCGTTATGCCCGGTGAGACAATAGTTACCCATTGTTTGCCCACTGCCTGGGTAGGATTTCCCCCGCCTCTCACAGGCCCGGTAGAATAAATCTCTTCCCCGTTTACCCGAAGTGATACACGCATGTGGTCAATATTCATAAAGAGCTTATCACCCTCCGGAATATCCCGGCTAAAGTGGCCGCGTACTATAATATCCCGCAAATCCTTATTTTCAAAATCGGTCTGATGGGTCAGGGTCTGCCAAGGGCCTCCCTCTTCACTGTATTCTCCCAGAATTTCAACAGGATTTAAATTCCCTTCTGATTTCATTTTCTGGTCAAAGCGAAATAAGGTGGAGAAAAGTATCACTGCCGCTATTAAAACAGCAGCAGTGAGAAAGATCAGCGTAAAATGTAATAATCTGGTGTCTTTATTGGAACAAGGTTCTTTATACATAGTGGTCCTTCCTCGTATGTGTTTCAGCTGTCTATTCAAAGCAATTTTAGACTTTCCGGTATTTCCTGAAGGCGATGAGAAAGGATTCTGTCTCCGGATTCCATTTACTTATCCACCTAAATATCAATATTTTATTAGAACTTTTTATTAGAACATTATAGCCAGCCTGTGAGGGATTGTCAATGCCGGAGCTAAAGTACGACTCCTATAGAAAATGTCATATGATGTCCAAAAGCAGATTGCAAACTGGAATTATATGGGTTATGATGAATAAAAAATTCTAATATATAATCCTGTCTTAGTTCCGGATTGAAAAAAGAGACAAATCTAAAATAAAAATAACAAATCTACAATATTTTTAATCATATATCTATTATACTTCTCTTAAAAGATTATACGGAAAGTAGCAATATGGAGGAGAAGTTATCATGTTAAAAATCACACACATTACTTGTGAGCACCAAAGGCTTCCATTGGCAATTGAAACGCAGCATCCGAGATTTTCCTGGGAATTGGAATCGGATGAAATGAATACCATTCAGGCGGCATACCGGATCCTAGTTTGGACGCCGGAACATGAGCCAGTGCCTTCCGGCGCAAATACGCCACTATATAGCACCCGCTATCCACGCCAGCTGCACGTCTGTGAATCTAGTCCTAGCCCCGCTACGCAGTCGATTCACAGACGTACACCTGACGCGGATATCAGGCACTATATATCGACGGCTTTACGCCGGGAGGCACTAGTCTGGGATAGCGGGCGTAGAGAAAGCAATAAGACATATGAAATTGCATGTGGGGGTTTTCCCCTGGAATCTGCGAAACGATACACATACCAAATTCAAACGTGGGATAACCATGGCAATACGGTAACGAGTGAAATACAAAGGTTTGAGACAGCTTATTTTCATAAAGAGGACTGGAAGGCATGTTGGGTGGAGCCGGTGCCGCTTCCACAGCTTTCGGATAACCCTCTTCCGAAAGCCCAGGCAATCTGGAATGAATGCCTGATGGCGATGATGCGTGGAGAACAGCCGAAGTATTATCTGGATAGTGATATCTGGGATACGCTGCAGACAGAGCCTTATGATCCACCAGTGCGTTTTCGCAGAACATTTGAGTTGAGGGAAAAACCGGAGTATGCAAAAGTCTTTGTGACTGCACACGGAATTTATAGTTTGTCTGTCAACGGAGAAAAAGTTCCGGGGACGCTGCTGGCGCCTGGATTTACAACCTATAATAAACGTCTCAAATATCAGGCATATGAGATTACTAATTTTTTGAAAGCAGGAGAAAATGCACTTTCCGCTACAGTGGCAGACGGCTGGTATAAGGGTAAAATTGCGCTGGGGAAAGGATGTGAATACGGAGAAGTTCCGGGACTTTTACTACAGATGGAAGTCTGGAATGCAGATGGAACAAAAGTACAGATTTGTTCAGACGACGCATTTACCTATTCTTTTGCCGGACCGATACGATATGCGGATTTATTTTTAGGAGAATGTATAGATGCGCGAAAATATGACGGAGAACCATCGGAATATTCTTATCATGCAGAAGATTGGAAGCCGGTTATCACGGAAACTGATAAATATGATTATGAAATTTTGACGGCGCAGAATGCGCCGGAAATACAAGTTTACACAGAGCTTCCGGCAAAAGAAATATTGAGGACTCCGAATGGAGAGATTGTTGTTGATTTCGGGCAGAACATGGCAGGAACTATCAGAGTAGAGATATCTGCTAAAGAGGGGAAGGAAATTAGTTTTGAACATGGCGAGGTGCTGGATGCACAAGAAAACTTTTCTTATACATTTACAGATACCACACGCGCACAGAGAGATGTATATATCAGCGGTGGCAGGGCTGATGAAGTGTTTGAACCGGAATTTACCTATCACGGTTTCCGCTATGTTAAGGTGACAGGAGGACAAAATTGGAAACCAGAGCAGTTTACTGCAAAGGCAATCAGCAGTGCCAATCCTGTAACAGGAAGCTTTCGATGCTCGGATGATAAATTGAATCAGCTTCAGCAAAATATTTATTGGAGCCAGCGTTCCAACACAATCGGTACGCCTACCGACTGTCCGACAAGAGAGAAGGCCGGGTGGACAGGAGATGTGGTGGTATATGGAGCGACAGCCCTTTATAATCAGGAGATGACGGCATTTTTTGAAGACTGGCTGGAAAGCATTCGGCGAGAGCAGAATGAAGCGGGACATGTGTTGAATACGGTTCCATTGATTAAAAATTATGTGCAGCAGACTATGTCTGGTTCACTGGGATGGGGAGATGTAATACTGACACTGCCGCTTCAGTTATATCGATTGTTCGGAAATAAAAAAGTGTTGGAAGACAATTATACCGCGATGGAAAAATGGATGAAGGCAATGCAAAAAGCAGCATACGAATTGCCAGGTCAGTTACCGTTCAGTACAGAAACAGTAGTCAATCCGGATGGAGGAGAATTAGAAGACAGACATCAGAATAATCAACATTATTTGATTAACACAGGATTCCATTTTGGTGACTGGTTAGTGCCAAGTGTAAAGAATGAGGCAGGATTTTCAGATGGCCCGGCGTCTTCATTCCTTACCATGAACGTGGTAGATACGGCATTACTCGCTGCTAACGCAGATATGCTTTCCGAGATTTCAATAATTCTTGATAAGCCGGAAAAGTCCGAGGAATATCAGCGCTATGCCGAGCGGGTTCGGGAAGCATTTTACGAGGAGCTTTGTGATGTAAACGGGAAGTTAAAACAGGAAATGCAAGGGAATTACATATTGGCATTGAAACATCATATGGTGCCGGAGGTACTGGAAGAGAAATTTGCCGAGCGTTTGGCAGAGATGGTTATTGAAAATGAAAATAAACCCGATACAGGATTTATGTCTGTGGCACACATTTTAGATGTGCTTTGTGATTACGGATATCGTGAACTGGCATGGAGGGTATTGAAGCAAAATGGTTGTCCGGGATGGATATACGAGGTGGAGCACGGTGCGACTACAATGTGGGAGAATTGGGATGCAGTAAAGCCGGATGGGCAGGTGGATGGCTGTTCCTTTAATCATTATGCATTCGGCTGTGTAGGAGATTTTCTGTATCGAAGAGTATTGGGAATTCAGAATGCAGGAATCGGTTATAATCAGATTCGTCTGGAACCGGGATACGATTTTGGGTTGGAATGGGCGGAAGGTACTTTTCATAGTGTGCATGGAGATATTGAATTGAACTGGGAAAAGGATAAAGAAGGTATAACCATCAGAGGTAAGGTGCCGGTGAATACTGAGGCAATGTTGGTACTTCCGGATGGAAGTGAGAAAGAACTGGGAAGCGGAGTGATTGAAATTTACTGGAATAAAAGAACTTGGAATCATGCAGATGATTTTGAGAGCAGAGTAATAAAATGCGATCCATGTAATCAAACAAAACAAAAATGTAATATATAGAACAAAAGTGAAATAAAAAGGAATATAAGTTCGTTAAAATAAAGCCATCAAATGAATCAATTCGATACAAAAAGAGAGAGGAAATGTGGAATGAAGAAAGAAGATATCAGACAGTTAATAGCCCAGATGACACTGGAAGAAAAAGCAGGGATGTGTTCTGGCGCTGATTTTTGGCAACTAAAGGGTGTGGAACGTCTGGGAATTCCCTCCGTTAAGGTGACAGACGGACCGCATGGGCTTCGGATGCAGAGTGAGCAGGCAGATCATTTGGGAATCAATGAAAGTATAGAGGCTGTCTGTTTCCCAACAGGATGCGCAGCGGCATCCAGTTTTGACAGAAGTTTACTGAAAAGGATTGGAGAGGCAATCGGTCGGGAATGTCAGGCTAAAGGTGTGAGTACCATTCTCGGACCGGCGATGAATATCAAGCGTTCTCCGTTATGCGGCCGTAACTTTGAATACTATTCAGAAGATCCGCTTGTTGCAGTTGAGATGGCTGCCGCTTTTACACAAGGTGTACAGAGCCAGAACGTAGGAACAAGCATGAAGCATTTTCTTGCAAATAACCAGGAAAAACGCCGTATGACCAATTCATCCCAGGTGGATGAGCGAACCCTTCGGGAAATCTATCTGGCAGCATTTGAAGGGGCTGTTAAGCAGGCAAAGCCATGGACAATTATGAATTCCTATAACCGCATCAATGGAACCTATGTGGGAGAAAGAAGAGAGTATCTGACAGACATCCTGCGTGATGAGTGGGGGTTTGAGGGATATGTAATGTCAGACTGGGGAGCAGTCAATGACCGTGTAGAGGCATTGAAAGCAGGGGTGGATCTGGAAATGCCTTCCTCAGGAGGGATCAATGACGCCTTGATTGCAGAGGCGGTTCGAGATGGAAGTCTGGATGAGGCAGTTGTTGATTTGGCATGTGAAAGAATACTGCATATTATTTTTAGATTTACAGAAAATCAGCAGCAGGATGTGGCTTTTGAATATGAAAAAGATCACGAACTGGCGGCAGAGGCAGAAGGAGAATGTATTGTCCTTTTGAAAAATGAAGATGAGATTCTGCCGCTTACAAAAGATACAAAAGTCGCTTTTATCGGAAAATATGCAGAGACGCCGAGATATCAGGGAGGCGGAAGCTCTCACATCAATAGTTGGAAAGTAGAATCTGCGGTGGAGGCGGTCAAAGGAATTGCCGAAGTAACATTTGCAAAAGGATTTGAAGACGATGTGGATGAAGTGAATGAGGACTTACAGAACGAAGCGGTTCGCATGGCAGAAGAAGCCCAGGCTGCAGTTATATTTGTCGGATTGCCGGATAATTTTGAATCGGAAGGATATGACCGGAAGCATTTGAATCTTCCGAACTGTCAGAACGCATTAATCGAGAATATCTGTAAAGGGCAGAAGAATACGATCGTTGTACTGCACAATGGTTCTCCGGTGGCAATGCCGTGGAAAAATCAGGTTAAGGGAATTGTAGAAGCATATCTTGGCGGGCAGGCAGTGGGAAAAGCGGTTGTTAATGTTCTCTACGGAAATGTAAATCCCAGCGGCAGACTGGCAGAGACTTTCCCACTTCATCTGGAAGATACACCATGTTATCTAACCTATGGAAAAGGCGTTGACGAAGCCGTTTACAGTGAAGGCGTGTTCGTGGGTTATCGATACTATACAAGTAAAAAGCAGGAAGTAATGTATCCGTTTGGCTACGGACTATCTTACACTACATTTACATACAGCAATCTAAAAACTGATAAAACAAAGATGGCAGACAGTGAAGTTCTAACAGTTTCCGTTGATGTGGAAAACATAGGAAACCGTACCGGAAAAGAGGTTGTTCAGATATATGTGGCTCCGGGAGAGACGGAAACAGCCCGTCCGGTAAAAGAACTGAAAGCATTTGAGAAGCTTGAACTTGCTCCGGGGGAAAAGAAGACTGTATCTTTTGAATTGGATGGGAGGGCATTTGCCTATTGGAATACCGAGATACACGATTGGCATGTTGAAAGCAGTGTTTACGAGATTCAGGTTGGAAAAAATGCAGACGAAGTATTGCTGCATACACAGATTCAGGTGGAGGGAACCAGAAAGATTGAAAAAAACTATACATTGAATACTTGTATGGGAGAGTTGATGAGGGATGAGAAAGCAAAGGCTGTACTTGGTCAGATGATGAGCAAAAATCAGCAGGCGGCGGACATGGCTAAGGTAAATCAGGATACATCCGGTGCAGTAAATGCTCAGATGATGGCTGCAATGATGAATGACATGCCGCTTCGGCAGTTGTTAAGCTTTGTACCAGGAATGACACGGGAGATGCTGGAACAGCTTTTGGCAGCAGCGAACCAATAAGAGAAAAAGGAAGGGAGTAAACACAAAATGGCTAAGGAATTAGGAAAAGACAAATTTGGCGTACAACGGACGATGCGCAGAAGAGATTTCCTGGGGGATTCACTGGGGCAGTTTGCTTTAAATGCGATGAGTGGATTGATCGGACAGATGACATACTTTTATACAGATAAGGTAGGTGTAGCAGCAGGTGCAGTAGCCACGGTCCTGATGCTCTGCAAGATTGTAGATGCGTTCACAGATCTGATTATGGGAAATATCGTTGACCATACAAAACCGGGAAAAGAAAAATACAGGCCATGGCTTTTAAAAGCTGGTATACCCGCAGGTATACTCACGGTATTGATGTTCACCGTTCCAAAGGGAAGTTCAGGATTGCAGATTGCTTATTTATTAATTACGAACCTGTTATTTTCAGCAGTTGCTTATACGGCAGTATGTATTCCGTTTTCATCCTTGATGATTGTTCGTACAAACAGCCAGGAGGAACGGGGCAGAATGGGAACCTGGCGTGCTGCTGCGGGATATGTATCCGGTATGATCATTGCAGTTGCAATCATTCCCCTTACCAATATGCTTGGGGGTACGCAAAGCGCCTGGATCAAATTCGGGGCTATTGCAGGTGTCCTTGTGATTTTGGCATTTTTAATCTGCTATAAGACAAGTAGAGAAACGATTCAGGGAGAAACAATTCAGGGAGAAACAATTGTACAGAAAACCGAGGAAGAAGCAGTTCCGTTTAAAGAAGCGCTTGTGAAATTGTTCCACAATAAGTACTGGGTTATGATTTTGATTATGAATTTTATAGCCAATGTTCTGTATGGCATCAATGGGGCTTCCGGAGCTTATTATGCAAAATGGATTTATGGCAATGACAACTTAATGGGAATTATGGGTGCAGTCGGTTTGATTCCAACATTGATCGGGTTTATTGCGGTAGGGCCCATGATCAAACGACTTGGTGTTACAAAGACTTTGAAGGTATCTTTTGCAATTGGAGCTCTTTGTACTATTATAAGAATTATAAACCCATATAATTTTGCATTTAACGTGGGAATGGGATGCTTTGCAACCTTTGCCAATATCCCAATGATGTGTCTGATGGGTGTTTTGACTGCAATGTCCATTGATTATAATGAATACAAATATGGCAAGAAAATGGTAGCCTCTTCACAGGCGGCATCCGGTTTTGGCTCGAAAGTAGGAAGTGGTATCGGAGCATCTGTCATTGGATGGTGCTTAGCATTGGCGGCATATGATGCAACCATGACAGTAGCAACAGAGGCTGCAAAGCAGGCAATCTTTGCATTCTCCATTTTCATTCCGGCAGTGATGTTTGCGATTCTGTTCGTAATGAGTATGAAGTTTGATTTGGAGAAGAGACTTCCTCAGTTGAGAGAGGAAATTGCAAAGCGGAAAGCTCAGCGCTCGTTTTCCAACAGCCCACGTCCATAAAGTTCCGGCTGCTTCCGGTACTGAAGGGGAGTGACTTGATACTGTTTCTTAAAGGCAGTTTGAAAATGACTCTGGCTGGAGAAGCACAAATAATTGCTGATAATGCTGAGGGGTTTATCCGTAAATTGAAGCAGGTGTTTTCCTTCCTCTAATTTGCAGCGCAGGATAAATGCGCTGAGTGTGAACCCAAGCTGTTCCTTAAAATAAGTTGAAAAATAGGAACGGCTGAACCCCACATGCTCGGCAACCTCAGCGGCTGCAATGGGACAGTTGATATGTTGAAGAACATACCGGATTGCCTGTTGCAGTGCTTCATCGGAGGTACTTGGAATCAGCTTATCCTTTACTTTTTGCGTAAAAGCCAGAAGCATTTGGAAATTCAGATTCTGGACAGCAGAAGAGTCATTTAAAGTTTCGGCAGTCTGAATATATAGATCAGACATCTGAAAGGCATCATCCGCATCTACGCCGCTGGAAATCGCACAGCGTGTTGCAAGAGCGGTCATGATGATATGCATATTTTTCATTTGGCGGAGCTGGTTTGGCGCAATTGTACCGGAACGTATAGCTGAGGACTGCAAAGTCATACTTTTTAAACCTTCCAAATCTCCTGACTCCACAAAATGAAGAATCATCGATTCGATTTCAAAGGAATTGTTGTGATGGAAATCTTCTTTCTGTTGATAAATGGATTCTACATATTTTTCGGTGTGTTCAGAAGAATCTGACTTTCTGGCAGGGTCCAGCAGGTCAAAAGGAGAGAGTACTTCGTGATTCAGGAAATAGTTAAAAACAGCGGCCTTGGACATAAGACCGCTTAAAGAAGTCTGCGGTATGAGCTGGAAGAAGTTTTTAAATGATACACGCTCCTCCTGCACAACTACATAGTCCGCGTACATGGCATGAAAATCGGTGTCGGTAAACGGAATATAATTTGCCGGACCTAAGATAATCAAAAACTCTGGTAAATCTGTAGCTTTTACAGCAGCAAAATAAGTTCCATACGGGGTGGAAATATATGAAATGGTGTCAGGCAAATCCGCAAGCTGTTCTATGTAATGTTTCGGCGGACAGGTGCAGGAAGTCTGTGTGGGAAAAGCCTGTATCAATGTATCTTTTTGATAAAGGTAAACAGGGATACCGGAATCCAAAATATTCAGGTAACAAAAGTCTTTGATATCTTGTAAGGAAGTCATCAATTTTCTCCATATTTGCGTATATTTGAGTGGTACATTTTTTAAGAAACCGTTTTGGTACAGTTAAATTATAAAAGAAATCGAACAAATCTGCAATAAAAAGTTTCTCATATGCAGAATCAGAGTAACAGTTCCTGCTGTCTGAACTGTTACAAATCAGATAATTAAGTGAAAATAAGGAGGAGCATGCGGCATGAAGCTTTATGATTTGAGAACAGAGTACAGGGTGAATCCAATGGGAATCACAGAAAGGCGGCCACGGTTTTCATGGAAACTGGGCACGGAAGAAAAAGATACGGTACAACAGTCTTATCACATTGTGATAAAAGACCATGATTCTATTGTATGGGAGAACGGGGCGGAAAGTGAGGAATCCGTACTGATAGCCTATGCAGGGGAAGCCTTAAAAGATGAGACTTCTTATGATGTGACGGTGGAAGTGACGGATAATCATGGAAATACGGCGGTGGGAGAAGCATCTTTTGAGACAGGCATTTTTAAACCGGAAACATTTCACGCAAAGATGATTACACATAATTTCCCGGAGGAAGAGACGGCATGTCCTATCTTTTCAAAATCATTTACCGTCAAAGGAGCTGTAAAGAGAGCCAGGATCTATGCCACATCCAGAGGGGTATATGAGGCATATCTGAATGGAAAGCGTATTGGTGAAGAGCGAATGACACCGGGCTGGACCAGCTATCATCACCGCCTGCAATATCAGATTTATGATATTACCGGCATGCTTCGAGAAGAGAACGAGATTGAAATGATAGTTGGAAATGGCTGGTATAAAGGAATCATGGGGTTTATGCTGACACCGAATATTTACGGTAACAGAGTAGGTGCTTTTGCGGAAATCCATTTGGAATATGAAGATGGAAGCAGAGAGGCCATCTGCACGGATGAAACCTGGAGAGTGGGGACAGGTGAAATCCGCTATAGTGAGATTTATATGGGCGAGACGATAGATACGACATTCAATGAAGCCGGAAAGGAATGTGGAGCTAGCCGGGGAACGGTTTCTGTTATGGACTTTGATTATGCGACCCTGACCGCACAGGAAAACGAGCCGGTTCGTATCACGGAAAGAATCCCGCCAAAAGAATTGATTGTTACTCCTAAAGGAGAAAAACTGGTGGACTTCGGGCAGAATCTAACAGGTGTTGTAGAAGTAAAGGTTCATGGCAGGAAAGGGCAGAAGATTGTTATTCGTCATGCTGAGGTGTTGGATAAGGACGGTAACTTCTATCCGGAAACACTGCGGCAGGCAAAATCAGAAGATACCTATATCTGTAACGGGGAGGAGCAGACATTTCTGCCACATTTTACATTCCACGGTTTCCGCTATATCTGTGTGGAAGGAATGGAAGAATTGACATTGAATCAGTTTACTGCCTGCGTGATGCATTCCGATATGGAAATGCTGGGGGATTTTCACAGTTCCAATGGAAAGGTTAATCAACTGCAAAGCAATATCGCATGGGGACAGAGAGGAAATTTCCTGGACATTCCCACAGACTGTCCCCAGCGGGATGAGCGTCTGGGATGGACGGGAGATGCACAGATTTTCTCATGGACGGCGGCATTTAACCGGAATACGGCGCTGTTCTTCCGTAAATGGATGCGGGATGTGTCTGCAGAATCCTCATTGGAAAAAGGCGTACCCCATGTAGTACCGAATATTCTGGGTTCGTATAGTTCTTCCGCATGGAGTGATGTGGCGGTCATTGTGCCGTGGGTCGTATATCAGACCTATGGTGACAAAGGCATTCTGGAGGAAAACTGGAAATGTATGCATGAATGGGTGGACTATATCAGAAACCAGTGTGGAGAGAATAAGCTCTGGCAGACCGGATTCCAATATGGTGACTGGCTGGCGCTGGATAAGGAGGAAAGCGCGGACAGAACCGGGGCCACCGACAGATATATGATTGCCAATGCATATTATTCGTATGTAACAGAGCTGGTGAGACAGGCTGCAGAAGTGCTTGGGCTTGCAGATGAGGGAAAAAAATATCAGGAATTGTATGATACTACATTAGAGGCATTTCGGCAGGAATATTATACGAATACCGGGCGAATCGTCAGTGAAACACAGACGGGAGCGATTTTGTCCCTGTATTTTAACCTGGCTAGAGAAAAAGACAGAGAACGCATTTTACAGACCTTGAAGACCAATATCGAAAATCACAAGAATCACCTTGCAACCGGATTTGTAGGAACGCCCTATCTGTGTCATACATTGTCCGAAAACGGAGAACATGAACTGGCATCGGCTATCTTTATGAAAGAAGATTATCCGTCATGGCTCTATGCAGTGAATATGGGAGCAACAACCATCTGGGAGCGGTGGAATTCCATTATGCCGGACGGAAGCTTTGATGTGTCGGGAATGAATTCGTTGAATCATTATGCCTATGGCTCCATCGGAGACTGGATGTATCGGAAAGTTGCCGGCGTGAGCCAATTGATGCCGGGATATAAGAGGTTTAAAATACAGCCAATGTTTGTGAAAGGAATGGAAGAAGCCGGAGTTAAATTTGAGTCAGTGTATGGAGAGATTGAAAGTAAATGGAACTGCAAAGATGGAAAGATTCGGGTATTTGTAAAAGTGCCGGCAAATACAACCGCAGAGATTCATCTGCCGGAGAAAGAAGATGTGTTTACTGTTGGATCAGGCGTATATGAATACGAATATGAAACGACTACCAATCTTGCATATGAGCGGTTCAGTCTGGACAGTACGCTGGAAGATATTTTGGCGCAGCCGCTGGCAGTGGAACTGCTTCATCAGATGGTTCCTGGAATGCTGGACAATCCCATGCTTGCCATGGCACAGCAGATGACCCTTGCAGAGCTGCTGGGAGTTGCACCGGAAGCCAGACCGCTGTATGAGGCAGTAGTCAATGCGCTGAATGAAGCGGAGAAGTAGTTTCCTGAATATTCAAAAGACAGATTGCCAACTGGGATTATATGAGTTATGATGAATAAATGATTATAATAAATGATCTCAATTGACAGGGAGGTAACAGCTATGTACAAATTATGGGAAGAATTAGAGAAACTGAAAAATTACCGCTGGATCGAATTATCACATCCCCTGAACAACAGCAGTCCTTATTGGAGCGGCATACCGGAAGGTGCGGTAGAGCTTTCCAAAACTGTTTATGACTGGGGTAATGATTTGGAGTGCCTGATTCAATCCTTCAAGTTTCCAGGGCAGTTTGGTACGCATATTGATTTCCCAGGGCATTTTGTCAAAGGGGAAGCGTTGTCGGAAGCATATTCCGTTAAAGATATGGTATTTCCATTAGTAGTCATTGATATTTCGGATAAGGTAAAACAAGATGTGCACTATGCGGTAACGGTTGAGGACCTTCAAAAGTATGAAGAAAAATACGGTGAAATCCCGGACGGCGCCTTTGTGGCACTGTATACGGGATGGAGTGCCCGCTGGCCTGATATGGATGCCATCTCTAATTTTGATGAAAATGGCGGTGAACATTTTCCAGGCTGGTCTATGGAGGCGCTTCAATACATATATGAGGTAAGAAATGCCGCTGCAAACGGCCATGAGACACTGGATACAGACGCGTCCCAGCTGGCGGAACAAGCCGGGGATCTGGCATGTGAACGCTATCTTCTGAAAAAGGGCAAGCTTCAGGTAGAGGTAATGTGTAACCTGGATAAAGTTCCGCCAGCAGGGGCGGTGGTAATTGCCGCGTTTCTTCCTATTGAGGGAGCAACGGGCCTTCCGGTGCGGATGTGGGCGATCGCAGAATAATAGCGCTCTCCAAATAGCATATTGAACCGCGGGTTGTGAAATAGAAAAAAATCGGTTATTGCTAAATCGAAGCTTTATCCATTGTGTCAGCTGCTTTTTGCACGAATTGCAGCAGGAATAGCAGAAATAGAATAAGAAGTTTATAGCAAAGTACGAAAAAGCTATAGACTTCTTATTTTTATGCAGAAATCCTGCGTAATATCTGACGTTTCATTGTTATGCCGATTTACCAGTCATGGCCGTCACTGACATTTTGCAGGAAATCTTTGATATAGTACAGAGCAGCTCCGGTAGCAACGGTGCTGCTTTTTCTCTTTCCAAGGGAAAGGAATGGCTCCGCTTCCGGAAATGCTGTGGTTTTTTGCATGCGGGTATGGAGATATTCCAGGTCCTGTTCGTTCATATAAGGTGCCAGATGTCCGCCCAGGATAACCTCACTGTCGATGACCATATGAAGATTATTAATCGCCATGGCAAGATAGTTGAGATAGCGCACCCAGCGGTCTTCCTGATCCCTGCCGCCTGCATTTTTGGCTTCGAAGAAAGCATCCAGATCTTCGCTCCCGGGATCGTTGCACAGCAGGGCACTGGCGGAACAATAGCATTCCATACATCCCATTTGCCCGCAGTAGCAGGGGAGTCCTCCCGGAACGAGGGTCATATGTTCAATGGTTCCACTTCGTCCGGTGCGCCCGCTCTGTATTTCACCGTTGATTATAACGGCGCCACCCAGATGGTAGCCCAGTGAAAAATACACGGCGTGAGACAGATTCGGATGATCCCAGAGTTCCGTCATGGCAGCGCACTCAGCGTCATGGACAAAACGGCATGGATAGTCCAGGTGTTGTTCAAAAGATGATATGGAAAGGCCGGTACAGTTGAGAATCTTGCCATAGATAATATTCCGGTTGTCCTGGGACACCAGTCCTTGTAGTGCAAATGAAATTCCCAGTACATTTTTGGGTTCTATTTCCTGCTCCAGAATAAACTGCCGGATTTCCGTACAGACTTCTTTGAAATAATCCCCGGAGTCCTGAAACGGGATCCGGCAGACTTTCTGAGAACGGATATGTCCATACAGGTCCAGAACAGCGATGGTAAGCTTGTTTTTTAGAATTTCCACGCCAATGGAGACTCTGGCGGCAGGGGTTATGGTATAGGCAACCGCCTTCCTGCCAATCATTGACTGGAGTTGTCCACAAGTTTCAATAAAGCCTCCTTCTAAGAGCATATTTAAATGCTGCGTTACGGTAGGAAGGCTCATCTGCAATGCATTTGCAATGGATTGCTTTGAACATTTATCATTGGAATAGATAAAATGATAAACATCAGAATAGTTCATTTTTTTTATGTCGCTAAGAGAAAACTTTTCCATAATAACAGACTCCTTTTATAAAAGAAAAACGTGTATTTGACTTCATTATGTAAAATAGATTTGCAAAATCATTATAGCATATTATTTTATGTAAATAAATTGATAAAGAACTTTTGGTAGTTTTATCCAAAAAACATAATTGAATTTTGAGTATTATTCCATCTTGCACAAGAAGTAAAAAAGCGCTATTATGTAATTACATTTTACAAAATCATTTTATAAAATGTAAATACATAAAATGAATTTAGAATCAATAGCACAAAAATGTGGTGCACAGATGTCAGAAACCAAATTTAAAACACCCTCTAATGCTCCAAATGGTCAGTACGCTTAGTTCGTTACTGTCCGGAGGAAGTACTGGGTAAAACGGTAGAAAGGATGAAGTGATATGGGAATTATTGAAAAGATGAGACTTGATGGTAAAAAAATCTTTGTAACAGGAGGGGCAAGAGGTATTGGCAAGTCGGTTGCTACGGCATTTGCCCAAGCGGGGGCAGATCTGGCAATCGTAGATGTGGATATAGATGAGGCTGTAAGAACAGCTGAACAGCTTGCCGCTGAAAATGGGGTAGAAACAATTGCAGTCAAAGCGGATGTAACAAAACCGGAAGAAGTTCAGGCAATGATGGATACCATTCTAAACAGATTCAACAGACTGGATGTTGCTTTTTGTAATGCCGGAATCTGTATGAATATACCGGCTGAAGAGATGACCTTTGACCAGTGGAAAAAAGTGATAGATATTAATCTCACCGGGGTATTTTTAACAGCACAGGCAGCTGGGAAAGTGATGCTGAAGCAGGGCGGGGGTTCTATCATTAATACGGCATCTATGTCTGCCCATATTGTAAATGTACCCCAGCCCCAGTGTTCCTACAATGCATCAAAAGCAGGAGTGATCCAGTTGACAAAATCTCTGGCAATTGAATGGGCGAAGAGAAATGTACGTGTCAACAGCATCAGCCCCGGATATATCGGGACGGAACTGACGCTGAATTCTCCAAGCCTGCAGCCGTTGATTGAACAGTGGAACGCAATGGCGCCCCTTGGCAGAATGGGCAGGCCGGAGGAACTCCAGTCTATCTGCGTCTATCTGGCAGGAGATACCAGTTCCTTTACAACGGGATCGGATTTTGTTGTGGATGGAGCATTTACCTGCTTCTAATGTAACCAGAGCTTGTTAGTAAATCTCACCAGGAGGAAGAAAGATGAATTATTTATTGGGAACCGATATCGGAACATCCGGTACGAAAACTATTTTGATGGATACGGAGGGAAAGCTGATTGCCCAGAATCTTCAGGAATATGATGTGCTGACGCCGAAACCATTGTGGGCGGAGCAGTGGCCCAAGGTGTGGGCAGACGCAGCGTTTACATCCATTAAGAATACAGTAAAGGAATCAGGAGTCAATCCACAGGATATCAGGGGAATCGCAATCAGCGGATTATACGGAGGTTCCGGCATACCCCTGGATGACCGGATGCAGCCTGTCAGGCCCTGTATGATATGGATGGACAGACGAGCAGATGAAGAGACTGCCTGGGTGCTGGAGAAGATCGGGGAAGAAAAACTGCTTGAAATTACACACAACGGTGCAGATCCCTATTACGGTTATACTAAAATACTTTGGATGAAGAACCATGAACCGGAAAACTGGAAAAAAACAAAACTGTTTCTTCCTCCAAATGATTATGTGATCTATAAAATGACAGGGGAAATAGCCATTGATTATTCTTCGGCTGGGAACATCGGCGGTATATTTGATATGAACCGCAGAGAATGGTCTGAAGAAATGATGGAAGCCATGGGAATACCGCTGTCCATGATGCCTCAGAAAATAGTTGAGTCCACGGATATTGTAGGGGGACTTACAAAGGAGATGGCACAGGAACTGGGGCTGTGGGAAGGGATGCCGGTTATAGCAGGAGGAGTTGACTGCGGAGCTGCCAATATAGGGCTTGGTGTATTTGATTCCGGCGTCTATGCAGCCGCCATCGGAACGTCAATGTGTGCAGCACTTATTTCAGATAAACCGGTAAAGGGAAAAGGATTGATTGTATGGCCTTATCTGTATGATGCCAAGAAATTATCTTATTATTTTGCCGGAGGAGCTACAGCAGGGGCGATTGTGAAATGGTTTCGCAATACCATCTGCCAGTTTGAGACAGAGGCTGAAAAAGCAGGTGGTCCCAGGGCATACGATGTACTGAATGCCGCAGCAGAAAAGCTTCCCGCAGGTAGTGAAGGACTTGTGGTACTGCCGTATTTTATGGGAGAAAGAAGTCCTGTCTGGGATTCCGATGCAAAAGGAACTATTCTGGGACTTTCACTCACTCATACCAAGGCGCATTTATATCGGGCATTTCTGGAAGCAGTGGCATATTCCCTCAGGAATGCAATGGAAGCAACAGGGGAAGAACTGGGTGAGTACATACTGCTGGCAGGGGGAGTAACAAAGTCAAAGGTATGGCGTCAGATCTTTGCGGATGTAACGGGGTATCCTGTGGTATGCCCCATCTATGATGTGGAGGCAAATATGGGTGATGTAATGCTGGCGGGTATCGGAACTGGACTGCTCACCTATGAACAGGTAAAACAATGGCAGGTTCTGGATGAAAAAATAATGCCAAACCAGCAAAATCATGAGAAATATAATGACTATTATGCTGTGTACCAGTCGATATATGAACATTTGAAAGAAGATATGAAAAAACTGTCAAAGATATAAATTTAAGAAAGTCTTTTAGAGGAGAATGATTATGAAAAAGTGGAGAAAAAGAGTGGGATATGGAATCGGGGATCTGGGGTGCAATCTGGTATTCAGTACAATGGCATCTTATCTGATGATATTTTATACAGATGTATTTGGGATATCGGCAGCGGTTGCAGGTACCCTGATGCTTGTTACCAAATTCATTGATGCACTTACCGATACGGGTATGGGGATTATTGTGGATAAAACCCATACCCGGTGGGGGCAGGGCAGACCGTATTTTCTGATAGGTGCGATTCCTTTTGCTGTATTTACTATTGCAACTTTCTATATACCGGAACTGGGAAGTGTGGGTAAAATCGTATGGGCATATGTTACATACTGTCTTCTCTGTACCGCATATACAGTTGTAAATATACCCCTGAATACGATCGTTCCAAGGCTCACATCCGACCTGCACGAAAGAAACTGTCTGGTGTCTGCCAGAATGATCTGTGCAATGCTTGGGACTGCGGTTGTTATGACCATTACTGCACCATTGGTGGAATTCTTTGGAAAAGGCGACAAAGCCCAGGGATATCTTATTACCATGAGCCTGTATGGTATTGGGGCTATGATTATATTTGTCATAACCTTTCTAAGTACCAAAGAGGTTGTTCCTTCTACCGTACAGGAAAAAAAGGTGACGCTTCGGGAAAGCCTGAAAGGACTCACAGATCAGAGTATCCTGTTCTTTATCCTGAATTTTCTGTATTTCGGTCTGTATGTATTTCGGAGCACCACAGTGATTTACTATTTTACATATAACCTTCAGAAGACACAATGGCTCACCCTGGTGGGGCTGCTGGGTATTCTTTCCGGACTTCCCATGCTGTTAATCCTTCCTGCTCTCCAGAGAAAATTTGGTAAGAAGTGGGTGATGTATTTAAGCATTATCATTTACATAGCAGGTGACATGATGATCTATGTTGGAAGATCTTCATCCTTTTTCCTGCTGTCGGGGCTTGTAGTTACCGGACTGGGAATTTACGGAATCTTTGGTGTTACTTTTGCGATCCAGCCGGATGTTATCGATTATTCGGAGTATAAAAAGAATAAAAATATATCCGGTCTGATTGCTGCCTTTCAGGGATTTTTCGTAAAGGCGAGTATGGGACTTGCAAGTGCAGTTATCGGCGGGATATTGAAGTGGGGCGGCTATGTGGCAAATGAAAAGCAGTCCCCAAAGGCTCTGGCATGTATTGAAGCAAGCTTTATCTGGATTCCTCTGGGGTTATGTCTGGCAATTGCGGGACTGATGTATTTTTATAATCTGGATAAAAAGAGAACGGAAATGAGCAAGGTTTTGGACGAAAGAAGAAACTGTCTGATGCCTTAACCTACACAACCGTTACATTTACCCCTTTGCTTTTTAGAAACTCCGCTTTTTCTCCGGAGATCCCGGAATCAGTAATCAGGCAGGACACTTCATGATATTGCAGAAGAGAAACAGATCCTTTTTGGTTGAATTTCTCGCACTCAGTCAATATCGTGGTGTGTTCTGCCTGTTCTGTCATAGCGCGGATGACTTCCCGGCGCATTAAGTTGCTTCCGGTAAATCCGAAACTCTCCTGGAATCCATCGATTCCGATAAAGAGCCTGTTTACGAAAAAAGTCCGTACATTGTTAATTGTCAGGGGACCCACCACAGCCTGGGAATCTTTCTGATAAGTCCCGCCCAGCAGTATGACCTGGACGGTAGGATAGTGGCGGATATAACCGGCTATGAAGGCAGAGTTGGTAATGATGGTCAGGTCTTTTTTCGTCCGGGCCAGTTCATCTGCCAGCAAAATGCAGCAGGAGCCGGATTCAATCATGAGTGTCTCCCCGTCCTGTACCATGTCTGCCGCCGTCCGTGCAATCTGTTTCTTTTTTTCATAATGAAATGCCAGATGGTAGTTCATATCTTCCCGGGAACCCAGTACGGCAAATCCATGTTCTCTTTTAATCAGTCCCTTTTCTTCTAAGCTGTCCAGATCCTTACGGATTGTTACTTTAGATACATCCAGCAGATCAGAAAGCCTTGCTACTTCTATTTTATTTTCCAGCGTAAGCAATTCTAAGATTTTTTCTTCTCTATGATTCATCTTACATCCCCTTTGCATTTGAACATTTGATTTATTATAGCATAATGAAAGGAAATATACAATCATTTGGTTTCGTAAGAAATATCTTTTGGGTTCGAATAAAAACAGGATCATTCCAAAAAGATAAGGACAATTATGATCTAAAATATGATATTATATGGATATATAAATATACAGATATACATAGGTAGTGCAAGGAAGTATCCGATAATTATGGCTGAACTTGGGGAACGGGAAGCCAGGGGCGAAATGTAGAAAAGAAATAATAATTACGTAAGAAAGAAAAAATAGTTTCATAAGTAAATATCCCATTGACAAATAATGAAAAAATATTTATAATCCTCTTATAGAAAAGAAAGAGGAGATTAGTATGGAACTTTTATTTGATACAGCCAATTTAGATGAGATTAAAAAATACAGCCAGTTTTATCCGATTACAGGAGTAACCAGCAACCCCAGTATACTAAAGGCAGAGGGAAATGTGGATTTGTACGGAACGCTTCGTGAGATCAGAAATGTCATTGGAATGGATAAATCCCTCCATGTGCAGGTGCTTGCTGAGGATGCAGTTGGAATGCTCAAAGAAGCAGAAGCGGTTTTGAAAAATGTAGATGATAAAGTATTTATTAAAATACCAACTACGGAAGAGGGATTAAAAGCAATGATGCTGTTAAAAGCAAGGGGAATCGGTGTTACGGCAACCGCTATTTATACTGAAATCCAGGGATTCATGGCGATTATGGCAGGGGCTGATTTCATTGCACCTTATTGCAACCGTATGGAAAACCTGGATGTGGATTTTGAAGAAACTATTGCAGATTTCCGTCAGATGATTGATGAAAATCATTCTTCCTGCAAGATTCTTGCAGCCAGCTTTAAAAATATACGTCAGGTAAACCGCGCATTTACGGCAGGGGCACATACGGCTACCGTACAGCCAATGCTGATGCATAGTTCATTTGAAATGGCGGCAGTGAAGAAGGCTGTGGATGATTTTAAAGCAGACTGGGTGGCAGTGAGAGGCGAAGTCTCACTTACGGACCTGTAGAGAACCCGTTTCGAATGAAAGCAGGAAGGAAGGTGGACTTATGAAACAGTATTTGATTGCCCATGACCTTGGGACCTCGGGAGATAAAGCAACGCTTTTTACTGCAGACGGTGAGATGATACGAAGTGCTGTGGTTTCCTATGACGCAGATTTCTTTGGAGACAATCGTGCAGAGCAAAATCCTCTGGACTGGTGGAAAGCTTTTTGCCAGGCAACCGGAGAAATACTGGAAGGCATTAACCCGGCGCAGGTTCTGGCGATTTCTTTCAGTGCTCAGATGCAGGGATGCCTTCCCGTTGATAAGGAGGGGAATCCTCTTCGAAGATCTATTATCTGGGCAGACCAGAGAGCCGTTAAGGAAGCGGCGGTTCTGGAAGAGAAACTGGGCGCGAACCGTATCTATGAACTGACTGGCCACAGAGTCAGCCCCAGTTATACCATTGAGAAGCTTATGTGGCTTAAGAAACATGAGCCGGATATCTATCAGAAAACCTATAAAGTTTTGCAGGCAAAAGATTACATTATCTTCCGTCTGACTGGAAAATTTGTAACGGATTATTCGGATGGATCCGGTACCCAGGCAATGGATTTGAAAAAGCTGGAGTGGTCCCGGGAAATACTGGATGCAGCAGAAATAGATGTTGATAAATTCCCTGAATTACATAACGCTACAGACATTGCAGGAAAATTGACGGCAAATGCGTCTTCTGCCTGCGGACTGGGAGAACATACGCTTGTAATCTGCGGAGGCGGAGACGGCCCCTGTTCTGCAGTAGGGGCAGGCTGTGTAAGGGATGGGGAATTATTCACTACATTTGGTACTTCTGCATGGATCGGTGGGACATCCACAGACCCGTTTGTGGACGAAGAGAAAGTATTGTTTTGCTTTGCTCATGTAATTCCCGGTAAATATATGCCCTGTGGGACTATGCAGGCAGCTGGAAGTGCCTATTCCTATATCCGAAGCGTAATCTGTGACGGAGAAGACTATCATTTACTGGATAAACGGATTAAACGATCACCGGCTGGTGCAAAAGGGTTAATTTTTCTGCCCTATCTACTGGGTGAAAGAAGCCCCAGGTGGAATTCCCATACCAGCGGAGCATATCTTGGCATTCATCCGGAGCATAGGAAAGACGATTATGTACGTGCCGCCATGGAAGGCATAGCGATGAATCTGGAATTAATTCTAAAGGCTTACCGCAGAAAAATGTCTGTGGATACGATGATACTAACCGGTGGCGGAGCGAAAAGCCCGGTAAACGCAGGTATACTGGCTGATGTAATGCAGGTGGATTTTCACGTGCCTGATCATGTAGAGGAAGCCACCTCTATAGGTGCGGCGATGATAGCCGGTGTAGGGGCAGGAGTATTCCAAGGTTTTGATGAAGTGGAGAAGTTTTTGCATATTCGCCAAAGCTATCAGGCGGACAGGGAAAAAGAGAATGTATATCATTTGCTAAAGCATAAATTTGAATTGGCTTATCAGGGACTATTGCCTTTTTTTAATGCTCATGATTGATGTTATCATAATTTAATAAGTTATTTGTGAAGGCGGTTTTGAAATTACGTGATTTCAAAGCCGCCTTTGTCTGTCAGCGTAGTACAGGATGTATTTGCCGGCATTGTGTGTTGTATTATGGGAGAGCTATTAATAATTTGCTTCCTTACAGCCGTGCGTTATACCCTGCAACAGATTAGTACCCCTGACATGTTTGTGATATAGAATTACAAAAAAATGTTTACAAATTCTATAAACAATGTTAAGATTCATTTATAATAAACGGAACAGGAGGAAATTATGGATTACGGTAAACTTACATTGGAAGAGTTAAAGAAGGGATACCGGTACGACAAAGAAAAAGATGCCTATGTCTGCATTTATTGTGATAAAATATTTTCGGCAGGGCAGATTTTTTCAATCGGGGACCAGTTCTATGTGGCGGAACGTGCGGCAGCGAAGCATATCGCAGGAGAGCATAATGGCAATTTTACACAGCTTGTGAATGCAGATACTAAGTATAATACATTAACACAAAATCAAAAGGAATTAATGACGTTATTCTATGCAGGCTTGACAGACAGTGAAATTGCCAGGAAATCTGGGATTTCAGATTCAACAGTCAGACGTCAGAGATTTACATTCCGGGAGAAAGCAAAACAGGCAAGATTATATCTGGCAGTATATGAGCAGGTGTTTGAAGATCATGCTGAAAATGAAAATGCCTTTATTCCTATTCATGACAAGGCAATTTACGTTGATGACCGGTATCTGATTACGGAACAGGAAAAACGCCATATTCTAGATACCTCTTTCCAGTCGCTTTCCCCATTGGTATTAAAAGCTTTTTCGCCGAAAGAAAAGAAAAAAATAGTAATACTGGGAAAAATAGCAGAAGAATTCCAGAGGGGAAAGCACTACACAGAAAAAGAAGTGAATGAGATTTTAAAGCCGGTCTTCGAAGATTATATGACTTTGCGGCGGTATTTGGTTATGTATGGATTTATGGAGAGGACGAAAGACGGAGCCCAGTACTGGCTCACTATGTGAAAGTGAAAGGAATCGTTATGGAAAAAGACAAACCAATCATTAAAATGGGGCCTATTGTAATGGATTGCGGTATCGGAGGTGCCAAAGTACTTTCGGAATTTTACAGCAGATTGCTGGGATGGAATATTTCTCATCCGGTTCAGAATGGCACGGCAGCCATCACCTCTCCCCAGGGAAATGTGATGGCATTTCAGGAAATAAGGGAGTATGCTCCTCCGGTTTGGCCCTGGAAAGCCGGAAAACAGGGACAAATGATGCATTTTGATTTAGAAGTTGAGAATCTGGAGGAAGCCATCACCTATGCAGTGGACTGTGGAGCAAGGCTGGCAGAGGAAAAATTTTTCGATGATTCCAGGACGCTGTTTGATCCTGCCGGCCACCCCTTCTGTCTGGATACTTACCGGGGTGAATAATAGAAGGATTAACGTTTCTAAGATTTCAGGGAATAATTTCTGCATGCTTCCACATATGCGGTAATATTTTCCCAGGGAACTTCCGGCTCCAGCAGATGGGTAGGCGCCAGAAACAGCCTGCCGGTACTGCCAGCAATATCCAGCAATCGGCGGACAGTTGCTGTAACTTCCTGTGGTGAAGCATAGGGCATGGTAGTCTGAGTGCCAATCGTACCATGGAATCCAATTTTTCCTCCGTATTTCCGGAATATTTCCTGAAAGTCCATGCATTCGCTTTGGATGGGATTGAGCACATCAATTCCGGCTTCAATTAAATAGGGAATAAATGGAGTTACATAACCACAGCTATGGTAAAATATTATGATTTCAGGATTTACAGAGCGGATTGTCTGAATTACTCTTTTCAAACGGGGTAAAATCCATTCGCAATAAAGTTCATCGCTCATCATCTGCGTGTGCTGCATGCCGATATCGTCCCCCAGATAAATAATGTCCACGCCTGCCAGGGCATAGGATCGTGCGCGAATCTGTGCTTCTGCAGTGACTTTGTCAAAAATGAAAGCAGCTACTTCCGGTTCGCAGATCATATCGGACATGAGATTTTCCATACCTCGCAGGTACCAGGAGGTTTCCCAGATGGTGGTCTGCATGTTGCCCACAGCTGCCAGACCCTGTTCATGTATCGCTTTTACCTGTTCGATCTGATGAGATGCATCTCCACTGGAAAAGTCGGGAAAAGGGAAGGACTCTATTTCTTCCAGGTCTTCTGCCAGACTCAGCGGGCAGCGCATTCTTGTCATATGTTTGGCAGCGGCACTGCCTGGTTCATGAGCAACGCCCCACCTATCGATGTGGGTTCCTTCTTTCAGGCCATAGGGATAATACTTGAGAAATTGGTCCGGATTTTCATTGAGGACAATATCATCTACATTACGCCAGGGCATCTGGAAGTATTCCATATAGTGTAGGCTGCTTCCTGTTTTTTCTTGATAGGTTTGCACAAGTTCCGGGCATAAATTAAATTCCACAGGCACCTCTTCGTAAGGTTTTCCTCTCAGCATTGCAATTAAATTTTCTCTTTTTGTCATCTTCATATGGATTCCTTATCCTTTCTAAATCATCATTTTTCCTTATTGACTTAACCACATAGTAGCATATATGATTAGAAATAAGAATGGGCTTTTTGGCACAGGCATGTCATTTTTGGAAAGGAAAGGACACAGTAAGATGAAAATACCAGAACGGTTATATCGCAATCAAACAATCCATTATAATATAACCCACAGTCCCCGGGATGGCGTTCTAAGCTGTGGGTTTCTGCACAAGCCCAATGAGGGGTTTTCTCAAAGCGGGCTTGTCTTTGATCACTATGGAGCATTTCTGCTGTTAGACGGATCCGGTACATATACGGATATGGAAGGACATGAATATGATTTGGAGCCGGGAGCATTCGTACAGAGGCTTCCGGGCAGAGAACATACAACCATGGTAAATCCGGACGGAAAATGGCTGGAGTTTTTTGTGTGCTTTGGAAGAAGGACATATGAAAATCTAAGGGACCTGAAGTTAATATCCGATATTCCGGTGATTTATCCCGGGCTGACACCCCATACTTTTCAGAAGTGCAATTATTTAATGGGATGTTTTCAGAAGCTGACAGAGGATCAGCTGTCGGTTCTGTATCTTTACAGCCAGGAATTTGCCATGGAAATGTTCCGGTGTGCCAGAAATTTAAATGTGGACGGCAGGGAGTTTGCCAGGATGCAGGAGGCAGAGGAATTACTCAGCCAGAGAAAGCCCCGGTTTTTAAATGCCAGAGAGGTGGCACAGCGGACGGGGATGACCTACGACAGATTCCGGAAAAAGTTTAAAGAGATGTATGGCATTTCTCCGGGAGCTTACCAGATTGACAGCCGGATAAATTACTCAAAAACTCTGTTGCTGGACACCGGGAAGAATTTAAATGAGATCGCTCTGTTGTGTAATTTTGCGGATGGTTTTTCATATTCCAAAGCATTTAAGCAGCATTGCAATCTGTCACCGCAGGAATTTCGGAAAAACCATTTGAATCTGTGATAATGAGCAATGTAAACGGGGTAAATGAGTATCCATATGGGTTCTACATGAGTAGCACGGCTTGCATGATAAGAACATGACATAATATTTATACAACATGACATTTTTATTATATGAAAAGTTTATAACACACATTATAATATTGTTCAGTGCGAAAAAGTTCTGTTGTTTAAACAGGATGCGCTATCATGTGTTTAATGTCCAAACACGCTCTAAAATATAAAGAGATGGAGAGTTTACCATGTTTTCATTTTTACTAGTAATTATTTATGTTGCATTTATCAGTCTGGGGCTGCCGGATTCACTGGTTGGTTCCGCATGGCCTGTGATGCATGCTGAGTTGGGGGTACCTGTTTCATATGCCGGGATTATTACAATGATAATAGCCTTCGGGACAATTATATCCAGTCTTTTGTCAGACAGGCTGACCAGGAAATTTGGTGCCGGATTAGTTACGGCGTTCAGTGTATTTTTAACAGCCCTGGCACTGTTTGGTTTTTCTGTATCTAATTCTTTTGTTTTGTTATGTTTGTGGGCAATTCCGTATGGACTGGGGGCAGGTGCAGTAGATGCAGCACTGAATAATTATGTTGCCCTCCACTACGCATCCCGCCATATGAGCTGGCTGCATTGTTTCTGGGGAGTCGGAGCGGCGGTCAGCCCATACATAATGAGTTTTAGCCTGACCGGAGGCTTTGGCTGGCACAACGGATATCGTGTTGTCAGTATCGTGCAGATTCTGTTAACGGTAGTTCTCTTTATCAGCCTGCCGCTTTGGAAGAAGGGAAATACAGTACATAGCCAGGATACAGAAACTGGTCACGAAGGTCCTTCCAAACCCCTGGGATTTGTGCAGATTCTGAAAATGAAAGGGGTGCCCCTTGTTCTGATCACCTTTTTCTCCTATTGTGCGCTGGAACAGACGGCTATGTTATGGGCCAGCAGTTATCTGGTGCAGTATCGGGGACTTGACGTGAGTATTGCAGCCAGATTTGCTTCTCTGTTTTGCCTTGGCATTACGGCTGGAAGATTTCTCTGTGGATTTATAGCAGATAAGTTAGGCGATAAATTATTGATCCGTTTTGGTATTTTAATATCTTTAATCGGAATTATCTTCGTTGCTTTGCCGGTAGAGACCACATTGTTTGCGATGATGGGATTAATTATAACGGGGCTTGGATGTGCACCCACGTATCCGGCTATTATCCATTCCACACCCTATAATTTTGGAAGAGAAAATTCCCAGGGGATTATCGGCATCCAAATGGCAAGCGCCTATGTGGGAACAACGTTTATGCCGCCTCTATTTGGTTTACTTGCGTCTGTTATAAACATCAGTATTTTTCCTGTATATTTAAGTATCTTTGCGGTTTTAATGATGGTAATGACAGAGCGGTTAAATAGGATTGTGGCAAAAAAATATGCACCTTCCGGGAAATAATAGTTACTGTGCATAAATTAATGAAGGATCTTAAGAAGTGCCCGGTAAGCAGTGCGAAACGCCTCCGGTCCATCTGTTCGACCTCTTTTTGTCCCTTCCTGCTCCAGTGATTTCAGAGCATCAAAATCCACAAGATGTGGTTCAAGGCTTAGATACCCACTGTATCCGCCCTTGTCCAGCTGATTCAGGATGGAAGGGATCTGTCCGTCCCCGTTGCCGGCTGTAACAATTTCACCGGTAGCCTGTATGGCATCTTTGATATGAAGATAGACAATATAGGGTTTCAGCGTATCGTATGCTTCCAAAGTGTCCTGTCCGCATTGAAGGAAGTTGGCAAAGTCAAAGGTGGCACCAAAATTTGGTCCGAAAAATTCCTTCATTAATTCCAGACAGCGTGTTGCCGTATCGCCGTAAATCCCTTTTTCATTTTCGTGAAGTAATACCAGATTTTTCTTTGCAGCGTAATTTACCAGCAGATCCAGGCGTTTCAGGACTTCATCACGATGGATCTGTGGTGGGCTGTTTTTAGGGAGATAGAAGCTGAACATCCGGATATAAGGAGTCTCAAAGATATCAGCCAATTCTGCTATATGCTGAAATTGTTTAAAGTGGGATGCGAAATCATCTGTGATTCGTATTTTACCTGTAGGTGAGCCGATGGCAGATACCGCAATTCCGTTATGGTCCAGTGTTTTCCTGGTTTTTAATGCTTCGGCTATCGTATAATCGGCTATGCCTTTGTGATTGGCACTGCGGAATTCGATAAATTGTAATTTTAATTCTCTTAATACATCTATCTGGATGTTCAGGGCTGTGTCAATCTCATCTGCGAAACAAGATATCTTTGCATTTTCCAACATAATTTTTAATCCTTTCTTCTCGAACATGTATGTATTTTTTCATATGCTATACGATATGAATGTACCAATAATTTTGATGTGTAATAAATGTTAAACATATATCAGAGAAATATTTCCGTCTGCGTTCTGGCTGATTCATAAGCAGCAAGCATCAGAAGGATGGTATCTTGGGTTCCCTTAAGATCCAGGGCGAACCGGCTGTTTTCACGAAGAGATTTATAAAAGTCTTCTATACAGCTCATGTGTCCGCTGCCCCAGTAATTTTTACCAAGTGTTTCCCCAGAGGGCAGTCTGGGAGTTTCTATGCGGCCGTCCCGGTAGAAGTATGTGACAGAGTGGTCTTCAATCCGTATCGTTCTGTTTTCGCAGCACAGCTCGATTAAAGGAGGGACATTGTCACAGTAAGCAGTGCTTGCATAGAAGAGGGCGTTTGCGTCTGTGAAACGGATGTAAGCTTCCAGGGTATCCTCTACCTCAATTACACCCTTTAGATGATGATTATGCAACCCCGCATCTATGCTAAGGGGTGTCCCCATCAGATAAACCAGAAGATCCATTGTGTGGATAGCCTGGTTTATCAAAGCGCCGCCCCCTTCGGTGGACTGTCTTCCCCTCCAGTTGCTTTCGCTGTAATAGGAAGCTGTTCTTTGCCAGGTCACTATACCTCTTGCACCTATGATATTGCCGGCTTCTTCTCCTTCCAGAAGTTTTTTTACCATGGAGATGCTGGGATTATAACGGTTCTGAAAGCAGAATCCAATATATTTATCTGTATGGAAAGAGAGCAGTTCCTGAAGCTGTTCTTTTGAGACTACCGGAGGTTTTTCAGAAAAAACGTGAACTCCGTGTTTTAGGGCATATAACATCATCGGTACATGGAGATAGTGGGGAGTGCAGATGTGCAGCACATCAGGGCGCTCCTTTTCCAGCATTTCTTCCAGTGAGGAATAGGCGTTGCCACCATACCGGTTCCCGAAAGTTTGTGCCCGTTCCCCGATAATATCTGCAAAAGCTGCAAGGGTGATCCCCTTTAGCCTGGAGATGCTTTCAGCATGGACGTGGGCGATGGTGCCGCAGCCTACAATGGCCGCCCTCATGGTCTCGCCCCGGATCCGTATGTGCCTTCAGTGTTAAATGTTATTTCCTCCACTTCTTTGATCTTGGAACCTGCCCGCAGTTCATTTAATTTTTCCAGAAAAAGATATTCATCAAATGGCAGCTCCACAGATTTGTTCAGCCAGCCGGACAGGTACATGGCATTGGAAAGTGTAAGCCCGTTAATACCTTCTTCGCCCTTTGCCACCAGGGGTTCTCCCCTTAAGATATTTGCGGCAAATGCTTTTAAGACACCTGTATGCTGCAGATTTTCTCCCTCTGTAGCAATTTCGGTCCAGTGTCCGGCGGGAGGCAGAAAGCCCTCCGGGGTTGTAAAACAATATTCCCGTTCGTTGCAGTCCAGTTCATAAAAGCGCAGAATATCATTTTCACAGACCAGTTTGCCTTTTTCCAGAGTAATCTCCAGTCTATTGGTTCCGGGGGCATCTCCAGTCGTTGTCACAAATACTCCGGTTGCGCCGTTTGGGAATTCCAGATATGCAGTTACATCGTCTTCGACCTCTATATTATGCCATTTTCCTATGTGGCAGAATGCATGCACCTTTGAGGGCATTCCACAGATCCACTGGAGAAGGTCCAGATTGTGGGGACACTGGTTCGTCAGCACGCCGCCCCCTTCTAAAGCCCAGGTAGCGCGCCATCCACCGGAATTATAATAAGCCTGGGTCCGGTACCAGTCTGTTATAATCCAGTTCACTCTTTTGACCGCCCCGTATTTCTGGCTGTGTACCATTTCATATATTTTACGATACACAGGATTGGTACGCTGGTTAAACATCATGCCGAATACCCGGTCTGTTCTGGCTGCAGCTTCATTCATCTCACGTACCTGGAGGGTGTATACGCCTGCCGGCTTTTCACACATGACATGGAGGCCATGGTCAAATGCGTTTATGACAAGACGCGGATGGTCATAATGGGGAACTGCAACCAGAACTGCATCACAGCACCCGGCTTTAATCAGGCTGTCACCGTCAGCAAATATCTGTATATTTTCAGGTAGGTTTTCTTTTGCCCATGTTCTTCTGGATGTTTTAAGATCGGCTGCAGCGGTTAGCTGAAGCTCCGGGATATTTCCGGCAGCCAGTGATAATGCATGGGCACTTCCCATATTTCCGATACCGATAATTCCAAGTCTTATTTTTCTCATATTCTTTCCTCATTTCTTTTGCTTTGAGTCTGGGCAGCCTCTTAACGGTAACCGGCAGCAGCTAGATTATCATAGCTTTTCTGCAGGCAGTCGAAGGGGCTGGTCTGGCAGATATCCTGTTCCACCAGCAGATATTGGCAGTTCGTATGCTCAAGGGTTTGCAGAATCTCAGGGAAGTTTAAGTTCCCTTCCATTACCGGTGCCATTATGGATGTGCCGTGCTCTACCGCCATATCTTTCAGGTGGACGCAGGGAATACGGTCTTTTAATATGCTGATCCACTGGCACACGTCACCTCCTGCTGCCTGAATCCAGTATGTATCCAGCGTAATGCCCAGTTCATCCGGTGCAAATTTTTCCAGGAGATATTCCAGAATACGTTTCTGTCCAAGTTTTTCAAATTCAAAATGGTGGTTATGGTACATAAAAAGCTTACCGGAGGCAGCTATTTTTTTAGCAGGTTCCAGAAAATCATCTGCAAAATGAGAAATCCATTCTCTGTTTCGATACTTTTCTGGCATACTTCCTAGTCCGATATAGCTACAGCCAAGTATATTGTGTTCTGCAATTAATGCATCTGTATCATATAAGATTCGGTCGGCACTATTATGGGTTAATACAATCTGCACCCCCGCTTCCGTACACACCTCACGAATCCGCTCAGCAGGAATATCCTTGCCGATTGCGGAAATCTGCACAGTGGTATAACCCATGGCTGCAATTTTCCCAATGGTAAATGTAAAATCTTTTTCCGTTTGGATATAATCTCTGACGGTATAAAGTTGTGCTCCTGTTATCATAATAATATCCTTTCTGTCCGGAGCTATTTATTTTTTCCGGAGCTTTGAAGAAACTATAGCCCATTTATAACAAAAATACCATTGCCTGCAGAGTCTATTATATTGCAAATATCGCTCTGATGTTTTATAGTATTTTTATGCGTTTTATAGCAATACAGACGGTGGCCGCAAGCTATTGCCTGCTCTAAGGAGGTTATGCAATGCCGGAAAATATAAAAGAACAGAATAACCGTTATTTGGAACTGATAAATGTCGGTTACAGCGATACGCAGTATAGAACAGATCAATATGATCTGCACTGTCACAATTATTACGAGGTTTTTTACTTTGTAGAAGGAGATGCAGACTATCTGGTGGAAGGACAGCGATATGCACTGACTTCCCACAGCCTTCTTTTGCTGTCTCCACATGTATTTCATGGGGTAAGAATTAATTCTGACAGCCACTATCGCAGGTATGCGCTTCATTTTCATCCGGATATCATTTCTATGGAACACCGAAGGCTTTTATTATCGGTTTTTCAGGCTTTTGAGAAAAATCCAAAGCAGAAAATATATTTTGAAAATGTGAAGCCGTTTCAGTTGGATGCCTGCCTGGATGCACTTTGCGAATATGTTAAAAGCCCCTTGGGGATTCAGGAACAATTGATCCCCATAGGCATAGAAGCAGTTCTTGGACGAATTTTTGCAATAAGAGGAAAAGAAAGTGGAGTTCATGGGCATAATCTGAATAATGATCTGGCAACAAAGGTCTTAATCTATCTGAACCGCCACCTTTCAGAGGAAATTACGCTGGATAATCTTGCTGAGGAGTTTTTATTGAGCAAACATTATTTGAATAGAGTTTTCCGCAAAGCAGTCGGGACTACGGTTTTTGATTACCTGGTGCAAAAGCGGGTGATCTATGCCCAGCAGCTTCTGATTAACGGGTGCAGTGCAGCAGATGCTGCAGCCGCTGCGGGATTTGTAGATTATTCAGCATTTTATCGTGCTTACAAGAGAATCCTTGGCCATTCTCCGCTTCAAGACAGGGGCGTGCTTCCTCCTGTGAGTGGCATTATGGACTCTCATATGGCTGAAAGCATTACGATTAAAAAATAGAAAAGGGAATCGTAGGATTTGCTAATCCGATTATAGAAGGCGGTTGACAAAAAATATATTCTGCTATAAAATGAAAATGATTTTCAAATTCATATCTGATGAAAAGAGGAAAATGCAGTGAAGGAACGCGGTCAGTATCAGACGAAACAAAAGGAGAATATCCTCCAATGTCTGAAAGCGAACCATGAGAAATTCTATTCGGTTGAACAATTTATGGAATATATGCGAAAAGAGGGAATGCCTGCGGGACAGACGACTCTATACCGGATGCTGGAGCGGCTGCACCAGGATGGATTGGTTACTAAAATTCCATCAATGGACGGTTCGCCTGCACAATACAGGTATATAGGGGATGAAGATAAGCATAACCATGGAAAGCTGGTCTGTCTGAAATGCGGTCAAACGATTCCTTTGAAGTGCGGATGTATGGAGGACTTTTCCATTCATGTTTTAAATGAGCATCATTTTGAGCTGGATCAGCAGCATACTATACTCTATGGCTATTGCAGCAACTGCAGGTAAAAAGGAAATGCATTCTGGAAGAAAGGAGAATTACAGCGATGAAGAATCTGCAAAATCACAATAATAATACTATAAAAAAAGCTGTGTCCCTTCTTCTGGTTGCAGCCGTTTTGTGTGTTCTCTTTTTCTCCAGTCTTTTTATCGCTGAAAAAATCTATCATGAATGTACCGGGGAAAGCTGTCCGGTCTGCGCGGAAATTCAGCATGCTGAAAGTCTGATCCACCAGATTGGGAACGCAATCATCTGTCTTGGGGCATTTGTATGTATTGTGGCGGCATTTGTAGCTATGATACCGTCGTTTTATCAATTCTTTCAGAGAAAAACACTCATATCTTATAAGGTAAGGCTGAACGATTAAATCAGCGGACGCAAGGGAGAATTCTGCTTTTTCGCAGAAGGAGACCTTGTTTTTTTGCGCCCATTTTACCAGACAACCCAAATTATAATTAAATATGGAGGATTTTATCATGAAAAAATCAGTGTATATTATTCTGTCTGCGCTGGCGGTTTCTTTGTGCTGCGCAGGTTGCGGGAAACAAACAGCCACTGAGGCAGAAAAGAAAAAGGAAGTGCCAGGCCAGACCAGCAGCAATGTAAATGGAGAATCAGATGAAAAAAATGCCGGAGATAAGTTAAAAGTAGCAGCAAGTTTCTATCCCATGTACGATTTTGCATGCAAGATAGGAGGGGATAAAGCGGAAGTTACCAACATGGTACCGGCAGGCACAGAGCCTCATGACTGGGAACCTTCGGCAACGGATATCAGAGAATTAGAGGCGGCAGATTTATTTGTCTATAACGGCGCAGGTATGGAACACTGGGTGGAAAACGTATTGGATACTCTGGATAATCAAAAGCTTACTGTGGTGGAAGCAGCAAAAGGCTTGACACTTGTGGAAGGGAAGCATGATCATGGTGGAGAAGCCACAGATCATAATGAAGCTTCAGAATCCAATGAAGCCACTGATCAAGATGAAAATTCAGAATCTAAAACCACAGACCACGATGATCATTCAGAATATGATCCACATGTTTGGCTGGATCCCATGAATGCTAAAGCTGAGATGGAGAATATTAAAAATGCATTTGTAGAAGCAGATCCGGAAAATAAATCTTACTATGAAATGAATTATGAAACCTATGCAGAGGAATTTAGATGGCTAGATCAGGATTATCGGGATGGAATTGCCAAAATTTCTAATAAAAATCTTATTACTGCTCATGAGGCATTTGGATATCTGTGTAATGCTTACGGACTGAACCAGATTGGCATAGAAGGACTTATGCCGGATTCGGAACCGGACGCGGCAAGAATGAATGAAATTATACAATTTGCAAGAGAACATGATGTGAAAACAATCTTTTTTGAAGAGCTTGTAAGTCCCAAAGTGGCAGAAACTATCGCAAGTGAGATTGGAGCTAAGACAGAGGTCTTAAATCCACTGGAAGGATTAAATGATGAGGAGCTTGCGGCAGGTGCGGATTATTTTTCTGTAATGAGGGATAATCTGAAGACATTGGAAAAAGCTCTGAAATAGCAGATCAAACCAATCAAGAATTAAAAAATAGAACAAATGAATGGAAGGAATGCTTCATGAATATAGTCAGCATGGAAAATATTACGTTTCGGTACACAGAGGTACCGATTCTGCACAATCTGAATTTATCTGTCGGGGACGGGGAATATGTGCTTCTTACTGGAGAAAATGGCAGTGGTAAAAGTACGCTTTTAAAGCTGCTGCTTGGAGAATTACAGCCCCAGGAAGGATGTGTCAGTCTGTTTGGAAGGAGTCCCGACCATATTTTTTCCAGCGGTCAGGTTGGGTATGTGCCTCAAAACAGTATCAGCCATAATCAGAACTTTCCGGCAACAGTAGAAGAAATTATGATGACGGGGCTTTACAGACAGATCGGCAGGTTTCGTTTAGCTGGGAGAAACCACTGGGAGAGTGTTCGCCAAACTTTGGAGGAACTTGGCATGGAGCGTTTTCTGAAAAAACGAATTGGAGAACTTTCCGGTGGCCAGCAGCAAAGGATTATGCTCGCCAGGGCATTGGCAGCCAATCCGCGACTGCTGGTTCTGGATGAACCCACAGCAGGAGTTGATACACAATCTGTAAAGAATTTTTACCGTTTGATAGCCGAGCTTAATCAGAGACGAAAAGTTACGATATTCTTAGTTACCCATGGTAATGCTGCAGACTGTATCGGATCACAACGGGTTCTTAGGATGGAGGAGGGGGGAATAAAAGAATGAGTATACTACAATATAGTTTTATGCAGAGGGCATTTCTGGCAGGTATTATGCTGGCGGTGATAACTCCGTGTATAGGAATGACCATTGTATTGAAAAGAATGTCGATGATTGGGGATGCCCTTTCCCACTCCTCTCTTGCAGGTGTGGCGGCAGGTTTGATTTTTGGTATTAACCCGGTTCTCAGTGCGGCTGTGGTATGCGTGGCGGCAGCACTTGGGATTGAGCGTATCCGCAGGAAACTGCCCCGCTATTCGGAGATGGCAATTGCAATTGTGATGTCAGCGGGGATAGGATTGGCCGGAGTATTGTCCGGGTTTGTAAAAAACAGTGCAAATTTCAGCAGTTTCCTTTTTGGAAGCATCGTTGCTGTCAGCAGAGAGGAGCTGATACTTGTTCTGGTTGTGAGTCTGATTGTACTGATATCGGTTCTGCTTCTTTATAAAGAGTTATTTTATATAGGATTTGATGAAAATGCAGCGCGTATATCAGGAGTACCGGTACAGAGGATTAATTTTGTGTTTACGGTACTTACAGCCCTTACTGTCTCGATAGCATCCCGTACAGTGGGGGCGCTGATCATCTCATCTATGCTGGTAGTCCCCGCTGCCTGTGGAATGCAGATGGGAAGAAGCTATAAGAAAGCCCTTTTGTGGGCAATTGTTGTTGCGCTGATCACTACAATTGCAGGATTAATACTATCCTATTACGCCGGCTGGAAGCCCGGTGGAACAATTGTACTTTTGGAAGTGGCGTGGTTTCTGGCGGTTGTTTTTCTAAAAGCGCTGTTTAGGAAGTAGGAAGGAGGAACAATATGACGACACCTTTATATGTGGTTGCGGGATTTCTGGAGAGTGGTAAAACAACATTTATAACACAGATGCTAGGCCATTGCAGAAAGAAAGAAATCCTGGTTCTGCAGTTTGAAGAAGGGGAGCAGGAATTGAAAGAAACGAAACATTGTAAGCTGCTTCGCTGGTCAAAAAATGAACTGGAGAATTCCTACAGTCAGATTGCCGATGATATCTGCAGGGTTTTGCAGCATCAGAAGTTTGATGAAATCTGGGTGGAGTGGAACGGGATGGAAGCATTTTCAAAGCTGGAGCGCATTTTTTTGCAGCTTCGGATGGGTGAACTGTTCCACATTGCAAAAGTAATCTATCTGGCAGATGTTCCAATGGCGGATGTGCTGCTGGGACAGACCGGAGAAGCCCCTGTATCTCAGGTCGCAGCCAGCGACCTTACAGTCTTGCGAAATGCAGACACCCTGGAAGTCAGACGCAGGTTCGAACAGAAGGTTCACAGTATCTCCAGGTCGGAAATCAAGCTGCTTTCAAGTGAGGAATTAAAACAAACAGTTCGGAAAAAAAGTATATCCCCATATTTTACATTGGCAGCCATCACAGGAATAATTGGAATTTTGATATTGGCAGCACCGTTTCTGGAACAGAGAGGCATATTGTTCAATACCGTTTTGACATTATTTATGGGAGTGTTTCTGGAGGGGGTTCCCTTTTTAGTTCTGGGTGTTTTGCTTTCATCGGCAATTCAGGTTTTTTTGCCCAAGAGATGGATGGAACGCGTTTTCCCTGGGAATCCCATACTTGGTATGTTAATGGGGATGGCGGGTGGCTTTTTCCTGCCTGTATGTGACTGTGCAACAATACCGGTTTTTAAAAGCCTTCTGAAAAAAGGAGTTCCCATTCAGGCCGCCATTTGCTTTATGGCAGCGGCACCAGTGGTTAATCCGGTAGTATTGCTGTCTACATATTATGCATTTAACCTGGATATCCGGGTTGTATTTTACCGGCTTGGACTGGGGTTAGTTTGTGCTTTTTTAATCGGGTTGACCTTCTTTTTCAAAAGGCCGGAACAGCTGTTAAGAGATGGAACAGAGGATTTTGGCGGCTGTAGCTGCGGGTGTTACGAAGAAAATGGGGAACTGAAGGGTATTGGCGGTAAACTTCAACTGTTTATGCGCCATGCCCAGACGGATTTTCTTAATGTTGGAAAATATCTGATTATCGGTATCTTCTTCTCTGCTGTATTTCAGGCATTGGATCTGGGATGGTTAAAAGGGCTTGGAACTATCGGCATGCCAATAGGGCTATTCGTTATGATTCTGCTTTCATTTTTATTATCTTTGTGTTCCTCCTCGGATGCGGTGGTTGCCAGAAGCATGTCCGGCATGTTTTCTTTTGTGCCGATGATGGGATTTCTGGTTTTTGGACCAATGATGGATATTAAAAATCTTCTGATGTTAAACGGCTATTTTAAGCGTACATTTGTAATCCGGCTGGCATTAACGACACTCATTGTATGCTATGGCATAATTCTGATCTTTGGATTGCTGGGGGGAGGCGGTGTGGTTTTATGAAACGTTACGTGAACTATGAAGCACTGCTGGAAGGCGCCTGCTATTTGTTATTCTCAGTGATGATGATTGGAATGGCCTGCAGCAAAAAATACCTGCTGTTTGTAACTCCAAGGATGGAGCCATATCTGTACTTTACCGGAATTGTAATGTTTATCTGGGCAATATCGCGTTTCTTGAAGGCAGGAACGCCAAAGTATAAGTCCAGTGTGAGCAGATGCCTGGTATTGATGATTCCACTGATGATTATCCTGATTCCACATGGAAACTTTACATCCAATGCAGCGGTTGGCGGATATCTAAGCGATATATCCGGAAAACTGGGAAAGCTGCCGGGCGGGGAAAGCCCACAGGCTGGCGAGACAGAAGAGGGCAACGAAAGCCTGCGGAATAGCGAGGCAGAAGAGGGCAACGAAAGCCCGCAGAATAGCGAGACGAAAGAGGGCAACGTCTCCCCGCAGGCTGGCGAGACGGATAAAGGAAACGGTGCCGCGCAGAATAGCCAGACAGTAACGGATACTCAGCCTGAGTCTGATACCCAGTCGAAAGCCCAGTCCCAGGATAGTACCCCCACTGCTCCTGGTAATCAAAAACAGCAGATTCCAGCAGGATTGGATGAGGCAAACAGAACGATAACGGTAAGTGATGAGGATTTTTATAACTGGCTGCTTCAGTTGAGCTATTATCCCGATAAGTATGACGGATATCAGATCACGATGCATGGAACCGTGTACCGGGATGATACTTTAGAAAGCAATGAGTTTGCTGTGACAAGATTATTGATGAGCTGTTGTATCTCAGATCTTGCCCCCTGCGGACCGATCTGTATATGGGATGACGCTACAAATCTAAAACAGGATAAATGGGTTTCCGTAACCGGAGTTTTCCATTATAATAAAGAGAAGGGAATTGTAATTCAGGTTACTGGGATTGAAGATGCAAAAAAGGCAGAGAAGGAATATGTTTATCCATACAGGTATTAATAGGTGGCAGCGGATAAGTACACAATAATAAGTGAGGAGAATCAAATGACAAAAATCAATATTATATCGGGGTTTTTAGGCGCGGGAAAAACGACTCTCATTCAGAAATTACTCAGGGAAATATTTAAAGATGAAAAGGTACTGTTAATTGAAAATGAGTTTGGCGAGATCGGGATCGATGGCGGGCTTTTGAAAGAAACAGGCATTGAAATACGGGAAATTAATTCTGGCTGTATCTGCTGTTCCCTAAAAGGAGAGTTTTGTAAGGCTTTGGAAGAGGCGGTGAAGCAATATAGTCCTGACCGCATTCTCATAGAACCTTCCGGTGTGGGGAAACTGTCAGATGTTATTAAGGCAGTGCAGGAGCTGAAGGATAAGCAATCAGTCAATCTTGAGAACAGCCTGACCGTAGCTGATGTAACGAAATTCCGCCTCTATCAAAAGAATTTTGGGGAATTTTTTAATGATCAGATCAGGTATGCAGATACGATACTTTTAAGCCGTACCGATAAGGCAGACAGGGCAAATATAATGGCATGCAGGGAAGAATTACGTAAAGTAAATTCAGATGCATCCGTGATTACAACGCCCCTGGGAAAATTAAGTGGTGTACAGATACTGGAAGCAATGGAAATGCAGGAATTAATGGAAACGCAGGAATTAATGGAAACGCAGGAATTAATGGAAATGCAGGAATTAATGGAAACGCAGGAATTAATGGAAACGCAGGAATTAATGGAAATGCAGGAATTAATGGAAACGCAGGAATTAATGGAAATGCAGGAATTAATGCAAACACAGGAATTAATAGATAATCAAGAATTGATAGGTGGCAGCGATGGGATGGAACAGATATTTTCCGGTGAAAAGCCCGGTTCGGTCAAGTCCCGTCATCGACGCAATACGCCTCGTGTTTCAAGGTGTGACAGCCATCATCACTCCGATGAAATATTCAGCAGCTGGGGCATGGAGACGGCAAAAGTATTCACACAGAAGGAACTGGAGAAGATACTGAAAGAATTAGATAAAGAGAATGGTTCCATTTTACGGGCTAAAGGAGCCGTTGAAGGTTCAAAAGGAGAATGGCTCTATTTCAATATGGTTCCCGGAGAGTGGGAAATAAGAAAGGGAGAACCACAATATACAGGAAAGGTCTGCGTGATTGGTGCGCCATTGGATGTGTATAGACTTCAGGCTTTATTTGAGGGAGCCAGTGCAGGGGTATAATACTTAGAAAATACTCAGCAGGGATCAAAACAGTCCCCGGGAATACCGGATTTACGGTTTTCCTGGGGACTGTGATAAGCAGATAGGAAGAAATTTTTATTGAATTTTACTATAGAAAATATAGCGGCCTTTTTCAACGGAATATTCATTTCCGTCAATTACAATTTCAGCATCGACAGGCGTTTCTATTTCATATCGCCATAATGCATCCTCGATTTTCCAACCGGAACGGATCATGCCGTGGCGTGTATCCAGTGTTGCTTCCAGCCAGTCAAGACGCTTATCCGGTATGGGGGCAATCCGTACTTTTTGATAGCCGGGGCATTCTTCTATCGGTTTGATTCCAGCGGCCACCCCATATACCCAGTCTGCAACAGAACCATAGGCATAGTGGTTATAAGAGTTCATATCCTTGCTCCAGAACTCACCGTTTTCTTTAATTCCATCCCAGTGTTCCCAGATGGTGGTTGCACCTTTTGTAATGGGATACAACCAGGAGGGGTAATTTTCCCTCAGAAGGAGATCATATGCGAGTTGAGAATAACCGTAATCGCTTAGAACGTGCAGCAGATACGGAGTTCCCACAAAACCGGTCTGCAGCTGTCTGCCACAATTCTTTACCAGTTCTGCAAGCTGGTCTGCAGCAGCCTGGCAGTCAGGAGCCAGTTTGAAATAAACGGCAAGGACGCATTCCGTCTGTGTCTTGTACACCGGATAGGCATTTCTAAATGCGGATACAATTCCATCATAGAGTGTCTCATATTCTGTGACATCTTCGCCCAAAACCTTTCCGGCTTTTATTACCAGAGAGGTAGAATAAGCATAAAATGCAGATGCTATAAAATCTTCACGGGAGGAGCCTTTATAGCTTCCGTCAGGGGCATCCAGACCCAGCCAGTCACCAAAATGGACTCCGCCTGTCCAGAGATGTTGATCCTTTGTATGAGTGGTAATATATCCTATCCATTTTTTCATACACTGGAACTGGGCTTTTAATATATCAGAGTTTCCATATGCTAAGTAGAGTTCCCAGGGACAGATAGCAGCGGCATCTGCCCAGGCAGCACTGCTTCCCGGATCATCCAGTATATTCGGTATTACATGACCCACCTGTCCATCGTCCGGCTGGTCCGCAGCCATATCACCCAGCCATTTTGTGAAGAACTTCTCTACATCATAATTCAGACATGCCGTCCGGATAAATACCTGTGCATCTCCCGTCCATCCAAGGCGCTCATCCCGCTGGGGACAATCGGTGGGAACATCCACAAAATTACCTTTCTGCCCCCAGATAATATTATCAAAGAGTTTGTTCATCAATGGATTTGAGCAGCGTAAAGATCCTGTCCTCTTCATCTGGGAGTGAACCACCACTGCAGTAAAATTTTCTGGCTTAGCAGCAGAAACTGCATCCGGAAATTTATCAATACGGATATATCGAAAGCCAAAAAACGTAAGCTTTGGTTTGTAGGTCTGATGTCCGTCCTTACAGATATAGTGTAACTGAGCTTTTGCAGACCGGTAATTTTCGGTGTAAAAATTGCCATTCTGATCCATCACTTCGGCATGGGAAAGTAAAACTTCATCTCCCGCTTTGGCATCTACTTCTATTTCAACGTATCCGGTTACTTCCTGACCGAAATCAACAACGGTTTCACCGCACGGGGTTGTGAAAATACATGCTGCTGAAATTCTTTCCTGTTCACGAATTTCTTCGCCCTGCTGTGCAATCAGCGTATCAGTAGGACCGTCAAAGATGGATGCAGCCGTTTCGCCTTCAGACTGAAAAGAAGCATCATAAGTTTCCCCGTCATATATTTCAGAGAATCGAACATTGCTTTCGACTGTAGTCCATGTTTCATCTGAAATTATGGTCTCTTCATTTCCGTTTTCATAGGTAATGTGAAGCTGTGCCAGAATCCCGGCAGGATTTTGTTGTAATTCTGATTGTACTTCAGAGCCTTCCCATCCGGGCATTCTGCTGCGGTACCAGCCTTTCCCAACGGTAACCTGAAGCAGATTTTCTTCACCCACCAGCAGATCTGTAACGTCATAAATTTGATATTGAAGCCTTTTTCTGTAAGAGGTCCAGCCCGGAGCGAGGATAAATTCCCCTGCCCGGCTGCCGTTTATCCTTGTTTCATACACACCCAGAGCAGTGATGGTTAGTGTTGCATTCTTAATTTTTTCAGATACCTGAAATTCTTTTTTAAATGTTGGACATATATCCCCCATGTCTATAGAGGGTTTGATCCATTTTGCCTGCCATTCCATAAAATTACCTCCATTTTAAATGTAAAATACCTGTAATATGAAACAATATGTACAACACAATTGATTCTTGTGATTGTATCTTGACTTTCATGATACCAGAGAATAAAATGGAAAAAAAGACCTGATTTCTACTTAAATAGGGGGTGAATTTAACTTATATGGATAAGAAAAGTACATTGGATTTGAAGCAGATTGCTTTGGGAAATACAGAGAAGCTGGTAATGATGCCCTGCAGCCAGGATGACATGGAAAACCATGACCATCGATTTTTTGAACTGGTTTATGTGACCTGCGGGACTTGTGTCCATACCTTAAATGATGTAAGAAGTGAATTGAAGGCGGGGGATTATTTTTTTGTGGATTATGGAAGCGTACATGCTTATTCCCAGAGCAGGAATCTGAATTTGATTAACTGCCTTTTTCTTCCGGCAATCATTGATGATACGCTGAGTGGATGCCATTCCTTTGATGAGCTGATACAGGGATGCCTGATCCGGTATTATACGCCTTCACTTATGCAGACCCCGGCAAACAGGATATTTCATGACAAAGACAGCAGGATTCTGGATCTGCTGACCGGCATGTCGGAGGAATACAGGGAGAAAAGGCCTGGTTATACGGAGATTTTCCGTTGCAGGCTGATCGAAATTTTGATCCTTACACTTCGGGGCATTGTAAGAAGCAGTGTGCGGACCACGAAAAATAAGACCGTTTTAGATGCAGTCCAATATGTAGACCGGAATTACCGGGAACATATCACCCTGGGGATGTTCTGTCAGGAACATCATTTCAGCCTTCAGTACATAAGCCGGAAATTCAAACAGGAGACGGGGATAACTTTTCGGGAATACCTGCAGAAAGTCAGAATTGAGAAGAGTTGTGAACTGCTTGCCGGAAGTGATCTTCGCATATCGGAAATAGCCAGCTCTGTAGGTTATGATGATATTAAGTTTTTTAATAGCATGTTCAAAAAACTGGTGACGATGTCACCCAGGGAGTACAGAAAACTGACATAGCCTTTTCAGGATTTCGGATATTTATACCAGCCATCCATGCGCTCCGTTTCGTGTGAATTCATCTCCAAAACAGTCAGTGTAGTCCGCTACACCTCCTGTTTTGGAATAAATTTCACATATGGAATCAGATACAGCAGGCAGATACCAGTGTCCCCCAATCTTTGACCTATTCACGAAGCCTGAGGATAGTCTGGTACAGATTGAGTGTACCCATTCCCCACTCCCTGTTGGGATAGACATATGCTGGATTCCGGTCAGCGCCCCGGATCAGATATGTTCGAATTGAGTTTGCATTCATACCGGGATTATGCCCCTGTACAATCCCCCAGGTCATCAGAATAGCGGCTGCGCCTGCTACATGGGCAGCTGCTACGGAAGTTCCGGTCTGGTATGTCATAGGCAAGCCCGACGGGGAAGGAGTGCCGGTAACGGCTGGGCCATATACGTCCACTCCGGGAGCGGCAATATTCGGTTTTATAAAGTTGATGCGGTTAAATCCATAGCTGGAATGAATATAAAGGCTGCCATCCCGATGGTTATAGCCTGCTACCGTGACACAGCTGTAGGCATTTGCCGGTTCTGTAATTGTAGTAAATGGATTTGGTTTTAAAAATACCGTTGCCCGGGATATAAATCCATGAATCGGTAGCCACATATGGTAATTGCCAGTGATGAAAAGATAGTTATACACACGGATTCTCCAGATTCCAGGTGTGGGAGCCTGAAACCTCATGGTAATAAACTGGCTGCCGGAGCCTTGTTCAGAGATGTCGTAGTGAACGGTAATCTGTGTGTTTTCCAACGTGAATGTCACATAAGTATCCCGCTCCTCATTCAGTGGAATACGGGGGATTGTCTGTCCTGTGGGTGATACAAAGCCTACGGTATAAAGTTCAGGAGGAGAGGACCACAGTTCAACTACAAATCCTTTTTCATTAGCTCCAACTGATATTTCAGCGTCTTCATATTCTAAACCGACTTTTATATTACCCAGAAAATGATGGTACATTCCAACTTCATTTCCTCCGGCAACAACCGAAGCAAAGCCACTCATCAGATTGAGCTTTCTCAACAACAGCCCAAGGGGGGAAGTGCCTTCATGGCTTCCCATATTAGTTCCAAGTCCGAGACAGATGATCAGCGGCATTCTGTAACGTGCTGAGATAAGTGTCAGATATTTAATTCCCATCATAATATCATTTTCCTGATATGCATCCGCAGAATCCTGTATTAAGTAGAAATCCCTTAAATATTGTTTTGCCGGTTTCAGTTTTACTACGGCGATATTACATTCCGGTGCTGCACCGATAAAATCTCCATTCGGTGATTGGGAACCAGCTGCAATCCCCGCCAAAAAGGTACCGTGCCCGTTAGTGTCTACACTGGGAACTACGTCCAGTGGGTTTTCGGCTTGCAACGCCTCATTAATTTCTGTACTGGTAAATTCTGTTCCGTAAATGATGGTATCATTGACGGTAAATCCTGGTATTCCCGGCGGTAATTTCTGGGGGATCTCCAGTGATGGCAGGGTCTGGTCCCAGATTCCCAAGATGCGGGTTCTGCCATCCGAAAGCCTGAACAGCGGATTTTGATAGTCTATCCCGGTATCAATAAAGCCAATGATGGTACCCTGCCCCCGCAAGTTCAAAAGAGGCTGTTCAAGGGTATTCAATATACCGGATGCCTCCATGCTGGATGTGTCCAGGGTAGTATAAAGATTGGGAATTGAATAATATTCATATTTTTCTGTAGTAATCGGAGCGGCTTCCTGCATGGGAACATATATAATAGAAAATTGACTGTCAACAAAATCACCGCATGTGGAAGGATTTCTCTGAAGTGTATCATTCAGATTGAAATTGTTGTTTGATATGATAAAATCAGCAAAATCTTCAGAGGCAACATTTTGATTACATTCCATGAATTTCTCCCGGTATTATTTTCTACAATATATGTAAAGAGGCAGAAAGAAAGACCATCGTTTGTAAAAGTCAAAAATCCCGTCGTTTCCGGCGGGATTTTTGATTAGCGGTGAATAGAAAGATAAAAAATCATTATAATAAAAACGGAATCGTATTCCAAGGATTGTAATTACGAAATTCGTTCATACTATAAGAATAAATATAATATATTTCCAATAAATAAAAGATTGGACAGAAATCAATAGGAATGATGCATTGCGGTATTACAGACAATGCGCAGAGGGTGAAATCATGAAAAGATCTGGAAGTAAAATTGCTGTATGGGTAATCATTGGAATCCTTGTAATTCTGGTGGTTGTCGGTGTCAGCCAGTACAATTCCCTGGTGGGGATCAATGAAAATGTGGAAAATCAGAGGGCCAATATTGATACGATGCTTCAACGAAGAGTGGATCTGATTCCGAACCTGGTAAATACAGTGAAAGGTTATGCAGAACATGAAAAAGAAGTTATTGAGAACGTAAGCAATGCCAGAGCGAAACTGGCAGGTGCAACCAGCATGGAAGATAAGGCAGATGCAGATAACCAGCTGTCAGGAGCACTGAGCAGACTGCTGATGGTTGTGGAAAATTATCCTGACCTAAAGGCAAATCAACAGTTTATCGCTCTTTCAGATGAACTCGCGGGTACGGAAAACCGGATTGCGGTTGCCAGAAAAGATTATAATGACTCCGTTAAAGTATATAACCAAAAAATAAGAAGATTCCCTTCTAACATTTTTGCTAATCTGCTGGGATTTGAGAAGGCGGAATATTTCCAGGCTGCAGAAGGGGCGCAGCAGGTACCGGAAGTTAATTTTGAAGGACAATAGGTCCTATTAGGGCAGGAGTCGTATGAAAAAAATAAAAGATATTTTTGCATATAGCATTATGGTAATCTTAACACTAATGCTGGCGTATTTACCTGTAAAAGCGGCAGCCGGTATCCAGGCTCCCACAAGAGAGTTTTATGTAAATGACTTTGCAGGTATTTTGAGTCAAGATACAGAGCAATATATCATTTCCCAGAGTAAATTATTAAATGAAAAGTCGAAAGCCCAGGTGGTAGTGGCTTCCATACAGACTCTGAACGGAAACTCCATTGAAGATTATGCCAATGAGATGTTCCGGGAATATGGAATTGGAGATAAATCTCAGAATTCCGGTGTCCTGATTCTACTGGCTTTACAGGAAAGAGAAGTAAGGATAGAGGTGGGATATGGACTGGAGGGGGCGATAAATGATGCCAAGGCTGGTAGGATTATCCGCAATCTGGGGACCCCGGCTCTAAAAGAAGACAATTGGGATCTGGGTATTAAGACCATGTATACCGGTGTTCTGAAGGAAGTCTATGCAGAGTACAATCTGGCTGAACCAGAGAATCTGGATGATGCGGGGATAAAGGAAGGATTTGCGGAGGAAGACTATGGAGAGTCCTCAAATGGCGGATCCTGGATCAGTATTGGACTGGTGTTATTTTTTCTGGTAATCTTTTTACGCGGCGGCGGCAGAGGCGGGCGCGGCGGCGGATTTTTCGGTGGCCCGTTTGGCGGAGGTTACTTCGGCGGTGGCTCATTTGGGGGCGGAGGTTCCTTTGGAGGGGGCGGCTCTTTTGGCGGAGGCGGATCTTCTGGTGGAGGCGGTGCATCCGGAAAATTTTAGACGCTGCAGCTTTAAAACAGTTATCATTGTATCAGGCAGCTGCCGATTAATAAAATTTAAACAGACAGCACAGCCTGCTATGCCTCCTGTATGGAACAAATTTTAAAAAATTGTGAAGTACCGCTATGGTTTACAACAACGGACTAATATCCCCCAGACAGAACAGGTTAAGTCGGTGAAGTGCCCTTGTACATGCGATATATAAAAGGTTCTTGTCATCTTCACTGTTATAATTGGAAGCGTCTGTATCGCTTATTAATACAGCATCAAATTCAAGTCCTTTTGACATATAGACAGGTATGATAAACACTCCATGTAAATCTGCCATACTCTCATTTTTGATTAACTGGATATCAATTCGGTCCTTTAAACAATCATAAAGCAAAAGGGCATTCTTTTCGCTTTTGCATATAAGTCCGATGGAGCAAAAGCCCTTCGCCAAACAAGTATTAATTTCTGTGAGAATCATTTCCACCAGCCCCTCATTATCAGAAGCAGCGTGAATCTCAGGTGCATCCCCTTTACGGTTAAAGCTTTTGATATCCGGGGTGGAATCTATGAATTTCAAACTAAAATTCAGAATTTCATTGGTGCAGCGGAAGCTTTTATCCATAGTTACCAGAGATGATTTTTTCTTATTCAAAATGGTACTGATCTGGTGATACAACGATAAATTTTCCTGTTTTTCCAGGGTCTGGTTCACATCTCCCAAAATGGTGAATTTTGAATTTGGAAACAGCATATTGAAAATTTCATATTGGAGCGGATAATAATCCTGTGCTTCATCTATAACCACCTGTTTGATACCTTTATATTCACTGGTGCCGTTGATTTTAAGGTGTAAATAAGCAAGCACCGCCGCATCATCATAATGTAACAGGCTGGAATTTAGATTTTCCTCAGTCATTTCAATGATTTCATCCATGCAGTTGGTCAGAGTTATGCCGTTAGCCAGACTGTAAAAATATGATTTATCACAAAACAGCTGTTTATACAGGTATGAAATATTGAGTTTTGTAAATTTCTGTATGTCTTCTCTGACCAATGCCTCCTGGGATCTTGTCAAACGGGTTTTTCGGGTTGCGTTTATGGATTCCAGAATAAAATCTTCCAGTTGTTCCAATTTAACGCCCAGAGGTGTCTCAGTCCTGCCGGTTATTTTGTTTTGGAGAATGTCTTTGCTTATGATACATTGGTCCTCATAATACACATCTTCAAATGCAATCCATTTGTATGGCAAATCAGAAATAAATCGGTTTAACATTTCCAGAAACGATCCGGAGGTTTTAAATTCCATGCTGCTTTTGATTACACTTCGAGTGTCAGGATTGGTAATCAGATTTTCTAAAAATAAGTTCCTGGACTGAATACGGGTGTTCGGTAGCAGTTTTGCAAGCATCTCTTCAAACACTATGGATTCCACATTACTTTCACCGAGTTCCGGCAGTACATCAGAGATATACTGTTCAAACAGTGAATTTGGAGAAATAATGATGATATTATTTGCAGATAATTTTACCTGCAGATCCTGATACATAAGGTAAGCAGCTCTGTGGAGTGCTATGGAAGTTTTTCCGCTGCCGGCTACGCCCTGCACCATCATCAGATCATTTTCCATATCCCTTATCACCATATCCTGATCCTTTTGAATGGTCTCGATAATGGTTTTCATTTTGGAAGAAGTATTCTGAGACAAGAGCTGTCGTAAAAACTCGTCAACAATCTGAACATCAGCATCGAAAAAATATTCTAGCTTTCCATTGTTAATTTCATATTGGCGCTTTAAGTTAACCTCGCCGTTTATCTTTCCGCCGGGGGCATCATAAAATACCTGTCCCGTCAAAAAACGGTAAAAGACACTTGCGATCGGCGACCTCCAGTCATATATATACAACTCATGCGTAGTTGTGTTTTTCAAAGACGACTTGCCGATATAAATATGTTCAAAGGTGTCTTCACCATCAAACTTAAAATCAATGCGGGCAAAATAGGGGGATTTGATTAAATTTTCCAGTAGAAAAATTTTGTTTTGTACCTCTTCATAGTCAGCAATTTTATCCAGGACAGGGTTCACATACTGGCTTAACTCCGCAAGGGCTTCAAACCCCTCTGATGACCAGAGCCCTGATATAGAGTGTGACGTATTCTCGCGCATTTCTTTTTTTGCTGAAATAATGGCTGATTTATTGTCTTCGTTGTTCTGTCTCGCTTTTTCCAGCTGTTCCTCAGCTAAAGTTATCGTTTGTGTGAGCCTTTTGTTTTCAAATTCTAATGCAGACTGATTGTTTACCATTATGAAAAACACCTCTCATCCAGAATCGGCAGGAATATCGCTCCATGCCGTTGTCCATCAAGTCTAGCATAACTTAATCTGTAAAAACAGTCTTGTTGTTCCAGATGATGTATGGTACAATAAAGACAAGAGAACAGGTGATTGATGCGGATGCATGATCGCCTGTTTTTTATTCTTCTATAGGAACAAGCTTAAATGGCACACTGGCTTTGCTTAAAGCTTCCTGCATTTCTAATGATAAACCATCGTCTACAATAATTTCATATACATCACGCAAAGTGCATACCCTAGTCATTGCAACTTTCCCGAATTTAGAGTGGTCTACAATGAGGTAAATATATCTCCCGGAGCGTATAGACTGCTTCTTAGCGTCAATTTCATGAAAGCCTGCGTTAGAAACTCCGAAATCCAGATCCACAGAATCGGCTGATAAAAATACTTTATTTACACGGATATCTCTGAGAAACTGTTCAACCATGGGACCAGTCAGTACTCCGAAATCATTTCTGCGGATGCCGCCTGTTACAATCAAGGTTGAGCTTTCATCGAGTATGATAGAAGTTGCTATAAAAAGGTCATATGTAATGACCGTGATATTTTTTTTATCGGCTAAATTCAATGCAATCTGAAGGGAAGTGGTTCCCGAATCTAAGAATACAGTATCTCCATTCTCAATATAAGAAGCAGCAAATTTTCCAATTGCTTTCTTTTCATCAATCATAAGTTTTGCTTTTTCATTATAAGCATGCTCAAATGAAGTGCTTTGTTCTGTCTGTAGGATAGCACCGCCTCTGGTTCGCTCTATCTTGCCTTCCAGGCTCATTTCGTCTAAATCCCTGCGAATGGTAGCTTCTGAAACATTTTGCAAAATTGCCAGCTCTTTTATGGAAGCACTCCCATGTGTCTGTATATAATTCAATATAAATACTTTTCTTGCCGCAGGAATATCCTGCAAATTTTCATTTTCCAAAACCTTGACCTACAATCTTTTCATATTTGGATACAGTACAATATATCCATGATGATTATAATTGTTCCTGTGATGAATGTCAATAAAGGAATTGCAACAATATGTTTCTTTTGATTAGACTTCTAATAAGAAAAAATCTCCTGTTAATGTACTATAAATACGTACTGTGCTCTAGAATTTTTTAAGTATAATTATAGTGAAATGTCAATTAGTGCAATATATGACAATATAAAATGTAAGAATTTGAAATAACTATGTAAAAATATGTAAAATAGCTTGCAATAATTTGCAACAAGATGTATAATAAAGAAAAAATAAAGTATAAAAAGAAAAGGAGAAGAAATTATGAACTGGTTAAAAGAAGTGTTTGGGACGGAGAAACCTATTATTGCAATGTGTCACATGCAGCCAATGCCTGGAGATCCATATTATTGTACGGAGAAAGGTATGGATTATGTTGTGGAAAGCACCCGAAAAGAATTGCTTGCACTCCAGGAGGGAGGTGTCGATGCAGTGATGTTCTCAAATGAATTCAGTCTTCCATATCTCACAGATGTAAAAGCGATCACCCCAATTTCCATGGCCAGAGTGATTGGGCAGTTGAAATCTGAGATTAAAATACCTTATGGGGTTAATGTCCTATGGGATGCTGAAAAATCAATAGATCTGGCCAGTGCTACGGGTGCTTCCTTTGTACGGGAGATCTTTACAGGAGTGTATGCCTCTGATTTTGGTACATGGAACACCAACTGCGGGCAGACAGTACGGCATCAAAAAGAAGTATGTGCCGAAAAGGTGAAGCTGTTGTTCAATATCATTCCTGAGGCCGCAAAATATCTGGCTGACAGAGATATTGCACAAATTGCTAAAACGACGGTATTTAATTGCCGTCCGGATGCTCTTTGTGTTTCTGGGATTACTGCAGGCAGTGAAACCGATGTACAGGTTCTGAAGATTGTAAAAGAAGCGGTTCCGGATACGGTTGTTTTCGCGAATACGGGAGTCAGAACACATAATGTAAAGGAACAGCTGCAGATTGCAGATGGGGCAGTAGTCGGAACAACATTTAAAGTGGATGGAAAGTTTGAGAATTGTGTAGAGACAGAACGTGTAAAAGAATTCATGGAGCAGGTACACTCAATTAGAAGGGGGTATTAGAATGGGAGCAATCGTTCAAATCGCACTGGATGTTACAGATAATGAAAGAGCGGCATATCTGGCAAAATGTGCTGTGGAAGCAGGGGCTGACTGGTTAGAAATCGGCAACCCGCTGAATAAATTTGAGGGTGTACATGCAATAAATTACATTTCTTCTAAATTCAAAGATGTATACATACTTGTAGATTTTATGATACTTGCAGGAGCGGAGCGTTATGTGACAGCTGCGAAAGAAAGAGGAGCAAGGAATGTGACTGTTACAGCCCTTTGCCCGGATATTACAGTGAAAGAGACGATTCTGGAAGGAAAAAGGCAGGGGATCGATGTAACTGTAGATTTGTTTAACGTTACCGATATTGTAGAAAGTGCTAAAAAATATGCGGATATGGGGGCTGACTATATCATGGTACATTTTGGCGTTGATCAAAAGAGAGAATGCCCAAATGCAGCACCCCTTGAGTTGTTGAAGAGGGTGCATGAAGCAATAGACACGCCGTTATCCTTTGCTGTCTATGATGAGCAAGAGGCAGTAGATGCTGTAAAAAACGGTGCTTCTGTTATCGTAGTAGGTGAGCCGCTCCTATCGGCGGGGGAGGCCCAAACCCGCCCAAAAAAAAAAATCCCGCCCTTT
>UQCR01000040.1 GCA_900539655.1 uncultured Robinsoniella sp.
GAAATGCCGGGTTTGGGCGGGCTGCCGTTACGGCAGGGCTTGGAAGCGATGTGCCCCTTCTCATGGGAATAGCCGTAATCAGCGCCGTCTTTGTATTTGGTGGAAACTTTATTGCAAATGTACTGTATACGGTGATTGACCCCAGAATCAGAAAAGGGGGTCAAAAATAATGGAGACAGCTATGACTTATGGAAATAAGAGGAAAATTAACCAGAGGAAGATGACACTGATTATTTTTGTGGCAGCGGTAACTTTTCTTGTTGCAGTTGCTGTCGGCGGGATTTTTTGCGGGGAAGCTGCACAGGAAACGGATTTTTCCAGAAAAAATATGATGCCAGGCTTTGCCTATCTCTTTGGTACAGACTGGCTTGGCAGAGACATGTTTGTACGTACAATAAAAGGTCTGTCTATGAGTATTCTGATTGGAGTCTGTGCGGCTTCGGTAAGTGCTTTTGTGGCTTTGGTACTTGGTATAGCAGCGGCCACGCTGGGTAAAAAAGTAGATGCGGTTATTACCTGGCTAATTGATCTGATTATGGGAATTCCCCATATGCTGCTGCTGATCCTGATCTGTGTAGCCCTGGGGAAAGGACTCACCGGAGTGATTGTAGGAGTAGCCTTAACCCACTGGACATCCCTTGCCCGGGTAATCCGTGCGGAGGTTATGCAGTTAAAAGAAAGCCAGTATATTAAAATAGCGGAAAAGCTGGGACACAGTAAATTTAAAATTGCAGTAAAACATATGCTTCCCCACCTGGTTCCGCAGTTTCTGGTAGGTCTGATACTTTTATTCCCCCATGCAATACTGCATGAATCCAGTATTACTTTTCTGGGGTTCGGACTGTCAAACGAACAGCCGGCAATCGGAATTATTTTATCCGAAAGCATGAAATACCTGGTGACAGGAAAATGGTGGCTTGCCCTGTTTCCGGGTGCCATGCTGGTCTTGACCGTTGTATTGTTTGATGTGGCGGGAGAGAGCCTTAGAAAAATAATTGATCCGGCAAGTGCGCAGGAATAGCAGAAATGAAAGGAAGTTGGAAGCCATGGAAGAAACGAAGAAAACAATATTGGAGATCCGAAACCTCTCTGTTTCATTTACACAGTATGACAGAGGATTTCATCAGACTGACCTTCCGGTAATAAAAGATTTGAATGTACGGATACGGGAGGGGGAAATGGTAGCAGTGGTAGGGTCCAGCGGGTCCGGTAAAAGCCTGCTTGCCCATGGTGTATTGGGTATTCTTCCCTATAATGCCCGTATGGAAGGCCAGATCCTGTATCAGGGGGAAGCTCTGACTCCTGAGAGGACGAAAAAACTAAGGGGAGATGAAATTGTTCTGGTACCCCAGAGCACTTCCTATCTGGACCCTCTGATGAAGATTGGGCCTCAGATCAGAAAAGGTAAAAAGGACAAAGCCCTGAAGAAGAAAACAGAGGAAATACTGAAGCGCTATTCCCTGGATCCTGCAATAGACAATTTGTATCCATTTGAATTGTCGGGAGGTATGACCAGGCGTACACTGATTTCCACTGCTCTGATGGGAACACCAAAGCTTGTAATTGCCGATGAACCCACACCCGGGCTGCACTTATCGGTTGCAAAGCGGGCAATGGAACATTTTCGGGAGCTGGCGGATCAGGGTGCAGGAGTACTGCTCATCACCCATGATCTGGAGCTTGCACTGGAGGTTGCTGACCGTGTTGTGGTATTTTATGCAGGAACAACCATTGAAGATGCACCAGCATCGGATTTTCGCAGGGAGGAAACATTGCGCCATCCTTATTCAAAAGCGCTCTGGCGTGCCATTCCAGCAAATGGATTCCAGTTTATCAAGGGGGTTCAGCCCTATGTAAAGGATATGCCAAAAGGCTGTCCGTTTGGTCCACGCTGTGAATATTTCGGTGAAAAGTGCAAGGGTGATATCCCATATCAAAAATCCGGAAACGGATATGTCCGCTGTGTGCGAAAAGATCTGATTCAATATAAGGAGACAGAGGACACTTACGAAGATGCAGTGGGAGAGGGGGCATAACATTGGTACTCAAGGCAGATAATATCTCTTTCCGATATGATAAGAACGGACGGGAGATTTTCCGGGATTTCAATTTGGAAGTGCACGAAGAGGAAGTGGTGGGACTGGTTGCCCCAAGCGGTTTTGGAAAGACTACACTTTGCAAGATATTAGCAGGATATATGAAGCCGGATACCGGCGCGGTATATCTGGATGACAAGCCGCTCTATAAAATGCGTGGCTGCTGTCCCGTACAGATGATCTGGCAGCATCCGGAGCAGGCAGTCAATCCCAGGCTTCGCATGGGAGAAGTGATAAAAGAAGGTGACCAGGTAGATCCTGCGGTAATCCGGGGGTTGGGGATAGAGGAAGACTGGATGAACCGCTTTCCTACGGAATTATCAGGAGGAGAGCTTCAGCGTTTCTGTATTGCCAGGGCTCTTGGGAAGAGTACGCGTTTTTTACTGGCGGATGAAATCAGTACCATGCTGGATCTGATTACCCAAAGCCAGATATGGAACTTTTTATTAGAAGAAACAAGCCGGAGAAAAATAGGGCTTATTGCGGTAAGCCACAGTGAGGCATTGCTGGATGCTGTCTGTACCAGACAAGTGATGCTGGAAAATGCGGTAAATTAGCACCGGCATGGAATGGCTGCGCCACTGGCAGCATCAGAGCAAAAAAGGAATATACCGGAAGTTATCTATCTTCCGGTATATTCCTTTTTTGTATTTCATATTTCATATTTCGTATTTTATATTCTATATGGGAAACTGATTAAAAACCATTGTCAGATAATACAGACTCTGCTTTCTTTGTATCATCCACTACGCATAAAACAACATAATTACCTGCAGATTTTACAATAGCGGAATCCAGTTTTGCGGCTTCCGTGGTATTGTAAGTAGCAAACAGTTTCGACTGGTTGGTAGCCCGGTTCTTAAACAGGGTTTCTACTTCAGAAACATAAGAACTGTCTTTACATTTTACAATAGCAACTTCACATGCAGTGGTAGCTGAACTTAAATATGCCGTGCTTTCTTCTATTTTATCCATATCCACAAAGTAAGTAGAAGCCAGGATATCTGCGGATACCTGTGAAAGCTTGTCAGAGGTGATTGCCTGGCTCTGTATTTCTTCAGCCAGTTTATTGATATCTACATCAATATTCTTATCCTTGCCTCCTGAGCAGGCTGTGAGTGTGAGCATCATAAAAATTGTAATAAAAACCAAACGTAAGTATTTCATAGTTTTCTCCTTTAAACTTGATTTAGATCTTGTGCTTCTGTTGTTTCTGTTGCTTCTGTTACAGGTGTTGTTTCTGTACCTTCTGTGGACGGGCTGTTCCCGGTCGTTCCCGAGGTGCCTGTATCGCTGACATAATGGGATTTCGTATAGTCAAGCCACTTTTTCAGGTAATCCTCATACATATGTACTCCATCAGAAGTTGCGCCCTTAATCAGGGAGCCGTTGCCATCGGACAATACTTCATTTAAATTGAGATAATGGTATCCTTTTTCTTTACAGATTTCCAGGATTTTCTCATTTGCCGAGTCAACATTCTTATTATTTACATAGTCAAATTCGGTTAGGTCTTCTTCTACATATACAACGGAATAGACATAAATGATTGCATCCGGCTGAATCGTCTGAATGTCTCCCAGAACCTTGATATAGGTTTCTTTGAAGGTATTGAAATCATAGGTACCCAGTTCATTGGTGCCGATCATCATATAAACCTTCTTGTAAGGAGCCTTCTTCAGAGCTTCAAATACGGTGATATTACCGGAGGCGGTAGCAATATAAGGCGTGTCATAAATATCTTCCAGTTCCATGCCCACAGCGGTCAGAAACGCGCCCTGGGTGATGCCGGATTGGTTTTTAAATCCTTCCATTCGGGAATCCCCGATAAATACCGCGTCAGCAAAGTAAGAATCATCTACAGGCGTTGCTGCTTTTGGAACCACAACATCAGCATATGCAGCTGGTATTGTACTGTCCGTCTGTGCCTGTGATTCAGTTTGTGCAGGTGTTTTTTCAGTAACCGGCGTTTTTTTCTGTGATTCAGATTGTGCTTCTGACGATCCCTTATTCTGCGCCAGTTCTTCCTGGGCTAATACTTCATCGACTTCAGTCTTAATTCGCTGTGCCAGACTGTCTTTCGAAAAAAGGCTAATCAGACTCTTGCCCTCAAAAACGACAAGTACGATCACGATTAGCGTCAGTACATTAATAACAAGACCGTTATTCGGTTTTTTACGCCGCATCCCCGGTCTTTTCTTTTGTTCTCCCATATATAACCACCTTATTAAAAAATTGTTTGTCTTTTGCCCTACTCTATTATATAATAAATGCGATAATTGTAAATACCTTTTTAGAAAATTAAAAAATGTTAATAAGTCCATAATATTTAAAAATAAAGTGAGTAAGGAGTAGCAAATGGTTTTTAGCAGTATATTATTCATGTTTCGATTCCTGCCGGCAGTACTTATCTTGTATTATATTGCGCCCAGGAAGATACGAAATACCATATTATTTTTATTCAGTCTCTTTTTTTATGCCTGGGGTGAGCCTAAATATGTGTTCTTAATGCTCTTTTCCATTACCATGGATTTTACCTTTGGACAGTTGATTGGGAAATACAGGGACATTGGCAATCTGAAAAAGGCAAAGCAGTTTCTGTTAATATCTGTTATTGCCAATCTGGGAATTTTAGGATTTTTTAAATATGCAGATTTTATCATAGGTTCTGTAAACGGTGTTTTTGGAACCGGCATACCCCTTCTGGGAATTCCGCTTCCCATCGGAATTTCATTTTTTACATTCCAGACCATGTCTTATACCATTGATGTATATCGCGGAGTTACCAGGGTCCAGAAAAACTGGATTAACTACGGAACCTACGTATCTATGTTTCCACAGCTCATTGCAGGTCCGATTGTGCAGTATAAGACGATTGCAAAGCAGATGCGGGACCGCAGGGAAAACAGTGACGATTTTGTGGCTGGTATTCACCGTTTTATGATTGGTGTGGGAAAGAAGGTTCTTCTCGCCAATAATATAGGAAAGCTTTGGGATACCATTTCCGCAATGCCGGCAGGTGACCTTCCTGTGGCAACTGCCTGGCTTGGAATACTGGCGTATACTTTCCAGATCTATTATGACTTTTCCGGATATTCTGATATGGCAATTGGCCTGGGGAAAATGTTTGGATTTCATTTTCTGGAGAACTTTAATTATCCGTATGTATCTAAAAGTATTACGGAATTCTGGAGAAGATGGCACATTTCTCTCAGTTCCTGGTTTCGGGAGTATGTATATATACCCCTTGGGGGCAATCGTAAGGGTGCTTTAAAGCAGGTACGCAATATCCTGGTTGTATGGCTGCTCACGGGAATCTGGCATGGAGCAAGCTGGAACTTTGTGATGTGGGGCGTATATTATGGCCTTCTCCTGCTGATAGAGAAGTTTGTGTTAGGAAAATTTTTAGAAAAGCTGCCTGGAGTGATACGGATTTTATATGCGATGTTCTTTGTTATGATTGGCTGGGTAATTTTTGCATTTGATGATCTGAAAAAAGGTTTTTCCTACATAGGAGCTTTATTTGGCGGTCATGGACAGGTGTTGTTTAACCAGGAAAGTATTTACCTGCTGTATAATAACGGGGTCTTGCTGGTGCTGCTGATTCTGGGAGCTACCATGTTACCTAAATTGACAGCGGAGAAATGGCTTGCATGCCTGAAGAACAGACAGTGGGTATGCGTGTTGCTGAAGAGTGTATTTTATGTGGGGATATTTATCATATCCGTGGCTTATCTGGTGGATGCCACCTATAATCCATTTTTATATTTCAGGTTTTAGTACTGTCAAAGTTAGTTATGTAATACAGATATGGCAGGAGTGTGGTTGAAAGAAAATTATGATGTAGAAAGGATGCCACGATGCGATTCTTTCAACCTGTTTTATTGCGGCAGTATTGCAGGTCTGCCTGCAATTGGGATAAATATGAATAAGAAACAAAACTGGACAATTATTATAATATTTTTAATTCTGATATTCGGCTTTACCATTGCGACTATTTTGAAGCCGGATACCGGATTTTCTGAAAAAGAAAACAGGGAACTGGCACAGAATCCGGAGGTATCTCCGGAACGCATATTTAATGGAAGCTATACAAAAGATTATGAAAGATACCTTACCGACCAGTTTGTACTGCGGGATGCCTGGATTGGTCTGAAAACGCAGGTAGAACGGGGAACGTTTAAACAGGAAATCAACGATATTTATTTTGCAAAAGATGGGTATCTTATTGAAAAGCATACCGGAAGTTTCACTACGGATACAGCGCTTAGAAATATACAGGCTTTAAAAGGGTTTATGGATACAGCCATGGAAAAATACGGACCTGGTCATGTTAAAGCCATGATCGTGCCCAACGCCGTTGATATTTTAAGAGAAAAGCTGCCGCCTTTTGCAAGTCCGGCAGAGGAAAAAGGTTATCTGGAAAAAGTGCAGGAGGCAATGCCCGGGGACACTTACTTTGACTGTGAAAAAGTGTTAAGGGAACATAAGGATGAAGAAATCTATTACCGCACAGACCATCACTGGAAAACGCTGGCGGCATTTTATATGTATGAGGCATGGGCAAAGGAAATCGGAATCACGCCGCTGTCTAAGGATGATTACCGGATTGAGACACTTACAAAAGATTTTCTGGGTACCATAGAATCTAAGGTGAATTGCCGGGTTCAGAGCGATTCCATAGAAGCATTTATACCGAAAAAAGAGGTACCCTATGTGCTAAATTATAATCATTCACAGGAAATACGCAGAGATTTGTATGATCGTTCTTTTTTGGAAAAAAAGGATAAGTATGCAGTATTCTTCGGTGGAAACCAGCCGGTTATTGAAGCCAATACAGAGTCGGTAAGCAGCAGGAAGCTGCTGGTGATTAAGGATTCTTATGCACATTGTTTTGTACCATTTGCTTTTCCAGATTTTTCAGAGGTGGATATGATTGATCTCAGGTATTTTAATGAAAGCCTTAAGGACTACATGAGTGCAAGAAATTACACAGATATTTTATTCTTATACAATGCTTCCGGATTTGCGGAAGATCCAAGTGTAATGAAATTAGGGAACTGATTAATTCCGGCGTGCAATGATTAGCGGACCCGGAGAACGAAAAAAACAGGAGGTAATGACTATGAAAATGGGGATTTTAGGAGCTGGAAATATTGGAGGTGCCATGGCAAGGACCATTGCTGGAATGGATAAAGTAGAAGCCTATGCTGTGGGAGCCAGAGACTATGCAAGGGCGGAAGCATTTGCCGGACAGTATCATTTTGCCAAAGCATTCGGATCATATGAAGAGATGCTGTCCGACCCGGAGCTGGAACTGGTATATGTGGCAACGCCTCACTCTCATCACTACGAACATGTGAAGCTCTGTCTGGAGCATGGGAAGCATGTATTGTGTGAAAAGGCATTCACTGTAAATGCAAAACAAGCTGTGGAATTATTTGAAATGGCGAAGAGCAAAAACCTGCTTTTAACAGAGGCCATCTGGACACGTTACATGCCAATGCGCAAAACGCTGGATGATATTGTAGCCAGCAACGTAATCGGAGAAATAACCTCCCTTACGGCTAATCTGGGATATGTGGTAGGCCATCTTCCAAGGATGCAGGAGCCGTCCCTTGCCGGAGGAGCACTGCTGGATCTGGGTGTCTATCCTATTAATTTTGCGTCAATGGTATTTGGGGATAAGATTAAAGAAGTATCCTCCTGTTCAGTACTGACAGAATCAAAAGTGGATGCGGTGAACAGCATTACTTTGATCTATGAAGACGGGAAAATGGCACAGCTTCACAGTAATATGATGGTTGCTACCGACAGACGGGGTATGATTTACGGTGATAAAGGGTATATTGAAGTACAGAATATAAATAACTGTGAAGGAATCCGCGTATTTGACACCAACCACAAGCTGATTGCCGAATATGAGACACCAAAGCAGATTACCGGTTACGAATATGAAGTGGAAGCATGTATGGAAGCTATGGCGAAAGGTGAGCTGGAATGCCCTCAGATGCCTCATAAAGAAACCATACGCATTATGGAATTAATGGACAGCCTTCGTGCACAATGGGGCGTAAAATATCCAAACGAATAAGGAGGTTAGAAAATGAGTTACGCAGATAAAATTTTTATAGATATGTGTCAGGATATCATCGATAACGGAGTCAGTACAGAAGGAGAAAAAGTCCGCCCTCACTGGGAGGATGGGACTTCTGCATATACCATCAAAAGATTTGGTGTAGTAAACCGCTATGATCTGAGAAAGGAATTTCCTGCGCTTACCCTGAGAAGAACGGGTCTGAAAAGTGCATTTGATGAACTGCTCTGGATCTGGCAGAAAAAATCAAATAATATTCATGACCTGAACAGCCACATCTGGGACAGCTGGGCGGATGAAGACGGCTCCATCGGGAAAGCTTACGGATATCAGATGAGCGTGAAACACCAATACAGGGAAGGAATGATGGATCAGGTGGACCGTGTCATTTATGACCTGAAAAACAATCCTTACAGCCGCAGAATCATGACTAATATCTATGTACATGCAGACCTGCATGAGATGAATCTCTATCCCTGTGCTTACAGCATGACATTTAATGTTACAAAAGAAAAAAATGAAGACAGGCTGACCTTAAATGCGATCTTAAACCAGCGCTCCCAGGATGTACTTGCCGCAAATAACTGGAATGTATGCCAGTATGCATTGCTGGTTCATATGATGGCTCAGGTATGTGACATGAATGTGGGAGAGTTTGTACATGTAATTGCGGATGCCCATATTTATGACAGGCATATTCCGATTATTAAAGAGCTGATTCAGCGGGAAACTTTTGAGGCTCCCAAAGTGTGGTTGAATCCGGAAGTTAAGGACTTCTATGCATTTACGGTAGATGATCTGCATGTGGAAGATTATGTAACCGGACCGCAGATTAAGAATATACCCATTGCGATTTAATATCAGGTAAGCAGACTGAGCGCATTTGAAAATTGTTTTCGAAAACTGTGCTCATCTGCAGAGAATGAAATGCAGTATTTCTCGTTAATGGAGTTTTGCCGTGAAGAAAAGCGGCACAGGAGGCTGGATATGAATTTTATAGTAGCAGTAGATAAAAACTGGGGAATTGGAAAAGACAATAAGCTTCTGGTGAGCATACCGGCGGATATGAAATTTTTCCGCCAGACGACTACGGGGAAAGTTGTTGTCATGGGCAGAAAGACTCTGGAAAGCTTTCCAAACGGTCTGCCCCTTAAAAACAGGACGAACATTGTACTGACCGGCAACCAGGATTATAAAGTGAAGGATGCCGTGATTGTTCACAGTATGGATGAACTTTTAGAGGAATTAAATAAATACGACAGTGATGATATCTATGTCATTGGCGGTGACAGCATTTACCATCAGATGCTCCCTTACTGCAGTGTGGGCCATGTAACAAGAATTGACCACGAATATGCAGCGGATTCCCGATTCCCGGATCTGGATAAAATGGAAGATTGGGAAGTGACCGGTGAAAGCGAGGAACAGACTTATTTTGACCTGGAGTACACTTTTGTAAGGTATGAACGGAAAAAAGCGGTTGCAGATAAAGAGTAGGACTTTCATGCATTAAATTAAGAAATTTACGTCGCTGTCTTGACAAGCTGTAAGAAAAGTAGAATAATGGGAAGAAAAATAATATAAAAAAGCTTTCAGGGAAGGATGAGAAAAATGTTAGATATCAAAATCGAGAAAACTATGAATCCGAAACCAATTCCAGGACCGGAAAATCCGTTGGTATTTGGTACCATTTTTACAGATCATATGTATGTAATGGAATATAGTACGGAAAAGGGATGGCATGATCCTGCGATTATGCCCTATCAGCCTATTACATTGGATCCATCCGCTATGGTGTTTCATTATGGACAGGAGATGTTTGAGGGCTTAAAAGCTTATAAAACGGAAGATGGCAGAATCTTGTTATTCCGCCCGGATAAAAATGCTGAAAGAGCTGTTAACTCGAACAGAAGGCTGATGATTCCGGAGATTCCGGTGGAGGACTTCATTAACGGTGTGAAGGCGCTGGTAGAATTAGATCAGGCATGGATTCCTACAAAAGAAGGGACCTCCCTTTATGTCAGGCCATTTGTAATTGCAACAGATCCTTTCCTGGGAGTGCGTCCGTCTAATACATACAAATTCATCATCATTTTATCACCGGTAGGAGCTTATTATCCGGAAGGGCTGAATCCGGTTAAGATCTGGATTGAAGATGAGTATGTAAGGGCAGTTCGCGGCGGTATCGGTGAAGCCAAGGCAGGCGGCAATTACGTAGCGTCTATGGCTGCACAGGTAAAGGCACATGAAGAAGGATATTCCCAGGTACTCTGGCTAGATGGAGTTGAAAGAAAGTATATTGAAGAAGTAGGAGCCATGAATATCTTCTTTAAGATAAACGGAACAGTTGTAACACCGGTATTAAACGGAAGCATCCTTCCTGGCGTAACCAGAAATACCTGTATCGAACTCTGCAAAGAGTGGGGTCTTCCGGTAGAAGAAAGAAGAATCAGTGTGGATGAACTGGAAGAAGCAGCGAGATCCGGTGCATTAGAAGAAGTATGGGGAACCGGAACTGCAGCGGTTATTTCTCCGGTAGGCCATCTGCGTTATGTAAATGACGTATTCCAGATTGGAGACGGCGGAATTGGTGAGATCAGCCAGAAGCTGTATGATACCGTAACCGGAATCCAGTTAGGGAAAATCGAAGATACCCATGGCTGGACAATGGAAGTTGGAAGCAAGTAATTGTAAAACCTTTTCCTATCAGCCTATAATGAAAAAGCGTACAGACAAAGGAGACAACGGCTTAACAGCCGGGTTCCTGTGTCTGTACGCTTTTGTGTTGCCTCTATACCATTTCCCTGGATTTATAAATCCGGAGGGAAAAAAACATGGATATTCCTATCGTGGCTATTATGATCAAAATTACACAAAGATATTTGTATAAATCCGGAAATGCCGACAGTTCTTTGGGGTTGAAAGACTGGAACAGCGAGGTGATCTCACTGGGAAACAGTGCGGCTAAAAGTATCATCCCGGTAAGTATAAATTTTGTCTTTGCATAACCAAACTTATATTGGATGGGAATGTAAATGGATAATGGTATCAGTGCAATAGCCGTCACCAGAAAGCAATGAAACAGACTTACGGCGGCGGTTCCAAGAATCAGTGATATAGCCTGGTACAGGATGATACAGCATATAAGAGGCAGCATCAGGAAAATGTAACGGGCTGCTACCAGATCACATCTCAGATAGGGAGCAGAACACAAAAGGGATTCAGCCTTTTCAAATTTAGACTCCTTAATGGATAGATTCTGGCATATGAGCAGATATACCATGATCACGGTGTAAAGCAATATGATTGTTCCGGGCAGGTCCGGAAGTGCGATTTGGATGCTAACCTGGATAGCGGCAGCAATTGCCAGGCTCACAATAAAATAGATACGGATTATATAAAAGTCTTTTTTAACCAGGTGCAATAGCATGGCAGATCCTCCTTTTTCCGATCCAGCATGATCGTTTTCATAGTTCCCGACGGGCGAAGATACGGGAAGAAATCGTGATGGATATGGCATTGATTACGATGACAGCGGTTGCCATCAGAATATAAAGTATATAATCCGGGGGCGGATTTGTGAGTTGGATTTTCGGCAAGAAATCCATTTTTAAAATGAAAACAGTTCCAAAGGGAATCACCATAATCAGCATTATGAAAAGATATTGTATTTTTTCAAAACCGATCTTATACTCCAGCGGCTCGCAGATTCCGTAAAGGATGGATAAAATCAAAAAGGATGTCAAAACCGATGAAAATTGGATCTGTTTCATCTGCAGAACTGACATAACAACGAAATAAACGATACAGCAATAAAAAAATATCAGGTATAAAAACAGATAGCGGGAAATTACCATAGCGGTTCTGCTATAAGGAGAGGCGCACAGCAGAGGCATTACTTTATAGGATTTAAATTCAGCCTGTGATATAAAACTGGTTGTGAGCATAGGAATGAAGATACTCAGCATGATAAACAGGGGTGCACCAGCCAGACTGGGCGTCCGCAGAACCAGAAATACGGAAAAAAATATGGTAAAACCCATCATCAGCAAAAGATTGGTTTTTACAATCAAACAATCCTTTTTCAGCAGATTCAGAATATGCAGAGTCATTATGATTCCCCTCCTTGTATGCAGCCCAGCATGATATCCTCAATTCCTGGTTTTTCTACCAGTATATCCGGTATGTTCCGCCGTACTTCTGCAATATGTTTTGTAATTCCGGTAAAACCAAAACGTGTTTCTTCTAAATTTAAAAACAGTTCTTTTACCGATGGCGAGAGATGTGTTCCATCACCTTTTACCAGCCGGTATTCCTCTAAAAGCATATCTTTTTCTTCTTCAAATAAAATGTGGCCCTTGTTAATTAAAATCAGCATATCCGCGACCCGGTCCAGATCGGAAGTGATATGGGTCGAGAAAAATACGCTCTTGCCGCCTTCCTTCATATAGTCCGTTAATATTTTCATAAACTGGCTGCGGATCAGCGGGTCCAGTCCACTGGTTGGCTCATCCATGATCAGAAGTTCCGCCTCATGGGAAAGTGCCAGCGTAAGGGCAAACTTCATATGCATGCCTTTGGACAGAGTGGAAATTTTCTGCTTTGGATTCAGGGAAAAACGGTCCATATAATCCCGGTAAGTACTTTCGTTCCACTTGGAGTAGGCAGGTGCCAGGATGCTTTTCATCTCTGACATGGTGAGATCTTCGTAGAAACATCCGCTGTCCAGGACTACGCCTAATCGGTTCTTAATTTCCCGGCTGTGTTTAGCCATGTCAAGTCCGAACACTTTAATATTACCGGCATCTTTATTGGCTAAGCCTAATATTGACCGGATGGTAGTTGTTTTACCGGAACCGTTGATACCGATAAATCCTGTGATGCACTCGCCGGGAAGAGAAAAGGTTACGTCTTCTAAGGCAAAGTTCTTATAATTCTTGTTTAATCCGGTTACTTCTAATACATTTTCCATGTATAAATCCTCCTGCTTATTCTTCTTCATATAGAATATCCATCATATCCATCAGTTCCTTTTTGGAAATTTCCAGGGTCTTTGCAGACAGAATCATATCCTGCATTTTCTGCTCCACCAGACGCCGTTTCGAGTCCCGTAGGAGCTCTAGGTTACCGGCTGAGATAAAGGTTCCGATTCCCACCTGGCTGGTGACAAACCCTTCGGCTTCCAGTTCATCGTAAACGCGGCGTATGGTAAGGACGCTTACCTTTAAGTCATTGGCAAAACCCCGGATTGAGGGCAGGGCATCACCCTCTTTTAACTCGCCTTTAAATATGGCGTCTTTGAGCTGTTCTTCTATTTGCTGGTACAGAGGTTTGTCTGTGGTGTTGGAGATTAATATTTTCATAGGGATCGACCGCTTTCTATGTGTGGTGTGTATGTTTATAATACACACTATACACTTAAGACGCGGGTTTGTCAAGTGTGATTGCAACAGAAAAATTAATATGCCAGAAATATATTTTATGATATAAAAATCGTGAAAAAATCACATTTATATTGACATAATATTTAAAAATGTTATGATATAAGTGTTAAGGAGGTGGCATAATATGTTGATTCAATTTACACTTAAAAATTTTCTGTCTTTTAAGGATGAAACAATTTTGGATATGACGGCAATTAGTGCCTATAAAGAGCATGAGTACAACCTCATGGATATTGGCACAAAAGAAAAGTACCTTAGGGTGGCAGCTATATATGGTGCAAATGCAAGTGGAAAGTCTAATCTGTACTTTTCATTTAAGACATTCCAAAGAATTATTTTAGAATCTTTGAATAATGTGGCAAATGAAGAGTTGAACGCGATAGAAAGATATTATCTGCCTTTTTTATTTGATAGTGAAAAAAATAATACAGAATTTGAGATTATTATCAATGTAAATAGTTTTGAATACAAATATGGTTTTGAATATAATGATAAAAAAATTGTGAATGAATGGATGTATAAAAAGAATATTGAAACAAATAGAAATACTATTATTTTTGAAAGAGATCATACTGGTTTGATTCAGTTTGGTGCATCGATAAGAAAAGAATGCATACAATATGGAGAACAAATACCGAAAGAAACTTTAATATTATCTTTTTTTAATAAATTAAAACTTAAAACAAAGGTATATAATGAGGTCTATAACGGAATTATGGATACCTTTGCACTGGATACAGATTTTTATGAAAAATCAGTTATATTAGATAAAATATTACCTAAGATTATTGATTCAGATAAAGAAAATCTCTTGAAATTTTTAATGGCAATTGACACAGGGATAAAAGATATTTGGTATAAAGTTGATAACGGAGAAAAACGATTCTTTACCAGACATGATGATGCAGAAGATAATCATTATAACCTTCCTTTATATAATGAATCAAAGGGTACAATTAAAAGTATTGCGATCTATACCCATGCGGTGTTGGCTGTTGAAAAAAATGGTTGCTTATTTATTGATGAGTTAAATGCAAAACTGCATCCTTTACTGTTAAAGTTTATTATTGATTTATTTTACAATCAATCATCACAAGCACAATTAATATATACAACTCATGACACTACTTTATTGGATAAAAAGTTTTTCAGGCGGGATCAAATTTGGTTTGTACAAAAAGATTACATGGGGCATTCAGAATTAATTGCATTGTCTGATTTTAAGGTGAGATCTGATGCGTCATTTGAGAAAGATTATTTAGCTGGAGTGTATGGAGGCATACCGCTTCTTAAGGAGTTTAGCCTGAGAGAAGGTGAGTAGATGGGGAGTGATGATCTTTTTAAGAAAAAGAGAGAAGAACGTAAAAAAAGAAATTATGGTTATAGACAACCAAGAGCAAATTCATTTCTGATAGTTACGGAGGGAGAGAGAACAGAGCCCTTATATTTTAAAGAAATGCAAATGCGAATAAAGAATAAAATGGGTGGTAGTATAGATATTTATGAAATGCCAATCATAGAGATAAGTGGAGAAGGGTGTTCAACAACTTCACTAATTGAAAAAGCAGATGAACTTGTTAGTAAAGCAAGGCTGATTTATCAGAATGTTTGGATCGTATTTGATAAAGATGATTTCAGTGACTTTGATAGTGCCATAAAAGAAGGGGAGAACAGGGGGTATCATATTGCATGGAGTAACCAATCTTTTGAATATTGGCTTTTCCTTCATTTTGAATATAGTGACTCCGCATTGCACCGAAATGAATGGAATGATAAATTAACAGGATTATTTAAAAAATACGGATTAGGAAAAGAGGAATATCATAAAAATAATGAGCGAATATATCAAATGGTTGATAGCTATGGAGGTGTAAATCTTGCTATTAAAAATGCCAAACGCAGAATGAGCGGTTTTAATCAGAGTAATTGCAAACCATCAGAGTATGACCCGGGTACTACAGTACACTTATTAGTTGAGGAGTTAAAGAAATTTTTAGATGAATAAGACTCACATTCCTTTTGCTTGGGATGTGAGTCCTTTTTTATTAAAATCGTTTTTGTGCAAAAAAATCATGTCCAGGGTCTCTGTTCACGGACTGGGGTTCCTATGATTTTACCGTCAGCCCGTTGGCGCTGCAGCAGTTTGCATCCAAATACGGCTATCAGCTGTGTGCCGAGGATTTTGTGAACAAAGGTGCCTATCAGGCAGCCCATATGCCCCCAAATTCCAGAAAACTGGATTACATGAGGTTTATCAATGACTTTGCGATTGGTTTTGGAAAAAAATTGGTGGACATTGTCCATCGCCATGGAAAGCAGGCATATGTTTTTTATGATGACAGCTGGGTCGGTGTGGAGCCCTACGGGAAAAGGTTTCCGGAGTTTGGATTTGACGGGTTGATTAAGTGTGTCTTCTCCGGGTACGAAGCCAGATTGTGCGTAGGGGTACAATCCGTTACCCACGAATTGCGGCTGCATCCGTATCTGTTTCCCATAGGTCTTGGCGGCGCTCCCACGTTTTCCGGGGATGGTGATCCTGCGATGGAAGCGAAAAAGTACTGGAATCAGATTTGCAGGGCTCTCCTTCGCGTACCGGTTCAAAGAATCGGTTTGGGGGGATATCTGCATTTAACAGAGGTTTATCCCGAATTCTGCAGCTATGTGGAGCAGATTGCAAAGGAATTCCGAGAGATTCGAAAACTCCATGAAGAAGGTCCGGTATATCAGCTAAACTGCAGGGTGGCGATACTCCACAGCTGGGGCAGCCTGCGCTCCTGGACGCTTTCCGGTCATTTTCACGAGACAGAAACACATGACCTGGTACATGTCTTAGAAGCGCTTTCAGGCCTGCCGGTAGAAGTAAGCTTCCTGGACTTTGAAGATATTAAAAACGGTGGTTTGGACGGCGTTCAGGTTCTGATTAACGCCGGAAGGGCAAAAAGCGCATGGAGCGGCGGCGAGGCATGGAGAGATGCACGTGTGGTCGAACAGATTACAAAATGGGCATATGAGGGCGGGACCTTCCTTGGAATCGGGGAACCCTCTGCCGTGGATGGATTTGATACGTTTTTCCGCTTGTCGGAAATCTTAGGAACAGATAAAGACCAGGGTCACAGCAAATCCATTTACAGAATGTGCTTATTTTCCAAATAGCAAAGTGCTGGTTATCATCAATAACAGCAAAGAAACCCAGAGAACCAGTGTCAGTACGGAATTTGGAACAATACGTGCAGAACTGGAGGGATTCGGCACCCGGATGATAGAACTGTAATCTGCATCCACCACAGGCAAAACTGTCTCCTGTGTTTTACATCTTGTCATGTCATTTCAGATCGGTTATAATGAACATCGTGAACGTGTATACAGCATAGCCGTGAAATGACGGCATAGGAGGATAGGATGCACAGAGAACATACAAAAGTAATTCAGATAGGGAACCGCGTCATTGGAGGTGGGAATCCCGTTTTGATTCAGTCTATGACAAATACAAAAACGGAAGATGTAAAAGCTACCGTGGAACAGATTCAAAAATTAACCGCAGCGGGATGTGATATTATCCGATGTGCCGTACCTACCATGGAGGCGGCAGAAGCACTGGCGGAGATTAAGAAAGAAATTACCATACCACTGGTTGCAGATATCCATTTTGATTATAAGCTGGCAATTGCAGCAATGGAATATGGAGCAGACAAGATCCGGATTAATCCGGGGAATATCGGAGGCGGTGACCGTATCCGCGCCGTAGTTGAAAAGGCAAAGGAACTTGGTATTCCCATTCGTGTGGGTGTGAACAGCGGGTCTTTGGAAAAGGAACTGGTTGAAAAATACCATGGCGTTACGGCGGAAGGGATTGTGGAGAGTGCTCTGGATAAAGTCCGCATCATTGAAGAACTGGGCTATGATAACCTGGTAATCAGTATCAAATCTTCGGATGTCATGATGTGTGCAAAAGCCCATGAACTGATTGCGAAGGAAACGAATTATCCCCTCCATGTAGGGATTACGGAATCCGGTACGGTTCTTTCCGGCAATATTAAATCGGCAGTTGGACTTGGTATCATTTTGTCCCAGGGTATCGGAGATACCATAAGGGTATCCTTAACGGGAGATCCGCTGGAAGAAATTAAGTCAGCAAAGCTCATATTAAGGACGCTGGGTCTGCGAAAGGGAGGGATTGAAGTTGTATCCTGCCCCACCTGCGGAAGAACCCAGATCGATCTGATCGGTCTTGCTAATAAAGTAGAAAATATGGTAGAAGATATTCCGCTGAATATTAAAGTTGCCGTGATGGGCTGCGTGGTAAACGGACCCGGTGAGGCAAAAGAAGCGGATATCGGAATTGCAGGCGGAAAGGGTGAAGGACTGCTGATTAAAAAAGGTGAAATTATCCGGAAGATTCCGGAAGATCAGCTGCTTCACGCATTAAGAGAAGAATTGGTAAACTGGAGTGAGTAGTGTGGAAAAGCTGTTTTTTGATGTGTTTCCGTCTTTAGATATCAACCAGAATATACAAAGCCTTTTTGCTCAGGTGACAGTGCCCAAGGTATCTGTCACTTCAGCAAAGGACTATATGCGGATATATTTGAAGAGTGAAAAATTAATTCATAAAAAATATATTAACGAAGTGGAGCAGGCGATAAAAAGCCAGCTCTTTTTAGCGATGCCCATAACCATAAAAATCATAGAGCGGTTTAATCTGTCCCAGCAGTATACGCCGGAGAAATTGCTTCCGATCTACAAGGACAGTATCTTGTTGGAATTAAAAGATTACAGTATTTTCGAATACAATCTGTTTAGGCAGGCATCCTGCGAGTTTCCGGCAGAAGATACCATGAAGCTGACCATGGAAAAATCCGTTGTAGCTGAAGGAAAATCAGAAGAGCTGGTGAGGGTTTTAGAGAAGATTTTTTGCGAACGGTGCGGCATGTCTCTGAAAATCCAGACAGAAATGAAGGATCCTGTGGAAAGCAAGGCCAGAAAAAACAGTGAAATCCGCATCCGCCAGGAAGTAGAAGCTATTATGAAAAATGTGGCGGTCAAACAGTCGGATGATGGGGATAATCTGGCGGGAGAAGAATTCCAGGGAGAAGCAGGTGCAGCCGGCGGGGCAGGTGCGGATGTTCAGGAAGATCAGTCAAATGCCGCATCGAAGACACCGGAAAAGGAAGGCGGAGGACAGTCGTCTGGTAAATCGGAGAAAGCCCCTGGAAAACAGGCATCCGCTCCTAAGAAATCAGGAGAATTTAAAAAAGGAGGATTTAGCAAGGGCGGTGACAGTTACCGTGGAGGCTATAAGAAGTCAGATAATCCGGATGTTATCTACGGCAGAGACTTTGAAGAGGAAGCGATTTCCATTGATCAGATCATAGGAGAGATGGGAGAAGTAGTAATCCGTGGCCAGATTCAGAATCTGGAGACAAGAGAGATCCGCAATGAAAAGACAATTCTGATTTTGGAAGTGACAGATTATACCGATACCATTGTAGTTAAGATGTTTGCACGCAATGATCAGGTTCCGGAAATCTTAGAGGGCGTCAAGAAAGGTGCCTTTGTTAAAATGAAAGGGGTCACCACCATCGATCGGTTTGACAGCCAGTTGACCATTGGATCGATTGTGGGAATTAAGAAAATTTCCGATTTCCGTACCAGCAGGATGGATACCTATCCGGAAAAAAGGGTGGAACTCCACTGTCACACAAAAATGAGTGATATGGATGGCGTATCGGAAGCAAAGGATCTTGTAAAACGCGCATATAAATGGGGGCATAAGGCAATAGCCATTACAGACCACGGTGATGTACAGGCATTTCCTGATGCAAATCATGTGATTGAAGATATTGACAGAGAATTTAAGTCTCAGTATCAGAAAGACCATCCGGATATTACGAAGGATGAACTAAAGCGGGTACCCTGTCCGTTCAAGGTGATCTATGGAGTAGAGGCGTATCTGGTAGATGATTTACAGGAACTGGTGGTAAACTCCAGGGGGCAGAGCCTTGAGGGTACCTATGTGGTTTTTGACCTAGAGACAACGGGTTTTAGTCCAGTGAGCAACCGGATTATTGAAATTGGTGCGGTAAAAGTGGTAGACGGAGTCATAAAGGACCGGTTCTCAACCTTTGTCAATCCTCAGGTTCCCATTCCCTTTCGGATTGAAGAACTGACCGGCATCAACGATAATATGGTGTTGCCTGCAAGGACTATCGAGGAAATACTGCCCGAATTCCTGGATTTTTGCCAGGATGCAGTTATGGTTGCCCACAATGCATCATTTGATATGAGTTTCATAGAAGAAAACTGCAGAAGGCTTGGCATTGAACAAGAATTTACCAGTGTGGACACGGTAGCGCTGGCAAGAATCCTGCTTCCCCAGTTAAACCGTTACAAGCTGGACACTGTGGCGAAGGCGCTTCATATTTCCCTGGAGAACCACCACAGGGCTGTAGACGATGCAGGCTGTACGGCTGAGATTTTTGTGAAATTTGTGGAAATGTTAAGAGAACGTGGTCTGGGTGATTTAAATGGTGTGAATTCTATAGGCAAGACAACACCGGATCAGGTAAAAAAACTGAATACTTATCATGCCATTATACTGGCTACGAATAATACGGGCAGAGTAAATCTGTATAAGCTGATTTCCTATTCCCATCTGGATTATTACAGCCGGCGGCCCAGAATACCAAAGAGTGTATTTCTAGAGCACAGGGAAGGACTTTTGATCGGATCTGCATGTGAGGCAGGAGAACTGTATCAGGCGGTGCTGAACAATAAATCCAGAAAAGATATAGCACGGCTGGTAGAATTTTATGACTACCTGGAGATTCAGCCTCTTGGGAATAATCAGTTTATGATCCACAGTGATAAAGTAGACATCAGTACCCAGGAAGAATTAATGGATATTAACCGCCGTATTGTAAAATTGGGAGAACAATTTCACAAGCTGGTAGTAGCTACCTGTGACGTGCACTTTTTGGATCCGGTTGACGAGGTTTACCGCAGAATTATTATGGCGGGAAAAGGATTTAAGGATGCGGATGACCAGGCACCGCTGTATCTGCGGACCACGGAGGAAATGCTGGAAGAGTTTGCTTATCTGGGAAGTGAAAAAGCGGAAGAAGTGGTAATTACAAATACCAATAAAATCGCAGACATGTGTGAGAAGATTGCTCCGGTAAGACCGGATAAATGCCCTCCGGTTATTGAAGATTCTGATACGACACTGCGTGAAATCTGCTATAACAGGGCACATGAAATCTATGGGGAAGATCTGCCGGAAGTAGTGTCCGAGCGTTTGGAAAGGGAACTGAAGTCCATTATCAGCAATGGATTTGCCGTTATGTATATCATTGCCCAGAAGCTGGTATGGAAGTCCAATGAGGACGGATATCTGGTAGGTTCCAGGGGGTCAGTAGGATCTTCCTTCGTTGCCACCATGTCGGGGATTACGGAAGTAAACCCGCTAAGGCCTCATTATTACTGTGCGGAATGCCATTACAGCGATTTTGATTCAGATGCAGTGAAGCCATATGTGGGCGGTGCCGGCTGTGATATGCCGGACATGGTATGCCCAAAATGCGGAGCCATGTTAAAAAAAGAAGGCTTTGATATTCCTTTTGAAACTTTCCTTGGGTTCAAAGGAAATAAAGAGCCGGATATTGACCTTAACTTCTCCGGTGACTATCAGGGAAATGCCCATCGTTACACGGAGGTTATATTTGGAAAGGGGCAGACTTTTCGTGCAGGAACGATTGGTACCCTTGCAGAAAAAACCGCATTCGGCTATGTGAAGAACTACTACGAGGAGCGGGGAGAGCGGAAGAGAAACTGTGAAATCGGACGTATCGTGCAGGGGTGCGTAGGCGTTCGAAGAACTACGGGACAGCATCCGGGAGGCATCATCGTACTGCCTCTTGGCGAAGAGATCTATTCCTTTACTCCGGTGCAGCATCCTGCTAATGATCAGACTACCGATATCATTACCACCCATTTTGACTACCATTCCATTGACCACAATCTATTGAAACTGGATATACTGGGACATGACGATCCCACCATGATACGAATGCTGGAAGACCTCACAGGGCTGGATGCCAAGGAGATTCCCATGGATGACCAGGAAGTGATGTCCCTGTTCAACAGTACCAGAGCCCTTGGCATTGCACCGGAAGATATCGGAGGGTGTCCGCTTGGAGCCCTTGGAATTCCCGAGTTTGGAACGGATTTCGTTATACAGATGCTTGTTGATACGAGGCCGAAGACCTTCTCTGACCTGGTTCGTATTTCCGGTCTGTCTCATGGTACCGACGTGTGGCTGGGGAATGCCCAGACTCTGATCCAGGAAGGAAAAGCCACGATTTCCACCGCGATCTGTACCCGTGATGATATCATGACTTATCTGATCAACATGGGACTGGAAAGTGAGCTGTCTTTTACCATCATGGAGAGTGTGCGTAAGGGAAAGGGATTGAAGCCGGAAATGGAAGAGGAAATGAAGAAGCATGATGTTCCGGACTGGTATATCTGGTCCTGCAAGAAGATCAAATACATGTTCCCGAAAGCCCATGCTGCGGCATACGTCATGATGGCATACCGGATTGCTTATTGTAAAGTGTTTTATCCGCTGGCATATTATGCGGCATATTTCAGCATCCGTGCATCAGCTTTCAGCTATGAACTGATGTGTCAGGGAAGGGAAAAACTGGAACATTATATGTCCGAATATAAAAAGAAATACGATACCCTTTCGAAGAAGGAACAGGATACGTATAAAGATATGAAAAATGTGCAGGAAATGTATGCAAGAGGATTTGAATTTATGCCGGTAGACCTGTACCGTGCCCAGGCACACCGTTTTCAGATCATTGACGGCAAGCTGATGCCTTCCTTAAGTACCATTGAAGGCCTGGGCGACAAAGCGGCGGATGCAGTGGTAGAAGCGGCAAAGGCCGGTCCGTTCCTGTCTAAGGATGATTTCAGACAGCGTACGAAGGTCAGCAAGACGGTAATTGATTTGATGGGCGATCTGGGACTGATGGGAGAACTGCCTGAGTCCAACCAGCTGTCGCTGTTTGACTTTTAATTGATAGTAACGTAAAAACTTCATGAACCACCAGGAGAGTGCAGAGGGCAGGATTGAATTATCAAACATGCCCTGGCGCTTAAGCCGGCGGTCCATGAAGTTTTTTATAATAAGTTATGTTTGTCTGCATATTTTATCCATTGGCGGGAAATAAGGGCATGTCCTGCCGGGGATGGATGGACTCCGTCGGAAAGCAGATTGCCGGTGCCCAGTTTTTTTGACTCCTGAATAAAAACTTCCTGCAGGGGGACAAAGGCAGCATCGAATTTACCAGCCAGTTGCTGTACGATGCTTTGTCTGGGAGCCATATCCGACATCCATCGATCTTGATTAATAAGCACTTCGCCTACAGGCAGAATGAAAGGTTCACACAGAACAAGCTGTACATGGGGGAGGGCTGCTTTGGTTTCCGTTAACAACAGGTCATATATTTTTTCAAATTTCGATGCTTCCACTCCCGAATTATCCTGATACTCATGCCAGACGTCATTGACGCCGATTAAAATGCTAATGATGTCCGGTTTCAAGTTCAGGGTATCTTCCTTCCATCTGGCGTAAAGATCTACAATCCGGTTACCGGAAATACCTTTATTCACAAAATGATAATGCGTTTCGGACTCTTCATATAAAAGTCTGGATGCCGTTAATAACGGGTAGCCGCATCCCAATGCATAGAACGGGTCTGTACAGGAAGTTCTTCCGGCATCGGTTATGGAATCGCCCTGAAATAAAATTAGTTTTTCTGACATAGTGCCTCCTTATTTATCCTTTTACTGCGCCGCCTGTAATTCCCTGAACAAAATACTTCTGTACGAACAGGAAGAATACGATTAACGGTACAATTGTTATACAGATTGCGGCACTCATAGGTCCCCAGGAGGTATTATACTGTCCCTGAAAACTAAGTGCGCTCATGGTGAGGGTTTTCAGGGAAGATGTTGTAGAAAGGGCGATCTGAGCCCAGAATAAATCACCCCAAATTCCAACAAATGCAAAAATTGCAGATACAGATAATGCCGGCTTCATGAGCGGTATACTGATTTGAACCAGAGATTTCATTTCTGAACAGCCATCTATGCGGGAGGCTTCAATTAATTCCTGCGGCATGCTTAAGAAGAAATTCCTCATGATGGTTATAGTCATAGGGATATTCCAGCCAATGTAAGGGAGGATCAGCATAACATAACTGTTTAATCTCAGCTTAGATAACATTAAATATAATGGCATGATAACCGCTTCAGACGGCAGCATAAATGTAACAATCAACAGAAATAAAATGATTTTCCCAAACGGGACTTTCAGCCTTGCCAGAGCGTATCCGCCAAGTGTGCCGGCTATGAGGATAATTAGCAGTGATATAATGGTTACTATGGCACTGGTCAGCAATCCCCCTCCAATATGTCCGGTTGTCCAGGCTGTCCAATAATTCATGAACTGTGGACTGGCTGCTAACCCCCAAATATTTTTGTAAAATTCTTCATCTGATTTAAAGGAGGTAATGACAACAAATATGACGGGATATACCGATATCAAGACCAGCAGATAGGTAAATATTCTGCAGATCCATTTGATCTTTCGGTCGGGATGCTTGAATTTATACGGTCTTGTATCAGTATTCATAATTTTCACCCCCAAGCAGTTTATTGGTAATAAAGATGAAGATCAGCACTACGACGGTGAGTATGCAGCCGGTAGCAGCAGAGTAGCCAAATTCATTATATACAAATGACCGTTTGATCATTTCAATGGGAACGGTAGTGGTCAGGTTCCCGGGACCGCCCATTGTCATTGCCCAGACAAGGTCATAGGTACGAAATGCCGTAGTGAGAGAAAAGATAGCCGCTAACTGGATTGTTGGTTTAATCAGAGGAAGTATGATATAGCGGATTTGTTTTAAATAACCGGCACCGTCCAGATAACTGGATTCGATCAGAGAACTTGGTATATTCTGAATTGCCGTATAGCCCAGCATCATCGTTACGCCAAAGAGTTTCCAGCCGCTTACAATGGCAATGCAGATCATGGCAGTTCCCTTATTCTCCAGCCATGCCGTTGCAAGATTACCGGCACCTACTGCTCTTAACAGCTGGTTTAAGATACCCATATCACTGTTAAATACAAAGGTAAACAGCAGACCCACAATGGCCGTTGGCAGCATAATAGGGGTAAAGAATACCAGCCTTAAAAATGCTCCTTCTTTCTTTCGTAGTTTATAAATCATAAATGCCACAACCAGTCCTAACAGGATTGCAAACACGGTTGATATAAATCCAAGCAGAACGGAATGATATAAAGCCTTTAAAGAATCGCTGTCCTGAAAAAAGCTTATAAAATTTTGAAAATAAACCCATTTTAGTTTTTTAAAACCATCCCATTCCTGAATTGATAGAATGATGTTCCATCCAATTGGTATATACTGGTCTACCAATATAAAAAACAGGCTGGGAAGTACCATCAGAGCTCCAAGAAGCTTTAACTTACTTTCTAATTTGCTTTTACTCTTAACCTTGTGTGTATTCATCCAAATCGCCCCTTTTCATGAAAGGACTGCGGGTATAGTTCTGCCTGCAGTTCCTTTCATTTTCCTATATTTTATTGTATCTTAGCGTTGTCATAACAACTGTTGGGATTACTCTTCCTTGGATTGCAGCCTGAGTTTTTCCAGGTCTTCAAGAGCTTTATCACCACTGCTTAAAATATAGTTAGCGTTTAGCTGGGCATTGCCATATTCCTGCACTTTTGCAGATATGTTCAGATAATCCGATGTTACAAGATATTTTGTCTGTTTCATCAGTTCCGTAACAACAGGATCGGTAACCTCCACCCCATTAATAGCCACCGGGTAACTACTTTCGGCGCGTATCTTTTGAATTTCAGGGCTTAGGAAGGTCTTAATAAAGGAAATTGCTTCCTCGGGATGAGCTGCATTAGATGGAATCATAAAACCATCTGTTCCGCCAACGATCACCGTGTTTTTACCCATAGTCGGCCATAATACCGGGACTACTTCAAAATCAACAGAGCCCATCAGATCAGGGTAAATCAGATTTGTTTCAGCGATAATTGCTGCTTTTCCCTGTACGAAAGCCGTCTTTGCCTCATCTCTGGTTACATTTAAAGCGCCCTCTCCCGGATACCAAAGTTTTCTATCATATAGCTCCTTTATATTTTTCATGGTTTCAGGCAGATAATTCTGGGTAAAGTCCAGATCCCCATTTGTAAATTCTTCCAGTTTCCCGTCGTCCTGTGCCAGACCGGCTGCGCCCAGGCGGTTCAGCCAGGAGTTCACGTCCCTTGCAACGGTGAAAGGTGCAATATCTTTTTTGTCTTTCAGAGCCTGACAGACATCCATAAATTCTTTCCAGTTCCATTCTTTTGGAATTTCAATCCCGCACTCCTTAAAGATATCTGCATTTACATACATGGTAGGAAATGTGGATTGATAAGGAACGGCATAATATTTATCATTGAATTTTCCCAGGTCTAAGAGCTCGGCAGGAAAGGCATTCTTCCATTCGTTGTTATTTGCTTCCAGATAGGGGGTTAAATCCAAAGCCTGACCGGCGTCTACATAAGGTTTAATCAGCATAGGCCAGTAATGTGTCACATCAGGAGGAGTTCCGGCTGCGATTCCGGTCTTCAGGATTTTGTCGATATTAGCCCAGTCAATGTCAATTACCTGTACATCCAGTTCGGGATGCAATTTGATGGTTTCATTAATCATCTGTTCCCAGGACGGTTCACCGGTACGGTTTCCATAAAATGATATCTTTGTGGTTTTCTGGCTGGAAGCTTTGTCGCTTTCAGCTGCTGCGGTAGATTTTGATGTATCTTCTGAAGCGGCCTTTGTATCCTTGTTTTCCCCAGCAGTACCTTCGGATGGCTGCTTCTGGCAGCCAGCGGCGATTGACATACACAATAAAATACCCAGCATACAAATAAATAATTTTTTGATCTTTCTCACAATAAAACCCTCCATTTCTTTTGCTTTGTGGTGAATATTTGGTGATAAATAAAGTATATCAGAGAAAATATTGTGGAAATATCCAAAAATACAATGATTTTATCCTAAAATGTAATGATTGTTTAGCTTTTTGCTGTCTGGGTTTTTCTGCGGCGGTATTCGGAAATAGAACATCCCTCCAGATCAAAAAAAACTTTGGCAAAATATTTATAATCCTGAAAACCTACTTTTGCACTGATTTCATATACCTTCAGGCTGCTCTCGCAAATCAGCTTTTTTTCCATATCAATCCGCAGGCTGGTTAGATATTTATGAAAAGGCTGCCCAGTGGAATTCTTAAAAAGTGCAGAAAAATAATTCGGGGTTTTATCTACCATTTTTGCCATCTGTTCAACGGTAACAGGTTGTTCATAGTTACATTTTAAGTAGTCAATTACCTGAAGCACAGCTGTGTGGTAGGCATTCTCCTTGGAGGCAGTGATATGGTCGATGAGGCGTTTGCAGTATTTCAGCAGGTGATCTCTGTAGTAAAAAAGCTCCTGGGGAGGATTAATAATCAGACCACTGCCTGATTCAGCAGGTGCATCCGGTATGGCAAGCTTCACTGTTTCTATGGCTTCCGTACAGAATTGCTGTACGGCATGTACGCTATAGCATTTTTTTTCCAGCATTTCACGGAATGCATTATCAATAATTCTTTCTATGCTATAATAATTTTTTTCTTCCAGGCTATGGTAGAATTCTTTTTTATCTTTAAATGAAAACTGCATTACCTCAGGTATAATATCCAGATCATCATAATACAAGACCGGAAGAGGCGAATGATACAGCCGGCAGGACTGTAACCGTTTGCACTGGAGGTAGAGTTCAGGCAGTTCCTTGGAGCATCCCGCACGGCTTACGGTAATAAAGAGATTACCATGTACTGCAGAGGAGAGCCGGTCTCTCCAAATGCCTGTGTATTCCCGCAGTCCTTTGGGGGTCAGGTCAAGCCGGAAAATAACCAGGGTACTGTACTCATTAATCTGGTAAATTGCACATTTGCATCCGTCATATACAGAGGCTGCAATGTTATCCCAGCGGTACTCCGGTGCAGAGGTAAAGTTCTCATCAGATTCCGCCAGTATGCATCTGACCGGATCAGATAATGAAAATTCAAAATATTCTTCAAACTTTACCCCATCATCGGGACTTACCTTTCCTTCCAGTAAATTTTTGAGCAGGTTATTTTTGGAGAGCTTCTGATATTGCTGGTGCTGTATATTTCTTATCTTGTTCTGCTCTAAGGTCTGTAAGGACTGGCATACAAAATGAATGACTTTATCAGCGTTCACAGGTTTTAGCTCATAGTTTACAACACCGATTTTAATGGCTGACTGTGCATATTTAAAATCTGAATAACCGCTTAAAATCATGATTCTGGTTTCCGGCTGGATTTCCATGATTCGTCTGCTGAGCTCAATTCCGTCCATACCGGGCATGCGGATATCCACAAGAACAATTTCATGTTTTTCTTTTTCAAACAGGTTCCAGGCACTGTAACCATCCGCATCGTCTACTTTTTGGATGCCCAGTTTCTCCCAGTCGATCCCGTCTTTCATACTTTCTCTGATTTGAATTTCATCATCTACTATTAATAATTTCATACCAATCTCCATTTCACCGCTGACGCCTGCGGATACAAACAAACAGGAACTGGCGCGCGTCAGCCGCCCTTCCGTTAATTAAGAAATGAAATCTGTTCCTATGTATACGGGAATAGGACTTCAACCCGGGTACCCTGGCTGACAGCACTATAGAACTGCAGGCCGTATTCCTCTCCATATTTGATGCGCAGCCTGTCGTGTATATTCTTCAGTGCCAGGCATTTTCCCGTATCGGACTGAGGGGAGTTTAATATCTCTCTTATTGCCTGCTGATCAGCGCCCAGCCCGTTATCCACTATGGTATACCTCATATTGTCATCAATGCGTTCAACAAAGACCTGTATGATTCCCCCTTCTTTTCGCTCTTCCAGACCGTGAATAACGGCATTTTCAACCAGAGGCTGAAGGATTAATTTCAGAGTCTGGCAGTATTCGAATTCAGGCTGTGTATTAATTTCCAGAGAGATACGTTCGCCCAGCCGTATTTTCTGGATCTGCATATAATTTTGCAGGTGCAGCAGCTCTTCACCTACGGTGGTAAGCTCATTTCCGCAATTCAGTGTGTGGCGGAACATATTTGCAAGTGCCTCAATCTGCTTCCCAACCAGATAATCCTTGTTTTTGTAGGCAAGCCAGTAAATTCCATCCAGAGTATTGTAAAGAAAATGAGGGTTAATCTGCATTTGAAGTGCCATCAGTTCGGCTTCTCTTTCTTTGATTTCAGCCTGATAAACCGTTTCAAATAAATATTTTAGTTCTTTTGCCATATTTAGAAATTGTACTGTAAGCATCCCGGTTTCGTTTTCCGATAAAACAGGAAGGGATACTTCAAAATCACCGCCTTCTATTTTTTTCATTTCTTTTGATAAGCGGACAATCGGCTTTATAACATATTTGTTTTGTATCAGGGTAAAAAGTATACTGAATAAAATACATAATAAAATGGAGATGGCAATAATCTGGTTAACCATGGCCATTGGCAGATCCATGTTTTTACGGGAAACAACCTGAATCAGATTCCAGGGGGTGTTCTCTATGTTAGAATAGAATACGGACTTACTGCCGGTTTTACTGCTAATTTTAAAATATCCATTGTCTGCATCCATTTTATCTTTCATAAGTGCATAATCGGAAATTTTAGTATTCAGAATTTCTTTATTATCTGCAGAGATGATATCACCGGTATCATTTATGATAAAAAGCAAATCATCTTCAGAAAGGTTTTCATTTTTGACTGCATAAATAGCGCGGAGTGCCTGTTCTTTCATTGTGATTTTTTCAATTGCAAGAGTACGGAATGCATTTAAATCGTTTACGCATCGTATGTAAGAGACAACGGGGACATTAAATTTGCTTTCATACCCATAATCGATCAGATAGACGGGTGTCCAGTAACCTTTACCTTTCTGTGCAATGGCATTTTCAAAATAGCGGGTGTCCTGGGGATCCACAAATCCACCGTATTGTATGATACTTTCATTATCGCTTGTTATGGATATAGAGTGGATATAAGATTTTGAGACAGCAAGTTCGTTGGTGAAACGAATGATATGATCCTTTAATTGCTGCTGCCGAAGAGAAAAATTGGCTGAAAATTCTTTTGATTTCTTTGCATTTATATAGGAATCACAATATTCCTGCAAGGAGTCATTGCTCAGCAGGGATACAGAGATCCGGTCAATTTCACTTAATACGCTGCTGATATTTTTTTGGGATTGTTTTAGTATCTCCAGACGGTTTTCATGTGTCTGGCTGCTGATGATCTGGGACATCTTCTGGTTCATCAGCAATGCAATTAAGACAAGAGGGCATATAATAAAACTAAGCAGGCATATCAGAAACATTTTTTTGATGGAAGCATTTTTTATCCTGGACAAAGAAGCGCTGAACATACGTATCAATCCCCCTAATATTAATCATTTACTGTAAGAAAGTCTTTTCCATATTATACATGATTTGTTTTCAGACTGCCAGTAGAAAAAGCGTAAAAACGACAGATTTTTCAGATAAAATCAGGGGTATAGTTTGAAGTGTCTTGATTTTTAAATACAGACGGAGAACTACCAAACAGCTTCCGGAAGGCTCTGGAAAAAGTGGAATAGTCTTTAAAACCGCAGTCATAGCAGATTTGGGTAACCGGGTAGCCCAGAGCCACCATTTCTTTGGCAGATAAAAGCCGTTTGTGGTTAATGTAACTGCCTACCGTATAGCCGGTGTGTTCTTTGAACAAACGCATCATATGATACTTGCTGATGTAGAATCGGCTTGCCAGTGCATCTATACTCAGATCTTCCGAGAGATTGGCATTTATATAATTCAGGATATCAATAATTTTTTCATTGCAGGCATTCGTATGCAGGTAATCCAGATGATCCTCACAGACTGCACGGTTTAAATGGATCATGAATTCCAGAAATAGTACCTGGCGGTAAAGTTCATTGGCATAGCCATTGTCCGAAAAAGCACTTTCCAGATTCATGATCGCGTGAAAAAGGGTGCTTCTTTCCAGGGAATGTATGCGAAGGACATTAGAGTGGCTTTCCTTTGTACGGCAAAAGCATTCGCTTAAATCGTAGGTATCAGTTTTATAGGAGTGTATAAAACCGGGAGAAAGATAAACGATGATTCTCTCATAAGGGACCTGATGGTCAATATCGGGTTTATGTATTTCGTTATGGTTTACTAAAATAATGTCATAAGGTTTCAGGTGGTAGGATTTACCTTCTATTATATAATTTACATTTCCGTCTATAAAAATAATAATTTTATCAAAGTCATGGTAATGGAATTGAAAGTCCTGTTCCTTTCTATCGGTCAGGTGGAACAGGCGGAATTCACTTTCCAGATAACCTCTTTTTTCATAATCCGGCATAAAATCTCCTGTCTGCTGTCAAATCAGCTGGGGTCGTTAAGAAGGGCATCATTATAGGTACCATTGTAGGAATTATTGGATGAATATTTATGTAGAATATTATATAGCATTTTTTGCAATATAGGAAGCATTATATCTATATTAATTTAAAATCCTGCTGAATATAATGAAAGTATCGTGAAGGTCTGCTGAGGAAAATGCATATAATATGCATATAGAGTAGTAAGTCTAGCAGCTGCTGTGCGGCAGCGGGAGCAGCTTATAAGATGGGACTGATTGACGGCAAGTGCTATGTCCACATGCCTGGCGGAACCCTGGAAATAGAGATTTGTGATGACGGCAGAGTCATGATGACAGGAGATGTGTGCCATGTAGGAAAAGTCACGTTAGGGCATACCTTCAGTGAGAAATTGAGAAAGCAAAATCCGAAACCAAATTGAATTTTACGGTTGTAGGTTTTGGAACTTTGGTATATACTATGACAAAGAAAGGGGAGTTCATATGAGAACATTTGAGAAATCCAGTAAATTAGATAACGTATGCTATGATGTAAGAGGCCCGGTCGTTGATGAGGCAGGCCGCATGGAGGAACAGGGCATCGATATTCTGAAATTAAATATAGGTAATCCAGCACCCTTTGGGTTTGAGGCACCGGATGATGTCATTCAGAATATGATGGCAAATCTGCGAAATACGGAAGGATATTCTGATTCAAAAGGAATTATCAGCGCCAGAAAAGCAATCATGGACTATTGTAAAAAGAAAAATATACCTGATGTAGGTATGAATGATATATATACCGGCAACGGTGTCAGTGAATTAATCGTAATGGTTATGCAGGGGCTTTTAAATGACGGAGATGAAATACTTATGCCGTCACCGGATTATCCCTTATGGACAGCTGCGGCTAATCTGGCAGGGGGCCGGCCGGTTCATTATCTGTGCGATGAACAGTCTGACTGGTTTCCGGACATGGAAGATATACGGAAAAAGATAACAGATAAGACCAAGGGGATTGTAGTAATCAATCCAAACAATCCTACGGGAGCATTGTATCCGGTAGAAGTACTGCAGCAGATTGTGGATATTGCAAGGGAACACAGCCTGATTATATTTGCAGATGAGATCTACGACAGACTGGTAATGGATGGACAGGAACATGTGTCCATTGCGTCTCTGGCACCGGATTTGTTCTGTATCACTATGAACGGTTTATCTAAATCCCACAAGGTAGCGGGCTATCGTGCAGGATGGATGTGCTTAAGCGGTGATAAGACAGGGGTAAAAGGCTATATTGAGGGGCTTAATATGCTGTCCTCCATGCGTCTTTGTTCCAATGTACCGGCACAGGCAATCATAGAAACAGCCCTGGCAAATGCTCAGGGAATTGATCAGATGCTGCTTCCGGGAGGCAGGATCTATGAACAAAGAGAGTTTATTTATAAGGCTCTAAACGATATCCCAGGTGTTTCTGCATTAAAGCCTCAGGCTGCTTTTTATATTTTTCCAAAACTGGATGTGAAAAAATTCAACATCAGGGATGATGAACAATTTGCTTTGGATTTTCTGAGAAAAGAAAAAGTCCTTCTGGTACATGGCGGAGGATTTAACTGGCAGCAGCCGGATCATTTCCGCGTAGTGTATCTGCCCAAAATGGAGATTCTGGAAGATGCAATGAATAAGCTGGAGATGTTTCTTAGTACATACAGGCAGATATAGTATAAAGCCGGATGGACTATTCGGCTATTTACTTTGAATTTAGAGCGTATTGGAAAACACTATCCTGCGGGATTTTAACTGGTAAATGGGAGTACAAATGAGTACATGGAGGTAAGAATGAAGGATTCAGCAATTATATTAGAAGGGGGATCTGTCAGAGGGGTATTCAGTTCGGGGGCATTGGATTACCTTATGGAGAAGGATTGTTATATACCCCACGTTATCGGCGTATCGGCAGGTTCCTGCAATGCGGTGGATTATGTATCCAGGCAGATTGGACGCACCAGAGACTGTATTGTCAGAAGTAATGATCATGAAAAATTAATCAGTATTAAGGGTTTTTTGAAGAATAAAAGCCTCTTCAATATGGAACTTTTGTTTGAAAAGGATCCTTCCGAGTATCATCCGTTTGATTTTGATACCTTCTTTGCTTCTCATATGACCTGTGAGATTGTGGTAACAAATTGTCTGACCGGCAAGGCGGAATATTTAACTGAAAAGAAAGATGGAGCGAGGCTGATGATGCTGTGCAGGGCATCAAGCAGCCTTCCTATCGTTTCACCCATGGTGGAAATTGACGGTGTCCCCTATCTGGATGGCGGGCTGTCAGATTCTATCCCCATTTTGCATTCGCTGCAGATTGGAAATAAGAAAAACGTAGTAATTCTCACCAGAAATAAAGGCTATCGGAAAACAATGTCTAAAAGAAGCATGCACTTTTACGCGGCTTATTTTAAGAAATATCCCCAGCTGGTACGTGCTGTCTGCCTGCGTCCTTACCACTACAACCGGATTTTGGCTCAGGTTGAAAAATGGGAGGAAGAGGGGAAGATATTTGTTGTACGGCCCCAGGGGAAAACAGTCTCCAGGGTAGAGAGCGACAAGAAGGTACTCAATGATTTCTACCGGCATGGATATGAACAGATGGAAGCACAGTATGAGGATCTGCTCCGTTTCCTGGAAAAATAGAAAGTGAGGTCATGGATGTTTGAACGATTCTTCCCAGATGAATATCTGGATTCCACTTATAAAATAGATTTTGATAAATTATACCGGGAAGGCTGCCGGGGCGTGTTATTTGATATTGATAATACCCTGGTGCCCCATGGTGAACCGGCAGATGACCGGGCAAAGGAATTTTTTGCCCATTTGCGGGACATGGGCATGAAATACTGCCTCATTTCCAATAACCAGCTGCCCAGGGTGAAGCCTTTTGCAGAGGAGGTAGGTGCACTGTTTATCGAGAATGCCCATAAACCATGCAGGAAAAATTATGAGAAAGCAATGCAGCTAATGGGTACTACTTCCAAAAATACAGTTTTTGTGGGGGATCAGTTGTTTACAGATGTATATGGGGCCAAAAGAACGGGAATTCCCAATATTTTGGTAAAACCAATCCACCCTAAAGAAGAAATTCAAATTGTTTTAAAAAGATATTTGGAAAAAATCGTATTACATTTTTATAAAAAGAGCAAACTAAAATAATTGAAGTATAATCTATGGAGGTATAACATGTTCCGCGAGGAGTTAAATGCAGTATTCAAGGAAAAAATGATAGAGGCAGTCTTAGTGTCTGATGGATACAATATGCGGTATCTCAGTGGTTTTAGAGGTGCAACCGGTTATCTGTATATTACATCGAAGCGCCGGGTTCTGTTAACTGATTCCAGATATACCACTCAGGCGAAGGAGGAAGCGCCGGATTTTGAGGTGCTTGAGATTTCCAATCAGAAAGGATATGGGGCATTTATAAATGAATTGACCGGAACAGACGGAATTCATGTCATCGGTTTTGAAAATTATCATATGATTTATGCGGATATTATGGAATTAAGAGAAGCTTGCAGTGACGAGCTGGTCTGGGAAGGTATAGGAGATTCATTGAACAGGCTTCGTATTGTTAAAAATGAACGGGAATTGTCATATATGGAACAGGCTCAATCCATAGCAGACGGTGCTTTTTCCCATATCATAGAAATTTTGAAACCCGGTATGACAGAGCTTCAGGTGGCTGCCGAATTGGAATTCTACATGAAGAGCCATGGTGCCAATGGAACCAGCTTTGATACAATTGCAGCATCCGGCATTCATTCTGCAATGCCTCACGCAATGCCATCCGCTAAGGCTCTCGAACCAGGGGACTTCCTTACGATGGATTTCGGCTGTATGTATGAAGGCTATTGCTCAGATATGACCAGAACCGTAGTAATAGGAAAAGCCAGCGCGAAACAAAAGGAGATCTATCATATTGTTTTAGAAGCTCAGCTTGCGGCACTGGATGTCATAAAGGCAGGAATGAGGGGCTGCGATGTGGATAAAGTTGCGAGGGATGTGATCGAAAAAGCCGGATATGGAGCATATTTTGGACATGGCCTGGGACACAGCGTTGGATTGTACATTCATGAAGAGCCAAGGCTTTCTCCTAAGTGCGGTGAAGTGCTGAAAGAGAACGTGATACAGACGGTTGAGCCGGGAATTTATATTCCGGAATTCGGTGGCGTCCGCATCGAAGATATCGTAATTGTGAAGGAAAACGGCTGCCAAAATATGACCCATTCAACAAAAGAATTACTGGAACTGTAAAAAATAGTTGAAAAAGTATGGATTATATTATAAAATAGACTAAACTATGGGAATATGTAAGATTCCTGTGTTGTCAATATGAAGGAGGAATATCAATATGATATCAGCAGGAGATTTTAGAAACGGTGTAACATTAGAGATAGATAACAACATCGTTCAGATTATCGAATTCCAGCACGTAAAACCAGGTAAAGGTGCAGCGTTTGTTCGAACAAAATTAAAAGACATTATCAATGGCGGTGTTGTGGAAAAGACATTCAGACCAACTGAAAAATTCCCACAGGCAAGGATTGACCGCGTAGATATGCAGTATTTATACTCAGATGGGGATTTATTCCATTTCATGAACGTAGAAAATTACGAACAGATCGCATTAGCACAGGAAGACATCGGAGATTCCTTAAAGTTCGTAAAAGAAAACGAAATGGTTAAAATATGTTCTGTTAACGGAAAAGTATTCGCAGTAGAGCCACCTTTATTTGTAGAATTAGAGATAACAGATACAGAACCTGGATTCAAAGGCGATACAGCACAGGGAGCTACAAAGCCCGCTACTGTGGAAACAGGAGCAATTGTCTATGTACCGTTGTTCGTTGAACAGGGAAATAAAATTAAGATTGATACCAGAACAGGGGATTACCTGTCCAGAGTATAGTCATATTGTGTAATTCTTAGATGAGAAAGGTGGTTGCCTTTCTCATTTTTGGAATAAATAAAAACACAAGGAGGAAGATTCATGAGTGAGAAAAAGAGTTTATTTGTAACAAAGAAATTGTTTGCTGTTGTTGTGTTGTCATTTTTATTGGCAATGATGTTGGGAATTAGTGTATTTGCTGCGCCTGCGGCTCCGTCAGGGTTTAGGCAGACATATGCATATACGAATTCTGCTAAAGTGGAATGGAATGCGGTAGTAGGGAAAAATATCAGGTATCATGTCCAGTATTCAACGGATAACCGCAACTTTAGTGATGCATCTACAGATACCTTAAATCCGAATATTCATAAGAGTAATCTAAGCACAGGAAGTACATATTATTTCAGAGTCAGAGCGTATGAATACACCTATGGGAAACCTAACGATTATAGTGCATGGTCTCCATCTTTTGAGGCTGTAACGGTACCTGACAGAGTTAAAACAGAAAGTTTGAATCAAAGTGCGGCAAAGACAAGCAGCATATCACTGACCTGGAGTCCTGCAACTGGAGCCACCAGGTATCAGGTTTACAAAGTGGATGGATCGGCACAGATTTCTGCAACGACAACAACTAGCCCATCTGTTACAATTGGTAACTTAAAAACTGGCACAAGGAATTCCTTCAAGGTATATGCAGAACGTGTATCATCATCCGGATATGTAGCCAGAAACGATTATTCTGCTTATATTTATGCAAATACACTGCCAGGAACAGTTACTGGGATTAAAGTTGCATATAGCTATCCTCATTCGAATCAAGTAGCGTTAGCATGGAATCGGGCAGAAAATGCTAAGGGGTATCAGATTACTGTCTACACAATGAAAAATAAAAAGACAGGAAAGACATTAAATGTTAGCGGCAGCAGCTATAACACCATAAAAATGAATCAAAAATCTTTTTATAAAGTGAAGGTCAGAGCTTATATTCAACTGAATAACGGAAAAAAGGTTTATGGTAATTGGGGAAGTACCTATGTGGCAAATCAACAGGAAGTAAAAGTTCGTAATGTATCAGGTGGATTAACTGCATCCTGGCCAAAAGTTACCGGTGCTACTAATTACACAGTTTATGCTTCTGACAAAGCAAAAAGTGGATATAAAAAAGTTTATTCCACAAAGTCAAGTAGTTATACTTTGAAGAAATATAAAGGTAAAAAATTGAAAAAAGGTAAAACATATTATTTTTATGTTATAGCAAATAAAAAAGTAAAGGGTAAAACTTATAAGAGTGTGGGTTCCTGGTATTATGGAATGACATATAGATACTAAATAAACTGGCAGGTGATACGGGCACTCTCGTACACCTGTTTTTAAAATGAAAAATATCACTTGCATCCAACTAAAAAATATGATACTATAAGTGATATAAAAATTCTAAATGTATTTATTATTCTCGATGCGTTCGCATCAAATTTTCCATTTAATTTTTATACGATACTAATTTAAGAAAGGGTGGTTCGATTGAATTACGAAGAATTTATTTGCTTTGTGCAGAAAAAAGTACAGACACAATTGGGAAAGGAGGTGCGCGTTGAACTGCATCAGATCACGAAGAATAATGATGTTCAGTTGGATGGTCTGTCCATTGTGGAAACAACAAAGAGTATTTCGCCTACGATATATCTGAATGATTATTTTAAGGAATACCAGTGTGGGACAGATATGGTTCAGATTATTGACAGTATTCTGGCGATTTATCAAAATAACAAAATTAAAGTTCCGGTGGATACGGAATTTTATACGGATTATATGCGTGTGAAAAATAATATTGCGTGTAAAGTCATTAACTATAAGAAAAATACGGAATTGTTAAAAACGGTTCCCCATGTGCAATACCTGGATCTGGCTATTGTGTTTTACTATTTCTTAAAAAGTGATACCCTGGGAACCGGTACTATTTTAATACATGACAGTCATTTGAAAATGTGGAAGATCACAAAAGAAATCTTGTATGAAACAGCCAGAAAAAATACGCCTGCCATGTTGCCGTTTGAATTTAAAAGTATGGAGGAAGTGATGGAGGAAATCGAGGAAGGTGATCTGGAAGATGAATTTTCAGATGTAATGCATGATCAGGAAGATGAGGACGGCAGAATACCCATGTATGTACTTTCCAATAAAGAGAAGACGATGGGAGCGGCATGTATCCTCTATGACTCCATTCTTACCTTAATAGGAGAGCGCCTGCAGGATGACTTCTATATTCTGCCAAGCAGCATACATGAATGTATTGTAGTACCCATGAATATCACAACTACAAAAAAGGAACTGCAGGAAATGGTGCGTGAGATAAATGCAACTCAGGTAATACCGGAAGAGGTTTTGTCAGATGAGGTCTATACATATACCAGGGAAATCCATCGTTTAGCGCTGTAAGAATATAGTCTTTTAAGAGCCGATAATGTCAGCAGATCTTATCGGTTCTTTGACTAACAAAAGAAGACATAAAAAGACAAAATGTGTGCTGGAAAAGATATTCAATAACAAATCCTTTACTTTTTCCATCTTTTATGATAATATGTAATAAGTGCTTTCGTAAGTGATAAAAATACCGGTGAACAACCAGTATATTTTACACCTTATGTCAGCAAAAGTAAACCTTATTTACACCTTATAAACGATACTTAGTAAGATTTACACTTTGTTTACACCTTATATATTTGTTTTGCACAGAAGTAATGCTTATAATTTAGTAGACATGCAGTGTGTAAAAATCAAAAGAATTTGTGGGTTTTAGGGTGAAAGGGATCTACGAACCTTGAAAATCCAATGTTTATAGGGAAAAGCATGTGTTATTTAAAAGCTGTTTAAAGGTTTGCAGATGAATCAGCACTCGTAGCTCAGGGGATAGAGCAGTGGTTTCCGGTACCACGTGTCGGGGGTTCGAATCCCTCCGGGTGCGTTTTTTTTGCTCTTGTGGCAGCCGAATAATTGTAACACAGATGTAGAAAAATGGAGGTAAGTATAGTGGGTAATTTTAGAGAATGGCTATCTGATAATCTAAGATATATCTTACTCGGCTTAGCAGTTATTTTGATTCTGGTGATTGCAGTATTTGCGGTGAAGCTTGTCAGTGGACTTGGAAATAGTGATGGGGCAAATTCTGTTAAGACAACGGAAAGTGAAACAAAAAAAGAAGTAATCGTAGAATCGAATGCTGAGACAGAGAATAAAAGTAACGATTTAGTACAGAATGACCCAAAAGTACTGGAAACAGTACAGGCTTATTATGCGGCTATGGGTAATAAAGATATGGCAACATTAAAGAAGCTGGTTCCCGGCTTAACGGCTGAGGAAGAGCAGTCAGTTCAAAATAACAGCCTGATTGAAAGCTACAACAATATATCCTGTTATACTAAAAAAGGACCGGTTGATGGTTCCTATGTAGCTTATGTAATTTATGATTGTAAGGTTTTTAATTTTGATACGATGGTTCCGAGTCTGGTGCGCCTGTATTTACAGACCAACACGGATGGAAGCCTTTATGTATCTGATTACAAAGTAGATGAAGCTACACAGAAGTTTGTGGAAGACATGGCAAATGATGCTGATGTTAAAAAATTAATCGATGATGTAAATCAGAAATACCAGCAGGCTATTGACTCTAACGAAGATTTAAAAAATCTGGTGGATAAAATTGGTTCGCCGATGACAGAGTCCAATATTCCTGACAGTAGTGAAGCTGGTGTGGAAGTAAATAAAATCGTAGCTGCAAATACGGAATGTAATGTAAGAGCAGATTCTACCGAAGATGCAGACATACTTGGTGTTCTAAACGAAGGTGAAACAGTTACCAGAGTTAAAAAGCTGGACAATGGCTGGTCAGAAGTTCGTTATGCTGGCGGTACAGGTTATGTAATGAGCGATTTCCTCACAGAACAGACTGGAAGTACAGAAGCAGCACAATAATATGATATATTTAAGGAACGGCAATTGCCGTTCCTTTTTTGCGCGCTATTCATTAAAATCATGTTTCAGCATTTTCTTATACTTGTAAGGAGTAATGCCAATAATACTGTTAAACAGTTTCGAAAAATGCTGGGAATCTTTCAGCCCAATCTGGCTGGCAATCATAGTAAGAGACATATCCGTAGTCGTCATCAAATCAATAGCCTGATTAATCCGGTAAATATTTATATAATTGGATATGGTCAGATTCATCTGTCTGAAAAAAATTTCACTGAGATAACGAGTTGATATTCCTAATTTATCCGAAATGTCCCCTATTAAAATTTTGGAATCGTAATGTTTGTGTATATAGGAGAGTGTAAAGGAGACATAGCGGTTCTGCCTGGGGGCATAGTGCTTGGAAAATGAGAAATCCGTCTCCAGCGTTTCTAATACTGATAGAAGTAATTCAGTTATGTATAAATTTGAATAAGAACGGGAGAAGAAATGGTCTTCCTGAGTACTGGTAATTATTTTTTCAATCAGGGAAGCCATTCTATCCGTAATTTTTGCCTTGTAAAACACATTACAGCAATAGTACAGAGAAGAAATCATATCAATGGCATCTTCCGGATTGCTGCTTCCGGTGGTATTCAGATATAATTCCTGGAAATAGGTTGGGTCAAAATGAATGTGGTTAAAGGTACAGGGCTCTTTGCAGGTGAGATAAAAAGAATGAACAATATTAGGCATAATAATGACAATATCATCTTTTTCGCAGTTTATGATCTGATTTTTGATTTCCATGCTGCAGGTCCCTGAAGTCAGTTGATATACTTCAATGCTTTTGTGGATATGTTTAGCAAAAGTATAGAAATTTTCACGGTGCTGTTTTACAGCGCTGATAATCGCCTGGTCTGATAGAACAAACCGTGTTTCTGGTCCAGTGGCGGATTTTGTGTTCGAGTAAGTAGTGTAGTACATAAAAATCTCCTTGTTCCGGATTATACAAAAAATGCCTGAAAATAAACAGGTTTTAACAAGCAACGTTATTATACAAATGATATAATATTTACAAAGATGTGTCAATGAAATTGTGGAATATAACTAGGAGGCTGCAGCGTGAAGAAGAAATTGTGGATAGGGATACCAATTATATTGCTGATTGTAGGATTTGCAATTGTTATAATTTATAATCGGACAGGTTTTCAATTGAAAATAAATGGAGATAAAATTGACAAAGAAGAATATCTGGATACGTTGAATGAACAAATGAATCAGGTGGGCCAGTATTTTTATGAAAAGGCGGGTATTACGCTGAAGGGGAATGCCTGGGAGAAGGAGATTGAGGGTGAAGTTCCTTACCGCGTGCTGACGGACCAGGTAATAGAGCAGTTAAAGTATACGTCAGCCGTATTCGACCTGGCAAAAGAAAAAGGATACATAAAAGAAACGGGGTATCAGGCGCTGAAAAAGAGAATGGAAGAGGAAAATGAAGCTAGAGCCGACAAAATAAAGAAGGGTGAACCTGTCTACGGACTTTCTAATTTCTCACTAAAGTTGTACAAAGAATATTCTATGGATTCCATTCAAAAGCAATACTGCTCCGATCTGAACAATGAAGGAATGAAAATTACAGATGAGGACAGACAAACCTATTATGACCAGCAAAAGGATAAGATGTTCCGTCAGAATGATGATATCACATTGGATTTTATTAAAATTGAGTATCAGGCGTCGGAAATGAAAGAAGAGGAGTATCAGAATTTAAAGGAAAAAATGACAGAGCTTCATGGAAACATCAGCGATACGAACCCCCTGTCTGAGTTGGTGCAGAAGGAAGATCTGTTAATGCCTTATTTCACCCATCAGGAATTATTGTCCGGGGATATAGGGGCTTACGGAAGGATTATCGGGGATGTTCTGGATTATGCGGTTGATTTGAAAAAAGGGGAAGCTACCCAGGTCATTGACGAAAATGGAGCTTTGTATCTGATTCAATGTGCAGACAGGAATGTAAATGATTATTATCCACTGGATACGGTAAAAGATAATATCAATAAAGGTCTCCGGGAAGCCAATTATGAGAGTATCGTGTCTGAAAAGGCAGGCAGTTATGAAGTTCAGGGAGATATGGACCGGATTTATGCTTTTACAAAGCAGCAGGTAATGAACTAAAGATGGGTAAACATTTTTTCCGTATGAAGGAAGTATTAGGGATACGGAAAAAAGGATTATCAATAAATATTTTATGGAAAGAAAGGAGTAAGAGGATGAAAAAGAAGATTTTATCATTCATGCTGGCTGTTGCCATGGTATGCAGTACCCAGGCATTTAGTACGATGCCTTATGTAAAGGCGGCAGAGGCAGCCGGCGTGGGCACAACCTACTATATCAGCAGTAGGAATGGAGACAATGGAAACAGCGGTACCCAAGAAGGAGAAGCATGGGAGACTTTAGACAAGCTTGAAAATGTTACCCTGGGCCCCGGAGATTCTGTATTGCTGGAATCAGGGTCTGTGTTCAACGGGTTTATTCATTTACAGAATGTGGGAGGAACACAGGAAAATCCCATTACTATCAACAGCTACGGAGAAGGCAATAAGCCGGTGATCAACTGTAATGGTGAAGGAGTCTGGTATCAGGACTATGGAAAAGCAATGGATAACAGCGGCCACAGAAGCAGTGGTTATGTTTCTTCCGCAATCTTACTATATGATGTGGATTATGTTGAAATCAGCAATCTGGAAATTACAAATAAATCGAATGATTTTGATTATTTTTCAACAAATGTTAACAAAGCTTCCGGGAGAATGGATCGTACCGGTGTTGCAGGAATAGCAAAAGATGGGGGAACCATGGAGCATGTTTATCTGGATAACCTCTATATCCACGATGTATCGGGAAATCTTCAGGATAAGCATATGAACAATGGCGGTATCCAGATGAATGTCCTGAAACCGGAAAATGAAGATGCAACCGGCATAGCCAGATATCAGGATGTGAAAATCAGCAATTGTTATGTGAAAGATGTATCCAGAGCAGGAATTGTGGTTGGTTATACATATCAGCATGATAAATTTGGCGGAGCAGCTCTGGCAGATGAAACGGTAAAAAAATATGGGCATACCAATCTGATTCTGGAAGGAAATTATGTTCAGAATGCTGGAAATGATGCAATTGTTGCTATGTATGCGTATCGCCCCATGGTACAGAATAATGTATCCGATACGGCAGGGGTAGACCTGGATGACGGATATCCAGGATACTGGCAGTCCTTCTGTGCGGCAATTTGGCCATGGAAGTGCAAAGATGCAGTTTTCCAATACAATGAAGCATTTGACACGGTGGGTGAAGGCAATGGTGACGGACAGGCATGGGATATCGACTGGTCTGACGGAACTGTATATCAGTATAACTACAGCCATAATAATGGAGGCGGTTCCATGTTGATCTGCCTGGATGAAGCGTATAATGGAACATTCCGGTATAATTTGAGCCAGGATGATTTAAAATGCCTCATAACATTCCAGGGCAATCCACTTGCTAAAATCTATAACAATGTATTTTATGTAGGAGGAGATCTGGAAACGGCTGTACATCATCCGGCTGCAGGTAAGAGAAGCGGTGCGGGATATCTGGCTAATAATATCTTCTACAATGTCAGCACAAATAAAAAAGTCAGCGATGATGGCTGGAACCCTGGCAATAACAAAACATTTGAAAACAATCTGTACTATGGTTACAGCGAGGAAGGAATGCCGGGACTTCCGGAAGCGGACGCAATCACTGCAGATCCGAAATTTGAAAATCCGGGAAGTGCGCCTGTCACCGTTAATGAAGGCGGGAAGATTCATGATAGAAGTGCATTTGCAGGATATAAAATTGCTGATAATTCTCCGGCAGTAAATGCAGGCGTATACATTCCCAATAATGCAGCTGAGGATTTCTTTGGAAATGAGTTAACGGGAATTGTACCGGATATTGGCATTCATGAAACAAGCGTAGAAGAATCTGTTTCCCTAAACGTATATTCAGACCGTTATCTGATACAGGAACAGGATATCCGGAATGTGCCAAAAGGAACGACAGCAGAGGATTTCTTAAAGAATATCAAAGCATCTGCTAAAGCAGAATGCAAGGTTATGAAAGGCTCGCAACAGGTTGCGCCAGAAACTGCAGTAACAGAAGAAATGGTTCTAAAGGTTGTCAATAAATCGAATGAGCAGGAGTCCAGTACCTACAACATCCATGTGGTAAAGGTATATGCTGAATATGCAGCAGAGGGTATGACCGCAACGGCAGGAAGCTTCCAGCCAAACAACACGACAGAAGGAAATCCGTCGTATGTATTGGATAATAACATGAACACAATCTGGCATACTGCATGGAGCGGTTGTGACAGAAGCGAAGCATGGATTAGTATCGATATGGGAAAAGAACAGCCAGTAGGCATGCTGAAATATGTTCCCAGAAAATCAGGAGGCGTCAATGGTTTAATCACGGAGTATGAGGTATCCGTCAGTACAAACGGCACCGACTGGACAAAAGCTGCCACTGGAAGCTGGGAAAATAACTCAGAAATTAAATATGCAGAATTTCCATCCGTAAATGCCAGATATGTGAAGCTTTGGGCAAAAGATTCCAGATCACAGGAAGCAGGAAAAGTTTTTGCATCAGCAGCAGAAATCCGGCTTGGATATGAAGAATAGGGGGGTGTATATACGATGAAGAAAAAGATTTTATCAATGATTACGGCACTGGCTGTCATTGTTTCCAGTATTGCACCGGGGATAACAGTAAGTGCGTCAGCTGATCAGGAAACTGCAACAGGTACTACCTATTACGTCAGCACATTAAATGGAAAGGACAGCAATGACGGAACATCGGAATCGAAACCTTTCTACAGTCTGACAAAAATAAATGAATTAACGTTACAGCCGGGAGACAGGGTGCTGTTAGAATCCGGTTCTGAATTTACAAATGGGTACCTCCATCTGTTCGGACAGTCAGGTTCTCCCGAAGAGCCCATTGTGATTGATAAATATGGGGATGGAAATGATCCGGTGATTAATACAAACGGACAGGGAATCTGGTACCAGAACTATGGGATGCCTCTGGACAGTGCAAGCCATGTCTATAATGGCTATGTATCCTCATCGATTTTGCTGTACGATTCCGAATATATTGAAATTAACAATCTGGAAATGAGCAACCGGGGACCGAAGATTGAAACCGCCTATAACAGCCAGAAAGTTATGGAACGGACAGGTGTAGCTGCAGTTGCACAGGATAAGGGTACCGTTGACCATATTTACCTGAACAACCTGAATGTACATGATGTAATCGGAAATGTATATGATAAGCACATGAACAACGGTGGTATCTATTTTACAGTATTTAAACCGAATGATGAATCTACAACCGGAATTTCCCGATATGAAGACGTCAAAATAGAAAACTGTATGGTAGAAAACGTAAACCGCTGGGGCATTGCCGTGGGATATACGGCATACCATGCGCAGTTTAACAACACGGCAATACCGGACAGCGTCATTGCCAAATATGGCTCGGGCAATGTGGTTATCCGAAATAATTACGTGAAAGAGCCGGGCGGAGATGCAATTACCACCATGTACTGTGACCGTCCGTTAATTGAGTATAACGTATCCGAAGGAGCTGCAAGGCAGATCAATGAAACCGACTATTCAGCCACATCAAGCGGAAGAGTGGCGGCAGCCATCTGGCCATGGAAATGTAAGGATGCGGTATTCCAGTACAATGAAGCATTTGATACGTACTTTAACCAGGACGGACAGGCGTGGGATGCTGATTCCGGTGACGGAACACTCTATCAGTATAACTACAGCCACAATAACGGAGGCGGTTGTGTCATGTTCTGTCTGGGACAGGCATATCAAAACACCTTCCGCTATAACATCAGCCAAAATGACCTGGCAGGCGTAATCAATGCACCATCCCAGCCCGATGCCCATATTTACAACAACGTCTTCTATGTAAAAGATGGTGTTCCATTTATCCGGCCGGGTATGACTGGCGGTGTAATGAGTGTGGAAAATAATATTATCTATTATGCAGGTGATCAGGCAAAAACAGAAAACTGGACCTTAAACGGAACCAGAGCAAGCTATAGCAACAACCTCTATTACAATTATGCCAATATACCGGGAGACGATAAAAATGCAGTCAATGTAGCAGCCGGGACCCAAGTGTTTGCAGATCCGGGAAAAGCACCTTCTGTTACAAACGGTGTGGCTAATGCTCATCACAATCCGTCAGAGGAAACCGTATTTGACGGATATAAACTGGCTGAAAATTCTCCGGCTGTAAATGCGGGGAAATTCATACCGGATAACGGAGGAAAAGATTTCTATGGTAACCAAGTTACAGGAACACCGGATATAGGAGTTTATGAATCCGGTTCTGTCAGCCTTGATCTGTATTCATCAGTATATACCATTGCAGAACGCAAGATCAGCGGTCTGGCGAAGAATACAACCGTAGATCAGTTTTTAGGAAACTTGTCATATGATAAGAAATTAGAAGTACATGTATATGACAGAGAAGAGCAGGAATTGACCGGAGAAGATATTGTAGCCGGCGGCAGCAAGCTGATTTTATCTGATGGCAGCCAGACTGCTGAATATGTGGTAGCAGCAAATACCGATAACAGTATCCACAATGCTGTTTTTGAGGTAAAGGATCACACGGTCTATGTACCAATGACAGAAAAAGCACCTGTTTCTGTGGAAGATATCATCAGTGGCATAACCGTTAATGATACGGCAGTTATAAAAATTTACCAGGATGATTCCGAAGTAACCCAGGGCAATGCGGCAGATGGCATGACCTTAAAAGTAATTGCAGAAGACGGCTCCGAAGCAGTTTATACCTTGGCTGCAAAAAATGAGTATCATTGGGCGAAGGATTTTGTGGATGCCAAACAGGGGAATGTATGGTTTGCCCAGCAGAAAGAAAATAACGAATACAGCAATATGACAACCTATGATAATACTTATGCCACATGGAACGGAAAGGATTATGCAGTAATCGGTCTGGAAGGTAACCGTGGACAGGAAACGGCAGATAAACGAGGTTTATTCTGTGATGCGTTGGCGGTATCACAACGTGCGCAGGGATACTCAGCAGCTTACCGGGCGCCGGTATCCGGAAATATCATCATGTCATTTATAGATATGGGAGATAAGAAAAACGCATTTCTGCGTATGGCGAGTACAGCTGCTCCAAACACAGGATCCGATGTCTTCCTGACTATAACCAATAATGGAGAGCAGGTCGGAGATCCGATTCAGCTTCCCAATGATGGAACCGGTGTGGAAATTGCTCCGGCAGAGATTAAGGTAGAAAAGGGAGACTATATCCGTTTAGAAATAAGGAACATTGGTACACAGAATGCCAGTAAAAGTTCCGCATATGTTACACCTGTGATTACCTATACAGATGCACCGGAAGCGGATACCCAGGCACCAAGTAAGCCTGAAAATATAAAAGCAGATGATATCACAACTACATCAGCTTCCATCAGTTGGGATGCGTCCACCGACAATGTAGGAGTTAAGGGATATCTGGTTAAAAATGGTGATGAATTATTAAAGGATATCACCGAAGGCACAGGTACCAGCCTGGATGGGCTGACACCAGCAACGGAATATACCTTAACCGTAATTGCCTATGATGCAGCAGGCAATCAGTCTGAACCTGCGCATATCACATTTACAACAGCAGCGGAAACGGATACAGAGAGCCCGTCAGCACCTGCAGAGGTAAGAGCTGATGACATTACGGATACAACCGCAATGATTTCCTGGACAGCATCCACCGATAACAAAGGAGTAGCGGGATACCGGATTAAAAATGGAGAAGTAGTCCTGAAAGACCAGGTAACCGACACAGAGGCACAGCTGAACAATCTGAAACCAGGCACCGATTATGTAATCAGTGTTGTGGCTTATGATGCAGCAGGAAACGAGTCAGAGCCAGGAACTGTGTCCTTCACAACCCTTGGGGAGCCGGTTGAGCCGGATACGCAAAAGCCATCCGTACCGGCTGATGTAAAAGCAGAAAATGTCACCGGAGTTACGGCTGACATAACCTGGACGGCTTCCACCGACAATGTGGGAGTAGCCGGTTATAAAGTAATGAATCAGGATACACTGCTGGCAAATGTAACAGAGGGAACCAGTTACCAATTAACGGGATTGGATCCTCAGACAGAGTATACAATAGATATCATTGCATATGATGCACAGGGAAATGAGTCAGAGCCGGGAAGCGTTACCTTTACTACGCTGGAGTTAAAAGACGAAGAAGCACCGTCAGCACCAGAAGGTGTAAAAGCAGACCGTATTGGACAGACATCTGCATGGATCAGCTGGAATCCTTCCGCCGATAATGTGGGCGTGGCAGGATATGAAGTGAAAGACAGAGACACAGTTCTGGCAGATGTAACAGAAGGAACCAGTGTGGAATTAAAAGACCTTCTTCGGGGAACAGAATACAGCATCAGCGTTACAGCATACGATGCAGCAGGAAACCGCTCTGAACCGGGAAGTGTGAACTTTACCACATTAAGGGCAGACGTATCTGCACTAAATGCTAAGATTATCGAAGCACAGGCGATAAAAAATGATGGCGGTGTCTATACAAAGAGCAGTTATAAAAATTTACAGGAGGTTATTTCAGAGGCAAAAGAAGCGGCTGAGAATATAAACAGCAGCGATGAAGAACTCCGTGCAGTTATGACAAAGTTAGAAAATGCAATGAACCTGGTAAAGGTAACGCTGACATTGAACATAGCTAAAGCTGAAATGGAAGCCGGAGATATTCTACAGCTTACGGCTATCACAAATGAAACAGAAACTGCTGTCGCATGGAGTTCATCAAATGAAAAAGTAGTGGCGGTTGATGCGAGGGGAATGGTAAAAGCAGCCGCTGCGGGAACAGCTGTTGTAAAAGCAAACCTTGGCACAATCAGTGCAGAGTGTACCATAACAGTAAAATCCAGGCCGGCGCCGACACCCGGACCTACGCTTACGCTGAATAAGAGCAAGGCAACGATTTATACCAAAGGAACCACGTCTGTTAAATTAACTGCTAAGGTGACGGGTCCAAGTAAAAAAGTCAGCTGGAAGTCCGGCGATACCAAAATAGCAACCGTGAAAAACGGAAAAGTAACTGCAAAAAGAGCCGGAAAAGTAACCATTACCGCTACGGCAAACGGTATTCGTAAGACATGCCGGATCACTGTAAAAAAACCTGCACTAAAGCTTAGACAATCATCCCTTACACTATATACCAAAGGGAAAATAAGTGCAGAAATAGACGCAAAAATAACGGGTTCCAGTAAACGCATTGTATGGAAAACCAGCAATAAAAAAATAGCAACTGTTAAAAATGGAAAAGTTACTGCTAAAAAAGCAGGCAAAGTAACAATCACGGCTAAAGCGAACGGAATTACAAAAAGATGTGAAGTAACGGTTAAGAAGCCAAGCCTGAGTCTTAAAAGCAGTACAAAAGTAAATCTGAAAAAAGGACAAAGTGCGAAAATATCCGCGAAAGCAAAACCTGCAGGAAAAATCAGATTTAAATCCAATAAGAGTAAAGTTGTTTCTGTAAGCAGTAAAGGTGAGATGAAAGCGCTGAAAAAAGGCAATGCAGAAATCACCGTATCTTATTATGGGATAAAGAAAATAATAAAAGTACGGGTAATCTAAAGGTAATGAAAACCGAAAAAATGTGTGTTTTTGTTAATGACAGAACGCAGGGAAGGAGATGTCTGATTTCGTCGAGCTAACTTCAGGCGGCTATATAAGCAGAGAGATGGATACTTATCTCTCTGCTTTATATATTTACACAGGCTGCTTTATGTGATTGCTTATTGGACAAATTATGAATGAATAGAAGAATCTGCATAATTTATGATTTAATACACATGCTATGAAAAAGCGAGGTGATAAATCATGATAACGAATGCAGAACAAGAGATTCTCAGTGGTATTTGCAAGGAAAGCAAAACAGCGCTCCTTGATATCCACACCATTTTAAGTAAAGTATACGATGAAGAACTGGCACTGGATTTGAATCTGCAGGCAGCCAGGTACTCCAGGCTGGAAGAAAAAGCAGCTGACAGCCTGAGGGAAAAAGGTTTGTCAGACACAGTACTAAAACTGGGGGACAGAACAAAACGCTGGGCTTCCCTGCAGGCAGGAACCGTGTTTAATGTGAGTACCTCCCATATAGCTGATATGATGATACAAAAGAAAGAAGAACGGTTAAATGAGGTTAAAAAAACAGTAGACCAGAATCCGGTTGTGCACAATATGGTATATGAACTCGCAGAAGAATTTCTGGGTTTTGAAGAGGATACCATACGTATTCTCAAGTCTTATTTGTGAAAATCGCCAGAGCGTGTATTAAACTGCTTTCGGACAGCTGTTTGGCACACTTTGTGGGAGATTAGTTCCAAATAATGGGCGCATTTCGGGCTGTGTAACCTGAATTTGGAACTAATATACTGTGAAGTGGGGCGTGCAGATGGCAGGATTAAATTATCAAACACGCACTAAATATAATAAAAAAATGTAAAAAATTACTTGTCATCAGCTTCTGTACATTATATAATACAAAATGGAACTAAAATGTAGAGGCAGATGGATTGAGGAGCGTCTGTTTTTACTGGAAAACATTTATGCTAAGGAGGATTTTAAAATGTCATATGTTGATGAGGTAATTGAACTGGTAGTGAAAAAGAACCCTGCTGAACCGGAATTCCATCAGGCAGTAAAAGAAGTTCTGGAATCTTTACGCGTTGTAGTTGAAGCAAATGAAGAAAAATTCAGAAAAGATGCATTGCTTGAAAGACTTGTAGAGCCGGAAAGACAATTCAAATTCCGCGTGCCTTGGGTAGACGACAAGGGACAGGTTCAAGTGAATACAGGCTACCGTGTACAGTTTAACAGCGCAATCGGACCTTACAAAGGCGGTCTTCGTCTTCATCCATCCGTAAATATTGGTATTATTAAATTCCTGGGATTCGAACAGATTTTCAAGAACTCACTGACAGGTCTTCCTATTGGCGGTGGTAAAGGTGGATGTGATTTTGATCCTAAGGGCAAATCAGATAGAGAAGTTATGGCATTCTGCCAGAGCTTTATGACAGAACTTTGCAAATATATCGGTGCAGATACAGACGTACCGGCAGGCGATATCGGAACAGGTGCAAGAGAAATCGGATACATGTTCGGACAGTATAAGAGAATCCGTGGCGTTTATGAAGGTGTGTTAACAGGAAAAGGCTTATCCTACGGCGGATCTTTAGCAAGAACAGAAGCTACCGGATATGGTTTATTATATTTAACAGAAGAGTTATTAAAGATCAACGGAAAAGAATTAGCTGGTAAAACTGTAGCAGTTTCCGGTTCCGGAAATGTTGCAATTTATGCAACACAGAAGGCACATCAGCTGGGTGCTAAAGTTGTAACAGTAAGTGATTCTACCGGATGGGTTTATGATCCGGATGGAATTGACGTTGATGTATTGAAAGAGATCAAAGAAGTAAAACGTGCAAGATTGACGGAATACAAAAACTACAGACCAAATTCAGAATACTATGAAGGAAAAGGCGTATGGACAGCAAAAGTTGATATTGCCCTTCCATGTGCAACACAGAATGAACTGGAAATAGAAGATGCCAAGACATTAGTAGCAAATGGCTGCTTCGCTGTATGTGAAGGTGCAAATATGCCTACTACTCTGGAAGCAACAAAATACCTCCAGGAAAACGGCGTAATCTTTGCTCCGGGTAAAGCTGCAAATGCCGGTGGTGTTGCTACATCCGCACTTGAAATGTCACAGAACAGCGAAAGACTGAGCTGGTCATTTGAAGAAGTAGATTCCAAGCTACAGGGAATCATGGTTAATATCTGCCATAACATGTCAGACGCTGCAAAACGTTACGGACAGGATGGCAACTATGTATTAGGTGCTAACATCGCAGGATTTGAAAAAATTGTAGATGCAATGAACGCACAGGGAATTGTATAATAGTCGTAAAATAGGGGCTGTCGGAAAATAGATAGTCTTAAACAGGGGGCAGGTGTGACTCGAATGAGTCACACCT
>UQCR01000041.1 GCA_900539655.1 uncultured Robinsoniella sp.
TCTATTTGAGCCTATTTTTTATGACTCAGTTTTTCATACATCATTTGACACTATCAATTTCTCCAGATTGTACTCATTTTTAGAACACACCAAAATATGGTCATTTAAAATTGGCATTACAAACAAATCCCCGCCAAGCTGGTGTGCAACTTGAGATAAACCATCCGGATAAAACATCATCCCGATCCCATTTTCTCCGGTGATACTATAAATCCCGTATGTGTCTGGCAGAAGCTCCTCATAGCTTCCCAACACTCTATGGACGGCGTCCTTACTTGCATCCAATACCGTCTGTAAACGCTCGCCCACATCAAAATGTTTGGCTTTGTCAAATAATTCCTGCGCAGTAAGTCCCCACTGTTCTAAATGTTTGTTGCATACTGGCCTTATATAATCATAAGGCCAAACTTCTCCGTCCTCCTTGCTGACCTCGTAAACTTCGTCGTAAAATTTAAAATACACAGCGATATCCCCCACTGCGACATAAGGTGTCTCATTCTCTTCCAGTTTTTTTGCTGATTTCTCCAGATTAGCCGCCCATATAGTAACGTTGTCCAACTGTTCGATCTTTTTGATCAGTCGTACCCGGTCAAAGTAGTCACAGATTCTATCTGCCTGATTCGGCATTTTATATCTACAATACTGGTTATACAGGTGCCATAGCGATAATGACTGGCTGCACATGGATTCGGATTCCCCTGAAATTTCAACGGCTATCTCCTCATTGGCTGTCCCCTCGCCTATTACAAGTAACTTTTTGTCGGTTCCTTCTAACTGCCTGCCAAGTTCTAAGTATAAATTCTGTTTGTAATCCTCATAGGTCATTCACGCATCACCTTTTCCCATTCCCGGATCGTCAGCAGTTTATTGTCTGATGGTGAATAATGAAAACCATGACTTGAAACAGCATAACCGGACAGACTGCGGCGCACCTGATGATTCCCGTTCTTGTGGATTTCTTCAATGGCAAATCCCGGTGTCAGCGCTCCCATCGTATCAGGCAGGATGTAGGCTTCTCTTTCGGTATATGGAAGGATATAAAAGCTGTCGGGCATCAGTTGCTGCAGCTCACGGAGAACATCCCAATATAATATGGTTGCAGCTCCTCCCGGTCCGGTAACAGCATATCCAAGGGTATCCTCCGCCTCCCCGTCATTCAGGACACAAGGGATTCCTTCCAGCATGTTTTCAATCTTATTGTGTAAAGGATAGATTCTGCTCTCCATGGAAACAAGGGAATGTTGCCGCACAAAACTGTGAAGTTCTCCCTTTCTCATATTCCAATCATTCAAATGTCTGTTTGTGACCTCGGCCTGATAATAACGGCCATCTCCCAGCGGTGCGTAAAACATATAGTAAAACACCACATCACCCATGACGAGATAAGGCATATCATTATTTTTCAGTGCATCGAGGTCAAGCCTGTGATTGGCAGCGTATATCCCCACATTTTCCGGCTGTTCCAACTGACTTACTGCTATCTGCAATTCCTCCATCTGTGCATCGGAAAAAACCTCAATTGCCCTGTCCGCCAACTCCTCTTCCCAGAAGTTTAACATCTCTGCTCTCAGAAATGCCTCCCTCATGGAAATGACAGGACAATATCTTCCTTTCTGTTCAATTGTAATCCCCTCGGCTGGAAGTCCTTTTGCCACGATCCTCACGTCCCCCTGGATATCAGAATCTTCCAAAGCCGCCTGAACGCATTGCTGATAAGCACCACAAAATTGTTTATATAATTTAAGATTCATATTCTCACTCTCCTTTATAATTAAAAAACAGGTACTTTTTCCGAATCGCCCTGAAAAGTTACCTGCCCTGTCTTTTATTCATTTGAGGTTTCGGCTTCTGCCGCACCCTTTGGCTTGTCTTGTGGATTTCATCCGTTTTCTGGCTATAAGCATAAATTAAATCGGATAAATCCTTATCTCTCTGCTGATAACCATTTTTCTTACTATTATAGAGGGTTTCCTGAATCCATTTTTTCCCTTCCCTATTTTCTTTTGATAACGCCAAACATTGATTAAGACTGTTAGGAAACAGTATCAGATCTCCTCCTAACTTATCCGCCAATTCGTGTACTTTGTCCTTATACAGCATAGCAGACGCACCCCAATAAAAGCTCTCCGTTGTCATGATAAAAATATTTCTTCTATCTGGTTCTGTTCCAAATGGATCCATTTGAATGGCTCTTTGGTTTTTCGGGTTTTCTAATGACCATTGATACAGAGCATTAAAATCCATGCCAAACTCACTCAACAGGTCAGCCGTTACTTTCAGATTAAGACGCATATCCTCAAGCAGACTATCCGATGAATGATACATAACCCTCAATACGATCGCAAGGTCGCCATCCCCATATAATTCATGTGGCATCTCCTCTAACAGCGTTTGATTCCGTTTTGCATTCACTAATGTCGGGACCACCATATCAGGTGATATTATCCCCATATCCCGAAATGCTGTTTCGGTAACTCTATCACGAAGAAAACGCCCAATGGAATCACTTGCCACCTTCCACATGGGTTCCCCCAATTCTGTATAGCGGTTGAACGCCACAGAAGGAAACATCCCGGTTTCTGATATTTGTGGACATCCTCTCATGATAAGCGTACTGCCATCTGATATATGGGACGGTAAAACTGCCTCCCACTTTAACCCCAGCTTTTTCAAAATGCTATTTACTTCATGAGTGAAGGATTCATAAAAGTCCAACCTCTGTTTTAATATTGCTGCATATCTACTTGCCAAATGATAGCCCCCTATCTGCCTCGTTTTTTTGTTTCTTTCGGTACATCGGAGATCATGCGAAACTGTTCTGTCCTGCAGTTATAATGATATAAATTTTCGGACAGTGGCATCGTCCCATTGCTTTCACGCAATGCATTCGCTATGTACCGGACACCGCTGTGAGACAGAAGCGGCATGGCGAGGAATTGGTCAATACTCATAGGGACCAGTAAGATATCCTCACCGAGACTGCCTGCCAGTTCGCGCATTTTTTCTTTATACAGAATAGAAGCTGCTCCCAAATACTGCCCCGTGTTTGTTACTACATAAAAGGGTGGTAAATTCTTTGCAGCCCCTTCATAAGATGCCATTTCATCTAACATTTTATATAATTCCACCATCTGGACGGACTCAATATTTCTGGGATTATCCAATGATCTCTGATAGAGCTCATCAAAACTCAGCTCCCACTCCTCCAATATGTCATCTGTAACGGTCATATTTAGGTTGATTCCCCCAAGCGATTGATATACAACCTGCAGGACGATTGCAAGGTCCTCAAACCTTGTATGCGGAATCTGTTCCAACCGTTCCGCATTTTCTTTTACATTCGCAAATGTTGGGATCACCATATCTGGGTTGAAAACTCCCATATCTTCCAATGCACTTCTAGTTATTTTATCGTCAAAAAATTCCTGCGTTGCCTCACGCGCGGCAACACCCCACGGTGTCCCTTGTAAAAATCTTTGATAATACTCATATATGGAAATAGGTGGCAGGTCATCATAACCGCCGCCACGGATAACCGCCATAGCGCCCTGTGTCCCCTCCCCCATTACGGGACTTGCCCGCCATGTAACTCCCAGCATTTTCAGATTATAGCTGATTTCGTGAGTAAAATACTTGATAAATTCTTCATAATCCATCTATCTGCCTCCTTATGGTAGTGATCTCACCTGCCCTGTCTCTTACTGGCCGCTTCTTTTTTATACTCACTGGTTCCCTGGACTAAAGACAGCATATCTTCTATATCCTTAAACCTGTTTAATTTGCCATTGTCATATGTATAAACATGTTTAGACAGTGATAACCGTGTCGCTGTGTGCTCAATGCTTTCCAACATTTTTGTCTGTACCCATGTTTCCTGTACAAGCCCTGCCGGAAATAGGGCTGCTTTCCGTTCCGAATATGGCACGATTATAATCTGGTCATTAAAAACCTCTTCAAATTGTCGCAGAACTTTCGGGTAAAATATTACCCCCGCTCCGTTCAAACCGTAAAGATCATATGGCTCGTTATAGAGGTCTTCTGACTTTACGATCACTGGAACATGTCCAAACAGTGGTAATTCCTCCCAGCTAAAAGCACAGGCACCAATTTCTTGTGAATCGTTTTGTTTTGCTATATCAAAAAATTCTTCTACGGAACAATTCCATTTCTGAAGGTGTTCCTCAGATACAATACTTTCCATTGTACCGCCATAACGCATTTCATAGTCAAAGCGAAAATAGATCGCCATATCATCCATGACAAAATGTGGTATCCCGGATTTTCTCAGCGTTTCCTTACTTTTCTCAAGATTTACTGCACAGGTAAGTACATTTTCTGCGCGCTCGACCTGTTCCCTCTGAACAATGCCAAAGTCCCGAAAACAGTCCAAAGTCTGTCTTGCAACGGAATGCATAGGATAATCACCCTTAACGTATTCCGAATAGATTTCCTCGATATCAACACAGTGGCATAATTCATTGCCTAAATCCAGAGTGACTTTTTCAAATGATAACCCTTCCCCTATGACACAGGGCTGGATTTCAGGATATCCACGCTGTCTTAAAAGGATTTTTATTTCCTGTAAATATGCCGTTTTAAAACCGTCATAATCTGTCGGCTCCATGGACAGCACCTCCCTATCTCGTTTTATGCTTTTCAATTTTGGGGGCAATTGCGGGAACCAGTTCTTTTTTCATCCAGTCGTATTTAAAAATATGCCCGGAAATTGCATGGCGTCCCTCCCCAATTGCTTCCTGTGTTTCATTCTCAAACTGTAAGTCCTCCTGCATTTTCGACACGTCTTTCACAGCAGACGGCTGGACAAAAGCGGTATAGGTCTCATCAGGGATAACAAGCATATCGTCCCCTATCTTTTCATGTACTTTATCCATTACCTTCGGATAAAAAACGGCACCAAAACCATTCACTCCATAAACTTGATAAACCTGTCGCGTCTCTGGCGATATCTCGTCTGCCGGTCTTAATATGACTGATTTATCATTCTCTAGTGAATGCTTGACACCATCATATAAATTTTCAATAGTCGCTTCAATCTGTTCCATATCCTTGTACCTGGCTTTCTCAAAAAGTTCCCCGGCACTGATTCCCCACTTCTCTAAATGGGCTTTCGTTACGTCTCTGCAATAGGATTTTTCCCCTTTTGTAAAATAGAACTGGAATGTAACTGCTATATCCTGATACGGCAGATAAGCAATTTGATTCTCTTCCAGCTTTTCCTGATACTTTGACAGATTCATTGGATAAATCAAGACGTTATCCATCTGCTCTGCTTGTTCGCATGGTATCCACTCTGCCTCATCATGTATTCTCAAAATATGAGTGACTGCCTCATCAATCTCCTCAACGGCAAAGGTGTAGCAATTTATATACACTAACTCCATTGGTATAGAGGGACACATCAGCCCTTCATTACCACCTTTTATTGAAAAAGACTCAAAGGGAGTTCCTTCTGCTATTAATTCCATTTCCTCCCCTTTTCCTCTCTGCTTTAACTGATCCCTGAATTCTTCTATAAAATCCTCCCGGACTTCATCATATGCCTGATCTTCATCGTAATCTCGCACCCTTGCTCTCCTCTCTGCCATTTGCAATTATCATTCCAGCCAAGTTTTAAAACCCTCTTACCACGCTGCTTTTTCGCGGCTGGGGTGCCACCACTAAAGACTTACTCTTTCGCTTATAATGCAGGATGGACCCTGACAAAGCATGATTTTCAAAATCCCTGAAATGCTTCTGTCTTTCAAGTCCCATTTGAATATCTGCAAGTGTATATTGGTCTGCGGCATAAATGTGCGTCTGGCTGGTTGTCGTTGGCAGAAGATACAGGTCTGTATTTACCCCTTCCGCAAATTCATCCAGCGTGTTTTTATAAAGAATACCAGCAGCACCTCCCGGTCCCGTCAATATCCAGGCACTCGCCCGCTCATTTTTCACCTTTCTCCTTCCCATCGTATCATCTGTTCCCAAAACCTCCTGTATGGCAGCCGTGATTGCTTGTATTTTCACATCATATTGTGCAAAAGATATATCTGCCACACATTCCATCAGATCGTCTACATGCATTCCCCATCGTTTCAGATCCTCCGCTTCCACTGGCATTTCATACACAAGTCTGCCATTACCACTGTTTTCTTTTGCATGGTATCTAAAATAAATACACATATCTCCAAGCCTGGTATATGGCAGCTCCAGTTCCTCCAGCCTTCTCTGATATTTGTTTGCTACTGCACAAAATTTAACAAACAACGGGCGCTTGATAATATCCATTTTTAGCCTGATCCTCCCGGATTCCGCCTCCTGGAACTCCCGCAATGTCTCCAACGCCAGTATTCTTGCCGGAAGCATTTCATACCGGTTTCTCAAAAACAACTCTTCCATGCTGATCAAAGGACAATAGGCACCTTCCCTTTGAAAGTCCAGGGTGACAGACTCCCCCGGCAAACCATCCAGCACCAGATTCAATGCTCCCAATGTCCTGCTCTGTTCCATCAAGTCGATCAACTGATAGATAAACTCTTCTTTAAAATTAAAATAATCCATATTTCCTCTTTTCTACTGGAATTATCCGATTGCCTGTTTCCGCACCACATTCCTACTTCTATCCAAATATTGAACAGTTGCTTTTTTTCTCTCTGTAACAAGAAATTCATTCCAGTCTTTTCCATGTGGCGGAAACCGGACTTTGACCCGATAACCCATATCCCTATATTTTTTACGGATTTCTGCCGTTGCTTTTCTCCCCGCTTTATCGTTGTCAAGATACAGGCTGACTAGCTTGATCTGCGGATTTTCTAACAAAAAACGGTCTAATGCTCCATCCCAGGTTGTTCCCAATGCCAGCTTGTTTGACTGCCCGTCTCGTTTGTAATCCATGTAGGACATTAAATCAATAGCCGCCTCAAATACCTTGACTTCTTTATTTTTTTTATTTCTTACATTGAATCCATAGGTTTTGTCATTATTGTCCACATCTCCTTTAAACGGCTCTCCATAATTGTCAACCGTTCCTCTCATGCTGGCAAAACGGGCTGTTCCGAATGAATCTCGACCAATAAAAACCACGTTGTGATATCTACGTGTTTCATAGATCAGTTTCTTTTTTACAAACCAATCCACCACCTCTTTGCTCAAGCAGCGTGTTTTCAACAGATAAGCATATAAACGCCGGTAATTATCATTCGCCTCTGGGAGCACAAATTCCCCCTTTTCCTCTGGTTCCGTTTCCTGTTCTGCTTTTCTGCATTCGTGTTTTTTTCTATAGGTATCACTTTCAAACTCTTTATCCTCATATCTATAACCGGCTTCATTTAGTAGGTAAATGACAGATTCCCGGAAGTCCATCCCGCAAAACTGTTTCAGAAATTCGATAGTATCACCATTATGGCCTTCCATACCCTGGGGAATAGAATAACGCAGCCAGGTCCTCCGGTTTTTTATCCTAACGGAATCATGTTCCTTTAGCGTATAGTAACTGCCAACTCTTTTTGTAGTGAACCCTTGACGTTCAGCAATGGATACCAGGTCCACGCTCCTCGCAATATCCAACTCTTCGTCCGAAAATTTTATATCGCCACCTCCTGGATCAGAATCTTATTCTATAAACTTCATGTCCAAGTAACTCCTGGCCTCTGGAAAGTTTCTTTCAAATTCTTGCAGATAGTTTCTGCAGGCACTTCCATCTTTAGCCAGAAAGCAAAATCCCAACTTTTACACTCATCACCTCTTTACCGTAAATCTTTTACCCATCTCTGTTTCTTACATTGCGGTGCCGTTGTGCTTCTCCGCCTGGAAGGTGTATCCCAGGAACCGCCGCCCGTGCTTTCTCTGTCACAGGTCCAGCCGGCAGCCAGCAGGGAACCCCCGGATTCCGAATCCAGGATATAAGTAATGATCTTCTCATACCCCATCTCCTTTGCGATCCGGGCCGCCCTGCCATACAAAAAACTGCAGGCATTGGCTGTACCATCTGTACAACAGCGTGTTACCTCGATTGTTTTTCCATTATCCAGGTGCCGTGCTACCGGTCTCCCACACTGTATGACACCACATATTCTCCCGTTTTCCATACATGCAAAACGAAATTTGTCTCTGTATACAGGGGCATGGTGCCTGTGATTCTGCGCAACATATTCATTTGCTGCTTTTAATTCAATTGGTACTGCCTTCATTTTCCTTCATTTATCTTTTTATGTTTTACTTCCTCCTGTTGACTAAATGTTATTGTCTGGTCCCATGTCCATAAAATCTGCCAGGCACAACTGCCCTTTAATATTCTAATCTTCCATCCACCATCGAAACACGTCTTCTCCGTTCTTCCATTTTGTCTCTTTACCTGCCGCATGAATCGCCACCAGCATTTTTTCAAATGCCCGGATATAGGCTGCCTTGTACTTCGGAAAGTCTGCAAATTCTTTATATCGGTTTTTGCCAGCCATCGGACACCCTACGCAGCCAACCCTCTTATACCCCATATTGTATAGCGGATTATAAGACATATGGTTGGAGCGGATATAGTCCCAGATATCCCGGTGCTCCCAGTCAATGATCGGATTCGATACCACACGGCCACGGACTGCACACCGTTCTATGATCAGGCGCTTATCATCGTTATCGTTCATTAATGTGATCCGGTTTTCAACCTTCGCCGCTGCCGCTTCTAACTGCCCCCGTTTGGAGCGTTTCACACTTTCGTCCCAGCGCACCCCGGTAGCAACCATTCTGTCCGGTGTTGTGTTCTCTTTTAGGATTTCACAACAGTAGCGCTGCATCCTCGTGGGCGGCATCTTCTTTTTGACGATCAACTGCCACATGCTTAGTGCCGGCATATGGATGTAACATGGGACCCCTTTTTCTTTTAAACCTCGAAATTTCTCCCGAATGTAATACACAGTATCGGGAGCATCGACTGTTGTATGAGAATTGTGGACCTCAAACTCAACGTTGGACCGTATAAACAAATCCAGAAGCACATCAGAATCCTTTCCCCCACTGTAAGTACAGATTATGGGGGCATCATAGTACCTCTTTGACATTTCACTTGCTAATTTGATTCGTTCAATGCTTTTCGCCTCTAAATCCAATAACTTCCGAAGAGACTATCGTTTTACATGGCCACAACTTCTTATCCCTCCTTTTGTGTTTCAATTTAGATTTTTATTAAGGAATCCAGAAAACCTTTCTACTTGAGGGATTGATGTTCTCGTATTCTGTCTTGTTACAATAGCAGACTCTTAAATCCTGTTACCTGTAGCTGCCTGTATTTTTTCTAATAGGTATTGTCTCCTTCCAGGGTTCCATCTCCTGAACCTTATGGATTCTCCCACATATGTCAGATATTCTTTCATACTCGGTGTCTGACTTATCCAATATCTCCAGCAGCTCCTTAAAATACTTTGAAGCTTCTCCGCAGCCTTTGGAGTTTGTCAGCCACTGATATACTTCCCTGATCCTGTCTTCCGGTGTCTTTTTAGGTTCTTTATCGTCCATGCACCCAAAAGTACCAAGGTCATCTACCAGCCTGTTCACGTCCTCCGCCAGACGCTGAATAAAATCATTTGCTTTATCTTCCATAAATTATCATTACCCTTTCTCACATTTACAGATTTATGGTTTTCAAGTTTCATCGCGCCGCTTAACGCTCTCTTTGATTTCCTGGCGCATTCTTTTTGTATTATTACTGGGTACGGCGATTGCCGCCGCCTCATCAATGCTCAGATGGTTATATAGGAAAGCTTCTTTTATCGTTCTCATCTGATAACAGTCAAAGTGCTCTTTCGCATATACTGCTACCTGATCATAAGTTAGACCATATTGAAAACCAGATAAGATTTCCTCGATTTGCTCATCATCGAACCGGTTATCCGTAGCCAGTTCCATCTCCTGGACGCTCCTGCCTATATAAAACCCGTAAAACACTAATTCCATTTGTCTATAATTGTGTTTTCCATCTGCTACAATCCGTATCTTCTGGATATCCAGCTTCCTTTCCAGCGCTCCGGCAATTGCCCGGACCTCCTCCGATCCGTCTGAATCATGCACAAGACCAATAAGACTATCCAAATCTATACCCATCAAATACGCTTTGCGCAAAGCATTTATTTTGTTACTATATCCTCCAACCTCCATGATCTTCTTCACCAACTCATAGGGTATCCGGTCAGCAGATAACGCCTCCTCCGCGATCCGCAGGTTTTCTTTTGATAAGAAGATCTCATTTTTCAGGGTATCCAAAGTTTTGATTTTATCGTCCATGTCACTCCTCCTTGTATAACAAAAGAGGAAGATTCCGCGTCTCCCTCTTTTTGTAACCATTTATTTATTTTGTTCTAACTATTAATCTGGTGCCTGCGGCGAAATATGCCAGTCTGTCCACAGATTTCCGTTGATTGTCAGGTTATCCGTTAAATTTAAAGATAACATCCCTGACGGCGTCCATGCATCAATCAGCCATGTATACGGTGTGTACCTGCCATCAGGCATCCATATAGGTGTAAAATGTGTCCTTCGTTTAAAAGTGCTGTATTGATTTTTCTTAAACTCAAATTTTGACTGTAAGCCCCCTGACATCCGGTCCAATAATCGCCAATACTTTTTATATTGGAACTCTGGAAAATAGGTTACTGCATTTTGTGCTCCGGTGACAGCACTGGATTGATTGGTACTGACATTACTGCTGACAGATTCATTAAATCCGTAACCGCTCTTTAGCGTTTTTCCACTGGCTGTAGGGGATTTACCGTCTGGCTGGATACGCATTGTTGCGTTCATATTTGCGTGATATCTGTCAATATTGAACTTCCACCACCCATGGTCGCACCAGTAGCCATTATTATCACCATTACTATGCCATACCCAATAGGAATACCAATACGGACGCCATATACTCCAGTCAGCGGACGTCTGCTGGTTTTTTGATGGAACTGTTGGCCTCTTATAACTGTCATTACGGTCATCCGCGACCGGATTCGGCGGCGGATTCTTGTCCAGGTTTACGATTTTGACCCGTATCGTACCTTTGTCTGTACGCCCGCCGCCCTTTACCGTAACTGGAATTTCCATAGTCTGCTCCGTTGACGGTGTTGTCCACCGGACCCATGCAAGCTGACTGCCACCTTCTGGGTAATATACGTTGCTTACCTTATAATTTCTTCCTTGAATTTTAAATGTCACAGATACTGGGTGGTCCGGATCACTTTGACCGCCGTTTACGCGGATACTTGTGATAACCTCTGTATTAGTACGGTATTCATAATCAATAGTCGTAACCTCCGGTGATGGTTCTGGGAGTTCTCCATTAAAACGTATGATTCCAAGTCCCAACGAGGTTTTGATTTCCTGATGGGAACGCAGGCCGTCAGTTGGGCCGTTCCATGCAGGATATCCTAAATCAGATTTTTCAAGGAACATTGCAAGGGGTAAATTCTGGAAGGCAACTGAACGCAGCCAAGAATATACCACCCCTCCTGCCACCTCATCGTATAACGCTGCTTCGGTTGCTGTCATGGCAACTCTTACTCCCTGCAATGTCACGTAGGCAATCGGCTCTATCATGATCCTGTACTCACCGCTGATAAGTACCTTAAAATCTATTCCCACATAGCCAGCTATCCCACGCACTGTCTGCTCGTCCGTAAAGTACCGTTTAATTTCTGCAATGCTTGCCGGTCCGAGGCTTTGAGAACTTATGATTTTGGGTAATCTCTGTGCTGGTCTTATGTACTGATACCCAGAACCGGAAATACCAATCCCCCGGCCTGATGTATAAGACATTTTGCTCACTTTTCCAAAATGGAGTCTGATATCAGATGGGCTTTTGTTGGTAAGATCAATAGGCGTGCCTACTACTTTATGGTCGCTTGTGCTGATTACCGACACACGTACCCCTTCATCACCTGGGGACCAATAATTTTCCGAAGAACCTTGTCCCATGCTGCCACCTCCGCCGTCCACATTACCTTGCCCTGTCGCATAAGCGGGAACCGACATGATCAAAAAACACAGACTGAACAGTGCAATCCCTGTCAGCCATCTTATTCGGCTTTTCAAATTTCGAAATGTTCTCCTTTCCAATGAAAAAGCACAGCCATAAATAGCTGTGCTAAACGATAAGTAAATGATATTCTTGATTTCACTCTATACCCGGTAGGGCGAAGGTTGCCATCTTGTTAATCCATGATCCCGATTTTATTACCATTTTCATAGATGTCACTGTCTTCAATTCCTTCCCCTTCCCCAATGTCATCTATCCAACCGAATCCAGGGGCATATATTTTTCCTGCCTGTGACTCGCCCTCTGGCGCAGCTCCGGGAACTGTGTCTGTCTCTGGCTGTTGTACTTCATCATGGTTTTCCGGCACAGGCGCACCCTCGACACTCTCCCCATCTGGTTTCTGATTGGGATTTTTCAATGCTTCTTGATCCGGTGTCTCTGGTTTTGTCACTCTGGGCTGGATATTCTGTACGGGCTGCCCATTATCCTGATCCTCCACTTTTCCTTCTTCTGATTCTGACTGTCCCTCTGTGGTTTCCGGTTCTTTCTTTGATTCCTCTTTTTTACTGTCAGTCTCTTCTGGCTTCTTATCCAACTCTGACTTTTTTATTTCCGGTTTCACCTCTATTTCTGTAGTCTGGCTCTCTGCCAGCTTATCCTTCGTCTTCTCTGGGCTTTTAAAATTACCGGCAATCATGACTGCAAGAACAATACAACACACTATGCAGCCCACTATAATCATACCTTTTTTCACTTTATCACTCATATGGTTCTCCTTCCTGTCTCAATCATTTTGTCGCATCAAACATACTACATTTTTCCAATTCTGTCTACCAAATTTTAAAAGACTTCAATATATCCTGCCTGAACCTTTAACCTGATCTTCATTTCGGGCAGACGCTTTCCTGCAAACTGGACTGGTACTTTTAATGTCACGATTGCATCAATCTCAAACCTCTGTTCATTCTCCGGTGTTCCTGGTGCAAGCGGCGCATTCCGTGCAGTAACGCTTAAATCTGATATGCTGTACTCCAGAACCCCTCCTGTATACTTTACATGCCGCCCGGATTCCACCCTTGTTCCCAGGATTTTATCCATTTCAGACAGCACATTCCCCTTATCTACACTATACTTGAAACCTCCATTATTGGGCTGGTATCCTCCGCTGTATCCTTCTCTTACCCCGTGATATACATTGGCATAATTATCATTTACCGTTATCATGACAGCTTCCTGTGCGGCGTCCCTTACACCATTGGCAATAATCTTTAGCCGGTAAAATTCCAAAAATCCGCACATGATTAACATTAATACCAATGTAACCGCAACCACAAATGGGAAAGAGGAACCACGCTTATCCTTTAAACAGCAAATCAGGCGCTTCATTTATGATATACCTCGCTCTTTCCAGTAGCACTAGCCTTTAGAGTGATTGGAAAGTATCCAAAATTTCCAAATAACCCAAGGTCCCGATGTAATGTCAGTTTTACAGTAACCTCATGGTTTAACTGGATACCTCCCCTTTGTGACCACTCAACTGTAGGGTTTAATCCCGTTCGCTCCCGAAGTACCTGTTCCCTCCTGGCAGTCTCGGTTCCAACCCTGCCACTGATTTCTGCCTCCCGGCACAATTCCGTTGCAAACGTGTCCAACTGATTCTTTGCCAGAAAAACCGGGAATACACTGACAGCTAATGCAATTACAAACATGGCACACAATACCAGTACACAGATATCTATATATCCCTCTCCACGGTTCGTTTTTAATATTTTTTTCAAATCCCTTGACCTCCTTTCATGTGGAGTATATGGCTGCCGCTTAGAACATCCCTCCTAATGACTTGATGATTTCAAATACAATGATTGCAAGGTAAGTCAGCAAAAAGCACATCAGCATGAGAAACGAAAAGACCCTGATCTTAGGCGGTATCTTCTGGGCTTCACTTTTTAATTTCTGCAATTCAATCTGCTTAAAGTCGTGAGCAAGCATCTGAAAATACACCACACTGTTATCTCCACGCAGAACCCCAATCAATCCCCGGACAACATCAGACAGCATTGGTGAGTTTAACCGCGCCTCAAACCGGGTAAGTGCCGCCTCATAACTGGATGATCTCATATCTGCCGCAAGGACCCCCAGCTCTTCCCCAAATTCTGTACCGGCATTTTTCCTGAAATTCTCCACCATGGAAAGCACATCACGGTTATTCTGCAGCTCCTGTTCCAAATTGGCAACAAAACGTGGCAGTTCGTCTTCGATTGATTTTCTTTTTGACTTTAACATCTCGTCTGCGCGCTGGATTTCCTTAAAGTAAACCATGACTGCCAGAAACACTACAATTGGTGTCAGGAGCGGAAAGAGAAGCAAGCATGGAATGATACCAGCCATCAGTAAGCCGGCTTTTGTAAGTGCATACGCCTGATATACTTCCGGTGTCATCTTAATCCCTGTTGCTTTCAGCACGTTTTTCATTCGGCTTTTCCGATACTCATCCATTCGTATTACATGGGACAGTCTCATGGCTCCCTGCAATATGAACGCATCGAATGCCGCCGATCCTTTTTTATTGTTTCTTCCTGTGTCCAACAATGCCTTTTCTGTCTTCATATATGGCACTTTTAGCAAGTCTGCAGCCAAGAAGAACATTCCCAGGAAGAGGAATCCTCCAAATAATAACAGTAATAACACTGACATATCCCTACCTCCTGTATTCTAGTGGTTTTGTCAGCCTGACAACGACCGCTGTAGAGACAAAAATGATCGCTGCAGTAATGGCAAGTATCACCTGTCCCATTGGTGTGTGCATCAAAGTGTCATACCAGCTTTTGTTGAGGAAATAGAGAAGCGGGATATTGCCAATCACAAAGATTGCCATTGTGATAAATTCTTTCCTCGGCTCTACAATCAAATATTCCAGTTCGGCGTTGACAATACGAATGTCACTTAATTTGGATACGATTGGTGTCAAGGTTGTTTTCAAACTCCTGTCATACTGGCAGTCACACAGGGCATCGCACCATTCCTGGAACACATCGTTGTCAATTTTCTGTTTTAACTCTTTTAGCGCCTCATGGACATCTGGATTCACCAGGTTAATCCGTACAATGAAGTCCTGGAATACCCTCTGGACTGGCGGATTCAAATACTGAATATTTTCCTCTATCGCTGTCAGGATGTCCTCCGTCCGCAGATAGCCGGTAGTAATGACGCTTAATGCTGTCTCCAGTTCCGCAGCCACATTCTTTTTATAGCTGCTGGCGGAAAGTATGACATACCAAAAAGGGAAAAACATAAATCCAAGAGCCATCACCGGGGCCAGAAAAAAGTTCCCAATCATGATGGCAGCCGAGGCTCCTACTGCAAACAATACCAAGGCCACCGCACAGATAACCGAAAACTGCTTTTCTCGTCCTGTCATTTTTAGTGTCTGTTGAGCCTCAATAATTGCTTTTTTTAAAAATCTGGTCTTTTTCCTTTTTGTTACTGTCTGTATTTCATTTCTGATATTAGATGGTTCTTTTGACAGGAAACCAAAAAGTCCATCCGTAAATTCCATTGGACGGATCCCAAAAAGGAGAAAACCGCCTACGATCAAACCCAAGCAGGCGAAAAGCTGTATACTTGTCAAGCGTCTTCCCCTCCCTCCCCTTTAGAACGAAATCTGTTAAGGGTTTCCATAGGCATTCCATTTTCTAACAAACGTTTATAAAGTCCGTCTGAAATGGTATTCATAGCCCGGTGCTTCCCATTTACTACAAAATAGTCTCCCTCCACCTGATTTTCCAAAATTTCATACTGATATAAAGGACGATATTTCCGTGAGCCGTCCGGTTTAATTTCGCATTCCATGATTTCCATGATCACTCTCTGACGGTTCTCCAACTGTTTACAAAAAACTATGATAGGATATGCTTCTGTCACGTACCCCATCAATGTTTCGTCTGACATGTCCACAGCACGCTTGCACAGGGACACCATACGGCGGTATGTAGCCTCGCATGAATTAGAGTGAATGGTAGTAACCACCGCTACACCGGTTCTTGCAGCTTCCTGGGCGGCATTTGCCTCCGCCCCTCTCATTTCCCCGACCACCAGAATATCCGGGTTAAATCGAAGCGCAATATCCAGAAGGGCAATCTGGTCAATTCTCTGCCTGTCATTTTCACTGTCCCTTGTGAGAGTGTGAACAACGGAATTTACTACCCGTCCATCATATTCCCTTACCAGGTCCAGCTCACGGCTGCCATTTTCGATTGAAAATATTCTCTTCCTGTCCGGAATTGTGGTAAGAAGCCAGCCGGCCACCGTTGTCTTCCCGGAACTTGTTGCCCCTGCAACACACACCGAAATTCCATATCGGATACATTCGCTCAAAAAGTCCAGCATTTCTCCCGTAGCCGTTCCACCTGAAACAAAATCCTCCTTTTTCATACTCTGCGGATTTACGATTCTGATTGAAGCGGCAAGACCTACCTCTTCATCTACAATCGGAGTTTTTAATACTGCTATACGGATATTTTTAGCCAAAGTCCCCGTTACCACGGGACTTGCATCATCAAGGATAGTTCCTGACACATGGAGCATCCTTCGGATCACGTTGATAGCATGCGCAGGGCTGTCAAAGTGTTCCTCCAGCTTTTCCGTCCTGCCGCCGCTGTACTGGATTTCGATATCCTTCCAGCTATTGATGTCTATTTCTTCAACACCTTCTCCAAAAATGTATTTAGTCAAAAAAGAGAACTCAGCCATCTCTGTGTACAGATTGTCAACAAGTTCCTGATTTGACATCCCTTGGACCGCGACCCGGTTTTCCTGGACATATTTTGTAATGTAGCGCTTCATCTGCCTTTTTATATCATCACTGTTTCCATCCGTCAAAAGTGAACTGTATCTGCTGGCAATATGTTCCTGTACCTCCTGCAGCACCGTCGCAAAATCTTTCCCCTCCACGGCTGCAAAAAAGATGTCATCCGCACTCTTATTCACCACTTCTGCCGGTTCCCTTACAACTGGCTCTGCCGGGGCTGCCTGTGCCGGCATAAGTTCCTGCATCCGTGCGCCCCACTCAGAATTCTTGCCTTCGTTAAATACTCCTCGCGTTTTTCTTTCCCCTAACATCCGTATACCTCCTTAACAATCTTCTCAATTTCATTATTAAAACCACGGCTCTTTTTTCCTTCCAGACCCGCCAACAGGTTTCCCGCCATCCCCTGTTCTGTAACTTCGGATGCGGACGGGATCTGAAAATTAACTTTTCCAAGTACCTGTTCCATATGGTTAATGGCTTCCTGCCCCTTAATGTTATTGATCGTTTTTAAATGTCTTTCTACTTTCCATTTGGTTTCCTGTAATAACGGTAACTGGCTTGCCAGATAACTGATGGATTTAAGATCACAATTTACCATCTGTAAAACTGCATCTGCCTCCATCAGTGCAACGGCTGAAAGGATATCGTTGGCTATATAACTGCCGCAGTCAATGATGATATAGGAAGACAGTTCCCGCATCCCAGCAAGAAATTCTAAAGCCTGTTCCGCTTCATAGGGGGCGTAGGTGTATTCATTCTCTCCTCTCAGCATCCCCAGCATTGCCAGATATTTTATTTTTTTATGGACAATGCAGTTTTCTTCTATCAGTCCTTTTGTAATATGTGGCGCTGCAAGTACATTTCCCAGGGACCATATGTTTTCCAACTCGTCCATCGGGCATATACAGGGAATCATGGGTACGGTCATATCAGAAATTACCAGGATAACATTTTTCTTCTTTTCTGCCAGGTATTTAGCGATCTTCACTGAAATCGTAGTTTTCCCACAGCCGGGGCTTCCCCAGACAGCCAGGACCTGTGCCTTGCGTTTCCCTGTTTCCGGTTCCTCCTTACTGTCCAATTTATCCACACGTTTTTTGCCTTTAAAATTCAGCATTTATTCTGCACTCCCTTCTGTCTCTCCTTCGGGCTGTCCAGTTTCCGGTTCTGATTCCACCGCCTCCGTTTCCGGCGGATAAAGTTCCTGCAATGCCTGTTCTTGCTCTGTGATAAACTTTGCTGCATTTTCTTTTGTCCCACGGTACACAAGCGATATGTGCAGGTTCCCGTCCTTCTCCATCATGGCGAGTATCCTGCTCTGTTCAGGTGTAGCCAGGAGCGTCACCGTGCTGGGCAGTTCCTTTTCCTCCGGATCCTCTTCTCCTGTGTTGGCATCATAGCCACTGCCCGCAGTTACCGCAATGACTTCAACATATTTGAGTTCGGGAGGGATAACTGTTTCGCCCTGTTTCTGGTAGTCCGGTGCAATCACAGATACAATATCTCCAGATTTGAGTTTTCCAGATAATCCGGTTGCAAAAGATTTCACAGACACGGAAATAGCCTGTTTTTTACCTGACAGATTATATAAGTAGGCATTTTCCGCAGCCGGCTCGTCCGCAACCTTGCTATTGATGATATAATCACCTGCGACCATATCTGCAGATGCATATTTCCCAATGACATTCTCTTTATTTTTCATAACCTCGGATGGCAGGTTTAAACTCCCCACTTCAACCGACCTTACCATATCGCCGGTGATTTTATCCCCGATTTTTATATCCTTTACTACCCGCACGATCTCAACTTTTTTACTGATTTCTTTATTGAACAGCGGGGTGATACCAAAGCAGATAAGCAGTGATACTACAATGCAGATTACCCCCAGCACAGTACGGCTTTTTAATATTTTCATATTTATATCCATTCCTTTCGATTCAAAGTTATCGTTTTAAGTGCGGCAGGGGATACCTGCCGCCATGATTACCTCACAATGTATCTCTTTTTCCTACGGCACCTGCAAAATGCCAGAACAGCACCCACAAAGGTAATTGGAGCCGCTACACAAATACAATAAAATGCTTTTCTTTTCATTACATCCTCCTATCCAATCAAATATCCCACTGCACATCCAGCCGATAAAAAGGGGACTAACGGTACTGCGATTACCTGGGTTTTCTTACATATTTTAAATAGTACAGAATAAACAAGTACCAGTGACAATCCTACAATAGTTGCAAAAATCCCTGCTGGAAGTCCCAGGACAAGTCCTGCGGCCGCCATCAGTTTGATGTCACCGCCACCCATTCCACCATAAAAAACCGCCGCAAGCAGAAATGGGAGCGCGATGAAAATCCCCCATACATATTCTGGGTGAAAAGAAATAGCGGCGGTTAATGCAATCAGCATACATAACAGATCCGGCACAACTCTTTTCTTTATGTCCGTCACCGACGCTGCCAAAAGCAACAGTAAAAATACAATGGCCTGAACTGCCCTTCTATCCAGCATAGTTAAACATTTCGGTGATGCGCCGCGTTAATGTTGGCAATACTGTGTCACCGAACAATGCATACAGTCCTGCCAGAAGCAGTGCCCCGATTACAACTGCCATTAAAATTTTTAAGGCTTTTCTGAACCTTGGATGTACACGATTAAAAAAATCTCCGGTTAGGTAGTGCCAATAATTGGGTTGATAAATTGCTTTGTTCATTTCGCTTTCCTCACTCTCTTGATTTTTTATATAAAAAACACGACTGAATTTTTAGGTTCAATCGTGTTTCTCATTTCACTTATTATTGGTGCCATTCCTGCCGTAATTTATCGAAATCGAGTTCTTTCCATGCGTCTTTCCATAAACTCCAGTATGGTATATCATTTGAAGATGGTGGATAATCTTTGCATTCATCAATTCGAACAACCGATGGCATTACTATGGATTCTCCGATTAACAAAGCTTCCCCTGCAGAAAGTGATGGCAATTTCTCAATTAAATTCCCTAATGTATCTGGTAGTAGCTTTTTAACATAACCTTGATCATTTGGATTAGTAAGCCGCATTGCGATGAAATTATTACATTGCGAAAAAATAGTTTCTGATATCTCTGATGGTCTCTGGCTTGCAAGCATTAATGTAATTCCATATTTTCTACCTTCCTTTGCAATACGTTCTATTGCTTTTTGAGATGATCTATATTTTGTCAATTCACTTTTAGGAACGTATTTATGTGCTTCTTCATATACAAGCAAAATTGGCACGTCATTATTAATTTTTTCATCTTCACTGACTTTACATCTGTATCTTTTATAAAAATAGCCATATTCAAAAATCAATCTTGAAATCAATGACACTGTAATGCTTAAAACTTCAAAAGGTACACCACTCAAGTCTATAACAGTTACATTCGATTCATTCTCTTCCGTGTACCCCATTAACTGTTTTAAAACCTTTTCAAACGTTATTTCCCTTGTCTTTTCACCAAATAAAAAATCCAATCTTTTATCTTTAACTTTTGCCATTAATCTTGTAGAAAATTTATCTAAAGTTCCATCATTATAATCACCTTTTGAAATACTCTGCTGTTTAATTGGATAAAACTTTAATTCTGATTCAAAATATTTTGTGATTCTTTCTTCTTCCGTTAGTTCTACTCCTGATGTCTCAGTTGTTTTACGATCTTCAGGTAATAAATAAGTACCATCATTTATCATATATCTTGAGCTGTTTTTGGCATTATATGTTTCATTTTTTAAATTATTAACTGCATTAGTTATTTCATCAATATCAAAAAATACTGGTGTATCATAATAAATTTTTTCTGCTTCCGGATTATGTTTTGACTTATTTTCAGTAACTAATGTTCTAAAAATTGATGCCTGATTATAATTATCCCTTTCACCAGTATCCAATAATATTTCTTCAAGTTCTTCACTATTTAACAACCAATATGGCAATATCAAATTATCAATGTTTAAAAAATTAGCTTCTGGAAATGCACTTTTATATTCAGAATGGATATCAAAAATAATAATATGTGAATTGTTAAGGGAAAACTCACCGTTTTTCTCTTTTACTGCATTTTGTATTATTTTACAAACGGTATGTGATTTTCCTGAGCCTGTTGAGCCTACAATTGCTATATGTTTATTGAAAAACTTATTACCATTCACTGGGATAGGAATTTCTCTATCCGAAGATAGTCTTGAAAAAAGAAATTGTTCATCCTCACTCACTGATTCCATAAAGATTTTTTTAATATCTTCCTTAGATGCAGGTTCAACCTTCTTTGGCGGAATTGCAATCGTATCTCCTCCGCGAATAAATTCATCACCCACCAACATTCCCAGCGGTAACGCTTCAATGTTATATGTTCGTTCACCACTATCCTTAACTTCTATTGAGAAGTTTTCAATAATTGCAATCATAACGGCATTCTCATTGTCTGCAATTCGAAGGTAAGAGCCCACTTTTAATGATTCATCTGCTAATCGAAATTCACATAAATCATCAACTGCAATCTTTATCTTGTTAGGATAAACAGATATTACTTCCGCATTTATTTTTTCAGCCATTATACAATCTCCTTTACATTATTAGGTTTTTCTATTTGTATTTTTATGTGTTTTACTTGATTAGAGCCATTATAAAAAATTTCATTTATGTAAAACTGATAAATTTCTACTTTTTTATGAATCTTAGAAATCACCCCTTCTAATGTTTCAATTTCATTTATAAACTTTATAACAATCTTGTTCTCAAAAGTTGCCGCTACAGTCAACGCATCTGGATAAAAATCTGACATATAAAAAGGATATCCGTCAGCAAAAACAACCCCTTCTCTGAATAGCTCCCCTTTAATCATTGCCAATTGTTCCTTTGAAATATTATGAAAATAAACATATGGGCAAAAGGACTGCTGTTCTCTTTTAGAACACTTCGACCATTTTTTTATAAGTAGATAAACCAAATCTTTTAAGATTATTGAATCAAAATCTATCTCTCCAACATCAATCAAGAAAAAGCGTTCATATGGCGAAACATTAAAACTTGCAAAATACTCTTTACGTATTTTTCGGAATACTTCTTTTTGCGTCCTAAATAAGTAAAACCATTGGTTAAAAAGTATTTCTTTTCTATTTATACGTTCTAAAAATTCACCTTTAGTAATTTCTCTTTCTAAAGCATTGTCACAAATTGCAATACTTTTTATAACTTTCAATGCATTATTATAATAATAGTGCTCCGCCTCAAATGGTGTACATTTAAATGTATCAATAATTTGTTCAAGGATATCCTTTATCTGCTGCTGAAATTCTTGTGCATTTACATTGATTCTCAGTAATGCAAGAAATTCTTTTAAATCATCATCCGTAAGATTTAATGATGCATATTCTTCAATAATTTCATATTTATCTGTACCTTTTATCTTTCTTCTATGTGTTAAAAACTTTGTTTTGAGAAATGAAACCTCTAACTCATCAGGAAACTTGTCCTGCCCTTTTAAATAATATCCATACAGCATATATTCTATTTTTTTACTACCGCTATTCTTTCTCTCAGCAAAATCCATTAACAAATATTTTACAGCTTCTGATATTTCGGAATGATTATATTCAGTACCTTCATAATATTTACACTGTATAGCAATTTTACTATCTGCTGTTGATACATCAACGTCTTCAATACCTTCTACCATTATTTTGTCTGTCATGTGGTCTAGCTTCAACAACTGCAAAATAGTGAAATCAAATTGATAGAAATAACCCTTTAATGTACTTACTGCACTTCTATCCTTCAAATTATTCTCCCCTCAACTTTCTGCTGTATTTCCATCACCAACCGCTGCACCATACAAGCAGGCCACATCTCCGATGGCAGTTTCTTCCCATCGTCCACACACTTCTTCAAACTTCTTTCCGCCAATACAACCGCCTGTTCAAAATCACCATACTGTACCAGCTTGCGATAAATATCTCTGTCGTTTTTATGATACTTCTGACCGGTAACCTTCTCAAACTTATCCGCAAACCGGTCACAGCAGGTATAAGACTCCCTGATTGCAGGCATCTCCCCAAAGTACGCATACGTCCATATCTCAAAGCAGGGATTTGACCATCCGGCATGTACACCGTTTTTCTCCGCCGTCCATATAATTTCATCAAACCCTTTCACCTGATCCCGGTCAAATACAATCCATGGTATCCGATATTGTGATTCTTTTCCGACAAGCTCCAAAGCCCTTTTTACCAGTTCTACCGTCTTGGCCTTCTCCACCTTAATAATCAGCCGATCATTCAGCTCTGCCGGTATGCTGTCACGAAGTCCCTCAAAATAATTTTTCTCCGTTTCCTCGGTGTCTGTCACAATCAGGTAATATCCCAGTTCCGGTACTCTCTGTCCCATCCGCTGGTTCCGGTCTTTCCTCTTGCCGGCCCTGCGGTCACTGGGCTTTCCTCCACTCTTATTCGCCATCCGTGCTCCTCCCCTTTAACATTTCCATAGGCCGGAGCGCAGGGATAGCGCCATAGCTGCCCGTCAGATAATTCTTTGCCAGCGCTTCATCACGGCGTACCTTGTTTCCGTCTTCATCCTTGAAATCAGCAAGGGAATACAAATCGGAAACTCCATCCTGATTCTTATCAACCAGCCATATCTCATCCCGGCGCAACAGCTCATTAGATAGCTGCCAGATGTCATGTGTTGTAAAAATCATCTGCGCATGATTGGTATTGATTTCCGGTGATAAAAAGGTCAATATAATGTTTCTGACCAATAACGGATGAAGCCTTGCATTCAGTTCATCTACAAACAAGGTTCCGCCGTTATCAAGCACATCTTTCAAAGAGGGATATAGAGCAAACATCTTCAGCGTCCCACTGGATTCACTTTTCAACGGAATGGATTCATATTCATCACAATCAGCCATCTTATGCAATGCGTCAATCTTATAACTGAGATCGGACTCTTTTTCAATTTCCCGCTGAACTTCCTCCACTTTAAAATCACAAATGGCATTATCAAATGATGCAAAATAGTTTACTACATTGCTCTGTATTTCCCTACTGGTGGTAAAACCTTTCGGCAGCACCTGAGAACGGAAAAAGTTCTCTGCGGGATTTCCGAAGTCCACAACCTCGTTATTCAGAAACCAGTCCCTTACCTTTTTCAATTTCGATATCTTCAGCTTTGCCCCTAACGATACAATCAAAGTCTCCTTTTCCAATGCAACCTTTATATTTTCAATACTGCTCTTTGGCAGCCCGTTTACTTCCAATTCTTCTCCCTTTTTTCGGTAGAAAATAGTTTTATACCGGTTTCTCGCTGTTTTCGCCTTGGAATAGAACCATTCCTCCACCACTTCGTCATTCTGCAGCGCAAACCCATACTGATAAATTTTTCCCGTATTTTCCGAATTATCAACAAAGAACACTTCAAAGGTTGATTCCTCACTCCTGCTCTTGCTGTCAAACAAAAACGGGCTTACCCTGATGTAATCCGAATCTGCTTTTTGCCTGCTGTCACTTTCACCGCCAAACTTAAACGATTCCTCCACATAATAGCTCATGAATTTAAAAGCATCGTAAATGTTAGACTTTCCGCTGGCATTTGCACCATAGATGGCCGCAACCTTCAGCAACTTATCATTTGCCATCTCCACCACATGATCTTCATGCTCCGTTATCTTTGTAGCCGACAAATCCAGGGATACCTCATCCCGGAAGGATTTAAAATTTTTAAAGTTAAACTGTATCAGCATGGCACTCTCCTTCATCTCACACTCTTTTACGCTCTTAATCTTATTATATGCCATTTTGTGAATAAATCAACATCTATTTTCGTTATTTCTGTATTTATTCGTATATTTTTATTTTCATAAAATAAAAGCTGCTATTTTTACGCCACTATTTTCTTGCTTCACCCTGCATAAGAAGGAATATCCTTCCACGCAGCAACTCACACTCCCTTTCCAATTCCTCCTTCTCTGCGCGAAGCTTCTGTATCTTTTTATCCTTTTCAGCTACAATATCCGCCAGTTTCTCTTTCTTTGTACTCTTCTTACTCTCCTGCGTCTTTATTCCGGAATACCCATAATCCACAAGCAGTTCCCTGATATGTTCTTTAGAAAATACAGACCGTGAAAGCCCTGTGAACTCCACCAGTGCTGTAATCGTCACGCTTCTTCCCTCCGCCTTCAGTTCCCCAATCGCTCTCAAAACCTTATTGATTGACTGCTGACGCAAAAGCTCCTGTTTCTCTGTTAATTGCTTGGGCAGTCCTTTATTCCTTCCCATCCCCGTCCCCTCTTTCCAATTTTTCCACAACAACCTTAAATCCTGCAGCTATTGCCGCAAAATTATCTGCAAGCTGTCTGTCACTCCTGAATTTCTCCGCTTTAGCTCCCCAATCGGCCGCCTGCTCCTTGAAATATGCCAACTGCTCCATTTCCGGCACAAAATCCTTACAACTGATGCATTCCCAAATACCGCTCCTGCAATGAGTGACATCGGCACATACTCCACCCGGCACCCTGTGGGCGCGGATATTTTTAAGCAATCTTGACTCTGTAACGGAATCCATGTTCAGAATCCTTCCTCCAAACAACACAAATGAATTCTCTGCCTCTGTCTGATACTTCATTGGCTCTACTATCGTCTCCGGGAACAGATTTAGATGAGCATACGAGGCATAAAGCATTGCCGTTCCATGGTGTGCCGTCATCTCCGCAATTTGTGGCAGAGTAAACCCTGTCCTCAGCCGGTCTGTAACCCCGTTATGGCGAAACTGGTGCGAAGTTACCACATACTCTACTACATTTTCATCCCGTACATTATATCTCCTGCAAATCTCCTTTAACTGATAGGATATATGCGTCCATGATGCCACACTGTATCTGTTTTCCGAATACCAAACGCCATTTTGCAGAATCTGTGACCGGTACGCAAACAACGCCCCTTTCTTCTCTTCTGGCAGATAACATTGGTACGACATTGCCATCTTTTGCTGTTCCTGAATAAGAGCAATCAGATGTCCTCCCATTTCCTTATTCTCGATGTGAATAGTGCGTATAATTGGCTCTTTATACCCACCATTTTGTTTCCACATAGGAATAAAGAGACAGTAATGTCCATCAAAAGGCTTGAGACATTCAATCTTCATACCCAGAATCTCCGATATCCTGGATGGAATCAGCCGCAGCAGCCAGTAAATACAGCGCGTTGTCACAGGAATATCCTCTTCCATAAAAATCCGATCAAGCTGCTTCGCTACATACTCCGGTATATATTTCTGATCTACAAGCCGCTTTGACTGATAGGGATTATTGTAAAAAGGATTGGGCAGTTTCGTTTTTTCAAAATCACTCATCCGATTAAGAAAAATACCCACGGCTGACCAGATACTGCTTCTGCTGCTTTCACTGTAACCTTTTCCGTCCAAATATTCTTTAAACCGTGAAGCAGTTGTCACCTGAATTTCTGATAGCGAACTATCTGCCAAAAACCGAAGAAATATGGCAGCATTTCCCACGTTTCCGCAAACTGTACCTACGCCTTTCCCCTCCACTAACCGGATCAGTGCAAAATATTTCACCATATCTCTATGCTGCTCTGGAACCATTGAAAAATAAATCGTGACCTTACTCAGAAGTTGGGATTGATTTTTAAGTCGCTTCTCACAGATCCACCTGTCACTGTCAAAAGAAATGCTGTCAGATAAGCTGTTTAAAAAATCCAGATACCGCTTTTCCTCACATTTCCTGTAATACTCCATATACTCCTGTTTTGGTATTGCGCTCATAGACAGTCATCCCCGCTTTTCTCTATTATCTCAACGATATTCCTATAAGCCGCCAGCAACTGTTTTTCCTGTCGGTACTCTATATATTCTTCATAATCTGCAATTTCCGCCCTATGATAGCCCTTTATTATTTCCTGCACCCGCTCTTCCTGGGCCTGCAGCAATTCCTTCCAGAATGGCAAATATTTTATTCCTGTACACAGATGTGGACAGTTGGCACAGTGGACAGAACGGCTGCGGCTTTTACATGCTCCATCGCACAGTTTCCTTGTACAGAAACCGAATTCTACCCGGCGCTTTCCCAAACGAAAATCAACATATAAGAGCCGTCTCTCTTCTTCCGAGAAAGTGGTAAGCTGTTCTTTGGATAACAACAGGTGAAACTGCTCTTTAAAAAATTTAGTATTCATTTCTGCCAATCTAGCTGATTTAACTTCCGCATAATATTGCATGACTGTGCCCTGGTTCAAATGTCCCAGTTGATAGACAAGTTCCATAGTGGTGGCGCCGTTCTCAATCATGTTCACCACAAGCGTTTTGCGGCACTGTCTGCTGGTAAAGTTCCAAAGCCCGCCGCTGTCATCACAAATCTCATATTTATAAATCAGCTTGTTGATTTTCGTAATGAAATACTCCACATTCAGCATTGCAACCTTGTAGCCTTTCTTCTGATGCAGAAAAATATAAGGAAGACTATATTCTCTGCGAAGTTCCTCACTGGTAGTAATCTGCTCTTTGATTTTCTCTGCTAACTCCGCCGAGATGTAAACACTATGATACTCGCCGATTCCGTTGCGGCGTCTGGCCTTTAGCGTCTTGTAAGGAATATATTTTAGTCTCACCGCCCCATCATAACGAGCGGTTGTAAGGCAGTCCGCTTCTAAAAATGCCACCTCTTTGGCCCTCATTCCGGTTTCGGAGAATATCTGGAATACCAGCCTGTCTGTCTCATCCAATTCCTCCAGCCGGTCAGAAAGTTCTTCTATTACCTTATCCGGAATATATGGTGTATTCTTATGGTATTTCTTAGCATTGACAAAATGCAGGCTCTCGAACGGATTACTATGAGGTTTGGGAAGTTTACTATCATTCTCGTCTGAGCAAAGATAATGGTACAAAGTTCGACAGGCAGAGAACATGGTCATGATTTTTGATTGATCCATCTCCTGCTCCAAGGATAACTGCAACTTTTTTACGTCTATATGATCAATATCAGAAAAATACCGGATGCAATCATTTATTTCACAAATCCGGTTCACCGCCTCAAAAATGGAGAGGTGGTTTCTGTCACTGGCGCGTATATGGCCTGAAAACCTCATCTTTAGGAAACACTTTATCTCTTTTCGGAATGACGGCTGATTTACCTTACGAAAATCCACAGTCAGCAGTTTCAGACCTGTTCCATGCCTTTGATATAAAATCCACACATCATTATGCAGTGACATTTCTTTCCTGTTTTCCTTAACAAATCGCGTCCTCTGAATTTCTATTTCTTCCTCTGTAATCTGCTTTAGTAGCTTCAGAAAGTCCGGTTCTGCACCTGCAAATCCTGTCCGGCTGTCATTTCCCAGAATAAAGTTATTCATTTTCGTAAGGCTGATTAATTCCCGCCTTTGCGTATAACTGCCGGCAATATCTTTTAAATAAGCAAGCGTCTGGTCTGGTATCTGCATCAGATACCTGGATACCCTTACATCACCCACCCGGTTTGACACTTCTGAAAGAGAAGAACCACTTTTCATAAAATGTCTAATGACTGAAATCCAATACTCTGCAAAAGCCTCTTCATTCATCTGGCAAAAATCCCCTCCATTTGCCTGATCTAAAATATATCGGAAATCATAATGAATTTTTATCGCTTCATTTTTCAGCATCTTTGCAAACACGTACTCATAGCCAATGTATTTGGATTTCAGACACTTTTCTCCATCAGCCCACTCCCGTGCAAACTGCATTGCATAGTAAGAAAAGCATTGTAGAAACGCTTCCCTGCATGTTAGTCCGATTGCAACGAAAGCAATCCCTCCAAAGACAGTAAACGCCTCGCAAAGTCCAATATTGTCCTGCTCGTAAATCCTACTTTCCAAAACACTCCGGTAATCCTCAATTTTCTTCCTCATTACCGGTTCCGGATACTCCTTCCGATACGGAAGGCGCACCTCGGTTCCCTCGATGTCCCAGACAGCAGAAGCGGTAATTCTCTGTGCGATTTTAATCATTACCGCCACCATCCTTTTTACCATGGCGTTTGTATACGGCGTTGGCCATAATCTCGCTGTTATGGTTCATATACGGCTGAATAGAATCAATCTGCGACCAGCCAAACAAAGCTTTGATTTGAATGTCTGATTTTTCCTGCTCCGGATGCAATGCGTTATGCTCCAATACCTCCATCACCTTCGTGCTCCTGCCGCTATGGGTTCTGACACCTACTGCTGAAATGCCACAACGTTCTGCACAGTTTTTAAGGATTTTGCGATAGTTATGATAAGTGAGCGGCTGTCCCGCCGATTTCCCACGTAAAGTAAGAAATAACCAGTCACTGATGATACCGCCCTCATTTTCAGCAGACGGCCGTTCCACAAAAAGATAATCGTTCAGTGCCTTTGCCGTCTCTTCCCCTATCCGAACAGTTCGAAGTTTGTTCTCATACCCACTGACCGCAGATTGTCTCCTCTTGGAGCGTGAAGGCTGTATCAGCCGTTCCACTTCCCGGTAATCACCAAGCCGTATACTCAGCACCTCATCAATCCGAAAGCCCTCCAGCGTCAGCCGGAGCACCGCCTCATCCCGCAGCGTATGAAAACCGCTGCAAAGGAGCGCTTTCTCTTTATCTGTATACCATTTAATATATTCTCTGCCTCCTTTTACATCGGGCAGCATCCGGTTAATCAGGTATTTATACTGGTAAGTGTAGATCTGTCCATACAGATAGGACTGTGGCCGGCATCTGCGCTCTCCTTCGTAAAACACCATCCCACTGCCATAGGTCTGGTCAAGCCATCGGTAAAAGTCTGTTATGGCGGTTACATAGCCGGACAGAGTGCTGTAACAGAGACTTTCCTGTGGACTCAATATTCTTAGATTTTCCTTATCCCCGTAAATCAAATGATCCACAAACTCAAGAACCTGTTTGTTAGTTGCCGCCTCATAATTCGTGTGTTGCTTCTCATGCAAAAAGTTAAAGTATACGCACAGCTTGTAGGCGTAACTTTTTCCTGTACCAAGTTTATTGATGCTCTTCATCTCAATATACTGATTTGGTGCCAGCAAAGGGAGAAGCCGGTCTGTCAACATATAGCGGCAGACCTCATCTCCAGCTGTGGTTTCAAATAGAAACCGTTTTACCTGAAATCGTTTTTCCATGGTCCATCCTTCCCGCGCCTCTGGCACAGGCTAACTATACCATGAATCCATGCCTTTTGCTTCCTCTATCCGGCATAATTGAACATTTCCTGAATACGTCTTGTTAATTCAGGTAGCACAACATCTCCGAATAAAGCGTATAATCCGGCCAGCAGTAAAGCGCCGAGCACCACCGATATCAATATGACAATCGCCGTGTCAATGTAGCCTTCCCCTCTGTTGTCTGCCAGGATACCGCTTGTCCTTGCATACAGCTTCATTGCCTTTATCTTAATGGAATTCATTTTCTCTTTCATAGTATTCTCCTCTTTCCTTATAATTTATATCGTGTACATGAAACAGGGAGTAAACCGGCGTCTCCGCCTAAACCTTTTCCCCTGGCAATCCCTTATGTTTAAAGGGATTAATCCATGGTTGTATCGTATACATTTATATAGTGTTGCTGTAGTTAAGAAAAGATGGCGGTATCCACGAACCCCTCCGCCTTATTGCTTTTCAATGCTGCTTTTACCTTCATGCCTTTTTTAATCAAATACTCTTTCATTTTTGTTTTCATTTACTTACCTCCGATTTAATTGATTTTAAATTTGCCCAAAATAAAAAGCAGGCCAAAAATCAGCCTGTCTTTTGTTCCCTCGTATTTCTTCTATCCACTCTTACCTGGATACCCTTCTATATCCTTACAGTTCTCACCTTCCCGGCCTAACGCTTTTACTCTTTACAGGAACAGTGATAAATTCCTGCAATTCATAGGCGCATGGTATATATTGCTTGCCATTCTCCTCACAGAGAAAAATATCAAATACCTTGCCGCCCGCAGCTTTGTAAAATTCTTCGTAATCATATGGATATTTTTTCCATGTCTCATCGCATTTCGTCAGTCCGATTTCCCGATCCCGTCTCAGTTTGCGGGATAAATCATAAAAATCACCGTCTTCTGCGGTAAATGTCCGTAATGGATAGAAATGGTATCCTCCATACTCAAAGCTTGTCTTATTCAAATCCAGTACCCCCTTTTGCCTCAATAGCCATATCAGCGCAAAACAGGTAACTACACATCAGCGTGTCCTCCCCTGGTCCATATGGAATCTGTTAAAGGCTCATCACGTATCCTGTTCATATCCACCTCCCCTCTGCCAGCCTGCATATAATCCAAAGGATATTTCATTTCAATTTTTCTTTTATCTTTCGTTGAATATTTTTAAATTACAGCAGTCATCCCTATTGGGATTAAAATTGTCCCTCCAGAACTCGTAATGTTCCGTAACGTCCTCACATACCGTTACTTCCGGTATTTTTATTTTTTTTAATATTGCCAGTTTATCTTCCAAAGGCAGATGTACATATCCTCCCTGCTTCAAACTGTATCTGCTGAAATCTACACCCTGTAACCAGCGTTTGATCCAGCTATTAACTCGCAGGAACTCTACCACACACCGCTTTATCCCCAAGGAATTTAAGGTGTTGAAATCCATGAACTCCTCAATCAAGGGACTCAGCCTGATTGACACATCATATCCTCCATCCTGTAACTTCCGGATCGCTTCTATGCGTTTCGTAGGTATGCTTGCTTTTTCATAAGTCAGAGCCATGACATCATTTAGAGTAGTAACTGTAATCTGGATATGAGCCAGACTTTTATCCAGTATCTCCACATATTTCGGTTGTGCAATCATATGTGATTTTGTTACGATCAGATATCCAATACCGCAACGGTTCATTTCTTTAATTGTCTCGTATGTTACATGATGTTCAGCTTCATAAGGCTGAAAACAATCTGTCATTCCTCCCATGCGTATAATGGTTCCCTGCGGTATCTTCTGTATCTTTCTTTTGATTTTGGCAATATCAGCAATACTCGGCTCTGATGGATTCCAAAATCCGCGAAATGAAAGAAGGGAACGTGCATAACAATAATCGCAGTTATGTTGACAGCCACATCCATAGGTATCAAGCCGAATGCTATATTTGCATTTATCCCCTTCATTTCCTTTTACTTGCTTATAGAAACTTTTATATTCGCTTCTTATCCCTCCTTCAAAATCTCTGTTTTTTTCGATATCTTTATGTAATTTAGAAATGAAATTTTATCCCTTTGATTGCGGAGTGCAGTACCGCCCTGCATTCTTCTGGTCAAGCATCCAGATATGTTCTTTACACTACCCCGCTCCATTAATTTTCATCTCTTCACACAAAAAAAGCAGGCTGACGAATCAGCCTACTGCAGTGACACCCATTATTCAATATTTGCAATATGAATCACGTAGATTATCAATTCTAATTGCTGCTTATTTTCTATTTTGACCTTTCATCCATTTCTTCTAAATCAGGAAAAAACAAATGACACTCACAATCACCATAGATTGCTTCTTCACATACCGGACATTCTTCCATATCACAGCCAAAATGGTGGAAACTCCCAAATGGAGTTAAACAATCCGGGCAGTAATCAGCCTCACCGAATACATCCTGAAACCGTTTCTCTGCCCCGAACCTGATTCGCGGATAACTCTTCCCGTCACAATTGCATATCCCTATTTTGCAGCTCACACGTTCCAGCATTTCTTTGCCACAAATCTCACAAATAGCCATAATCGTATTCTCCTTGAGTTTTTAGAATCGGGTCCCGTCTACTAAAAGCATGAAAATATGAAATACAAACAAAAACATACAGCCTATCACTTTGACACTAAATGATGCAATTTTTAATATTGCATACGCAACTCCAAGCAACAATTTTCCTATAAATTTTATCATAGCACATAATATCGTCATATTCAATCTTCTCCTTCGTCTTCAAATCCAGTGAATGAACTATAGAAATCAAGCAAATTAAAGTCTTTTTCCGTCGCCTGATCCGCCGTCTCCGCTGGCCGTTCACTCTCATTATCGGTTTCCTGTTCCTCTTTGGTTTTCTTATCGCTTTCAGCCACTGCCGGAATTGTGGTTATCTGCATTGATCCCAGCACGTCTTCCAAGGCTCGTTTTGTCAGTTCGCGGAAGTAATCCTCCTTCTCCCGTATATTTGATAAGGTACTTTCCAGTTTCTCATATTCTGTTTTCTGTTTCAGATACTCTGAATAATAAATTAACGCCTCGGCAATAAAGTCATTTTGAGAAGCGAACAACTCCCGATTGTATGCTTCCAGACAGGTTAGTGCCTGGAAATGTGCCGGGTTATTTTTATAAAGCCGAAGCGTTGTAACATATTTATCGTCCATTTATGGCCTCCTTAACCGGCCATGTTCTGCCTGGCCTTCCATATGCTCTTTAAGGTTTCTTCATATCCTCTTGCATTCGCATGTATGTCTGGAATGCAAATCACATCCTTGCCCTCGTTATCACCAAAATTCTGCATGATTGAGGCTCCTCCGCCCATAAAGATTATTTTTTCCAAATGCAGATTGTATCCATGCTTCTTGATCAGATTATAAATGTATTCCGTATATTTGTTCAATTCCCTGCGGATTACACGAAGATATGTTTCGTCACCTGCATAAGTACCTGTTCGCATAATCGTTTCAATGATATATGGTTTAGCCTTCTCTCCAAACTCAGCCATTAATACCTCATTTATATTGGATATACATTTTATTGTACCATTATTATCTATAATAGGCTGTGCTCCACTGGGCCGCATGTTCTCAATAGGAACCCCGTCAACGGTTCCACCTCCAATATCTACCAGAAGACAGGACTTTCCCTGTGTCTCTGCCAATATATCTGTGATTGCGGCAAACCCTTGCATATATACGCTCACACCCTCCAAAAAGATATTGAACTCTTCTCCCTGATAGCGGAAAGACAACTCCCGTTCCCTGCCCAAATACTTCCTGAACGCTTTCATTTGCGATTCATACCACCGAGGCGGCAATCCTGTAGCCAGCCTGACAGCCGCCTGATTCTCACCTCTGGTTTTCAATTCAGTGGCAAGTGACGCCAATGTTAGAATATAGTAATCATCGTCCACCGTTTTATCGACTTTTGTATCGACATCTTCCCTACTGCCACCGATTGAGTAATACTTTCCCTTAAATTCTAAAATCTGACTTAAATTACTGGGTTTCACCTTGTTTTGCGTCACTGTAGACAAAAATGCCGTATTCGCTGTTTTCATTTGTCTGTTACCGTGGTCGATTCCAAGTATTTCTCTATTCATCATGACTGTTTCCTCCTTATGTTTAATATTCTCCAGCATCTTCCAAAAGTTCAACCTCTTCAACCGCTTCTCCAAATCCATCTTCATTTTCCCAATCTGGCGCATGTTGCTTAAATGTAATAACAAGGTTTCCCTTTTCATTGTTCTCAAATCCTACATAGCCATCTTCTGATTCTTTTCCTAACTGTAATAACTCAATGATTTGGTCAATCTTATACATTTTCATTGCTTTTACCTCTTTTATATGTCATAACGTAGTTTAACGGCTTCAAGGAAATATTTTGCATATGGGCAGTCAAAAATTTCTCCAACTGCATAATCCGAACTGTCTTCCCCTATGTAATATCCTTCTTCCGAATTGTCCCGTTTCACTTCCTGTGAAAATCCAGTATAGAGGTTTATCGCCAGTCGTATCGCCTTTACAGAAGCGGAGGTCTGCCACCCGGCGTATAAAACCAAGGGATTCACCTGTAATGTTTTCTGGTCCACAATTTTTGAAAAAGCAGCCCTTGTCTTGTCACAGATACCAAGAGTATATATCATAGCAATCTCTTCACTGTCCCTGCGCGAATTTGGAAGTTCCCGCACCTTCTCACGAAAGAAGCGCTCATGTGCTTCATCGGCAAATACTATGTCCATTACTTCCAATTTGTTAATATCAAACATACATTTCCTCCACTTCTTATTTGGCAGTTATAGTTCCTGCAGGATAGATTCAATATTCTCGTTAAATATCTTTTGCAAGATTAAAATGACTCTGTAGGACGGCTTTTGCTGTCCATATTCGATTCTCTGATATGTACGGAGGCTGATACCCAGCTTGTCCGCTAATTCCCACTGTGTCAAATCCTTCTCTATGCGTAATTGTCTAACCCTGGTTACTGTTCATCACCCCCTTTACTCATACATGTTCAGGGGAGATGTCACCATTCATCACCACTTGATTCATAACAGAATTACTCAATGTGAATGCTGAATTATATAAAGCTGTTAGCAATACTGCCCGCATATTCCTAATTTTTGTTTTCGTCTCTAATAGACTGTTTAAAATAAACTGTATTTTAAACATATCCAGTTTCCAGAATACGGATTTAACAATGGCTGTTGGCTTTTCTTCCTGATTAATCCGTACTGTATCTTTCGTTGTTGTCAGTACGTCAACCGCAATTCCCACAATTTCATCCAGACGGTCAACATCAAATGGACGATCAATGCATATCGCATCATATCCAATCTTTTCTCGAAATGCCTGCAACGTGTCCTGATATGATTGGATGGTATAATCTGTAGTTGAAATATCTGTGGTAATATCTGTATTTGTCTGCCTGTTGCCAGATAGTGCTGTACTTTCTGAAAAGTGGCACCTGCTATTTTTCGGTGTGGCAGGTATCTCTTTTCTGGGAGACACCCTCTCCCTTTTTTGGGGGACAGCCCCCTTTCCAAAGACTGCCATCTCGCTATTTTTCCCAGCAAAGCACTGTTCTTCACTGATTTCCTCTTCAATGTCTTCACCCCTGTCTCCCATAAAAGGGATAGGGGGATTATAACAGCGCGGATATGTTAATTCTTTCAGTCTTTCAACAATCAATTCAATATATAGTACATTATTTACAACAAGTCCATTCAGATTGATCGTCCTAAAAACTCTTTTTATCACGCCTAATTTTTCTAAAAAAATGATGGCATTTGTAGCTTCCTTTTTGCTTAAACCAAACTGCTCCGCTATTTGCTGATAACTTCGTTGGAGTAGATCCGCCTTAAATTTCTTACGTATGGCTATAATCTGCCCGGTACTTTCGTCCCTCAATTCAGTTGGGCGATACCAGTAAACAATATCCGCGAGTATGACAATAGCGGTTAAATGCGGTTTGCCTGTTTCCTTTAGAATCGTTTTATACCATGCCTGCGGTGTAATATTACCCGTGATGCTGATTTCTGCGCTTGCATCTACAATCGGATTTCCTGTTGTATATTCACGCATCCCATTCACCTGCCCTTCTCTTCAAGAGAGGTACAGATGGCGCGTAATCTTTCGTCGGATTTCTTTGCCGTTACAGCCAGGGCAATACTTACAACCGCTGACAAAGTAATCAAAATACCAATACCAATAAATACTATCTGCATACCCTTTTCCTCCTAAAACGCATAAGAGGACTAAGGTCAGCTAACAAAGTCGCTTCACTTAGTCCTCTGTATTCATTTATTTTTAACAGCGCTGTTCTCCCGAAAGAGAGCTTTTTACTTCGGACGAAGTAAAAGAAAAGAATATTTGGAATAGGACTAAGTATAAGCAGGTCCCAAACCACCCGGCTGCGGCCTTGATCCTAAAAAATATCCCACTCTTTGGAAAACGACACTGTATTTTCATGAAAAAGCAGTTCGATTGTGGTATAATAAATTAAGACCTAAGCAGCCGCAAACCCTTGATTTTATTGGGTTCCTTGCTAACTTGGTCTTATTATAACACGGTCACCGGCACCGTTTTCTCCCACCAGAGCATGGCACTCCCCTGGCATCAGTGTAAAATCCACATCGGACAAAGCCTTTACCCCGGGAAATTCCATGGTACAGTTTTTAATTTGAATCAGTGGTGTTATCTCTGTTATTTTATCCGCCATCTTAATAACTCCTTTACTACAGCCACAGCCATCCAAGCGCTTCCACCCCCGAGCAGATAATGTCCTCGTCCGGTGCTTCGGGATGTCTGATATTATGTATCAGCCTTTTTATCTCGTGATATGGGAACATGCAGCTTTTTACTCCGGTTTCGGCTATCGGATTCACATCAAAGAACATCTCCTTTGCAATATCAAAATCAAGTTCATTAAGATATAAAATTTCATCCAGCAGTTTTTCCCTTTTTGCGGGCTGTTCCTCTTCTTCATAAGCAAGCGCTTTCAGTACCATCTCTATGATTACGGCGTTGCGGCGCTGTGCATTTTCCCATTTGTCAAAATGCGGCAGCCAGCAGCGCATACCGGGATTCTGTCTTGCCTGTTCCTGCAGATACCTGATTTTTTCCATTAGGTTTTCATGGTTCTCTTTTGCTGCCATAATCTTCGGAATATCTGACTGAGCCATTTTATTTTTCTGGAATGGAAACGGGGTGGTATAGAGTGGAATCTGGCTCTCATGAATCGTCACCATATTTTTCATCACATAGAGAACGGTATCTCCCAATTCTCCAAAATTAGTTTCACAGGCCAGTTTATAAAATTCCTCTTCCTCCATTTGGGAACCCCAGCCGTAATTGCCGTGGGCAAACAGATGCATACACAGTCCGTACCATTCAAACATGAATCCGTTAATGCCATGTACCCGCATTTTTGCACTGCCCCGGTGCTGTCGGATATCCGTCTCAATTACCTGTTCATTCGCCTCATCCTCGTACCGGATTACATTTGATTTAAATGTACGGTACAGACGCCCCATGGTGGAGGTGATGGAGTTGGCTTCCGTATCCCGTCCCCAGATGCGGTCCCTGCCAAAAACTTCACACCATTTGGCAAATTCAGTTTCCGGCACATACAGCCCGGGTGCCCAGAACAACATGGTATCTTCCGGCATGGATGCGGCAGAGGCTTTTAAGAATTCCGGATCCTTTATTAGCGGCGGCTGCCTGAAAGCGCGGATTCCAATTACAGCCTGGGGGTTGATTTCCCTTACAGCTCTATAGATCTGATTCAGAAGCCACATATTTGCCTTATGCTTTGCTTCACCCGGTGATGCTGTTCCCTCATGCCATCTCTTTTTACAGGTCTCACATTCACAGAACCAAAACCCCTCCTCACTTTCCTCCAGGGTAAATCCGTCAAACCCGATTCTGGCAATCTGCCGCATGGATTCCAGGATATAATCCACCGTTCCCGGATGACTTAAACACAGAGAATCAAAATCATTTAAAAATTCTCCGGTTTCCGGCGGTTTCATTCTTGCCTGGGGATGCTTGATGGTATAAGCGCCATTATAGGAATTCAGTCCTGCATAAGCAAATATTTTTACCCCCAATTTATGTGCCAGCGCCGTAAATCGCTCCAGGAAAGGTTCCTCCAGGTTTGGATGGGAATAACGGATGGTCAGCCATCTCCGGTTTTCTGCATTCCATATCTTCACAGGTACATTCTGGAACACCGTTTCTTCATATCCCGGCAGATCAAAGGGCCAGTATCCATAGAGCACCAGATTAAGCTGGTTAATTTTATTATCCAGGCAGATATTCAGGTATTGTGCCCATTCCTCATACCCCCACAGCTGGCTGTCAAACCCAATCCGTCCGTAACCTGCATACCAGGAAAATGTCTGGGCAACTGACCTCACCGGAATCAAAGGATAATCCATAATACGGCAGCAGGGCAGCTTTAATCCTCCGTTTATGCCGCGGCTTGCCAGTTGCTTCACCGATGTGATGCCATGGATGAATCCCTCCTTATTTTCATAGTGTAACCGGATGCCGTCCTGACTGATTTCCAATACATAACCCTGTGATAGGAATAAATCCCTGTCATCTGCATCCACCTCAGTTTCTTCCAGCGCAGGAATCAGACAGATGCCAATTTCCCCCTCCTTCACACTCTCTCCCTGAAAAATTCGGATTTCCGGATAATTCCAAAATCTTAATCTGGCAATCTCCAACACATCTTCTGCAGGTTCTCTCTCCTGTCCGTACCATATCCGGATACTGCTAAACTCATCTGTAGTTCCTTCTAAATCAACCAATTGCCTCGGTTCCGGCAGTAAATGAATCATATTCTTAAACCTCCTCGTCCTTGCCAGGGATGGCGGCTGTTGCCCCGCCATTCCTTTCTATTTGTATATGAAACAGTAGATTTAGCCCAGCCAGGACCAGTTTTTCCAGTCATAATCCCCAATATTATCCTTTGTAATAGCATCTGGTTCCGGCAGTTCATATTTTTCCGGCAGCTTTTCATTATTTACAAGCACACGGTACATGGCATCTGTTGCCTGATAACCCAGGACAACGGGATCTTGAAGCACTTCAGCGAGCCATTTGTCGTTGCCTTTTTCTATCCATCCAAGTACATCAATATCCCCCGCAATACCGATAAACTTAATCTCTTCCCTGCCCTGTGCAACCGCTGCATTGTAAGCTCCGACCACTTCCGCATCGTTATGTCCGCACACCACATCAATGGATGCCTCTCTTTGCAGAACATTTTCCATAAGGGTCTGTGCTGAATCACGGTTTCCGGCTCCGGTGTCGCCTTCTTCAATTACATTTGCATCCGGGTATGCCGCAAGGACTGCTGATTTAAATCCTTCAAAGCGGTCCTGAGATACCTGTCCGGAAGTTGGACGTGAAATAAACAGGCAGGTGGGATCTTTTTTTCCCAGCGTGTCCAGATACTTCACTGCTTCCTGCCCGGCTTTTTCTCCCAGGGCTTTCATATCATGGCCTACGAAGGTAGACCAGACTACATCGCTGTCAGACTTAACATCCTGTGCATAATCGCCTACGATGAAAGGTATCCCCTCACCCACATACTGCTTCATCGTAGGAATTGCGGAAGATGCATCTGCCGGAAACAGAATAATGCCATCACATTTTGATGCGACCATATTTTCTACATTTGTCAGCATCGTCTGTACATCAGACCTGGAATCTTCAAAGGAGAAATCAATATCCACGTTATTTTTTTCTCCATTCTCCGTCAGCCATTGCTTACAGCCGTCAATTACACCCTGATACCAGGTATACGCTGTCAGTTCCATGATCGATACGCCAATCTTTAATTTCTTTTTTTCACCGGCTGTATCTCCATCTGCCGTTTTTGTATCTTTCTCCTTCGTTTCCCCGGCGGTGGCGGCAGCGGTAGCCTCTGTTTTTGCTTCCGTTGCCTCAGTACCTGTTGTTTTTTGATCCGTCCCACACCCTGCCATCATACTTGCAGCCATTGTTAACCCCATAAGTAATGCAATTGCCTTTTTCATTAGTATTCCTCCTTCTCCATTCTTGAAAAGTTTTTTCTTCGTCATCTTGACGAAAGATTGTGTGTTTGACAAGTCTATTTTAATGTTATTGCACATAATAGTCAATATTTTCATTTAAACATTTAATCAATTTCATTTAAACGTTTCACTCTCCTTTACAAAAATTCCCATGTATGCTATTTTTATATTTATACCAGGGCGTGCAGATGTGGGGAATGAATTTCCGGACAGTTCTGTACCGCATGATTTACTATATTAGGATGTAATAGGAGGTTTACAGATATGGCTACCATTAAAGATGTTGCGAAACTTGCAGGTGTTTCTATTGCCACTGTGTCAAATTATCTGAACAACACCAAGCCTGTCAGTAAAGCTGTCAGCGCTAAAATAAAAGAAGCCGTGGAGATTTTACAATATTCCCAGAATCTGCCCGCCAAAAACCTGAAATCAAATTCCTATACCGACATCGGGGTGATCCTGCCCAATTTTGATGACTCCTATTATGTTCAGCTCTTTCAGGGTATAGAAAACTTTTTTCAAAATACGGGATATTATATAAACTTATCATTTTCCTACGATATTCCGGACTTTGAGCAGACCATTGTAAATAATTTTTTAAAAAAGCAGATATGCGGACTGATTCTGGTGTCCTGCCAGCCGGACAACTGGAAATTCTATTACGAACACTTTACCTCCGCACAAAAGCCCATAGTTTTAATTGACCGGAATATCCATAGTCTGGATGCCAATTTTGTATCCTTTGACAATTATTCCATCGTCCAGTACATGACGAAAAATCTGATTGAACATCAGTACAAGAATATTTTTCTTATGAGCGGTCCAAAGCAGTATACCTGCGAAAGTAACTGCATGGAAGGATTTCAGGCTGCTTTTGCCGAATCAGGCATTAGGTTTAATCCTTCTGCTATTATAAAAACAACCGCCAGCAAGGAAGATGCTTTTCGTAAAACCATTAATATATTTAAAACAGAAAAACCTGAGACAATCATTGCCACTTCAGAATCTATCGCTACCGGAATTATTGAAGGCTTAAATATCCTGGGCTTTGGCAAACAGGAGATCCCTGTCCTTTCCTTAGGTGAAGAACACTGGAACCTCCATACGCACTCCTTTGCCTCCATGTCTGCCGCACGTCCTGCCATGAAGCTTGGCCAGACTGCCTCTTCTCTGTTATTTGAGCAGTTAAGTGCCCCACTTACGAAGGAAACGGAAAAGATTATACTGAAGAATCCGGCATTGGAAAACAGGCTGACTTTTTCCGACCGGAAAATAACAGAGGAAAAGGCCTCAGATGATGACTCACAAACAGTCATCCGAATATTGATGTTAGATACCCCCCAGATACATGTATTGGAGGGGCTGCTTAAAAACTTTGAAAATCTGACCGGCATACATGCACAGATAACCATACTTCCCCATCATAACCTCTATGAGACAATACTGGACATTTCCAAAATGCCGGAAGACCAGGCATATGATGTGATTATGTATGATTTACCCTGGCTTTCCACCCTGGCAAGTTTTCATATCCTGGAGGATATCACCGAAGAGCTGTCCTCCTTTGATTTGAATATATTTTTTCCGGACTGTCTGCAGTATTTCAGCAGTTTTAATCAGCGCTACTATGGGATTCCATATATGTATGCACCTCAGATTTTTTACTACCGGAAGGATTTATTTGAAAATTTAGCTCTGAAGTCTGCCTATGAGCGGAAGAATAATATCACCCTCAGGCCTCCGCTGACTTTAAAAGAATTCAATACTATTGCAGAGTATTTTACCTCGGAAACGAACGTGATTGACTATGGCATTACAATTCCTGCTGCCTATGACGAGTGTCTGTCTCCAGAGATATACATGCGTCTGCGGGCATATGGAGGCAGCTTATTTGACTCCAGGGGGAATGTCTGCCTGGACTCTGCCCAGTCTCTGAAGGCGTATATTAACCTGGTTCGTGCCGTAAAATGCGCGAAGCCCAACTACCGCACTGCGACAGATGTGGTAGCGGTGGAGGATTTTCTGAAAGGGGATACCGCTATGCTGATCACTTATCCTTCGTTTTTAACCGATGTGGTGGATCTGCGTAAAAGCAGCATGATCGGCTCAATCGGCTATCACCACATACCTGGGCGAAGTCCCTTATTGGGTGGCTGGGGTCTGGGGATATCCAGTTATTCCAGGAAAAAGAACGAAGCTTTTCAATTTCTGAAATGGACCTGCGATGAACAGGTAGCCAATTATTTAACCTTGCTTGGAGGGCAGTCTGCCATTACCTCCACCTATACAAATGATGAACTGATAAAGCTCTATCCCTGGCTGCCGCTGTATCATGCAACCTATAAATACACGAAGCCCACACTTCCCCCAAAGTTAAAAAATAATGTCATCCTTTCCCAAAAAGAAATTGATGCCATTGTCTGTAAATGGTTTTATCCTCTCCTGGATGAAAAAATTGAAGTTCAGGAAGCGATTTCCAGAACCCACAGTGAGCTTGAAATACTGGCATCCAGATACAAGTAGCGAAGCTTAGTAAATCGATTTCAAATTGCTTATACCGGGGCATAAAATATCAGCAGGATATAACGGTTAATTCGTTACATCCTGCTGATATATCTTTCGGTATTTCTTTGCCGGCATCCCTACTGTCTTTTTAAATATCCTGCAAAAATAATTATAATCTGAAAATCCCGCTTTTTCTGATACTTCTGTGATAGGATCGCAGGAGTTTTTCAAAAAATTTTTAGCCGCTTCGATCCTCTTCTGCTTAATGTACTCAGCAATACCTATTCCCAGGTATTGCTTTGCAGCTTCATACAGCCTGCTCCGGCTTACTTTAAACTCGTCGCACAAATCTTTTACTGTTATATTTTCTGCCAAGTGTCCCATAATATACATATTTAATTTATGTAAAAACTGTTCCTTTTCCAGAAAGATCATTTCTTTCAGTAAAACATAAAACGTACATGCTTCTAAAATCTTAGCCGCCGCAAGTATCTGTTCACGGCTCTTGTACTTGATTTTAGAAAATGCTTCTTCATATCCGGGCTGGTAAATCTGATATCTTTTACAGACATTTTGCAGGTTTGTAACAAGTTCCTCCCGGTTTGCAAGGTCTGTAATCTGTCCAAACATTACATAGCCGATAATAATTCCGTTATCCTTCAGCGGTGCCGTTGCCTCGATCAGTCCCGCATGACACTCATACACCGTCAGCTCGCTGTTGCGTCTGCAGTACTCGAATGAATTCTGGTTGCATTCAATACAATGCTTCTGCGTTACCGGATTCCCATGCATGATTGCACAGAACGCACAATGCCCCGGAGGATACGACAGAATCTCATGGTAATCACTGTCAAACAGAACCATTTTGATTCCGGTCAGCGTATAGAAGTCTTTCATTAATTCTTTTAATTTTTTATTGTCTAAACTTAGATTCATGGGCATGTCCTCTGCTTTATACAATCTGTACTGACCGCAGTACTAGCTACCTGTTAATAGTACCAAAAGTACAGAAGAACTGCAAGAACATGTTCCATTGCTGCGTGGGTATGCTCGAAGCAACGGCGTAGCCGGTCTATAGCTAGAATCACAGATATGCAGCTTGCGGATAGCGGGTGCTATATCACTGGATTTTACGCACTGGGGCACTGGAAATCTGTTCATTATGCATTCCACTAAAAACCTCTAAAGCTGACTTCACATTCTCTTTCATGGCATCGATTCCCCACTGTACAATCTCATGATAATAGACCGGCTTTTCTTTCCCCTGTTCCACAACCGAATAATAGAGATTGTATTTTTTCCCGTCATTTACGAGGGGCATCTTTTTAAACCCAAACTGTCCCTCTACTTCCTCTCCCCCGGCTTTCGCCATATAAGTATAATAATTTACTTTCCGTATTCCTTTTTGTATCACCGTTTTATAGTCTTCTTCGCTGACACCGGACCCTCCGTGCATAACCAGAGGAATATCCACCCTTGCCCGCACCCGGTCCAGCACATTCATATCTAATTTGGGCTTTTTTAAATACAAACCGTGGGCAGTACCAAAGGAACATGCCAATGCATCTATCTTTGTCTCTTTCACAAAACGGCCTGCATCCTCCGGGTCGGTATAGACCTCTTCTGCCCAGTCTTCCTGACTGGATTCGTGTCCCAGACCCAGCTCCCTTTTTCCCAGAACTCCAATTTCCGCTTCCACAGAAGCCCCTGTCCGCTTTGCCATCTCCACAGCGATACAGGTATTTGCCACATTTTCTTCATAGCTTAATGCCGAACCGTCATACATAATGGATGTAAATCCAATATCCAGCGCCTTATATAAATAGTTCAAACTGGTGCCGTGATCCAAATGGACACATACCGGAACCTTGGCTTCTGCCGCACATCTTATCATAATAGGCCCGATCAGCGAAATCGGCATCATTTCCTCATGGATTTCTGCATGCATAATAATTACCGGAACATCCAGTTCCTCCGCCCCTCTGATCACGGCTATAATACTCTCCAGGTTCGGTGTGTTAAAAGATCCTATAGCACATTTTCTCGCCTGGGCAAGCCTTAATATTTCCTTCAATGTAACTAACACAATATCCCTCCTAATTTTCCCATCCGGATTCACTTTCCAGAATCTCAATTTCTACCCGGTATGATACTTTTTCATCCGGTTGCTATCCCATCAAGTGCCGGACTGACGGATAGAGCTGTCTGTATTTTTCATAATATGGTTCATAAGCTTCTCTTTGCTCTTGCCGGGGATAATATGTCTCTAATTCCTTTACCATCTTGTCTGCTGCTGATTCCAGGTTCTCAAAGACGTTACAGGCAATTCCCGTCAGCATGGCACTTCCGGCTGCTCCCGCTTCGCTGGAGCCCAGGGATACCACGGGAACCCCTAATATATCGGCTTTCATCTGCATCCAGACCCTGGAATTTGCCCCGCCGCCCACAGCTTTTAGTTTTTTTATTCCGATTCCTGCCTTAGAAAGTTCCTCCATATTCAGCCGCATTTCATAGACCACCCCTTCCAGCATTGCCCGGTACAGGTCAGATACATTATTTGCGGCAGTAAGGCCTGTGATCGCTCCCCTGGATCCGGTATCCATGTAAGGCGTGGCTGCACCTGCAAAATGAGGAAGCACCAGAATTCCTGTGGGTTCATCTTTCATATTGTTTTCCAATACTTCGTAGACAGACTTATTTTCCTGTTCAGCCAGATATTTCTCATACTTTGCTAGATTGTCAATATACCATTTTACCAATGCTCCTCCGGTAAAGGAGAACGCATAACAGAGATATTTCCCTGGAATTATATAAGGTACAACTGCGTAGCTTCCCCGGTACAGTACATCATTTTCCGGAATTCCGGTAAACACAGGGGTAATGCACTCTACGGTACCTGCACCGTCAACTGCCGCAGCATCACCGAAGACACTGGCACCGATTGCCGCCGCCACTTGGTCATGGCTGACAGATACGATTAATGTTTTCTCTTTTAGCCCCAGCTTTGCTGCCACCGTATCTTGGACATATCCAGCTGGGGTTCCGGTGGGAACTGTTTTGGACAGCAGCTTTTCATCAATCCCGGCTGCCTCTAATATTTCCGTGCTCCAGCATAATCTCCGGATATCAAATGCCATAGTCCGGGATGCTATTGAATAGTCTATCTGAGTGATGCCTGTCAACATGTAGATAATATAATCTTCCATAAGCAGAATTCTGGATACCCTGCCATAAATATCCGGACGGTGTCTCTGCATCCACATCAGTTTCGAAATACTGTACATGCAATGAGGTTTCAGTCCGGTAATTGCAGCTATATTTTTCTCTCCAAGCTTCTGTACCAGATCCCTGCACTCCACATCTCCTCTGGGATCCGTATAAAGCATAGACGGTGCCAGGGGAGTATCCTTTTCATCTAACAGTACAAAGGTCTCCCCGAAGCTGGTCACGCCGATTCCCTGAATGTCCGGATTGTATTCGGCGGCTTCCCGAATGACATCCCGTACCGAGTTCCAAATGAATTCCCCGTGAATTTCCTGTTCCTTTCCCCCTCTGGATGAAGGATAATCCCTGTAAGCTTTATATATGTATGTTCCCTTATTATCGTATATTGTAAGCTTGCAGCCTGTTGTTCCTATATCCAGTCCCCCAATTGCCATCATCATCCCTCCAGTCTTACTATCTAAATTTCCATCCAGTTATACCCCAGATAATAGGTAAATGCTTCCTTTAACACCTTTTTCATGTGTCCCATCCCCACAGCGGTATGGTGGCGGAACCCATTTTGTCCAAGCATGATTAATTTGGGCTGAAGCTTGTCAATGACTGCCACTCCGCCGCAGCCAAAATACCCATCTTCTATGGGATCTTCGGTAAACTTTCCCTCACCCGCATAAACGGTGAGCTTCCCATCCTCTGTCTTACAATTGGAGTAGGTCATGGGAAATGCTTTGATTCGCCCCTCATTACTTCCCCATCCACAACCGGGATTTCCTTTGGCAAACATCTTATGGTCTGTTACAGTTCCCTTTTTTGTCATCAATGTCTGCGCAACCGGTCCGCAGTGGAACAGAATCACCTTGTCTGGGTCTTCCGTATAATTATTGTTCCAGTCCAAAACCGTGGCAGGCATACCGGATGCCAGCTGCATTGCATACATATTAATAGCGGAACAGAGATCAATTTCACAGGATGCCACAATCCCCCTGTCATTTAATTCGCTCAGCAGTACACAGGGTGCAATTCCAAGAATTTCATGCAATTCATCCCAGCAGCGAAGGGTAATACAGTCCAGGTCATAGTCAGAAATATATTCATCTATTACAACGCTCACCTTTGCAAGTACGGTAGTCTTATCTGGCGGCACACAGCTGAAATCGGTATAGTCCACCAGGCGTTCCACCTTCCTGAGTACCCGCATATCCCTGTCATCCATATTTTGAACTTTAAATATCAGCTCGGACAGATCAAATGTCTCAACGGTAATGCCGTATTTTTGAAGTGTAATCTCATCATAGCGCACTGTTTTAAATTTACTTGTCCGGGCACCAAAGGCTCCTACTGAAAATCGTTTCATCCCATTTACGACACGGCAGATTCCGGCAAAGTCATGCAGATTATAAGCAAAGGTTTCCGACAGCGGGTGTACTACATGGGGTTCCAGCATAGTAAACGGTATTCCATATTGATGGAATACATCTGCAAAGCTGAACTTTCCGCAATAGGAATCCCTCCTGTGGGCAAAATCCATTTTTCCTATTTCATCGGGATAAGCATGGAGAAGGATGGGCACTCCTGCATCCTGTACTGCGGCAACTCCGCCATTTTCATCCCCAAAATTAGGCAGGCACATTATCACGCCATCATACTCGCCCTGATGGCTTTTCAGCCAGGCTGCATAGCATTTCCCTTCTGACCTGGTTTCTACTGCACCATATCTGGTCATCTCTTCCTCTGGCATAAGATACTGGTAACCTGCGTTTGTAACGGCTTCTGCCATTTCCTTTCTGGCTGTGGCAATTAATGTTTCCGGGAAAAATCCCCTGTTGGCAAAATACAGCGCAAATGTCATTTGTTTCATCTTCCGATACCTCCGTATTTTTATAGATATCTTAATCATAGAAGATTTTTTCCAATAAAAATAGAGGAGTACGTTTGAAAAACTGTAAAATCGTCCAGAAGCAATCTGTTTTGTATTTTAGAGCATTCATGCTTGTTATTCTATTTGATTAATTATATAATATGTATAGGGTAGAGCCTTTTTAACATGACTCAAAACATTTAGATAAAATTCATGAAAATATATTTGTATGGAAGGAAAATACTATGAAACGACAAACACGATGCCTGGCATTCAGTCTAGCATTAATGCTTCTCTTTTGTGCCGGGATTCCAAAACTCTATGTGTCTGCCGGCAGCACTTCCAAAGAAAATACAACAACACGCCGGGTACTAAAAGTCGCATATCCCATTATGAAGGGAATTTCTGATATAGATGAGGCTGGCAACCGGACAGGACAGGTGGCTGATTTTTTAAGTGAAATTTCAAAATATACCAATTGGGAATACGAATTTGTAGATGGTAACGGCGGTGACCTGATGAATCAGCTGATAGCCGGAGACATTGATTTAATGGGCGGTATGTTCTATGACAAAAGCTATGAAGAATGGTTTGACTATCCCGATTATACCATTGGTTACAGCCACGCGGTGCTTCTTGCAAGAAAAAACGATACTGACATCCGAAGCTACGATATCCAGACAATAAATGGAAAAACCATTGGCGTATTTGAAAAGGCCAAAGATAAAATAGAACGGCTGCAAAAATTTCTGGATCTCAATGCCATTACCTGCGAACTGAAGTACTATACAAATGATGATATGATAGATGAAAAACTATATCACCATCTGGAAAATGGAGATGTGGACCTTCTTCTGGGTAACGATCAGGATGCAGACGGTACATTCCGGATAGCGGCTGAATTTCAGGCGCAGCCAATGTATATCGTTACTACTCACGGAAATCAGGATATTTTGGATGAACTCAATCAGGCAATGTGGTTTATTCTGGATTCCAATCCTAACTATGCCCAGGAGCACTATGATATCAATTATCCCAATATCACGGATACAAAGCTCACTTTCACCCAGGAAGAGAGAGATTTTATCGATGAGGGAAAGCCGGTAAAGGTGGCAGCAATATCACAGTGGCATCCCTTATTCTGTCTGGAAGATGAAAGTGACCACAATGGTATTGTTCCTGAATTGTTGAAAAAAATAGAAGAAGATTCCGGCCTGACATTCGAATTCGTCTTTGCCGACAATTATAATGATGCCATAGAACTGGTGCAAAACGGAAAAGCAGATATGCTCGGATGCTTTCTGGATAACGAATCCACGGCCACAGAAAAAGGACTGGCTCTGACTGCTTCTTATTCCTCAATGAGTAATATAATAGTTAAAAATAAATTTATAAGCTACCCCTCAGACGGGTTAACTGCCGCTATTTTAGACGGAAGAACCCTTCCTTCTTCTGTGAAAGCAGATCAGGTAAAAATTTATCCCACAACTCTGGCGGGTATCAAAGCCGTAAACAGCGGTGAAGCAGATTATATCTTTGGGTTATCAGCAGGTATGGAGAGGGATCTTCAGTCAGGCAGTTTTCAAAATGTTACCATCCTTACCACTAACACCACCAAAACTAATGCTGCTTTTGCACTTCCACGCCCGGTAACACCGACTCTTCTCACGATATTAAATAAATCAATCAGCAATTTAACAGAAACTGACAAAGCAGCCATAACCAACCGCAACATGGTGTCTCTGGGATTTAATAATGTTACACTTTCCACAATGATATATTCCAATCCCCTTGCGTTTATTTTGATCGTAACCGTATTTCTTCTGCTGCTGGTTGCAATTTTGTTAATCATTATGCGTTCCAGAGTAAGAAATACACTGATGAAAAATGAACTGCAGAAAGCAGAAGCTGCAAATCGAGCCAAAAGTGGTTTCCTGTCCAAAATGTCACATGAAATCCGTACTCCTATGAATGCCATTGTAGGATTATCCAACCTCGCGAGTATGTCGGCAGATGTTACACCGGCAGTAGCCGAATACCTGCAGAAAATCCAGTCATCGTCCCATTATCTTCTGGCACTGATCAATGATATTCTGGATATGTCCAAGATCGAAAATGAAAAAATGGTATTAGATGAAGAGGAATTTACCCTGTCCGTTATGCTGAATGAACTGGAAAGTATGATACAGTCCCAGGGTGAGCAAAAAGGGCTGGATTGCACGTTTCATTATCAGATACCCCATGACTGGCTTGTGGGGGATGTGATAAGGCTGAAGCAGATATTAACCAATCTGATGTCTAATGCACTGAAGTTTACCCCCTCCGGGGGCACCATCCGGCTGGATGCTGCAGAACTTTCCCATACAGATACCCATGCTAGGATCCGCTTCTCAGTCAGAGATACCGGTGTAGGAATCCCTGAAGATGCGTTAGAACGAATCTTTGTTGCATTTGAACAGGCGGGTAACTCTGTTTCCAAAAGTTCAGGAACCGGATTAGGTCTGCCAATCAGTCAAACCATCGTACATTTAATGGGGGGCAATCTAAGTGTAGAAAGCACACCGGGAAAAGGCTCAGAATTCTCTTTTACTATAGAGTTTCCTATTTGCAGAGAGAAGCCCCATATCCAGCAAGATAATGCATTGGATCAGGAATCGGATGGACAGGAACAACCCGATTTGGCAGCTCTTCAAATTCTTCTTGCGGAAGACAATGACCTCAATGCTGAAATTGCAGTTGAGCTGTTGGAAATGCAGGGTGCCCACGTTCAACGCGTACAAAATGGGCAGGAAGCCGTAGATCAGTTTCGTAACAGCCCTTCCGGATATTATCATTGTATACTTATGGATATTCAGATGCCTGTTAAAAATGGCCTGGATGCAACCAGGGAAATCCGTGAATTAAGCCACCCGGATGCACAGAATATACCAATCATAGCCATGACAGCCAATTCTTTCAAAGAAGATATGGACGCTGCATATGCTGCTGGTATGAACAACTTTGTGCCTAAGCCCATTGATGTCAGCCACCTGTTCCAGGTATTAAGTGAAATTCTGAAATAATGAAAAAAGAGGGGCTGTAAAATAAGTCCCTAATTAGGAATCGCCAGTTCCGGCAAATGCCGGCTCT
>UQCR01000042.1 GCA_900539655.1 uncultured Robinsoniella sp.
TGGCCAGAGGCTGTGCAAATACAAAGATACTACAGGTCCCTTTCCTACTGTATTCTATAAACTCACCCCTAAATCCCCACACGTATAAATTGACAACCCATTTCAACAAATGCTATAATTACCCCAAATACATAAATTTCCATTTACACTATTTATTCAAAAGGGGAAGAGAGCTATGAGAAAGAGAAAATTTCTGGCATTTGCAATGATTTTAATTATGATGTTCAATTTAGTATCCTGTGGCAATGCTGGTGCCGGAGGAAAAGAAGTTCAGAAAAAAGCAAGTGTATTCCCGGGTACCACGGAAGAAGATACTGTCGTGCTGGATATTACCGCAGAGCCGATTGAGATGAATTCCATGCTTGCCTATGATTCAACGGCCATGTGTATCTTGTCACACTGCATGTCGGGCATTGCCAGACTAGACAAAAATGATGAGCCGGTGGCTGATTTGGCGGAAAAATGGGATATTAGTGATGATAACACGAAATATGTTATTTCTCTAAAGAAGGATGCAGAGTGGACCAACGGGGATCCGGTTACGGCAAAGGATTTCTATTTTTCATGGGTAACACAGATGAAGCCGGATACGGGAGCAATCATGGCGTCTCTCTTATATGAGAATATTAAAAATGGAGAGGCTTTTTATAATGGAAAGGCAGATGAATCGGAACTTGGAATTAAGATAATTGATGATTATACTTTGGAAATTGAATGGTCACATCCCATGACGGAGGGCCTGTTTCTTTTAGCTCTGCCCATGTATTTCCCAATGAACCAGAAGGCCTATGAAGAAATTGGGGCAGCGGAATATGGGAAGGAAGCGGATAAGATGGTTACTAATGGAGCGTACAAGCTGACGGAATGGACACATGATGACCATATGATGATGGAAAAGTGGGATGAATATTACAATGCTTCTAATATTAAGATTCCAAAAGTAAAACTGGTTATGATCGGCGATACGAATACCAGACTAAATGCATTTACTACAGGGGAAATTGATCTGTGTAATATATACAGTGAGCAGATTGCACAGGTGAAGGACAAAGATGAAAATGCAATTCGTTCCTATATTGACGGGGGATCTTGGTATCTTGGATTCAATATGGACAACGAATATCTGGCTAATATAAACCTACGAAAGGCGCTGGCATTCTCTATTGATACACAAAGTCTTCTCGATAATGTAATTGCAGATGGTTCAGTTGCAGCAGATGGTCTCGTACCGGAGATGATTGCAGGCGCAGGAGAGGAAAGCTATGCAAGCGCACGTGGCAGTTTATTTGCCTATGATCTGGAAAAGGCGAAAGCATGTATGGAGCTTGCTCTGAAGGAATTGAATGTGGCAGCAGCAGATCTGAAGCTGACACTGGATGTTGCGGATACGTCTTACAGCCAGAATCAGGCGGCATATATCCAGCAGCAGTGGAAGGCTAATCTTGGCATTGATGTGAAGGTTAATGCCCAGGCATGGAAATCCCTTCAGGAAGCTAAGGAAAGTGGAGATTTCAATATAAGCATTGAGGCAAACGGACCTACTGAGAATACGGCTTTGACATTTCTGGAGTACTTTGCCAGCGATAATGCCAATAATACCGGGAAATATACGAATCCGGAGTATGACAAGCTGCTGGCTGATGCAGATGTGCAGGGCGATCCTATGAAAAAACAGGAGCTGATGATTCAGGCAGAGAAGTTATTGCTGGAGGATATGGCGATGGGACCGCTGTATTTTACCTGTACGACCTATGCGGTGTCAGGCAAATTGGAAGGTCTGGTACGGACACCATTCCAGTATTTTAATGTATGTGACGGAGCGTCCATTAATGCCGGATAAGACAGAGGGCAGAAGATAAAGCAATCAGACCGGCTATTCAGTCCGCCCTTACAGCGAAGTATGGGCTGGACAAGCCGGTCTTTGAACAATATATTATTTATCTTGGGAATGGATGCAGAGGAGACCTGGGCAGCGCTCTTGCAAGCGGCAGACAAGATCAATTAAGGGTTATCCTTTTGCAGGCAGCTGTAAGTGAACGAAAAAATGGTGTAAGAATGGAGTAAGAATGAATTAAGAATGAAAAACCTGCACTAAAAGTGGTTTCAGTCGGGCATCGGCTGCCTGTCACTATGCAGACCAAAATCGATAAAAGAGGCCAATGGAATGACAGGATATTTAAATCACGGCATGAATAAGATCATGACCCGAATTTTGGAAATTCGTTATACAGATTTGGAAGAAGAAAAGAGACTGTGCCAGGAACTGCTGGACTGGTCAGAAAAATTCGATGATTCCTATGGAAAAGCTTTTGCGTTGACATATCTGGGAGATTACTATATAGCTGTTTATGATGAGGAACATGCGGGGAAATGCCTGATGGGGGCGGAGAATCTGTTTTTGGAAAATCATAACTGGGATGATCTTAAACTGCGGGTATATAGTCTGTTTGGGATCTATCATGATATGCGTGCTGATGAAGAAAACTCCATTGAATATTACCTGAAGGCAATTACAGTAGCGGAGCGGCTGAATGATATGGCAGGAGAATGTGTGGTATTGAACAACCTGGCATTTGCTTTTCAGCGCCATCGATGTTATAAAGAGGCACTGAATTATTATAGGAAGGCTTATGAACTGCAGTCTGCATTAGAGGACAGTCCGGTCCGTCTCTCCATTTTGGGTAATCTGGCGGAGGTGTTATTACTTCTGAATCAATATGAGGAAGCCAGGAAATATATTGAAGAATGCGATCAAACAGGCGTGGATACCCAACAGAAAAAAGTGCTGGGATATAAGAATTGGTGCCTCTACTATGCGGCTGCCGGTGATAAAGAAAAAGCATTTGAATTTGCAGAACTGATACTTGGGAACCGGGAAGTTATCAATGAAGATATGTTGTCTGCATTTGAAACCTACCACACATTGGTCCAGAAAATGATGGATTTGGGTAATGCCCATTATGCAAAGCTTTTTCTTGAGGAGATGCAGGACACCAGCGTAGAAGACGGAGTGGATCAGATGCAGGTTCTTGAAGAGTCTGCAATCCGCTATGAGCTGTTGTTTGAGCCATCTTCCAGACATGCAGGAGCATATCACAGATACTATGAGAAAAATCAAAAATTTCGTACCAAGGTAAACAATATTATTGTAAATGCCATGAAATCAAAGATTCATTTAGATCAGTTAATGCAGCAGACGGAAATCATGCAGTCCGAACAGGAAACGTTAGAGCGGGAAGTTAATGTGGACGAATTAACAGGGGTATACAGCCGCAGATATTTAGAATCACTCATGCGTGAGTATACAAATGAAAATCACCTGAAAAATATGGGAATTATTATTCTGGACATAGATTATTTTAAAGAATATAATGATTATTATGGACACTTAAAAGGGGATATCATACTGCAGGAGATTGGCCGCTGTCTTTTAGAAAACAGGCAAAAAGGGGTTTACTCCTGCCGTTATGGGGGCGATGAATTTGTATGTGTTTGTGAAGGATTATTGGTGGAAGAGATAGAAATATTGATCAATTGCATCATAGACAGTCTGCATTTTAAAGCGCTTCCACATGAAAAGTCTCTTTGCAGCAGGGAAGTGACCCTTTCTATTGGCTATGCGGCAGGTGAAGACAATGCGCAGGTAGATATGCATTTACTGTTTCAGCTTGCAGACCAGGCGCTTTATGAGAGTAAGCGCTCCGGCCGCAACACATATTCCAGAAAAAGAGTAGAGTTATGAGTAGAAAAAAGAAGTTAAATTCATATGAAACGAAACTGATGGAGAAAGTCCTGGAGGTTCGATATACGGATATGGAAGAAGAGCGGAGGCTTTGTAAAAAGCTGTTGGATGTATCCGACGCGGAGCAGTACACCTATGGCTGTGCCTTTGCAAATGTATATTTAGTAGACAGTCACCTGGCATTAGGGGAGTATTCCAGCTGTGGCTTTTATCTGCTTCGGGCAAGTAACCTATGTAGAGAATATGGTTTTGATGACTTGATGCTGGTATTGTGTAATTTCGCCGGGCTCTATTATCAGAAATTGAATGATGACCAGACAGCGCTGTCTTATTTTCTGGAGGGTAATAAACTGGCAGATAAGCTGGGAAATAGGGGCATGGCGGGAAAGCTGTATAATAATATCGGTTATTCTTTTGCCAGCAGAGAAGACTGGGATACAGCCAGGACATATTTTCAATTGGCATATGAGACTATAGAGGATAGCCTGGTGGAAGATAATATTGAAGCTGCAGTCTGCTTTTTAACAAACCTGGCTGAAGCATGCGGACATCTGGGGGATGCTGATGGAGCAAGAAATGCTCTTGAGAATTGTGATGAATTGTGTGATGACAGTGTATATAGCAAAATCCGGTCAGGGTGCAGCTGGTGTGCTTACTATGCGATGATTGGCGATCGCGGTAGATGTGCTGCAGAAGTAGACAGAATAATTGAAGATGGTCTGTTGAATGTGGAAGACCAGTTTTTTGTCTGTGACATGGCAGAAGGCATCTGTGCAAACATGCTGAAAATTGGTGATCGGGAGAGATGTAAGAAACTCCTGGATATTATACAGGAATTTGAATATGACGTATCATTATCCTTACTTTACCGCATACAGATACTTAAAATACAATTTTATCAGATGTATCAGGAAGAAGAACAGCTGGATAAGGCATATGAGGAATATTATAACATTGTGAAGAAGATTACGGCCATTGAGGATGAGATGCGATCACAAAGTATGCTTTCCAAGATTCAGATACACCAGGCTGCAATGGATCATGAACAGATGATTCATCAAAGAAGGGTATTGGAAAATGCCAGCCAGCTTGATGAACTGACCGGATTATATAACAGACGGTCATTTAATAAAGTTGTGACTAAGATGACCCACAGGAAAAACGTACAGACATTGGGCTATATCATGTTGGATGTTGATTATTTTAAGCAGTACAATGACTACTACGGTCATTTCCAGGGAGATGTGATTTTACGAAAAGTAGCCCAGATTTTGTCCCATAATGTTGTGAAGGGCATCTATCTCAGCCGTTACGGTGGAGACGAATTTGTCTGTCTGTGCGTGAACATGAAAGATCAGGAAGTTAGAACTTATATTGAACAGGTAACTGCGGATCTAAACCAGGAGAAGATTCGTCACGAGAAGAATCCCGGATCTGATTTTCTGACGGTATCCATCGGGTATTGCAATGAGGCTTATAGTCCTGACATAGAAGCTGATGAACTCCTGAATATGGCGGATCAGGCACTGTATACAGTGAAAGCCAATGGAAGAGATGGTTGTGCCAGAAAGCAATATTAAATTAATAAAAATAATTGATAAAATATGATATGGTAAGTAAATATGAAATTATTCTGGTACAAATGAAACCAGCCTGCATAAAATAGCAGGAGGGTGAAATTATGACCAATACATGCCAGTTAAGTAATAATACAAAAAATTACGTCGAACAATATCATTGTATATTAGAAAATATGATACAGAAGATGTCTGCGGTGAAACTCACGGAGAGCATTTCAGGCAGTTTCATAACCCAGATGATTCCGCATCATTGTGCCGCTATTGCCATGTCTGAAAATCTGCTGAGGTATACGACGAACATTCCTTTACAAAATATCGCTATGAATATTATTACATCCCAACAGAAAAGCATTGAAAACATGACAGCGGCATATCCGGAATGCCAGTGCACCATGAATTATCCGGAAGAACTCAGTTGTTATGAACAGAATAATTACAACACCATACAATCTATGTTTTATGAGATGAAAGCAGCCCGCACCGAAAATAGTATTGATGCTAATTTTATGCGTGAAATGATACCACATCACAAAGGAGCGGTATATATGTCAGAGAATGCTTTGCAGTTTCCTGTCTTACCAGCGTTGGTTCCATTATTAGAGGAGATCGTCCGATCTCAAAAAGAGGGTATCAGAAAAATGCGGTATTTGCTCCAAAATGAAATGAAGTGTAGATAAAATGGGTATTGCCGGAACGTGACAGCGATCCGGCAATACCCATTTTTGGTCAAATAAGATCTGATGATTCTGCTATAGCAGCTTATTATTATGATAGACTGTTTTTATAAAATATAGTAAACTGAAGGCATTAAGTTTTCAATACATTTAATGGAGGTTAACATCATACATATTTTATTTTTATGCAGCCAAAACAAAAGAAGAAGTTTGACGGCTGAAAAGATCTTTCAGAGAATGGATGGATATTCTGTTCGTTCTGCAGGAACAGAGAAAAATGCAAGAGTGAAGGTGACGTCCGGGTTATTAGGATGGGCGGATATCATTTTCTGCATGGAGAAAAAACATGTAAGAAGAATCAGGGACAATTATGGTGATGTGCTTGCCGGAAAGAAAATAATCTGTCTCAATATTAATGATGATTATGAATTTATGGACGAAGAACTGGTAGATATTTTGGAGAGCTACGTATATGATGTTCTTTCCCAATCTGTGACGAACTGCTGACAGGAAGTAATTTTATACACGTTCTGTCAGCGATACCTCCTGACTTTGGGGGACAGGGCGTTGGCGGTCTTATAAAGAATTTATAAAACGTGCAGTTAACAGAAGTAATAAATAAGATATAAGGGAGAATGAAAATGGTATTACTGGTTGTAGATACACAGGAATTGATCGTAACAGAGGCACTCTATAACTATAAGAAATTTATAGAAAATGTACAACTACTTCTTAAAAAGGCAAGGGAAAGTCAGACAGAGGTCATTTATATCCGCCATGATGATGGAACCGAACTTACAAAAGATGCCTGGGGTTTTTCTATCATTAAAGAATTTCAGCCAAATATCGGAGAAGTCATATTTGATAAATTTGTAAACAGTGCATTCAGGGATACCGGGTTAGTGGATTATTTGAAATCAAAGAAGGAAAACCAGGTCATGATCGTGGGAATCCAGACAGATTATTGTATAGACGCAACTGTGAAATGCGGTTTTGAACATGGGTTTGAAATGATTATTCCGAGAGGCTGCAATACAACGGTGGATAATGAGTTCCTGACCGGAGAACAGGCATGTGCATATTATAATGAGAAAATGTGGAACAACAGGTATGGCAGATGCGTAAGCATGGATGAAGCTCTATATATGATGCAGCCTGGAAGTGGAAAAAGGTAAGGGAGGTAAAGAAAAATATGTGTGAAGAATGTTACAGCAGCAATTTCAGGATCACCCCTTTATTAAATCCTCTGGATTGCCTTAAAAATCATACACAGTATATCTGCGGATCCTGTGGTCGACGCATTTGCATAGAACGGGATGAAAAAAGAGGGTTACAAAGGTGGAATTTTCCATTTAAATCCTTAGAAATTGCAACGCTATATTTAAGAACAGCGGATTATACCAGGAAAAAAGCCTGTGGTATCTATGAGATTAAGAATGACAAAGGACGTGCATCCTATAAAATATTTGCAGACATAGAAGATTTACATGTATTTCTAAAGAAAAACAAAGACAAAGTGTGTGAAAAAATGGCCCCGGTTTACAGCGCCGGGGCGTACCGTGAATATCCGGGTACCGAAGTAAGGAAGTTAACGCAGCAGGAAATAGACAGCTATATGTCCCAGCGGGTATAATGGCGTTCCGATAGGTCCGGCTCTCTGTTATGTTTCTTTTGTAAAATCAGCAAAGGAAGTCGACACATAACAATCCATATGTTATCATAATAATAATGTGGTTAATAGAAACGGAGGTATCTATGAGGAAGGAAGATATATGCGGCAAGGCCAGCCAGTTGATTCAACAGTTAATGGAGAGTTATATTTCCGGGGATCAGATAAAGATTGAGAAAATGTTCAGATATCTTTCTCCTGATATATTGGTGATTGGGACGGGGAAACATGAGTTTTATCAAGAGATGGAATCTTTAATCTGCGGTCTTAAAAAGGATCAGGAGGAAGCAAAAGGAATAGACTTCATTATCAGAAATGAATGGTTTGAAGCAAAGCTGGTCAGTGAGGATGTCTGTATTGTATACGGAGAATTTGAAGCCTGCGAATCTAATGTTGAGGGAAAGCAGATGGTTATTAATATGGAAACCAGGCTTACCTCTGTTGTGCATGCAGAGCCTGACGGCAGATTGATCATCGACAGCCTGCATCATTCAGTTCCTTATATCTACCAGCAGGATGGGGAGTATTATCCCAAAACCTTTGCAAGCAAGGCAGAAGAGGCCATGAGGCGCAGTGCCGCGTTGGAAAAAGATATTCAGCTGGATTCCATGACCGGACTTTTTAACCGAAAATATACCGAAAGACATATCAGCAGGCTGCTGGAAGAAGAGATGTCAGATGGTCTGTTGTTCTTGATTGATCTCGATGAATTTAAAAGGGTGAATGACCAAAAGGGCCATCAGTCAGGGGATGCGCTTATTAAGCGCACAGCAGCTGTTCTGGCGGAACATGCCAGACCTTCAGATATTGCAGGAAGGGTTGGAGGAGATGAGTTCATGCTGTTTCTAAAGGGATTTCGAAGTAAAGATGAAGGGGTTCAGATCGCTTCTGAGCTGATTAATCAGGTCGGCAGAATCTTTACCGTTATGGATATGAAACAGAGCTGTTCCATCGGTATTGTCACCATTCATAAGGGTGAAATGTCATTTTCCGAAGCGTATAAGACTGCTGATAATGCCTTATATAAGGCGAAGGAAGCCGGCAGGGGGACATACTTCTGGCATGGAAACAACTGAATAAAAAGGTAAAATATACGTTAAAGGTGTTTATCAGAATAAGAAAAGAGAGGAAGACAATGGATAATCAGGAACATAAACGTCGTGTAAGATATAAGGGGACTCATCCCAAAACATATAAGGAAAAGTATAAGGAACTTCAGCCGGAGAAATACCCTGAGACAGTAGCCAGGGTGATTCAGAAGGGCGGGACGCCTGTAGGGATGCACATATCCATTTGCGTTAAGGAAATACTGGAATTTCTTCAGATTAAGCCGGGGCAGACCGGATTAGATGCTACGCTTGGGTATGGCGGACATACTTTGGAAATGATGAAATGTCTGGAATCCCAGGGGCATATGTATGCATTGGATGTAGACCCGATTGAAATCGTCAAGACCAGGGAACGGCTGGAGGATCTGGGCTTTGGACCGGAGATTTTGACTATATTGCAGATGAATTTTGCCGATATCGATCTGGTGGCTGAGAAGGCTGGAACCTTTGATTTTGTATTGGCAGATTTAGGAGTTTCTTCCATGCAGATAGATAATCCGGACAGAGGATTTTCTTATAAAAAAGAGGGACCTTTAGATCTGCGTTTAAACCCGGAAAAAGGCATCTCTGCAGCAGAGCGATTAAGAACGATTGGTCGGGAAGAACTGGTTGGAATGTTAATTGATAATTCAGATGAACCTTATGCGGAGGAGATTTCCAATGCAGTTATTACTGAAATTAAGAAAGGAATAGATATTGACACAACAACAAAACTCCAGCAGATTATTGGGGATGCACTGGAATTTATTCCTGCTAATGAACGAAAAGAAGCGATTAAGAAATCCTGTCAAAGGACTTTTCAGGCATTGAGAATAGATGTAAACAGTGAATTTGAAGTGCTTTATCAATTCCTTGAGAAGCTTCCTAATGTGCTGTCAAAAGGCGGACGGGCTGCCATACTTACATTCCATTCCGGAGAGGACAGACTCGTGAAAAAGTCTTTTAAACAACTGTTCCGGGAAGGAGTTTACAGTGAAATTGCAACAGATGTTATCCGTCCTTCCGCGGAGGAATGCAATCTGAACAGCCGTGCCCGATCTACAAAAATGCGATGGGCAATTAAAGCATAGAAAAGGTAAGATCTGCAATTGATAAGCAGGCAGCACCTGCAAGCTTCCCCAACTCCCTGTAAATGCTTTTACAGGTTAGCATTCCTTTCCGGAGATAAGGCATGGATGCCTTATCATGGTTTAAAAGACGATGTTCAGAACGTTGGGGATCGAACTTTGAAGATTATAGTTTTTTTAATGGATTTACAGGCTCTGAGAGAACTTCCCTGATACGGGGAATCATGTTTTTCGTATACTGATATCCTGCTTCCATGCAGGCTGTCATGTATTCAAAGGTTAACAATCCTGCTTCCTCGGGAAGAGATGGCTTAAGGAGTAATCGCTCTTTTTGCGACAGACAATCCTTTAAATCTCTGCTCATAATAGAAAAAGAATGCAGAGACACTTCAAATATAGAGTTATTTGGTGGCTTTTTATAATCATCGCCCAAGTCTACGGCGATGATTCTTTTTTCATCAGCTGCAGCCAGCAGATCAACGGGGAGGTTGTTGGTTACGCCTCCATCCACCAGCTGAAAGGTCTCCAGTTTTCGGGGCTGAAATATAGCAGGAACGGAAGAACTTGCCATCATGATTTCACCAAGCTTTCCGGAGTGTTTCCAGAGGACATGCTCCAACGGATAAGTCCAGGCAAAATTGGTAAAAACAACGGTATCTCCGCTTTCAATATCAACTGCCGGTATGACGGTCTTAATAGCAGCATCTGATAATGTTTTATTGTGAGTGAGCTCGCATAGATAATCGGCAAGTTTATTTCCCTTTAACAACCCGGTAAGTGTTACTGTTCTTTTACATATCATTTGAGGTAATAGTTTCAGAATATTCGTATAGTCCGGATCCAGATAAGACAATCCGCGACGGGAGAGATGCGTAACCACATTACACATATCCGGGATACTCATTCCGGAGGCAAAAAGTCCTGCGACAATACTTCCGGCGCTGGTTCCGGCTATGGATGATGGAAGAAGGTGTTCTTCATCCAGAGCTTTCAGCACTCCCACATGCGCCGCCCCTCTCGTGCCGCCTCCGGCCAATGCTAATCCATATTTCATGAAGCAACCTCCAATACCATGGTGTGGTATAATGTATGATTGGGATGATGAAAATATGACCTTCATATAGGCTGTCCGAACCCATATAGAGCATAAGATGAATGCAATGAAAGGCGGAGATATGTGTGAAGGCAGTGGACTGAAGTAAAACAATAGTATATTAGCCTGTTAAGAGTTGTTCTGAAGTATAATTTCATGGCAGATGACCTGAGATTGTAGATGAAGGGAAAAGGCAGCTTATAGTTTATGCGGAATTCTGAGGTTAAACTAAAAGTGAAGGTTAAAAGTAAGGGTAATATTAAGTGTAATATTAAGTGTAAAGTTAAGAAGTAAGATGAAGCGTGTGAAGGTAAAAAGCAGACTGAACCCTTAGTAAAATGAAGATAATAAATAGAATGAAGTTTAGAATTCATAATGAAGATGAATGCATTTTAGCCTAAACTTATACTTTAAATTAATGATTAAAAGCAAAGTAAAGCTGTAGCAGCGAAGTTGGAGGAAGATAGAAATGAGATTAAAGGTTCTGATTGATAACAATACTTATATTGATCAATATTATAAAGGTGAGCCTGCGGTTAGCTATTATATTGAGGATGGGGATAAGTGCATTTTATTTGATACGGGATATTCTGATCTATTCCTCACAAATGCAAGAGAGATGGATATTGACCTGAGAAAGTTAACGCATATTGTATTTTCTCATGGGCACAATGATCATACCAGAGGCTTGGAGTTTCTCGTGCAGCAGTACTCGTTACAGGACGTCAAAGTTCTGGCACATCCGGATTGTTTCAAGCCGAAGAGAGATGGCAGGGAAGATATCGGAGCACCTTTTTCTGATGAGGAAATGAAAAAGATAGTAAGCCTGAATTTATCAAATACGCCTGTTCGGATAAGTGACAATCTGACTTTTTTGGGAGAAATTCCGTCTCTGAATGATTTTGAGAATAGAGCCAGAATCGGCGAACAGAACAGTGGTGGAGTGTGGAAAGCGGATACGGTTATGGATGATTCTGCACTTGTGTATCAGTCTGAGAAAGGTCTTTTTATCATAACCGGCTGTTCCCACAGCGGCATCTGCAATATCATGGAATACAGCAAACAGGTATGCAAGGATAATAGGATTCTGGGTGTGCTTGGAGGATTCCACTTATTTAATACGGATGAGCGTCTGGAAAAAACGATAGAATATTTTAAGGAAAATCAAGTTGGAAAAGTATATCCCTGCCACTGTGTTTCCTTTCGAGCCAAGGCCAAAATGAACGATTTTCTTAACGTGCATGAAGTTGGGGTGGGGTTAGAATTATTTTTATAAATATAAAAGCTGTTATTAAATTCAGATTCTTTAGCAATGGACAGAAATATTCAAATTAATAGAAAGGATAGCGGTTAGTATGATAAAAATGGTGCCTAATGCTATTTCTATACTCAGAATGATGTTGTCTTTGGGTATGATATTTCTAATGCAGCCGCTTGGAACAGCATTTTGGATTCTGTATTTTATCTGTGGTTTCAGTGATTGGGCTGACGGTTGGATTGCAAGGAAATACCGGGCGTCCAGTAGGACGGGTGAGGTACTGGACAGTTTAGGGGATGTGATGATGATTTTAACTGCAGGTTATGTGATACTTAAATCTGTAATAATTCCGGGATGGCTATGGATATATTTATTTATGATTGCATTCATACGTATTCTCAGCTTAATGATCGGATATATCAGATACAGTACATGGACCACAATCCATACATATGCAAATAAAGCCGCCGGACTGGCAATATTTTTCGGAATTCCTGTTTATGTTAATTGGGGGTGGAATCCTGTTATGATAGTACTGTGTGTAATAGCGGCGGTTTCTGCAGTAGAGGAAATGGCAATTCTATTATTAACAGATAAATTAGATCGAAATACGCCTGGGATATGGTTTGTTTTATGGAAAAAATAATAGAATTCATATGATATCGTTTATTATTTTTAATTTATGTATGGCAATAATACAATTATGGCTGTGATACCATTTGTAGTAAAATTTTAAAAATCTCATTAGTTTTATACCTAATGAGATTTTTTTAGTTGTTGACAAAACAATGTTCGGTTGCTATAATGACTACAGAATAATGTTTTGTAGATGAGAAAGGAGAGCACTATGACCCGAATTGTAAAAGCTGCAGATGTAAGACGGCAGGAGCTTATAGGAATTGCCTTGAAGCAATTTTTAGAAAACGGCTATGAAAAAACGTCAATACGCTCTATTTTAAAAGAAGCAGATGGAGAAATTGGCATGTTTTATCACTATTTTGAGTCCAAGAATGAGATATATGAAGCTGCTTTAGAAAATTATAATGAGAGATATATCGCTGGGTTGATTGATATCATTAATAGTGACTGTGCTGGTTTTAAAGAGAAGCTGAATCAAATATTTACCATTTTGCCAGGTTCTCTTAACGAATATAGCGTGATGTATACAGAAAAAGTAAATCCCGACATTATGACCATATTGCATTCCAGAACATTGTTAAAAATGGTTCCTTTGTTTGAACAGTTGATTCGTGATGGGGTGGAAGAGAATGTAATAAATGCACCTATATCAAATATTCGTCTGTTAAGTCAATTTATTCTTTTTGGTATGAGCGCTATCATACACGATAGCGAAATAAATTCTATGGATGAAAAATACAGCCATATCAAAGCTCTTCTTTCTAAAATGTTAGATACGGATATGGGATTGGTATGAAATGATATAAAAAGAGGCGCTTACACTTTCGTGTTAGTGGAGTGACTCAATATAACAAATTAATTAATATATGGAGGTGGTATAATGAATTTTCCAGTAGGTTTTCATGACTTTCATCAGGACGTGGCTTTTAATTTCCAACTAAACAGATTTTATTCATTCAGTTGCCTGAACTATGATACGATTAGAGAAATAAGTAAGGAGATAAATGATTTTGAGAGTTGGTTCAAGGCGTTTATCAGACGGGTTGAGTCATTCCATAATAGTGGAGATTTGATCGCATCGGCGACATGTCTGCGTGCAGCTTTATTTTTCATGCTGGACGACGATGCTGATGTCAATAAACAGATATGTAAAGATCAGCTCTATGAACAATGTATGAATGAATATCAGGTAGCCTATAAAGATAAAGGGCTTACATATGTCAATATTCCTTTTGAAACCGGTTATTTTCCTGTCATATACAAGTGCCACACCGATGAAAGCAAGGGAGACATTGTCATACATGGTGGATATGATTCTTTTATTCAGGAACTTATCCCACTTATACAATATATTTACTCCTATGGATACAATGTTTACATATTTGAGGGATTTGGACAAGGTGAAGTACTTAACAAATGCCAAATGAAAATGCAGCCGGAATGGGAAATCTGCACAAAAGTTATTTTAGATTATTTCCAGCTGAATGATGTAACTTTAATCGGTGTTTCTCTGGGCGGGTATCTGGCAGCTCGTGCGGCAGCCTATGAGGATCGCATTAAGAGAGTTGTATTATACGATTTAATCTATGATTTTTACGGAGCAGTTTTAGTGAAAGCACCGGATGAGCTTAAGAAATTGATAAACAATTTAATGGATACCCCAGATAGCCCACAGTGGGAAGGTATAGAGAATTTAATGAAAGCAAATCCATTTTCCCTTTGGCTGTTTCAGCAAGGGCGGCAAGTTTTTGGTAATATTAATACTCTTTATGATTATTATAAATGCATAAAAAATTACAATACGATAGAGTTTTCGTCATTGATCAAACAAGATGTGTTGATTCTTGCGGGCGAGGAGGATATCTATACCGTTTATTTTGATCAGCAAATAAAGGCACTGACAAACGCAAAGTCGGTAAGCGGTAGAATTTTTACGAAAGAAGAAAACGCTTCTCATCATTGCCAGGTTGGTAATCTGCAATTGGCGATGGATTATATCCTGGATTGGGTAGATTCTAAAGCGTGTTGAGCAGAATTAAACTAAAATGATTTAAAGCAAAGAAGCAAGGCATACATCTCTTGCTTCTTTGTTTTATCAATATTTTACTTTATTACTGTGCTAATTGATCCAAAGATTTAAACGTATAGCCCATTTCTTCCCATTTGCTAAGCAGTTCATCCATAATGTCAGCGTTTGTCTTAGAGGTGCTGTGAAGGAGTACAACGGCTCCTGGATGGATTCTGCCAAGCAGTTTCTTAAAGGCTTCTTCCTTTGTGGGTTGTTTATCCTGATACCAGTCTACATAAGCAAGACTCCAAAAAAACGTTTTATATCCCAGTTCCTGCGCCATTTTTAAGTTGCCTTCACTGTATTTGCCCTGTGGCGGACGGTAGAATTTAGTAAGCGGCTGCCCGACTGTGTCTTGATAGAGCTTCTCAAGATCCTGGATTTCTTTTGAAAAGGATTCCATAGTTGACATTTTTGACATGTCAGGGTGATGATAGGTATGATTTCCGACAGTGTGGCCTTCTGCAACCATTCGTTTTACCAGGTCAGGGCTGGTGGATAAGAAGTTGCCCACAATAAAAAATGTTGCCGGAGCATTATGTTTTTTTAGAGCATCTAAAATTGCTGATGTATTCCCATTTTCATACCCTGCATCAAATGTCAGATACAGAACCTTTTCTGTCGTATCTTCTGCATAATACGTATCGTATTTTTTCAGCTCATCAAAAGTTGCGTTTGCCACAGGAGGCTTACCCTCTTCCTGGAAGCTAAGCCCCCAGTTTCCTTCCGCTGATGACTGAATGGAGGTACTGACTGTGCTGTCTACTATTCTGGCGGCAAAATGACCAGCAAGAAAGGCTGCCACAAATAGAAACGCGTATTTTGCCAGTTTTTTACAAAGTGCGTGATTAATCTTAAACTTAATCATATACATTCCCAAATTCATTTTATTTAATATATATTGAATACATACCGGAATCATGACAGTTTTGCTGAAATGCCTTTTTGTTGTGTATGTGGTGAAAATATTTATAAACCTATCTGATGAAAACTAATGAAAATTCTGTAGTATTTGGTCGGTTACAGTTGATTTATGGGCGAAGGTAAGATATGCTAAAATTAAGGGGAATACATAAAAGCGTGTACGACCATGCATTGTGGTCACTGGTACGAATATTGCCCACGTTTGAGGTTACAAATAGCAGATGGCAGCAATATTATAAATGCCCTGTGAGAGACACAAAGGGAGGACGAGCATGAAAAACGAGCCAAAGACAAGTCAGTTAATAAAAGTTGAGATAAAGGATAATGAGATAAAAAAGAATGAAATAGAGAAGAATGACATAAAGAAGTATGAAATAGATAAGAATGACATAAAGAAAAATGAGATAATAAAAGATGAAATCCGGAAAATGATACTGGGACTGGGGGCGGATGTCTGCGGGATTGCAGATATGGAGAGATTTGACGGGGCGCCTAAGGGATTTCATCCAGGCGATATATATAAGGAGTGCAGATCAGTAATAGTAGCAGGAATTGCGTTGCCAAGAGGAATTATGGAAGTAGAACCCAGGCTAATCTATGGACATTTTAATTATCAGGCGGCCGTACATGTGGATACGGTGACTTTTCGGGCGGCGAAAGAAATAGAAAAGTGTTATGGCAAAATTGCAGTGCCTATACCTGCGGACAGCCCCTATGAGTATTGGGATCAGGAAAGGATGGAAGGAAAAGGATTGATTTCCATGAAACATGCCGCAGTCGCTGCAGGACTTGGAACACTGGGAAAGAGCAGTTTGTTTTTAAATAAAAAATATGGAACTCTTTTGACCCTGGGTGCAATATTTACGAATATGGAACTGGAGGCAGATGCCCTGAGTGATCCGGTCTGTATAGAAGGCTGCAGTCTTTGCATCAAGAATTGTCCGGTACAGGCGCTGAATGGAACGACTGCGGTTCAAAAGAAGTGCAGGATGAATTCGTATGGAATAACGGACAGAGGTTTTGATACAGTTGATTGCAACAAATGCAGAAAGGTCTGTCCCAGATGTTATGGTATCAGTAAGTAACGGGCAAATTATAAAGGAGGATGCCTTATGAAAAAAGCGGATGTCAGACAGCAGCAGAATATGAAATATCTGCCGCTGCCCAAAAAGGAGGTCAGTTACTGGAAAACAAGTAAATTATGCCGTCACTTTGGCATTGCCAAAAGCCGTCAGAAAGACGGTGCATGGTTGGCAGAGAAATTATTCAGGCGCTTTGCCGCACTGTATCAGCTTCCGGCGGATTATGGAAAGGTGGCATCAAAAGCATATCTTCTGCAAAGTATCCATAAGGGGATTTTGGAAACTTCGAAAAATACATATGCCGGTGACATTATTCTGTCGCATCCCCTGAAAGCATTGACAGAGGAGGAAAACCTTATGCTGGCTGCAACAATCAGCTGTGTAAATTCAGCGGATCCTCTGGAGAAATCTGTAAAATCAAACCTGAAAAGAACCGGAATTGGTCTGGATCAGGGCAGAGTATTAAAATTTTTGACTGAGAGCGTGATTCTGGCAAACCAGCAGATCACGCGGCAAGATATCCGTCAAAATCTCCATCAAAACATGCAGCAAATCAAACAGCAGAATTTACAGCAAACAAAACATCAGAAGCTGCAGCAAAGTAAACATCAAAAAATGCAGCAAACCACACATCAGAAAGTCAAAAAAAGCAATGAAGAATCCGCCCGGCATCCTTCCGATAGTTTCCCACGAAAGCTGTCGGATTATATGGGATTGCAGATACAGGTAATTTCAGGACTGAGCAGTCAGACAAATGATCTTTCAAGCCCTGAGGTTATCCATGATATCAGAGTGGCATTTCGAAAGCTGCTCTCCCTGTCGGTAATATTCAGCGGATATCTGAACGACAGATGGCAGCAGGAATGCATGGTTCGGTTAAAGGAAAACCTTAAGATACTTGGCAGTCTGAGGGATCTGGACATTATGCAGGAAAAGTCTGTGTATTTTTTGAAAAAAAGTGGATATAACATAAAAGATATCCCTGTTTTGTGGAAAATGATTGATGAGGACAGAGAAAAACGCTTAAGTGAAGTGAAAAGGCATTGCAGTTCAGAATTATATGAAACGTTTTTAAGGGACGTTGGTTCCTATTTAGAAACGGGCGTATGCAGGCCGGTGTTAACAAAAGGCGGTAAGGTGATGGAGTTCCAAAACCGGCAGGTTATGGAGGCCAGCCTTTTTCAATGCTTTGCACAGTTAAAGGCTTATGATGAATGGATTAACGGACTGGCTGTCCCGGAACCGGTATTGCATCAGATGCGCATTGCATTTAAAAATATGCGTTATGTGCTGGATTTTTTCCGTGAAGAGTCAGGAGAAAAAGGGCAGAAGCTAATGGAAAGCTGCGTCTGGTTCCAGACAGTAATTGGAGACCTGCACGATGAGACGGTACTAATAGACAGAATGCAGGATCTGCTTCAAAAAATGATAATCAATGGTGCCGGAAAAGCAGAGTTGCGGATTATAAAAAGCTTTATTGGTTTTTCCCGAAATGAAAGAATTGAATTGCTGGGGGTATTCAGAAAGAAATGGAAGAAGTTTTCCGCCGAGAATCTTAATATTACCCAATGCAAGAGGTAAAATCCCTTAAAGTATAAATGAAACTTAAAAAGAATTCAGGAGAATAACAGTATGATTGATAAATTGAACATCAGGCTTGAAAAGCCGGAGGACTACAGAACAGTAGAGGAGTTGACCAGAGAAGCTTTTTGGAATGTCTATGTGCCCGGTTGTACGGAACATTTTATGATCCATAATTTAAGGGATCAAAAAGAATTTATTAAAGAGCTGGATCTGGTTGCTGAATTGGATGGGGAAATTGTGGGCCATATCGCATATACACTGGGCGCAATTGTGACCGATAAGGAAGAGGCATTTGAGGTAGTGTGTTTCGGACCGGTGAGTGTACATCCCGATTATAAAAAGAATGGAATTGGTTCGGCTTTAATCCGGTATTCTCTGGAGAAGGCAAAAAAGCTTGGATATCAGGCGGTATGCATTTTCGGAGATCCCCGGTATTACAGCAGATTTGGATTTCATTGTGGAGAAAAATATGAGATTAAAACAGAAGACGGCAAATATGCAGTATCGATGCAGCTTCTGGAGCTAATACCCGGGGTACTGGAAGGAATCCAGGGAAGATTTATTGAGAGCAGTGGATTCGAAGTGAATGATGAGGAATTTGAAGCATTTGAGCGTACCTTTCCACCAAAAGAAAAAAAGGAAGAGGAATCTCAGATTGATTTCCGGGTTCTGGTAAACTTAAGATTTTAGATTATAAATAGTTGTGTTTGGAAAAACAGCTGGATATTAGAGCAATTTTATATTGTGCTCTGGTGGTCCGGCTTTTTTTGTGCGCAGAGTACCAAGGCGTGTGCGAAAATCAAGCTCTGATATCAATTAAAGATATAATATTGACAGTAAAATAAAATATTTGACATTATTCTAAAAAACATACTTGACAAAATTATGTACATTATATATAATTCTAAATGTAGAGCACACGTGTACGCAAATAAAGTTCACCAAAATGAGACTCGATCTAAACAATATCCGGGGGGACTATTGGTGAGAACCACTAGAGCAATTTTCCTAAATGATCTGAATCATTTTTGAGATGCGCGATAAGGAGACTGGGATTATGTATAGCAGAAACCAGCCAGTATTCATTCTATATGGAGGTAGAATATGAAAGCGAAAAAGTTTTGGAGTGTATTATTAGCAGCAAGTTTGACAGCAGGTGCATTAGCAGGATGCGGGGGAAGTACATCAGGAGGCAAAGAAACATCCGGTAGTGAAAGCGCAGGTTCAACAGGAGCAACAGGAGCAACAGAAGCAAAAGAAACAAAAAGTGCTGGTGATGAAAAGAAGGCGGATACAGAAGCAGCTTCAAAAGATCAGTCGACGGGGGAAACGTCATCCGGTGAAGCAGTAACACTTAATTTCTGGAATGTATTCACCGGCTCGGACGGAGACATATTAAGAGAAATCGTGGATAACTACAATGCTGTGAACACGGATAACATTACGATTAATATGGATATCATGCCAAATGATACCCTTCAGCAGAAACTGCCGGCAGCAATTGCTACGAATACCGCACCGGATTTTGTATTGTTCGGGATAGAAAATATCGCGCCTTATGTGAGCAATGACTCCTTGGAGGACATCAGTGATTTTTGGGAGACGACAGGTGTGGACAAAACCAATTTCCAGGATAATGTAGTGGATCTTTCCTGTGTGGATGGAAAATTATACGGCGTGCCAATGCAGTATAATGTACAGTATCTGTATTGGAATAAAGATATGTTTGAAACAGCTGGGCTGGATCCGGAGACACCTCCTGCAACCATGGATGAATTAGCACAGTTTGCAGAAAAACTTACGGACGAATCCAAGAGACAGTATGGCCTGGCATTGCCCACCAATGTTACTTACATGCAATTCTTATGGGCAAATGGGGGAGATGCGGATGACCCGGAAAAGAATGAAAACTTACTGGATTCAGAAGCCAATGTGAAGACCTTAGAATGGCTGCAGGATCTGGCTGTAAATAAAAAAGTAACCCCTATGAATCTTACAGGACCGGATGCGGATACCATGCTTCAGGCAGGACAGATTGCAATGTATATGAGCGGGCCGTGGCAGATCAACGGTTTAAAAGAAGCAGGGATTAATTTTGGAATTGCACCTTGTGTATCAGGCAGTGACGGTGCTTATTCTCCGGCAGGCGGATGCAGTTATATGATTCCTAAGGGAATTGACGAAACGAAAAAAGCAGCTGTATATAAATTTATGAAATACTGGCTGACCGATGACACTTTGAAAGAATGGTCACAGAGAAACGGATTCCCGGTGTGGTCTAAATCACTTCTGGAAGACCCGGAAATTAAAAATGATGAGGTATTGAATTCTATATCCAAGGCAACGGAGATTGGCAGATCTTATAATCTGGGATATTCGTTAGCAAGCCAGATTGATAACGATGTTATGATTCCGATGTTTGAAAAAGTAATTACAGGAGCAGCAGCCCCGGACGCAGCACTGGGAGAAGCGGTTACGGCAATGGATAAAGTGCTGGGTAAATAATAGACACAGACGGGCACAGGCAAATTCACACTGCTCATTTCCAAATTCCCGGGCGATCAAGACCTGAATTCAGGGCAAATATGATGCAAAGTGGGGCGTGCAGATGGCGGGAATGAATTTTAAAAACACGCTCTGGGGAACTTGGAAGATAGAGGTTGACAGGAAATGAATAATTAGAAAGGAAGCCACAGTATGATCCTGTCAACCTGTCTTATTGTGGCGGTATTGCAGGCGTGCCTGCAATATGCAATGGGTATAAGAATGAAGAAACCAAAAAAATATCGGCCGCATTATCAGAAATGTGCGTATTTGTTTATAATGCCGTCGATGATTATTTTAACCATATTTGTGTTCATACCACTGGTTGCCTCGCTGGTGATCAGCCTGTTGAATATGAATATCTTTATGAAAGATATTTCATTTGCGGGACTGTCGAATTTCAAACAGTTATTCCAGGATTCACGGGTGGGAAACGCTACTTTTAACAGCCTGTATTTTACGCTTTTTGAAGTTCCCCTTCAAGTGGGGCTGGCATTGCTTCTGGCAATGTATGTGGCTAAAAACAACAAATACACCAAGCTGCTGAGGTCTACATATTATCTTCCTTTTGTCTGCTCCATGACCGCTATCAGTATTATATGGTCAATGCTTCTGGATCCCAATATGGGACTGGTACCTTACTGGCTGGAGCAGCTGGGACTGAAATCCATTTCTTTCCTGAAGGATCCCAATCTGGCGATGCCTACGGTAATTGCCGTGACTGCCTGGAAAGGATTCGGCTATACGCTGACCCTGATTACGGCAGCAGTTCTGAATATTTCTGCATCTCTTTACGAGGCAGCGGATATGGACGGCGCAGGACAGTGGAAAAAGTTTATCCACATTACAATACCGGGGATTTTTCCCACGATCAGCTTCTGTGTGGTTACCACCACTATTAGTGCCCTCCAGGTATTTGACCAGACCTATGTTATGACCCAGGGAGGACCGCTGAACAGAACCGAGACAGTGGTGCAGTATATTTATGACAGAGGATTTCAGACTGCCCCCTATAATTTGGGATATGCTTCTTCTATTTCCGTATACCTTTTTGTGATTATAGCAGTTATCACCTTTGTATTGAAAAAGTTTGTGTTGAATAAGGGGGAGGAAGCAAATGATTAAAAAAAGATCCCTGGGAAATATTGTCGGCGTTGTTTTAACATTATTTGTAGCACTTACGGTTATTGTACCTATTTTGTGGCTGCTGGTATCTTCCTTTAAAACCGATGTTGGCGTCATTCAGTATCCGCCGAAGTTTTTCCCGGTGGAATGGACACTCAATCAGTTTAAATATGTGACAAAGAGCATCCCCATTTTTGATATGACTAAAAATACAGTGATTTTTGCAGGTGCAGTAACGGTCCTCAGCGTATTTTTTGATTCCATGGCAGGATATGCATTTGCCAGGATGCATTTTCGGGGATCCAACGTTATTTTCTCCATTATATTGCTGACCATGATGGTGCCTTTTCAGATTATCATGACTCCGCTTTATATTGAAGTCTATAAATTAAATCTGTTAGATACTTATCTGGGATTAATACTCCCCAGAGCGACAAGTGCTTTTGGCATTTATATGATGCGGTCATTTTTTGCGGGGCTGCCAAAATCCATTGAAGAATCCGGGCGTATCGACGGTATGGGGGAATTCAGGATCTACTGGTCTTTGATGCTTCCCCTTTGCAAGCCGGCAATTGCAAGCCTTGGCATTTTCCATTTTATGAATAACTGGAATGATCTGCTGTACCCGCTGATGATGACCAGCTCCGCGGATAAGAGGACACTGTCTGCGGGCCTTGCGGTTCTTGTGGGCAACAAAGTCATTAAATACGGTCCTACCTTAGCGGCAACGCTTATATCACTGGCACCTTTATTGATCTTGTATATATTCTGCCAGAAATATTTTGTGGAGGGAATCGCTACAGCAGGTATGAAAGAATAGCTGGCCGTGTAAAAAGATATTTTAAGCAGGCATATCATAGGAATGGTGTCAGGGTTGGAAGAAAATTACAAAACAGAAAGGAAGCCACGGAGTGAATCTTTCAACCGGTTTCACTGTGGCAGTATTGCAGGAAAACCAGCAATATGCATTGGGTAGAAGTATGAAAAAAGCAGTAATGATTATAAATAAAGATTTTAAAAAAGGAAAAATTGATAAACGGATCTATGGTTCTTTTGTTGAACATATGGGAAGAGTGGTCTATTCCGGCATCTATGAGCCGGGACATCCCACGGCTGACGAAGACGGATTCCGTCAGGATGTTCTGGAAAAAGTAAAAGAAATGGGAGTAACGGCTGTCCGGTATCCGGGAGGTAACTTTGTGTCCTGCTATGACTGGAAGGATGGCGTAGGCCCGGTAAAAGAACGCCCCCGCAGGCTGGAAATAGCATGGAGGGCAATCGAAACAAATGAAATCGGTACAAATGAATTTATGAAGTGGGCAGAAAAAGCAGAAATTGAACCGGTTTTTGCAGTTAATCTGGGAACAAAGGGGATTGAAAACGCAGTTTCTTTTGTGGAGTACTGCAATATTCCCCAGGGAACCTTCTACAGTGATATGCGTAAAAGCCACGGGGTGGAAAATCCTTACGGTATACAAACCTGGTGTCTGGGAAATGAAATGGACGGAGACTGGCAGATTGGCCATAAGACCGCAGAGGAATATGGACGTCTGGCGCAGGAAACCGCAAAAGCGATGAAACAGGTGGATAGCAGCATTAAGGTTGTCTCCTGCGGCAGTTCCAAATCAGATATGGCGACTTATCCGGAATGGGAAGCCATTACGCTGAATTATACTTATGATTATGTTGACTATATATCGCTGCACCAGTATTATGACGGGCAGGATAAAGGGACGCCCTATTTTCTGGCTCAGTCATTGGATATGGAGCGGTATATTAAGACCGTGATCGGTACCTGTGATTATGTGAAGGCAAAAAAGCGTTCGGATAAAGAACTGTACATCAGTTTCGATGAATGGGGCGTGTGGTCAATGGCGGATGTGGAAGTGGCTGCCCAGGTAGACAAAAGTCCATGGCAGGTAGCGCCAAACTTAAGTGAGCAGATCTACAGCATGGAAGACGCTCTTCTGTTTGCCAGTATGCTGATGAATTTCTTAAAATATGCAGACCGCATTAAGATTGCATGCCAGTCACTGCTTACGAATATCAGCGCAGCAATTATGACGGAAAAAGGCGGCGGGATCTGGGTTCAGCCCATCTTTTACCCATTCTCTTATACTTCCAGATACGGAAGAGGGACTGTCCTGGAGGAAGTATTAGACTGTCCGTCCTATAGCTGTGACCTGTTCCGTGAGGTGCCTTATGTTGACAGCGTTACGGTGTATAATGAAGACGAGCACGAAGTGGTGTTTTTCCTGATTAACCGGAGTGAGGAAGAGTCTGTTTGCTTCGAATGTGAGCTTCAGGGATTTGAAGTGGAAGAAATAGCAGAACAGGTCACTATGAGTTGTACGGATAAGAAAATGACCAATTTAATCTGCCACGATGCGGTGAAGCCGCACAGGGTATCCGGCGGACAAGTAAAGGAAAACCGTGTGGCTTGTGAGCTGGAACCCCTGTCCTGGAATATGATCCGGGTAAAAGTACGTATATAAAAGAATAATAGCGCAAGGGGGTATAAAGATGGGTATCACTACGAAGGATCTGGCGCTGCTGTGCGGCGTGTCCAGGACAACTGTCCACAGGGCGCTTCACAATACAGGTAGAATAAACGAAGAGACGAAGGAAATGATTCTGAAAATAGCGAAAGAACATGACTATCGTCCGGATATGCTTGCCAGGGGACTGGTTAAGGGAAAAACATTTTATATTGGAGTTGTGATTATGGATTCCGATAACCGCTATTTTTCCCAGATGTTAAATGCAATTGTAAGGGAAGCCAGGAAGATCGATTATTCTGTAAATATCACTTTCCATGAAAATAAAACAGAGATCGAACGGGAACAGCTGTGCCGGCTGGCGGATTACCATATGGATGGGATCATTCTTTCCTCTATTAATAAAGGGGAGGCATATAAGGACTTTTTAAAAAGTCTTGAAATCCCCATTGTTACCATTGACAATAAGGTGGCAAAGGGTATTCCTTTTGTTGGCATAGACGGAAAAAAAGCTGCGGCGGAGGCCGCACAAAAGATTGTCCAGAAAAAATATGAACGGGTCATTTTCGTATGTCCGCCTTTGGCTGATGCACCCAGAGAGAATGTCTATGTACATGAAGAGCGGGCAAAGGGGTTTAAAGAGACAATGGATCGATATCCGGAAGTGGAACAGGGGCTTATCCAAAGCTGGGAGTACCTGGAACCTGCATATAAGGAACTGAAGGACACAGACAAGCGGACTGCTTTTTTCTGTACCTCGGATATGATTGCATTAGAGTTAATGAGATTCCTGCAGATGAGAGGAAAAAAAGTAGTGGATGATTATGGAATCATGGGATTTGATAATATTGATATCCTGCGTTATGTTTCACCCAGGCTGTCTACGATATACAATTCGGTAGAAGAAGTGGCACAGACTTCCGTAAGTCTGTTATTTGATCTGATCAATGAAAAGAAAGTAAAAAAAGAACGTATAGTAAGTTATATGCCAGTGGATGGAGACACACTGGGTTGATTTATATATAGCAGTGGAGGCACAATGGAAATGAAGGAAGGACTTAAATATAATACACCATGGATACTGCAGCGGGCAGATCCGTATGTTTACCTGCACAGCGATGGCTGGTACTATTTTACCGCATCTGTACCGGCTTATGACGGCATCGTTCTGCGCCGTGCCAGAAGTCTGGAAGAATTGCCGGATGCGCCGGAGACAGAAATCTGGCATAAACATGATACCGGGAATATGAGTGAACATATCTGGGCACCCGAACTGCATTACCTGGACCGGAAATGGTACCTGTATTATGCGGCGGGAGACAGAGAAGATGTATGGGCGATCCGCCCCTATGTACTGGAATGCTGTGATGAAGATCCGATCACAGGTACCTGGCGGGAAAGGGGAATAATGCAGTGTGCAGATAATGATGAATTTTCATTTCACGGATTTTCCCTGGATGCCACCGTATTCGAAAATCGTGGCAGATATTATTATGTATGGGCGGAAAAAGTGGGTGTTGGTAAGCAGATATCTAACCTGTATATCGCAGAATTAGAAACACCTTATAAATTAAAAACCATTCAGGTGCTTCTGACCACACCGGATTATCCCTGGGAACGTGTAGGCTTCTGGGTAAATGAGGGACCGGCTGCGATAAAAAAAGACGGACGGATATTCCTCACCTATTCCGCCAGTGAAACAGGTACGGCTTATTGTATGGGGATGCTCAGTGCTGACGTTGACAGCGATCTGCTGGATCCGCTGTCCTGGAATAAGGAGCGCCTGCCGGTATTGGCATCTGAGGAAGCCTGTGGAATCTACGGTCCCGGACATAATTCCTTTACAAAAGATAAACAGGGAAATGACATTATGGTGTATCACGCCAGAACGGAAAAAGAAATTATTGGTGATCCATTATATAATCCGAACCGCCATGCCATGTTAATGCAGGTAAAGTGGAATGAAAAGGGATTCCCGGTTTTTCGGATTGCATAGATAAATTATAAATAAAGTTATAAAAAAAAACTTCCGGCAGCAGATAAGGCTGTCGGAAGTTTTTCGTTTAACGCTCCTTCATTTCTAAAAATAGAATATGAGCTTCTGATTGGGCGTGTATCTTTAATTTTCCGGCTGAGATTTCAGCCGCGTCTCTTTTTTCTAACGTAACGTCATTTAATTGAGCTCGTCCTTCAATTAATACCAGATATGCCTGTCGTCCCGGAAGAATTTCATACTCCAGGGAGTTATTTTGAACAAGCTGGGTTACAAAGATATTCATATCCTGATGAATCCGTATAGGAGCTGTCCCGTTTTCAGAGGATACAATCTGTGCCCATTGGTTCAGGCGGTTGGTCCAGGGAAAATGATAGTCGCCGTATTGGGGGGTATAATCGGCGGCATCCGGCAAGATCCAGATCTGCAGCAGCCGCAGGCGTTCATCGGATTCATTTAATTCACTGTGAAAAATGCCGCTTCCGGCGCTCATGTATTGTATATCACCACGGGTAAGCGTTCGTTTATTGTCCATACTGTCGCCATGGGTAAGTTCACCATCAATTACATAGGTGACAATTTCCATGTTTTGGTGGGGATGTGTATCAAATCCGGTGTGGGGCTGGATTAAATCATCATTGATGACGCGCAATGCCCCATATTGAATATTGTCGGGATTGTAGTATTCGGCAAATGAAAAATGAAACCAGCTGTTCAGCCATCCAAGTTCACTTCTGCCCATATTACTGTGGTCTACTTTTTTTATCATAGGAAACCTCCTCTTGCACATTCCGGTGCAGTCTGATGTATCGTTACTGTTAAATCCGAAATCTTTGCCCCGCTGTATCAGTAGTATACACATATCATAAGCTTTTAAACTGAAAAAGGCAAATTATTTAGACAGAATTTTGCAACTTAGTTTTTGTTATAGGGACGCTTTGTATCTGTACCTAAATTTATATATTTTTTATAATTCTGGGATTGACAATTTCTTTCCAGGAGCATATACTTATCAGAGTGAATGATTAACTATGTTAACTAATACCGTAGATAAATAGATTTGCGGTATGTAATAGGAAGGTGAAAGAAGAAAGGAGTAGGGATATGAGTGAAAAAAATTTAAAAGAAGAGTTTATGCGGGTATCACATCGAATGAGAAGACTGAATATGAGCCATGTTTTTTCCGATGTATCGCAAGGAGAATTTTTTGCACTGGAAATGCTTCGAAAGTTTCAGCAGAGAAACGGTGACAGCCGGGGCGTTATCGTATCTGATCTGGCAAGGAGCCTTCGGGTTTCTCCTCCGGCGGCATCAAGGACACTTAAAAATATGGAAGAAAAGGGTTTGATACGAAGGGAAGTAGATAAAAATAACCGTAGAAATACCTATGTGTATCTTACTGAAAAGGGGATGGAAAGCCGTGACATGGCATCAAAAGCGATGGAGGACTTTACCGGAAGGATTATGAAACGCATGGGAGATGAAAATGTGGAAATGCTCATCAGCCTGATACAGAAGATGACCACTATTATGGAAGAAGAATTGGCTGATAAGGGGAAAGGAGATAAGGATGAAGAAACTCTTTAAATATTTAAGTGAGTGTAAAATGCTGATCCTGTGCATTGTACTGCTTTTGGTAGTGCAGGCTTACTGTGATCTGGCACTGCCCTCGTACACTTCGGATATTGTAGACGTGGGTATCCAGCAGGGCGGTATAGCAAACGTTGCACCGGACCAGATGAGAGAGGAAACATTGGATAGCCTGTGCCTGTTTTTGACAGAAGAAGAAGAAAATACGGTGAAAGCTGCTTATGATAAGCAGGAAGATGGCTACCTGCATCTGAATAAAGATGGCAGGAAAGAAATTGAGAAACTGGATAAAATACTGGGAACGCCGATGCTGATGCTTTCCAGCGCAAAAGAGTCAGGGAAGGTGGATATAGACCAGATAAAACAGGCTCTTGCTTCCGGGATGATGACAAAGGATCAGATCATTCAAATGAAGGATCAGGCATTGGAAAAGTTCGGAGACTATAGCGATTCCATTATTACTCAGAAAGCGTTACTGTTTGACAAGAAAGAGTACCAGGCGATGGGAATTGACCTTGGGAATTACCAGACCAATTACCTGATCCATAAAGGGCTAATGATGCTGGCGTTGGCTATCGTATCTATGATTGCAGCGGTATTCGTGGGAATGCTTGCATCTTATACGGCTGCTAAGATTGGTATGTCTCTGAGAGGCAAGGTATTTAAAAAAGTATTATCCTTCTCTAATACGGAGATGGACCAGTATTCTACAGCATCCCTGATAACCCGCAGTACCAACGATGTCCAGCAGATTCAAATGGTGTCCGTAATGCTGCTGCGTTTGGTTCTCTATGCACCGATTCTGGGTATAGGCGGCATAATCAAAGTAGGATACACGGAAACTGGCATGGGCTGGATTATCGGGGTAGCGGTTGGCGCGATTATCTTCCTGGTTGGGATTTTATTCTCTGTTGCCATGCCGAAATTCAAGAAAATGCAGACTCTGGTAGATAAGTTAAATCTGGTGTCCAGGGAGATCCTGACGGGTATCCCTGTAATCCGAGCATTTAGCAGAGAAAAATACGAAGAGAAACGATTTGCCAATGCCAATCAGGATTTAAAGTCCACACAGTTATTTACGAATCGTGTCATGACATTTATGATGCCGGCAATGATGCTGATCATGAACTGCATTACAGTTATGATCGTATGGTTCGGCGGTAAGGGGATTGATGCTGGAAACCTACAGGTTGGGGATATGATGGCGTTCATCACATATACCATGCAGATCGTAATGTCCTTCCTGATGTTAACCATGATCTCAATTATGCTTCCCAGAGCGGGTGTCTCTGCGAACCGTATTGCTGAAGTGATTGAGACTGATGTAGTAATTAAAGATAAACCAGATACAAAGGATGACAGCAGATCACAATGGAACGGAACGATAGCTTTTGAAGATGTCTCCTTCCGTTATCCGGGTGCGGATGAAGATGCACTGGAGCATTTGAATTTTACTGCAAAACCCGGGCAGACCACTGCAATTATCGGCAGTACGGGTTGCGGGAAATCTACGCTGATTCATCTGATTCCAAGGTTTTACGATGTGACCGGAGGCAGGATAACCTTAGATGGAATTGATATCCGGGATTTATCCAGAAATAGATTAAGGGATTTGCTGGGATTCGTTCCCCAAAAAGGTGTGCTTTTCTCAGGAGATATTGAATCTAATATTAAGTTTGGAGGGGAAGAAATCTCCGATGAATATATGGAAGAGGCAGCAGGAATCGCCCAGGCTGTGGAGTTTATTGATACAAAACCGGAGAAATACCACAGCAGTATATCGGAAGGCGGCAGCAACGTTTCGGGAGGACAAAAACAGCGGCTATCCATTGCAAGAGCCATTGCGAAAAAGCCCAGGGTATTTTTATTTGATGACAGCTTCTCAGCGCTGGATTATAAGACCGATGTGGTTCTGCGTAAAGCACTGAATGAAAAAATCTCCGATGCCACGATCATGATTGTTGCCCAGCGTATCAGTACGATTCTCCATGCGGATCAGATTATCGTATTAGATGAGGGCAGGATAGCAGGAATCGGTACGCATGAGCAATTGCTGGAAAGCTGTGAGACTTATCTGGAAATAGCCAGGTCTCAGTTATCAGAGGCAGAATTAAAAGGAGGTGCTGCATCATGAGTGAAGAAAACAATAAAGCTCCAAGAATGAAAGCCGGGGGACATGGACCGGGTTCCAGAATGGCTCCGGGAGAAAAGGCAAAAGATTTTAAAGGTACAATCCGCAAACTGGCGGGTTATATGGGAAACTATAAAATCGCTCTGATAGGTGTATTGATTTTTGCAATTGGAGGAACAATTTTTGGAATCCTGGGACCCAAGATTCTGGGTAAGGCTACAACGGAATTATTTAATGGGCTGGTTGCAAAAGTTTCCGGTACAGGCGGCATTAATTTTACAAGATTAGGGCAGATACTGTTATTTCTGCTGGGATTATATTTATTCAGCTCCTGTCTGTCCTTTGTTCAGGGCTGGATCATGAGCGGCATATCACAGAAGCTCTGTTACCGCTTCCGTGAGGAGATTTCATTGAAAATTAACAGAATGCCGATGAAGTATTTTGAGTCTAAGACCGTGGGTGAAGTTTTATCCCGTATTACAAATGACGTGGATACCCTGGGACAGAGTCTCAATCAGAGTATTACCCAGCTGATTACATCCATAACCCAAATGATAGGTATTTTTATCATGATGATGAGCATCAGTCCTCTTATGACCCTGATTGCCATAGTAATTCTTCCGATATCCGCAATTCTGATCGGTGTTGTTGTGAAGTGTTCTCAGAAGTATTTCGTTGCACAGCAGAAATATTTGGGAGAGATCAACGGTCAGGTGGAAGAGGTATACAGCGGACACAGTATTGTGCAGGCATTTAACCGGGAGAAAACCGTAGAAAAAGAATTTGACGAAACCAATGAAGTACTGTTTCAGTCAGCGTGGAAATCACAGTTTTTATCTGGAATGATGCAGCCGATTATGGGATTTATCGGGAATCTGGGATATGTGGCAGTTGCAGTAAGCGGAAGTATTCTGGCTGTAAAAGGAGCTATTGAAGTTGGTGATATCCAGTCCTTTATCCAGTATGTGAAGAGCTTTACACAGCCGATCGCCCAGGTAGCCCAGGTATCGAATATGCTTCAGTCAACGGCAGCAGCAGCGGAGCGTGTGTTTGAATTTTTGGGTGAGGAAGAAGAAGAACTGATTGCAAAGAATCCGGTTCAGACGGATAATATAGAAGGAAGAGTAACGTTCCAGCATGTTCATTTCGGATACAATCCGGACAAAATCATTATCAATGATTTTAATTGTGAAGTTGAGCCGGGACAGACAGTTGCAATTGTAGGGCCTACCGGAGCAGGTAAGACTACGATGGTAAAACTGCTGATGAGGTTCTATGATGTGAACAGCGGATGCATTAAGGTGGACGGATATGATATCAGAGATTTCAACAGGAGTGAACTGAGGGAATACTTTGGCATGGTGCTGCAGGATACCTGGCTGTTTAAGGGAACCATTATGGAGAATATCCGGTACGGGCGGCTTGAAGCAACGGATGATGAGGTAATAGCAGCAGCGAAAGCGGCACATGCCCATCACTTTATCCAGACACTGCCCGGCAGCTATCAAATGGAACTCAATGAGGATGCCAGCAATGTATCCCAGGGCCAGAAGCAGCTGATCACGATTGCAAGGGCTATACTGGCTGATAACAAGATTATGATCCTGGACGAAGCCACAAGTTCCGTAGATACCAGAACAGAATCCAGAATACAAAGAGCAATGAACAATCTGATGAAAGGGCGGACCAGTTTTGTAATCGCCCACCGTTTATCTACTATTAAAGATGCAGATCTGATCCTGGTAATGAAGGACGGCGATATTATAGAACAGGGTAATCATGAAGAACTGCTTGCAGCAAACGGATTTTATGCAAGCCTGTACAATTCCCAGTTTGAGGAAATGACAGCTTAAAGGAGGAAATAGGAAGATGAGTAGAAAATGCATTACAATTGACAGACAGTATGGAAGCGGAGGAAGAGAAGTAGGAAAGATGCTTGCAAAAAGGCTGGATATTCCTTTCTACGACAACGAGCTGTTGATGATCGCTGCAGAAAAGTATGGTATTAATCCCGGAATCATGAGGGATCATGATGAGCGGAGAAATGGAAGCCTTTTATATAATATAGCGATCATGACCAATGGACAGTACGATAAGGTAAACCAGCCATATAAGATTTTCCAGGCAGAATGCGATACCATCAGGCGTCTGGCTGATGACGGTCCCAGCATCTTTATTGGAAGATGTTCCGACTATGCGCTGAAGGATAAGTGTAAGACACTGAATATCTTTATCTATGCATCTGATATGGCTGACCGCATTAACAGAGCAGGCAGCGTGGATAAGGTAGAGAAAAAGAACATCGAACGCTTTATTAAGCAGAAGGATATGCAGAGAAAGAGTTACTATAATTCCTTCACGGAAAGAGAGTGGGGGGATATGGCAAATTATGATCTGTGCCTGAATACTTCCTCACTTGGGTACGAACAGTGTGTGGATATTATTGAAAAGATTTATAGAGATTAGTATTGCATAGAACAATTTATAAGGGGGGAGAGCAGGGACCTGTAATGGGGTCTTTGCTCTTTTTCTGTTGCTCAGTTTAATTATTGCAGATGCTGCATTTTAAAAGAAATTGCATATCTGGAATTTTTTCTCAATCAGGTGTTATACTAAAGAAAAGAAAAAATGCAAAAGTGAGGAGTATTATGCAGAAAAACCATTTAGCAGAGGAAAAATCCCCCTATTTGCTGCAGCATGCAGAAAACCCGGTGGAGTGGTATCCCTGGGGGGAAGAGGCTTTCAGGCGGGCAGAGACGGAGGACAAACCCATATTTTTAAGTATTGGTTACTCCACCTGCCACTGGTGCCATGTGATGGCCCATGAGTCATTTGAAAATGAGAAAATTGCAGAGATTTTAAACCAGAATTATATAGCAGTGAAGGTTGACCGGGAGGAAAGACCGGATGTGGACAGCGTCTATATGTCTGTCTGCCAGGCGATGACCGGACAGGGAGGCTGGCCGCTTACCATTATCATGACGCCTGCATGCAGGCCATTTTTTGCAGGTACTTATCTGCCGCCTAAAGCCAGATATGGAATGACCGGTCTGGATGAATTACTGAATATGATTGCCGACAGATGGAAGAATGAGAAAAAGCGTCTTCTCCAGGCAGGTGATGAAATCCTGAATTTCTTAAACGAGCAGAATAAGGTTAACCTGCAGGGAGAACCTGATAAGAAACTGGTGAAAGAGGGATTTGCACAGTTTCTGGAAAGGTTTGATGGAAAATATGGAGGTTTTGGCAGTGCACCAAAGTTTCCCACGCCCCATAATCTGTTATTTCTGATGGAATACGGGAAAAAAGAGCAAAAGGAAGAAGCCCTCAAAATGGTGGAAAAGACTTTAAGCCAAATGTATCGGGGTGGAATCTTTGATCATGTAGGCGGAGGGTTTTCCCGATATTCCACAGACGAAAAATGGTTGGTTCCTCACTTTGAGAAGATGCTTTATGACAACGCCCTTCTGGCAATTGCGTATCTGGAAGCCTATACCTTAACAGGTAAAGACCTGTACCTAATGGTGGCAGAACGGACACTGCAGTATGTGGAGGCAGAGCTTACGGATGAAAAAGGAGGGTTCTACTGTGGGCAGGATGCGGACAGTGACGGGGTGGAAGGCAGGTACTATGTCTTTGATCCTGATGAAATTAAAGAATACCTGGGAGATTATGACGGGGAATATTTCTGCAGCTGGTATGATATTACTTACCATGGTAATTTTGAAGGGAAATCCATTCCCAACCTGATCAATAACCCCCGTTTTGAAGAAAGAAACAGCCGGATTGCCAAAATCAATCATGCACTATATCCCATACGCAGAAAGCGTACCAGCCTCCACAAGGATGACAAGATTCTGCTTTCCTGGAATGGTTTGATGATTACCGCATTTGCAAAAGCTTATGCTGTGACCGGAGAAGAGTCTTATCTGAAAACCGCATTGAAAGCGGAACAGTTTATCACCCAAAAGCTGGTGAAAGGCGGAAAGCTTCTGGTGCGTTACCGGGATGGGGATTCGGCAGGAGAAGGTAAAATAGATGACTATGCTTTTTACTGCTATGCGCTTCTAATGCTTTACCGTGTCACTTACCGGATTGAATTTCTGGAAAAAGCCCTGTCCTTTGCAACAGATATGACAGAACAGTTTTTTGATATGGAAAACGGCGGATTCTATATTTATGCCAGAGATGCCCAGAAGCTGATTGTGCGCTCCAAAGAAATTTATGACGGAGCAGTTCCCTCAGGTAATTCAGCAGCAGCATTTGTGCTGTATAAATTAGCCCAGATCACCGGGGAAGAAAAATGGCAGGAGTTATTCCACAAGCAGATCCGCTTTCTGGCTGGAAATATTGCAGATTACCCTTCGGCGTACAGTTTTACCCTGCTGGCTTTGATGCAGGTTCTGTATCCATCCAGGGAACTGATCTGCCTGGAGCCATCGGCAGAGGAGATAGAAGAACTACGGCGCATTGGGGAGCGGGACAGTAATCTCGCGATCATTGTTAAGACAAAAGAAAATGTAGGCAGACTGAAAAAAGCAGTTCCATTATCGGAATCATACGGAATCATTCCGGGAAAGCCCCAATATTATCTCTGTACCCAGAACAGGTGCCAGGCGCCTGTGGACAGTTTAAAAGAGATATCAGATATTTTATAAATGAGGGACATTTGCTTGACGTATCTGTTATAATATTTCAGGAGCAGTAGTTTGCACGGCAGAGAATATAAGGCACATGGGAGGATCAATATGAAGTTTTCAATTTTAATTGTAGAGGACGAAACAGATATCCGGGAAATGATAGAGGAAGCACTTACCCAGCCGGAATACACCATTTATACAGCCGGAGACGGACAGGAAGCATTGGATTTCATAAGAAAAAATGACTTTATTGATTTAATTATCTTAGATCTGATGCTTCCAAAGGTGAACGGGATGACGGTACTTAAAAAGGTCCGGGAACAAAACACGGTTCCGATTTTAATTTTATCGGCGAAAGACGGAGAATATGAAAAGGTTCTGGGACTGGAGTATGGGGCGGACGATTATATTACAAAACCTTTCTCCGTTATGGAGTTGCAGGCGAGGGTTAAAGCTTTTTTGCGGCGTACTACGGTATACCACTCAAAAGCTGAAAAACAGGAAACCAGGATTACGATTGGAGATCTGACTATTGAAACGGAAGATCTGGTGGTAAAAAAGAGGGGGATCCCCATCAGCCTTACTGCAAAGGAATTTGAGATATTAAAATTATTTGCCAATCATCCGGAGAAGGTATACACCAAGGTATCCATTTACCAGGAAGTATGGGATGATGAGTTTCTGCATGATGATAATGTCATTAATGTGACGATTCGCAGACTGCGGGAAAAAATCGAGGATCAGCCTTCCGATCCCCGGTACATAAAAACGGTTTGGGGAATAGGTTATAAACTGGGTATTCCGGTGGAGGACACAAAATGAGTATTGTTCTATTGAGTATTGTCTGTGCCGTACTGGCTGTTGGATTTCTGATCATACTGGTGAAATATGTAAGCCAGTCCAGGCAGTTGAGAAAAATTACAGGTGAAATATCCGGGTTTTTAGAAAATGGTTCCTCGGATACCCTGCTTGCCCTTTCCGATGAAAAGGAAATTCAGGAGCTGTTGGTTCAGGTAAATGAACTTCTGGATCACCAGAACGCCCTGGAAATGGAACGGAAAAATCAGGAAGACAGCAATCGTAGAATGCTGGCGAATATTTCCCATGATCTGAAGACACCATTGACGGTCATTCTGGGATACTCTGAAATGATTCGGAACCAGGAAGGGATTTCCTTGGAATCTATACAACAAAAAGTTGAGAAGATATACAGAAAAACCACAGATGTCTTAGAAATGATTAATGTCTTTTTTGATCTTGTGAAAATAGAATCCGGTGAACTGGCACTGGAGGTGCAGACGCTGGATCTGTGTGAGGTTGCCAGAAATGAGATACTGAACTATTATGATATGCTTCAGGAGGGGGGATTCCAGGTTGAGATCGATATTCCTGAGGAAGAAATCCCGGTGGATGCGGATAAGCAGGCGGTGAAACGTATCTTAGCCAATCTGATACAAAACGCCATAAAGTATGGAGCAGATGGCAGATACCTGAGGCTTGGCATCTCACGAGGGGAAGATAACGTAATGGTTCAGGTGGAAGACAGGGGTAAAGGAATTATTGAAGACAGCCAGGACAAAATCTTTGAACGCCTGGTTACCCTGGAGGACTCCCGGAATAAAAAATATCAGGGCAGCGGACTTGGCCTTACGATTACCAAACGGCTGGCTGAGGCTATGGGAGGAAGTATTAAAGTAAAGAGCAGTCCATTTGCAAAAACGGTATTTACGGTAACGCTGCCTATTGCAGGTGATGGCAAATGACTCACCTATCTGCATATAGTTGCATATATCTGCACATTTTAGTAGCAGCACGCCCTTTTTCAAAAGTAATCCTTTTAAAAGGATTATGTAAGGAATTTGTAATCAATGGAAATTATATTCCGTTATAATAACATTCAGATAGAACAAAACCGGGCTATGTAACCTGAAACGGGTGTTCATATACCGCAAAGAGGGGCGCGTAAACGATAATTTTACAGAATTCTATACGCGCTCCGGAAAAAGGGAGATAACAATATGTCGGATATAATTGTATTAGAAGATGTAACGAAATCGTATAGAGGAACAGAGGTAGTAAAAAATGTTTCCATGCGTGTAAAACAGGGAGAAATTTACGGATTTTTAGGACCTAATGGTGCCGGAAAAACCACGGTTATGAAAATGATTTTAAATCTGGCGAAACCGGACATGGGAAACATCCGGGTCTGTGGTGAAGTCATACAAAAAGATTCCTATGAATATTTGAGAAATATCGGAAGCATCATTGAATATCCCGTTTTTTATGAGAAGCTGACGGCATGGAAGAACCTGAAGCTGCACTGCAGCTATATGGGATTTTATAATGAGAAAAGAATACGGGAAGTTTTGGACATGGTGGATTTAAAAGGCGTGGATAATAAACCGGTGGGAGAGTTTTCACTGGGGATGAAGCAGCGTCTGGGGATTGCCAGGGCGATGATTACGAGCCCTAAGTTATTAATCCTGGATGAACCGATTAACGGCCTGGATCCCATAGGAATTAAACAGATCAGGCAGCTTTTAATGAAACTGAAGTCTTCCTGCGGAACCACTATTTTAATCTCCAGCCATATTATTGCTGAGATTGAACAGCTTGCGGATACCATTGGGGTAATCGACCAGGGCATTCTGACCAAAGAGGTATCCATGTCAGAGATTCACCACGATTGTTTACAATATCTGGAGATCGAGGTAAATGATATCCACAAGGCAGCTACCGTTCTGGATAACACTTTTGATCATCTGAATTTTAAAATCATCTCAGAAAACAGGCTTCGAATTTATGATACAGACATACAGTCTGAAATCAGCAGAGAGCTTGTAATGGCAGGTGTGGGCATTCTGAATATGGTCTATAAGAACGATACGCTGGAAGATTATTTTATGCACACAATTATGGGAGGAAAAGAAAATGATTAAGCTGATAAAACTGGAATTTGAAAAAGAAAAGATGGGTGGGAACCTGTTAGCCAGCGTGATTATCTTAATGAGCAGCATACTCATTGCATTGCTGGGCAGCTTACTGGAGGAGGAAGCCAGTATTGGCAGCGCCGCGGACCTTCTCATGCTAGGCTCTTTAATGCTACGCGTGTGTTTTGGTATCCTTGCGGGTGTTCTGATTTCAAAGCTTATCATTTCTGAATTTCAAAAAAAGACCATAAATACATTATTTACTTATCCCGTATCCAGGAAAAAAATAATTGTGAGCAAGCTTTTGATTGTGTTCTCCTTTACCTTTATTGTAATTGTACTGGCTGATCTTTTATTTGGCATATCCCTTTATCTGATCAATATCTTTCTGCCCCTGACGCCGGATAAAATCCTGGTGTCAACCGTGATTGGACGGATTCCCGGTATATTATTCGGAGCCTTTATGACTGCGGGGCTAAGCCTGATTTCCTTATATTTCGGAATGAAGAAAAAATCCACATCCTCCACCATTGTGGCGGCGGTAGTGATTAATTTGCTGATCAATGCCAATATTAATGTCACAGGCGGTGACAGTGGAATCAATGCAAACTTGTTCAACATACCTGTTTTTCCTATCCTGTTTTGTCTTGCAGGAATCGCAATTGCTTATCTCTCATACCGGGATATTGAAAAAATCGATTTATAATACTGTAATTGGCAGTTAATCTAATGAAATAATAGAAATAGAGAGGCAGCCGGATTGATGTCCGGCTGCTATAATATTGCGGGCAATCGCCATTTTTTGACGGCTGCCTGTTTTTTTGCGTTAATTTTAATGCCATTTTAATGCGAACACGGATATAGTTTAACACCACTTTTAACCCATACATGTTAGGATGTTATCAGTTTAACAGCTCAGAGAAAAGAAGGAGGAGAAAAAGATGATGGACATTATCATGGTTGGCGTACTGGTGCTCTGTTTTGTACTTGTGAAGCTGTTTACCGACTGGTGTGAGTCCCAGGTGAAAACGGGGAAAAAATAATCCAGGACAATATATAGAAAAAGATGGAGGTATGCTATGTTATTCCTAGGTATCATCATAGCGGCATTAGCGGTATATCTGGTTTATGCGTTAGTAAATCCGGAAAAATTATAAGAAAAATCAAAAAGTTGATTTTAGGAGGGTAACAATGTTACAGATATTATTGACTCTGGCGATCTTTTTGATACTGGTTATTCCAATGGGAAACTATATGTATCACATCGCTACGAAGCAGAAAACATTTGCAGATCCTGTATTTAACAGGGTGGATAACTGTATTTTTAAAATATGCCGGATTGAACGGCAGGGTATGAACTGGAAACAGTATGCGTTAAATCTCATTATGGCAAATGCAGTTATGATATTTGTCGGTTATTTGATATTAAGGCTGCAGGGACTCCTGATGGGAAATCCAAACGGAATCGGCGGTATGGAAGCAAGCCTCAGCTTTAACACGATCATCAGTTTTATGACGAATACAAACTTACAGCATTATTCCGGTGAATCCGGGCTGTCTTATTTAAGCCAGATGCTGGTTATTATATTTATGATGTTTACATCAGCGGCTTCGGGTTATGCAGCATGTATGGCATTCTGCAGAGGATTGGCTGGAAAAGGAAAAGACCTTGGGAATTTTTACGAAGACATGGTACGAATTACCACCAGAATTTTAATTCCTTTTGCATTTTTAGTAGCATTGCTTTTGATCAGCCAGGGAACACCCCAGACGCTTCAGGCAAATCAGACGGTGCAGACTATCGAAGGAAAGCTGCAGGATATTGCAATGGGACCGGTGGCAGCACTGGAATCCATCAAGCATCTGGGTACCAACGGAGGCGGTTTCTTTGGAGCCAATTCCTCCACGCCGTTTGAGAACCCCACAGTTATTTCTGATATTGCAGAACTGATTTCCATGATGATTCTTCCGGGTGCCTGTGTGGTGACCTTTGGCAAGATGATGCATGACAGAAAAGGCAAGAAAGAGAAAAAGGAAAGACTTCCGATGATTGGAAGACAGGGAAGAGTGATCTTTGGCGCAATGTCAGTGATCTTTATGATCGGACTCACCCTTTGCTTCTTCTCTGAACAGGCAGGCAACCCGGCTCTGGAGCAGGCAGGACTGAGCCAGGATATGGGAAGCATGGAAGGAAAAGAAGTACGGTTTGGAATAGCGCAGTCAGCTCTGTTTACTACGGTAACTACTTCCTTTACAACCGGTACGGTTAACAACATGCACGATACGCTGACCCCTCTGGGTGGAATGGTACCGCTGTTACATATGATGCTTAACTGTGTATTTGGCGGTAAGGGCGTTGGACTTATGAACATGATTATGTACGCAATACTGGCGGTTTTCCTATGTGGACTGATGATCGGAAGGACACCGGAATATCTGGGGAAGAAGATCGAAGGTAAAGAAATGAAGCTGGTAGCGCTGGTACTGATTGTACATCCGTTGCTGATTCTGGGATTTTCCGCATTGGCGGTTTCCACTACGGCAGGGCTTGCAGGAATTACCAATCCGGGATTCCATGGGCTGAGCCAGGTACTCTATGAATATTCCTCGTCCGCCGCGAACAATGGTTCCGGTTTTGAAGGACTTGCAGATAATACGGTATTCTGGAATGTGACCGCGGGGTTAGCTATGTTCTTTGGACGTTATCTGGCAATTATCGCACAGCTGGCAATAGCCGGTTCTCTGTTTGCCAAGAAACGTGTAAATGAAACGATTGGTACGCTGCGTACCGACAATGTGATTTTTACGATTATATTAGTATTTGTTGTATATATCTTTGCCGCATTGACGTTTTTCCCTGCATTAGCACTGGGACCCATTGCGGAACATCTGACATTATGGTTTTAGAGAAGAATGAGAGGATAAGAAAAATGTCAAAGGAAAACAAAAAAAAGTTCATCACAAGGGATATTTTAAAAAGTTCCGTTGCAGGAGCCTTTAAAAAACTGGATCCCAGATATATGATGAAAAACCCGGTTATGTTTGTAGTGGAGGTAGGTTTCTGCATCACACTGCTGCTGACAATCTGGCCTACCGTTTTTGGAGATCAGGCGGAGTTAAGGGCATATAACGGGATAGTTACACTGATTTTATTTATTACCATTTTATTTGCCAACTTTGCTGAATCAGTTGCAGAGGGGCGGGGTAAGGCACAGGCCGAGACGCTGAAGAAAACAAAGCAGGATACCAAAGCTAGATTATTGCTGGCTGGAGGAAGTGAACGAGAAGTAAATGCTTCTGAATTAAAAAAAGGTGACATCGTCCTGGTGAGAAACGGAGAGCTGATCCCAAATGACGGTGAAGTAATCGAAGGGGTTGCATCCGTGGATGAATCCGCAATAACCGGAGAATCGGCACCTGTTACCAGGGAGTCCGGCGGTGACTTTTCATCTGTAACGGGAGGAACAACGGTAGTCAGCGACTGGCTGAAGATACGGATAACTTCTTCCCCAGGAGAATCATTCCTGGATAAGATGATTGCATTGGTAGAAGGTGCTTCCAGACAGAAGACACCAAATGAGATTGCACTGAACACCCTTTTAGTGGGACTTACCATTATTTTTATGATTGTAATTGTGTGCTTATATCCATTCGCAAAATATTCAGGAGCAGCTATACCAATTTCAACCATGATCGCACTTATGGTATGCCTGATCCCAACAACCATTGGCGGCTTACTGTCGGCGATTGGTATTGCAGGCATGGATCGTGTAACCAGATTTAATGTGATTGCCATGTCCGGTAAAGCAGTTGAGGCATGCGGTGATGTAGATACGATGATATTGGATAAGACGGGAACCATTACATTTGGTAACCGCCTTGCGGCAGAATTTTTCCCGGTTAAGGGAATAGAAAAAGAAGATCTGGTAGATTACAGCGTGATGTGTTCGCTCAGCGATGCAACACCGGAAGGCAAATCTATTGTAGAACTTGGCAGAACACTGGATTGTAAGATCAAAGCAAATATGGCAGATCAGATGGAATTTATAGAATTTACGGCTCAGACAAAAATGAGCGGCGTGAATTTAGCAGATGGAACAAGGGTAAGAAAAGGTGCTTACGATGCAATGATCCAGTATGTAAGAGAAGCCGGCGGAAATGTCCCGGATGATCTGGAAGGTATTGTGTCAAAGGTATCAGGACTTGGCGGAACACCACTCGTGGTATGTGCAAAAAATGTGATCTACGGAGTTATTTATCTGAAAGATACTGTAAAACCAGGATTGGTAGAGCGGTTTGAACGTTTGCGTGAAATTGGAATCAAAACGGTTATGTGTACCGGTGACAATCCCCTTACAGCAGCCACCATCGCAAAAGAGGCCGGAGTGGATGAGTTTATTGCAGAATGCAAGCCGGAAGATAAAATAGAAGAAATCAAAAAAGAGCAGGCACAGGGAAAGATTGTTGCAATGACTGGAGATGGTACCAACGATGCTCCCGCACTGGCACAGGCAAATGTGGGAATTGCAATGAACAGCGGTACTTCAGCAGCAAAAGAAGCAGCCAATATGGTGGATCTGGATTCCGATCCCACTAAGATTCTGGAAGTGGTTGAGATTGGAAAGCAGCTTTTGATTACAAGAGGTTCCCTGACCACATTCAGTATTGCAAATGATATTGCTAAATATTTTGCCATTATCCCCGCTATGTTTACCCTTATAATACCCCAGATGGAACTGCTGAATGTTATGAAACTGGCAACACCTTTCAGTGCGATTTTATCAGCTCTGATCTTTAATGCAATTATCATACCTTGCCTTATTCCGATTGCTATGCGGGGTGTGAAATACAAACCTATGAGATCAGAGAAAATGCTGTTAAAGAACATGTCTATCTATGGTCTGGGCGGAGTGTTAGTACCTTTTGTGGGAATTAAGCTGATTGACTTATTAATTTCCCCGGCGCTTTCTCTGTTGGGATTATAAAAGTATAAAGTGATTAAGGCAATATTATGAATGTCAGTATTACAGGGAAACCTGTGAAGTGCATGGGTTATAAGTTGAAAGAAAATTATAATATAGAAAGGAAGCCACGATATAATTCATTCAGGTTATATTGTGGCAGTATTGCAGGCAAGCCTGCAGTATGCAATGGGTAAAAAAATGAAATCTTTTATAAAAATGTTAAAACAATCTTTTATTTTGACAGTTGCCCTTCTGCTTTTGTGTGCAGTTGCTTATCCACTTGCGGTTAATGGTGCAGGCCAGCTTGTATTTCATAAACAGGCAAATGGAAGTCTGATTGAAGTGGACGGCAAAGCGGTAGGATCGAAGCTGATCGGACAGCAGTTTACGGATCCCAGATTTTTTCAGGGAAGAATCTCTTCTGTAAATTATAATACCTACACAGAGGAAGACCTGATCGCAGATGAGGAAGGAAATACTGCATATGGCGGAGTTTCATCAGGATCATTTAACTATGGTGCTACCAATCCTGATTTACAGGCAAGGGTGGAGGCGGACCTTCAGGAGTTCATGAAATCCCACCCCGGTGTGAAAAAAGAAGATATTCCTGCGGATCTGTTAACTGCATCCGGTTCCGGATTAGATCCTCATATCAGTCCCCAGGCGGCAAAAGTCCAGGTCGCTGCAGTAGCAGAAGCAACCGGGCTGTCGGTAGAAGAAGTACAGAAAATTGTGGATAACAATACGGAAAACAAGGTGCTTGGTGTATTTGGAGAAAATCGGGTGAATGTATTAACAACAAATATTGAAATAGCAAAGGCAATTGGTTTGATATAAAGAAATACAAGGGTGACCGGAATGCCAACCAGTAAGGCTTGAAAAAGAGTACTGGCTGGTATGTCAGGTCATCCTTTAAGCATGTCTTAATAATGCTTGTGTTTATATATTCTAGAGGAGGTGTTTGTATGGAAGAAGAAGTCAGACCTGACCCGCAGGCACTGTTAGAACAGGTTCGTAAAGAGGAGAAGCAGCAGGAAGCAGACAAACGTGGAAAACTGAAGATCTTTCTGGGATTTGCAGCAGGTGTGGGAAAAACATATACGATGCTGGAAGCAGCTCATATGATGCAGGAAAAGGGGGTGGATGTGGCAGGCGGGGATATTTAACCCCCCGCCCGGCCTTCTGTATTGGGGATGATGGAAGGGTTGGAGCAGATAGCGCCCCTGATGATGGATTATAAAGGAATTAAAATTCGTGAGATGGATCTGGATGCATGTCTTGCTAGAAAGCCGGAACTGCTGTTGGTGGATGAATTGGCGCATACAAATACAGAAGGCTGCCGCCATAGAAAACGATATCAGGATATAGAAGAAATTCTAAATGCAGGCATCAATGTATATACTACGGTTAATATCCAGCATCTGGAAAGCCTCAACGACCTGGTGGCGGGGATTACGAAGATCAAGGTGAAAGAGCGGATTCCGGACAGTGTATTTGATGAGGCAGATCAGGTTGAGGTAATCGATATTGAACCCGATGACCTGATCCGCAGATTAAAAGAGGGCAAGGTATATAAGGAGAATCAGGCTCAGCGGGCGGTACATAACTTCTTCGCTAAAGAAAAGTTAATTGCACTTAGGGAAATAACCCTGAGAAGAATGGCTGACCGCGTGAACCGTCTGTCTGAAACGGAGGTGTCCAAGGGACGTAAGGGATATTATGTGGGAGAACATATCCTGACCTGTGTCTCGGCATCTCCTACAAATGCCAAAGTAATCCGGACGGCGTCCAGGCTTGCGTATGCCTTTCACGGAGAATTTACTGCATTGTATGTAGAGACACCCCAATTACAGGGCAGTGACCGGAAAGTAAAAAAGATGATGGAAGAAAACTTGCAGCTGGCAAGGGATCTGGGAGCCAAGATTGCTACAGTCTATGGTGAAAATGTGGCATTTCAGATTGCGGAATACGCCAAGGTAAGCAATGTATCAAAAGTAGTTATCGGAAGGACCAATCATAAAGTCTATTTTGGACAGTACAAACGGTCACTGGTGGAGCAGCTGGCACAATATACCCAGGAGATGGATATCTATGTCATACCGGACCTTCAGCCGGGGGATAAGCACAGACGAATATCTTACCGCAGAGAGGAGCTCGACTGGGGAGATTTTCTGATCACTGCAGGAATATTGGCGGGAAGTACGGCAATAGGATTGGTGTTTCGGAATCTGGAACTGCCGGATTCCAATATTATTATGATATATATACTGGGGGTTCTCGTATGTGCAATGCATACCAACGGGAGAATCTGTTCCATTGCAGCATCCATATTCAGCGTACTGCTGTATAATTTCTTTTTTACAATCCCATTTTTAAGTCTGGAGGCACATGGGAAAAGTTATCCTGTCACATTTGCCGTTATGTTCGCAGTGGCACTGCTGTCGTCCTCAATGACGGCTAAGATCAGAAGGCAGGGGAAAGAAAGCAGTAAAATGATTTACCGGACGGAACTGCTGCTGGACAACAGCCGGCGCCTGAGCAGGGCACAGAATATAGAAGATGTTATGAAAGAAATATCCAGCCAGGTACTGAAATTAACGAATCTGTCCGTTCTGATTTACTTAAAACAGGGAGAAAAAATAACCGGACCCAGGCTATTTCCTCGAAAAGGAATGTCTAAAGAGGATATGAAAGAATATGTAATAAAATCAGAGCGGGCAGCAGCCCAGTGGGTATTTCAGAACCATCACAGAGCGGGGACCTGCACCAGCACCCTGCCGGGAGCAAAGGCTTTATATCTGCCGGTGCAGAATAATGAAAAAGTATTCGCGGTAGTGGGGATTGTGCTGGAAGAAAGGAGAGAGATAGCACCTTTTGAATATGGGCTGCTGATCGCCATGTTAAATGAGGCTGCACTGGTGTTAGACCGGTATATGGAGTAAAAACAAGTTGACGATTAAGAAAATTAAGAATATAATAGTCAAAAATTGTTAAAAGTAACATGCAGCAGAACCTGTTTTTAAATTTATTGTATCCCATTCATAACTACTCACAACTTATAGGATAGAGTGAGACTGATGCCGGAAGTTTTCTTATAGGTTCTTGTCAGAAAGAGGAAAAGAAAATGGAATTAAAGATCAGAGGATATGAGGAAAAAGATCTGGAAGAGATGCGCCGGATCTGGAATGAGGTAGTAGAGGATGGGGAGGCATTTCCCCAGAGGGAAGGGTTAAGCGAAACAGATGCCAGAGAGTTCTTTGCTTCCCAGAGTTTTACCGCCGTTGCGGAAAGGGAAGGGGAAATCATTGGACTGTATATCCTGCATCCCAATAATGTGGGGCGCTGCGCACATATATCCAATGCCAGTTATGCAGTCAGTAAATCCGTAAGGGGAATGAAAGCTGGTGAAAAGCTGGTGAAACATTCGCTGGAAAAGGGAAAGGAACTGGGATTTCGGCTCCTGCAGTTTAATGCCGTGGTTAAAACAAATCTGTCTGCGATACATATCTATGAAAAACTGGGATTTGTGCAGCTTGGAACCATTCCCGGTGGATTTCAGCGTAAATGTGGAGAATATGAAGATATTATCTTATTCTACCATGAACTATAGAAAACTATAGAAAGAGGAACAAGAAAGGGGAATCCTGACAGACTTCCAGTGGTATCTTTAGAGTACTGAATAAAAAATAGAAAACCCAGAGGCAATAGTAATATAAGCATATGAATTGCCTCTGAAATATTTTTGATATAACTTATTAATTTTAGGGATTGATTTTTCTGTTTATACAGGTTATACTGAAGACAACAATGGCAGGAGCCATTACATTTCTTAAATTTCAGTATGCAATTATGTGATTATCCTATTGTCCATGCTTTTCTATAAGCAGATATTATAGGCCCAGAGTGTATTTGAACAATTTGAACACACGCTCTAATATAGGCCGATTCTTAGATTGTACGGTTCTGTACAAAAATCCCTGATTCAATAGATAAATGAATGTAATGAAACCCAAGAGTGTATATTTCGTTTTCCTGCTATAAGTTTATTAATGAAATCGAGAGGTACGTGAATGCAGGAGAAGATATTACCGGAAGGCGAAGAGATAAAAGGAGTGCCTGGAAAGTATCATGTAAACAGAAAACATAAAGACAGTCTGTTCCGGCTGATCTTTCAAAATAAAAAGGATCTGTTAGAGTTGTATAATAGTATCAATGGCACGAATTATGATAATGAGGAAGACCTGATTATCAACACCATGGAAAATGTGGTTTATATGGGGATGAAAAATGATCTTTCCTTTTTAATTGGAGGAACGTTAAACCTCTATGAACATCAGAGTTCTATAAATCCGAACATGCCTTTAAGAGGATTATTTTATATTTCTAATTTATATCAGGGCTATATCGAAATGAGCGATGCGGACATATATGGGAGTAAGCTGATCAGCCTGCCGATGCCGCAATACCTGGTTTTTTATAATGGTGAAGAAGATGAGCCGGACCGAAAGGAGCTGTTTTTGTCAGATGCCTTCTTTCAATCGGATAAGAAGAATGACGCCGCCATTGAGTGCAAAGTGGTAATATTCAATATTAATTTAGGACATAACCGCATTTTGATGGAACAATGCAGAAGATTGCAGGAATATGCCCGCTTCATATCGCTTATCCGGGAATATTTATTTAAAATGCCATTAGAAGAGTCCATAGAGAAAGCCGTAAATCAATGCATAGATGAGAATATACTGAGAGATATTTTATCAAAGAACCGAGGGGAGGTTACGAGAGTGATTTTAGAAGAATACGATGAAGAAAAGCATCTTAGGTCAGAGAGAATTTTTTGGGAAGAAAAGGGAAGGGAATTAGAGCAGCAGTCATTTATTCAATTAATCAGTGCAATGGCTTCCGATGGGCGGGCGGGAGATATTGCCAGATTGGCATATGACCGTGAATTTTTAGTTAAAATGAAGGAAAAATACAGAGAGGATCCTATCTTAAGCAGGTAGTTCTTACTAAATTTGCAAAAAAGCTTGTCAAAATATATTTATCAGTGTTAAAATTTTAAAGTAAATTATTTACCAGACGATACGAAAGATTGGAGAAAAAAATATGAGCATTAGAATTGGTATATGGGGCTATGGAAACCTGGGACGTGGAGTAGAATGTGCGTTAAAGCAGAATCCGGATATGGAACTTGCCGGTGTGTTTACAAGACGTGATCCTAAGACCGTTCAAATCCTGACAGAAGGTGCTTCCGTTTATTCCACCGAAGATGTGGAGAAAATGAAGGATGCTGTTGATGTTATGATTTTATGCGGGGGAAGCGCTACAGACCTGCCTGTACAGACACCAAAATGTGCCCAGATGTTTCATGTAGTGGACAGCTTTGATACCCATGCAAAGATTCCGGAACATTTTGCTAAGGTAGATGAGGCTGCAAAAAGTAATGGCAAAATCGGTATCATTTCAGTTGGCTGGGATCCGGGAATGTTTTCTTTAAATAGAATGTATGCAAATGCACTTTTACCAAACGGAACGGATTATACATTTTGGGGAAAAGGCGTAAGCCAGGGACATTCGGATGCAGTTCGCAGAATAGACGGCGTAAAAGACGCAAAACAGTACACGATTCCGGTTGACAGCGCTTTGGATGCAGTGAGAAATGGAGATACTCCGGAGCTTACAACGAGACAAAAACACACCAGAGAATGTTATGTAGTTGCAGAAGAGGGAGCAGATCTGGCACGTATTGAAAATGAAATTAAAACTATGCCGAACTATTTCTCAGATTATGATACAACCGTGCATTTTATATCGGAAGAGGAGTTAAAGAAAAATCACAGTGGAATCCCTCATGGAGGATTCGTGATCCGCAGTGGCAAGACAGGCTGGAATGAAGAAAATACACATGTTATTGAATACAGCCTGAAGCTTGACTCAAACCCTGAATTTACGTCATCAGTACTTGTGGCATATGCAAGAGCTGCCTATCGTTTAAGCCAGGAAGGACAGAGCGGATGTAAGACAGTATTTGATATTGCTCCGGCATATTTATCTGCCCAGAGTTCAGAGGAATTAAGAAAACAGTTATTATAAATAAAACGAACTGCAGCCGGATCTAAAATGGCTGCAGTTCGTTTTGATTTTATGCACTCTCAAGTACTAAGGCGAACGTTTTGTAATGTTCTATTAAATGAATTATATTTGGGTTTAGTTGAGGAAGGGACGCTTTGTGTAATATGGGTAGTGTGCGGAAAAATGGGGGTGGGAAACTGATATGGACTCTGTCAGCTTGCCGCAGAACTGGTATTTTCTAACCTTTGCGGAGCGCTTTTTGGCGGCACGCGGGCATTCGCTCCGAAATCCTGATGCATTTCGCA
>UQCR01000043.1 GCA_900539655.1 uncultured Robinsoniella sp.
AAAAAAGTAAAATAAAGAGTTTAAAGGGGATTGACAGGCTTAAAAATTTAAGGGAATTGGATCTTTCTTTTAATGACTTAAAAACCCTAACCGGGATTGAAAACTTAAATAATTTAAATAGTTTATATGCAGGCTATAACCAGCTTAAGAGTATAAAACCAATAAAGAATTTGGTAAACTTAAAAACGCTGCATGTATCCGGAAATAAGTTGACATCCCTGTCTGGGATTGAAAATTTAAAACAACTGACTACTTTATATGCAGGTGGCAACCAGCTTGTGAATTTAAAAGAAATCAGGGATCTGGTGAAATTAAAAATGTTATGGGTTTCTGGAAATAAATTATCAAGCCTTAAAGATATTGATAAATTAGTGGAATTGGAAGACCTTCACGCGTCTATGAACAAAATTAAAAAATTGCCGGATCTAAACAGATACCCCGATATATTTGCAGCTGAGTTTAAATATAATAATATCAGTGCAAAAGAATTTGACAAGAAGCTGCCAAAAGCGTGGCCAAAGGATACCTTATGGTATCAGACTACCGTAGAGTTTCAAAATGTGGTAGAGACGATCCGCCTTATTGAGCCAAAATCCTTTGCCAAGATCAATAAAAATACAAGGCAAATAACAGGCATTGCAAATAAGAATTCATATATTGTGCTGGAAGACCTCCGAGGCAAAAAGATTGCAGAGGTTAAATCAAACCGTAAGGGTCAATTTACCTTTAAGAATCTGAATCTTATGCAATGGGCAGGTAAAAGATTGGCGTTAAGGTCATATATCGTAGACACGTTTTATGATGATGAGTCTTCTACCTTGAAGAAAGTAAAATTTACAGTTCGAAATTAACAACCAAATCATCTAAAATTAAACAATACCACAACAATCAAGCCTGTAACCGCTTAACCGCAGTTATGGGCTTATTTAATTTAAGGAGAAAATTATGAAAACAGTAAATTCAATATCAGCACTGAAAGCACAAATAATGAATCGTCAGTATATTGATTTTTCAATGGTTTCCCCATTTGGGGTAACCAAGTGCAAATTCCGGTCGAACGGTGTGCTCGTTCCAAAATTGGCGGTGTATTTATTCCGCTATAACGGTGTAAGTTTTCCGTCCCAGCGGTGTGCTCCTTACCTTATTATTATGGTGTAACTATTCACTGTAATGTAAAGGAAGGAGCAACTATGCAAAATTACACTACTGCCCTGTAAAGTCTAAAACTGTACCAAAGCTTTTCCATATGAGGCAAAAGCCTCATATGGAAAAACGAAAGTCAATCATTAAATATAGGATTTGGATATAAACGATACAGTTTTACTCGGGCATCTTCTGTTTTAAAATACCATATGATGCCTTTTTGTTTTTGGTTACGTGATACTTCCCATGCTCTCAGCACTTCATTGAGATGCTCAACTGCATCAATACGCTGCTTTCCAAGACACTGGATTGCCATGGAACTGAGTTCGGTTTCTGCCATGTTTAACCAGCTCCGTGTTTGGGGGTGTCCTTTCCTGCGAGAAGCCGGAAAAGTACCGGTTACCTTTTAGTCACTGGACAGCTCCCCTCCTCCGGCAGACTTGTATTGATCTGGGGATTATTGATGTAATATCCGCAAGGCAGATTAACCGGTTTTTAAAAATCTGGACATCTTCAGCCAAACCGGTTTAAAAACTGGCTGAATCCCAATATTCAGGACTTTGACAGATTCCAGGAACAGGTTATGGAAGTCAATGATATCTATTTATCATCCGCTGCTATGGAGAAGGATGGAATTCATGTTATCAACACAGATGAAAAAACCGGCATCCAGGCGTTGGAACACAAACATCCAAAAAGAACGATGATCCCCGGTCATCCGGAACATATTGATCCGGAGTATATCCGTCATGGAACCACATGTCTGATTGCAAGCCGGAATGCAGCAACAGGGGAAGTCATTACCCCGATGATCCGTCAAACCCATAAGGAAAATGATTTTGCAGAGCATATCCATGATGTGGTTAACGAATCGCCTAAAGCCCGTTACTGTTTTATTATGGATAATTTAAACACGCACAAATCAGAAGCGTTAGTCCGCCTGGTTGGTCAGATGGAAGGCATAAGTGTGGAAGAACTGGGAGTTAAGGAGCGCCGTGGAATTCTGTGCACAATGGGGAGCCGTGAAAAATACCTGACTGACCAGAGGCATCAGGTATATATTGTATACACGCCCAAACACTGTTCCTGGATGAACCAGATAGAATGCTGGTTCGGTATCTTATGGAGAGGACTGCTGAATAAACGTTCCAGTTTTGTTTCTATAGAAGATTTGGAAACAAAAATTAAAGAGTTTATTATATACTACAACAAACATATGAAGTGTCCCTTTAAGTGGAACTATATGGAAAATTATTACATATATAAGCTATTGCATAACGTATTTACGTCTGTCTGCAAGCATATCTATGACAATGGATATTTATACACACCCATCAGAGGATATGAAAAAAATTGCAATCGAGAAAATTCAAGTGTCGTAAAAATGTCGTAATTATAAGCAAATGAATATATTCCATTTTAGAAAAAGCTTATTATTTAAGGTGATTTTAATCAAAGCTGTTTTATTGCTTCCTTTTCTACAGAAAATGAAGTAAAATAATAATAAGTTTTCTGTATAAACCTATAAATGGAAAGGAGATTTATTCATGGGAGAGTATTTGTCACAAGTTAATGCATTACCGTTCTATTTGATCGTAGGCGGGGTACTATTGTTTATCGTAGTGATGTGCGTGGTGTTTCTGGTGAAAAGTTATCGTGCAGGAATTGCCATTGGAATGGACAAAAAAGTGCTGAAAAGAGCGATTACATCCAGTGCTACGTTTACGGTACTGCCAAGTATCAGTATTTTGTTAGGTGTAATCGCACTGAGTGGGACACTTGGAGTTCCGTTTTCCTGGCTTCGGCTGTCTGTAATAGGCGCTTTACAGTATGAATTAAATGTTGCTGAGATTTCAGCCACCAGTATCGGACTGACCGGTCTGAAGGTTAGTGAGATGACCGTGCAGGCTTTTAGTACCATAGCGCTGGTTATGACGGTGGGGATTCTGGGCGGTGTATTCTGCTGTATATTTGGATTGAAGAAATATCTGGGCAAGGTGCAAAAGACAACGACGAAGAAAAAATCGGGCAAACCGGGATTTGGAGCATATGCCACAATTGCAATGTTTATTGGACTCTGCAGTGCATACATAGGATCTTACGTGGGAACGTTTACTTCTTCGGGGAATTATCTGCCGCTGGTTGTGGCTGGAATATCAGCTGTGGTGATGGCAATATTTGAGTATTTTACACAGAAGAAGCAAATGGCATGGCTGGATAATTTCAGTGTGGCAACCAGCATGCTGGTGGGTATGATTGCCGCTGTATTAATTAAATTAGCTTAAGGAGGCAGAGTTATGGATCAGAATGCAAAAGAAGCGTATCTGCAAAAGTTTAATCAACAATTGCATATGCTTGGAAGAATTACTCTGGGAGTGGCAATTATCTTGTTGATCGGCGCACCTCTTGTAATGGGGCTGCTGTATGGAGTCATGCCGGATATGTCCGGGTTTCTAAAGGGTATTATCAAGGTCGGGATTATTTATATTCCGGTAGCAATCGTGGAATTTCTGGTATATGCACCGATGCTTGGCACCGGGGGCAGCTATCTGACATTCCTGACAGGAAATGTAACAAATTTGAAGATTCCCTGCGCCATGAACAGCAGAGATATCGCAAAAACAGAAGTAGGCACCGTGGAAAATGAAATTATTTCTACTATTAGTGTCTCCGTAAGTGCACTGGTGACGATGCTGGTTATTTTTGTGGGAGTACTTTTACTGGTTCCTTTAACACCGGTCTTACAGAATCCTGTGCTGACCCCAGCGTTTGATACGGTGGTTCCTGCGCTATTTGGTGCACTTGGTTTAAAATATTTTATTAAGAGTCTGAAGATTGCATTTATCCCTCTGCTGACAATGACACTGTTATGTGTTATCGTTCCGGCTGCGATTCCCCAGACGAGCCTGCTGTTAATTCCTGCAGGCGGTATGGCACTTGGGATCGGGTATTTGCTCTATCGTAAAAACATGTTGTAACCAGCGCCGCCCGGCGATGTTCGCAATAGGTGTCTTAATTTATGATGTTCGCGGTGGTATTAGAGTGTGTTTGAAAATGATGGGGTAAGAAAATAGAAAGAAGGATACAGAAATGTTAAAATGGATTGTATTAGCAATTGTGCTGCTTCTCGTTTTGCTGGCAGCCATTGTATTAATCAGAGCATGTATGATGCAGCCTACAGAAGCTTTGAATGCAAAGATTGAAAAAGGAGATCCCAAACGTTCCGGACAATACGCAGAACAGTTATCCAGGATGATCCAGTGCGAAACGGTATCAAGCAGATATGATGCAGACAAAACGAAATTTTATGATTTTCATAAAGTATTGGAAGAGCTGTTCCCCAATATACATAAAAACTGTGAAAAACATGTTTTTAACGGCAGCCTGTTATTTAAGTGGAGTGGCAAAGGCAAGGGAGACCCTATTTTGCTTATGAGCCATCAGGATGTAGTGGAGGCAAACGGCACATGGGAACATCCTCCTTTTAGCGGGGAAATTGTAGGAGAGAACATCTGGGGAAGAGGAACAGTAGATACTAAAGGCAGCCTGTTCTGCCTGTTAACTGCGGCAGAAGAATTGTTAAAAGAAGGGTATAGGCCGGAATGTGATGTATATCTTGCCAGCAGTTGTACAGAGGAATTCAGCGGAGAAGGTGCTCCGTTAACCGTACAGTATCTAAAAGAACAAGGGGTAAAACTGGGACTTCTGATCGATGAAGGCGGTATGATTATGTCTGAGCCTATACCCGGAGTGAAAGGCACTTATGCTATGGTAGGTGTTTTGGAAAAGGGATATGGGGATGTGAAGTTTACGGCGAAAGGAAGCGGAGGCCACGCCAGTGCACCTGGTAGAAATACACCGTGGGCAAGGCTGGCGGCGTTTATACATGACGTAGAAAAACATCAGCCATTCCGTGTGGAATTCAGCCAGACGGTACTTGAGATGTTTCGCAGGCTGACTCCGAATATGAATTTTGGTATGAAGGTAATATTTGCAAATCTCTGGCTGTTCAAACCGGTTCTGAAAAAGTTAATGCCGGTGATCAGCCCTGCCGGAGCAGCAATGCTCCAGACAACGATAGCTTTTACCACAGGAAAAGGTTCGGAAGGTTTAAATGTTCTTCCCCAGGAAGCATATGTGACAGCTAATCTGCGTTTTATTCCCCATCAGCCAACTGATGAAAGCATTGCACTGATTACAGAAAAGGCTAAAGCGTATGATTTGGAAACAAGTGTAATTTACAAGGATTACCCCTGTCCGGTAGTTAACTATAAAGGAGAGCAGTTTGCAAAAGTAGAGCAGACGATACACGAACTGTTCCCCGGCATCGGCGTCAGCCCGTATATTATGACAGGCGGTACTGATGCAAAATATTACAAAGATATCTGTTCCGATTGCATCCGGTTTGCACCGCTTTCAATTACTAAGCAGCAATATGAAAGTATTCATGGTCTGAATGAGAACATAAGTATGAGTGTACTTCCAAAAGGAGTTGACTTTTATAAGGCAATTATAAGGAAATCTTAGAAGAAGAACGTGTTTACTTCCGTATTTGAGAATCTATGGTATTTGTACGTATTTGAATATAGTCACATTTTGATAGTTTGTAGTTTGTAAAATAATAAAAATAACAGATATAATATATAGACGTAATTGAAAATGTGGTTTATAATGTAAGTGCTGTCGACTCTTTCCAGCGGAAGGAGGTGCATTGCTATGGACTACATAGTTACTTTTGTGATATCAACTGTTGCAAGTGTGGCTGCTTACTACCTGTGCAGGTGGCTGAGAAAAGACAAAAAAGACAGCTAAACAAAAAACCCCCACGGAAATGCCCTCCGTGGGGGTTTGTGCATCCTATGGACACAGTTACTTTGTATGACATTATAATAAAGTACTTTGACCAGAATGTCAATGAATTTTTTATACAAATTAATTATTATGGCAAGTGTCAGGGCTAAGGATGGTTTATGTAACCGTAGAAGATATTTATTCTTGAAAATATCATAGTAAAAAGTTATAATCATATTATTGGCATTACCTATTTGATTTTTCTAACAAAGCCAATGATTCATTTTAATTTACTGGTATATAATTTAAAATATATAGTGAGAAAAGGAGCAAAACAATGGGCGTATTAAGTAATTTGGAACCAAATTCAGTTTTTAAATTTTTTGAGGAGATTTGCAGCATACCACATGGATCGGGTAATGTGGGGCAAATCAGCGATTATCTTGTGAAATTTGCAAAGGACAGAAACCTGGAATACTATCAGGATGAGCTTAAGAATGTAATTATTATTAAGGAGGCTTCCAAGGGATATGAGCAGGAAAAACCTGTGATTATTCAGGGACATATGGATATGGTTGCCGTTAAAACACCGGATAGCGGTATTGATTTGGAAAAAGACGGTTTATCTTTGGGGATAGAAGGAGATTATATTTATGCCGACAATACTTCTCTTGGAGGTGATGACGGGATTGCAGTTGCATATGCGCTGGCGTTGATGGATTCAGACAACCTTTCGTATCCAAGATTAGAAGCCATTCTTACTGTGGATGAAGAAGTTGGACTGGATGGTGCAAAGGGTATTGATTTATCTATGCTAAAAGGAAAACAGCTGATCAATATAGATTCTGAGGAGGAAGGTTTCCTGCTTACTAGTTGTGCAGGCGGCTGCAGCTTAAGATGTAAGATACCGGTTAGCAGAGAGAAACGGGAAGGAATCCTCTATGAAATTTCAATGACCGGACTTCTTGGAGGGCATTCCGGAATTGAAATTCATAAAGAAAGAGGAAATGCAAATTGTCTGTTGGGAAGACTTTTATATCAGGCAGCGAAAGTGGTTTCTGTTTCACTGATTTCTCTGGAAGGTGGAGAAAAGGATAATGCAATACCAAAGGCAGCCAGGGCGGCAGTGCTGGTCAGTGAATCAGATGCAGCAGTTTTCGAAGCTGCAGTTCAAAAGTTTGAGGGAGCGATGCAGCATGAGCTGGCTGTGAAAGATCCGGATGCAAAAGTAAAAATGGAAAAGAAAGATTCAACAGTTAACAGCTGTCTGACAAAAGAATCTTTTGACCGGGTTACCACGTATCTGATTGCTTTTCCAAATGGTGTGCAGGCTATGAGTGCATCTATTCAGGGGTTGGTAGAAACCTCAGTAAACCTGGGCGTGATGCAACTGGAAGAGAATGAATTTAAAACGGCAGGAGCAGTAAGAAGTTCCGTACAGACCTCCAAAGATTTTCTGATTGACAGAATAACAGGCCTGTGTGCAATGGCAGGAGGCTCATACTCTCAGGAGGGTGATTATCCGGCATGGGAATATAAATTAGAATCTCCGTTAAGAGATAAAATGCTATCAGTTTATAAGGATATGTATGGCAAAGATATGATTCCTCAGGCAATACACGCAGGTCTGGAATGCGGATTGTTATCCGGCAAGATCGAAGGTCTGGATTGCGTATCTATTGGACCGGATATGGTACATGTCCATACCACGGATGAGAAACTCAGTATTTCTTCTACCAGCAGAGTATGGGAATACCTGGTTGAAGTTTTAAAGAGAAAATAATTGTTATAAATCAAAAAAAGAACGTCAGCAAATTAGATTAAAATGCTGACGTTCTTTTTAAGTGAGTATTTTACAGCAGTTCGATATCGTTGTCTTTCGCTTTTTGCATGACACTGTCCGGCCAGAGGGAGGCCTGCACTTCTCCGATATGAGCCTTTCTGAGATAGAACATACAGATTCTGGACTGTCCGATACCACCACCGATGGTGTAAGGAAGTTCCTGATTCATAATTGCCTTTTGGAAAGGCATTTTTGCACGCTCCGGACATCCGGCAATTTCCAGCTGTTTTTGCAAGGCATCTTCGTCTACGCGGATACCCATGGAAGATAATTCCAGGGCAATATCAAGTACCGGATAATAAACGATAATATCACCATTTAAAGACCAGTCATCATAATCCGGTGCACGGCCGTCATGCTTTTCACCGGAAGCGAGAATACCGCCGATCTGCATAATGAATACAGCACCTTTTAATTTTGCAATATTGTATTCCCGTTCCTTTGGCGTACAGTCCGGATACATATCCTCTAATTCCTGGGAAGTGACAAAGAAAATCTCTTTGGGAAGAATTTCTTCAATGTAATCATACTGAATTGCCATGTATTTCTCTGTTTTTTTAAGAGACTTGTAAACAGTACGCACCACTTCTTTCAGAGTCTCTTCGCATCGTTCTTCTTTTGTTATAATTTTCTCCCAATCCCACTGGTCAACATAGATTGAGTGGATATTATCCGTATCTTCATCACGGCGTATTGCACTCATATCCGTATACAGGCCTTCTCCGTGGGAAAATCCATATTTCTTCAATGCATAGCGTTTCCATTTTGCAAGAGAATGTACGATCTCGGCAGGGGCATCTCCCTGTTCTTTGATTCCAAAGCTGACGGGGCGCTCTACACCGTTTAAATTGTCATTCAGCCCGGAATCCGGAGTAACAAACAGAGGTGCAGACACACGCAGCAGATTCAGGCGCTGTGCAAGGGATTGCTGAAAGAAATCTTTGACTGTCTTGATCCCGATTTGTGTATCGTGCAGGTTCAACTGGGATTTGTAGCCTTCTGGTATCATTAATTGTTCCATTATGACATCTCCTTTAAAGATAATATTGTGTTTCTCCCGAAAACGGAGGGGTACCGTATCTGATAGGTTGTTCATGATACAATACAGTACCGGTATTCCGCAGGCCGAAAGAAGGATGAACTGTTTGAAAGACCAGAGCGTGTTAACACACTCTAAAACAATGGCTTTATGTTACCATAAAACGGTGGGGTTTGTAAATAGATTTTGGATGCTGTCTGGAAAAGTACTTTTTTATGTGTTGCTGCAAAATAAAAAATTTTCAAAAACCCCTTGCATTCTTAAATATTCTGTGTTAGAATCTGTCATTAATAAAGCAAATGCATTGAAAGAGACTCTTGTTACCGAAACTTGACAGGAATACGGCGTCACCGACTGAGAGCGCTGTTGGAGGGAAGGAACAAATAGGGAACACTCTGGAGCAGACTGGTTGATGGCTAAGTGTTATTTCACTTATTGCAGTAGGTCAGTACGTGGCACGCGTTAAGTGTATAAGAGAGACAGGTATTGCTACAGCTTTATCTGTAACGCGGGTGGTACCGCGGGAATATGATAATCCCGTCCCGGAATACGAAAGTATTCCGGGACTTTTTGCGTGGCTGCAAAGAGAACTGTTCCGGGAAGGCTTTCGAACTACAACTGACGTCGAATAACAATTGAAAAAAAGCTGTCGCAAAGGTGCGAGAGGGAATTACAGGCTAAGTCTGCGTTCCCTGACCCCTTGCGGCAGTTTTTTCAATAATTTGCTGTTCGGCACTATATGTAAAAGAAAGGGGTATTCTATGGAATTTTTAACTGGAGTCATGAAAAAAGAAGTACTGGAGATTAGCAGCCTGTCAGAGGAAGCGTGTGCAGGCAGGAAAGTTGTGGTAAATGGTGCGGTGCATACCATACGTGATATGGGAGAGGTTGCTTTCGTGATATTGAGAAAAAGAGAAGGCCTGCTGCAATGCGTATTTGAAAAAGGTTTAAGTGCAGGGAATTTTAAGGAGTTGAGAGAAGCAGCAACAATGGAAGTTACAGGGATTATCAGATCAGAAGAACGGGCACCATGGGGATTCGAGATCAGAATCAGCAGTTACCGGATTTTAAGTGAGCCGGCAGAAGCACTTCCCCTCCCTGTTTCCAAATGGAAAATGAATGCTTCCCTTGAAGCGAAGCTGAATATGCGGTCCATTTCACTTCGAAATATCAGAGAAAGATCAAAGTTTAAAATTCAGGAAGGGATTGTGAGGGGCTTTCGGGATTTCCTTTATGAAGAAGGTTTTACCGAAATCAGAACGCCAAAAATCGGGGCGAAAGGGGCTGAGGGAGGTTCCAATATTTTCAAACTGGATTATTTTCACAGACCGGCTGTTCTGGCACAAAGCCCCCAGCTGTATAAGCAGATGATGGTGGGAGTATTTGACCGTGTTTTTGAAACAGCGCCTGTGTTCCGTGCCGAAAAGCATAACACCAAACGCCATCTGAATGAATATACCAGCCTGGATTTCGAGATGGGATATATTGATGGATTTCAGGATATTATGGGGATGGAAACGGGATTTTTACAGTATACCATGAGACTTTTAGAAAAAGAGTATGCCAGGGAACTTCAAATTCTTTGTATAACACTTCCAAATGTGGAACAGATACCGGCAGTCCGGTTTGACGAAGCAAAGAAGCTGGTTTCCGAAAAATATCAGCGGAAGATCCGAAATCCGTTTGATCTGGAACCGGAAGAGGAGATTTTGATCGGAAAATATTTTAAAGAGGAGTTTGACGCTGACTTTGTATTTGTAACTCATTACCCCTCCAAAAAACGTCCCTTTTATGCAATGGATGATCCGGAAGATACCAGATTCACGTTAAGTTTTGACTTGTTGTTTAAGGGAATGGAAATTACAACAGGAGGCCAGCGTATCCATGATTATCAGATGCTGTTGGATAAAATCGCGGCAAAAGGGATGACTGAGGAAGGCTTAGAACAATATCTGGATACCTTCAAACATGGCATGCCGCCGCATGGAGGATTGGGAATCGGGCTTGAGAGGCTTACTATGAAGCTTCTGGGCGAAGACAATGTAAGAGAAACAACTCTTTTCCCCAGGGATTTATCCAGGCTTGAGCCTTAGAGCGTGTCCTAAAATTGCTTTGTGACAGACGCGCTCCAGAGCCTGTTTAAAGTTCTAAAACTTGTTTCATAGTTATAGTAAACGTTTAAAAGAGAAAGAAGGTAGCAATATGGCAAATAAGATCAATGATGAAACTATCGAATATGTAGGGATTCTGGCAAAACTGGAATTATCTTTGGAGGAAAAAGAGCAGGCAAAAAAAGATATGAACAGCATGCTGGATTATATTGATAAATTAAATGAGCTGGACACAGATCATATAGAGCCAATGTCTCATGTATTTTCCATTCACAATGTTTTCCGTGAGGATCAGGTGGAAAATGGAGATGAAAGAGAGCAGATATTGGCAAATGCTCCGAAGCAGAAGGACAGCATGTTTAAAGTACCAAAGACAGTGGAGTAAGTCATGATAAAGACAATTCCGTTAAAGTGAGAGGAGATTCAAATGGTGAATATAAAAAGTCTGACAGCCCTGGAACTGGGAAAAAAGATAAAGCAAAAGGAAATATCTGTTCGAGAAGCTGTTCAGGCATCACTTGCACAGATAGATGAAATAGAAGAGAAGGTGCATGCCTATGTATCTGTGGATAAAGAAGGTGCGAAAAGAAGGGCAGACCAGGTACAAAAAGAGATCGGAGAAGGAAGGCTGCGTAGTCCTCTGGCAGGAGTGCCGGCAGCCATAAAGGATAATATCTGTACGAGAGGGCTTCCCACAACCTGCAGTTCTAAGATGCTGAAAGATTTTGTGCCGGGATATTCTGCCCAGGCAATTGCCAACCTGGAAGAAGCAGGAGTGATTGTTATAGGAAAGACAAATATGGATGAGTTCGCCATGGGGAGCACCACAGAGACATCGGCATTTGGCGTTACCAGAAATCCCTGGAATATCCGTCATGTTCCCGGTGGTTCTTCGGGCGGGTCTTGTGCAGCAGTGGCAGCAGAGGAATGTTTCTTTGCTCTTGGTTCGGATACCGGGGGCTCTATCCGACAGCCCAGTTCCTACTGTGGAGTTACCGGGCTGAAACCCACCTATGGAACTGTTTCCAGATACGGTCTGATCGCTTATGGATCTTCTCTGGATCAAATTGGTCCGGTGGCAAAGGATGTATCTGACTGCGCAGCCATTCTGGAGACTTTGGCCTCCTATGATAAAAAAGACAGTACGTCTGTCCGCAGGGAAAGCTATGATTTCACGTCCGCATTGAGGGATGATGTAAAAGGTATGCGTATTGGAATACCTGTGGATTATCTGGGTGAGGGTCTGGATAGCCAGGTGAAGGAGGCTGTTTTAAAGGTGGCAGACGTGCTTCGGGATAAGGGGGCTGTTGTGGAGGAATTTGATTTAAAGCTGGTGGAATATGCTATTCCGGCATATTATGTCATTGCTTCAGCAGAGGCGAGCTCCAACCTCTCCAGGTTTGACGGTGTAAAATATGGCTGCCGTGCACCGGAATATCAGGGATTGCATGATATGTATAAAAAAAGCCGTTCACAGGGATTTGGAACTGAGGTGAAACGGCGCATCATGCTTGGTTCCTTCGTACTAAGTTCGGGGTATTATGATGCGTATTATCTGAAAGCACTTCGCACGAAGGCTATGATCAAACAGGCATTTGATCAGGCGTTTCAGAAATATGATATTATCCTTGGACCGACGGCACCATCTGTGGCACCGAGGCTTGGAGAGAGCCTTGGGGATCCGCTGAAAATGTATCTCAGTGATATTTATACAGTTTCAGTAAACCTGGCGGGACTTCCGGGTATCTCGGTACCCTGCGGCAAGGATGCTCAGGGACTGCCCATCGGAGTTCAGTTTATAGGAGATTGTTTTGAAGAGAAAAGTATCATCCGGGCTGCTTACAGTTTTGAGATGAGCAGAAGTTATGAAGCGCCTCAAATAGTTCGGACAGGAGGAAAATGTGCCCATGAGTAAACAATATGAAACAGTAATCGGACTGGAAGTCCATGTGGAATTGGCTACGGAAACGAAAATTTTCTGCTCCTGCCGGACTGCGTTCGGGGGTGCACCCAATACCCATACCTGCCCTGTCTGTGCGGGAATGCCCGGCAGTCTGCCGGTTCTTAACAAACAGGTAGTGGAGTATGCTATGGCAGTAGGGCTTGCTGCAAATTGTAAGATCAATCAGTATTGTAAATTTGACCGTAAAAATTATTTTTATCCCGATAATCCACAGAATTATCAAATTTCCCAACTGTATCTGCCAATCTGCTATAATGGTGGAATTGAGATTGAAACCAAAAGCGGAAAGAAAACCATAGGCATCCATGAAATCCATATGGAAGAAGATGCGGGAAAACTGATTCATGATGAATGGGAAGATTGTTCCCTTGTGGATTATAACAGAAGCGGGGTGCCGCTGATAGAAATTGTTTCCGAGCCGGATATGAGAACAGCCGAGGAAGTAACGGCTTATCTGGAAAAACTGCGGCTGATTATACAATATCTTGGCGCATCCGACTGTAAGCTGCAGGAAGGATCCATGAGGGCGGATGTCAATCTGTCGGTTAGAGAGAGCGGAACAGAAAAACTGGGTACTCGAACAGAAATGAAAAACCTGAATTCCTTTAAAGCTATAGCAAGGGCAATTGAAGGAGAACGTGCCAGACAGATCGAATTGCTGGAAGAAGGAAAAAGCGTTGTTCAGGAAACCAGAAGATGGGATGACAATAAAGAAACTTCTTATCCTATGCGTTCCAAAGAAGATGCAAAAGACTACCGCTATTTCCCTGACCCGGATCTGCCACCGATTGTAATCAGCGATGAGTGGATACAAAAAATAAAAGAAGCACAGCCCGAACTGCGTGCAGAAAAGCTGATTCGCTATAAAAAAGAGTTCGATATACCGGATTATGATGCCGGAATCTTAACATCATCAAAAAAAATGGCTGATATTTTTGAAGCGGCAGCCGCAATCTGCAAGAAACCAAAGAAAGTATCAAACTGGCTCATGGTTGAGACGCTCAGGCTTCTGAAAGAAAAGAACCGGGAACCGGAAGATATCACTTTTTCACCTGAAAACCTGGCTAAGCTGGTAGAACTTACAGATGCCGGAATCATTAACAGCAGTGTTGCGAAAGAAGTATTTGAGCATATATTTGAAGAAGACGCTGATCCGATACTTTATGTGGAAGAACATGGACTTAAGACGGTTAATGATGAAGAGGCATTAAAGGGTGTGATAACAGAGATAATAGCCGCTAATCCCCAGTCAGTGGCGGATTATAAAAACGGAAAAGAAAAAGCCATTGGATTTCTGGTTGGACAGACGATGAAAGCCATGAAAGGAAAGGCAGATCCGGGCACTGTGAACGGTATGTTAAAAGAGGTATTAAGCGGCGGTACGCTTTAAAAAAAGCTTGTAATTTGTCAGAACATTGATATAATAGCCTAGAGTGTGTTTTAAATACATTCAACCATGCTTTAGAGTAGTTACTCAATAATATACTAATCCGAGGGAGGGGCTATGTATCAAATTAACAGTAAAGAAGAAAAAAAACAGTTCTACGAATTAGTTGCCACACTGGTATTACCCATGGCGCTGCAGAATCTGATTAATGTCGGAGTAACCTCTGCCGATGTAATTATGCTGGGGAAAGTGGGAGAGACAGCGCTGTCAGCATCTTCACTGGCGGGGCAGGTGTACTTTATTATGACTTTGGTATTCTTTGGTCTGACATCCGGAGCTGCAGTTTTAACCGCTCAGTACTGGGGTAAGAAGGATATCCGGTCCATTGAAAAGATTCTCGGTATTTCCATGCGGATTGCACTTTGTGTAGCAGCGGGATTTATGATAGTGGTATTGTTATTTCCTTATCAGATCATGCACATTTTTACCTCTGAACAGGACGTAATCCAGGGAGGTGTGGAATATTTAAGAATCACCGTATTCTCTTATCTGTTTGCGGCTACCACACTGGTATATCTGAACATTATGAGAAGTATCGAACGGGTAATCATTTCCACGATTGTGTATATGATTTCTCTGATGGTCAATGTTGCGCTGAATGCCGTTTTCATATTTGGCCTGCTGGGATTTCCAGCAATGGGAATTAAGGGAGCGGCACTTGCCACATTGATTGCCAGAATAACCGAGTTTGTGATCGTTATTTTCTACTCTAAAAAGATGAACCACACCGTTCGTTTCCGCATTAAGGATTTCTTTGTGAAAGATAAGCTTTTGATGAAAGATTTCCTGGTATATGCAGTGCCGGTTATCTTAAATGAGATGTTCTGGGGATTGGGAGTCTCTATGTTAACCGCGGTAATCGGTCATCTGGGCAGCCCTGCTGTAGCGGCGAATTCTGTGGCACAGGTGGTAAAACAGCTTGCGATGGTAGTAACCTTTGGGCTTTCCAACGCTACGGCAATTATGATTGGCAAGGTAATTGGAGAAGGCAGGGAAGATCTTGCAAAGCTTTATGGCAAACGTTTTGTGAAGCTGTCATTGGCATTGGGAGTGGTTGGCGCCGGTGTTATTCTAACCATATCGCCCATTGTAAGGGCCAATCTCACACTGAGTGAACAGGCACAGGGATATTTACGGGCAATGATGTTTGTCATGTCTTATTTTGTGATAGCCCAGGCATATAATACGACTATGGTTGTAGGGGTTTTCCGTGCAGGTGGGGACACCAGGTTTGGGTTGATTCTGGATTTGGTATCTCTTTGGGGCTTTGCGATTTTCCTGGGAGCAATTGCCGCATTTGTATTCAAAGCACCGGTAATTGTAGTATATATCATATTGCTCAGCGATGAGGTTATCAAGCTCCCGGCAACAACGTGGAGGTATCGTACTTATAAGTGGGTTAAAAATGTCACCCGGTAAAAAAGGATACAGAGAGAAGCACTTTACATGTAAATGCAGCAGCATAATACGTGTCAGGTGTTTCTTTTTTGTTGGCAGATATTGCCGATAGTCAAATCCGTCCAAATTTAAGCGTAAAAAATCCATGGCATATATTGTTTATCTACTATACAAATTGGTGTTTCTTCTATATACTATAGTTATAACGAAAAATACTCAGTATTGCAGGAGGTTTTATGAAGGTTACAGAAGTTATAAAAAATACAGATGGCATTATGATTAAGACGGATCAGGGAAGCTATGGATTTTATGGAGTCCGGGAAGATATTATCCGGATTGTGTATACTAAGAAGGAAAATGTTGAGAATCAGTCGCTGCTCATCGAGCCTGTGGTATACCAGAGTGGGGTTAAGACGGAATTTGCGGAGACGGAAACAGAGATTATTGTACATACGGAAAAGTTAAAAGCCAAATGGCAGAAAGAAAATGGAACCTGTATCTGGGAGGATGCCCGGTCAGGTCAGGTTTATGTGGCAGAGACATTAAAGCAGCTTACCCAAACAGATGTTATCCGGTATACGACCCAGGGAGAGAAGCCGGTTGTAAAAAGAGTGAAGACGGTAGATGGTGAGAGAAGCTTTATTGAGAATCTAAAGCAGGTTAAGGACCGGGTGGCATACCGGGCTAAGCTGGGCTTCCATTGGGATGAAGATGAAGCGATCTATGGTCTGGGACAGGGAGAAGAGGGGATTTATAACCATAGGAAACAGAACCAGTATCTCTACCAGCACAATATGCGTATCCCTATGCCTATGTTTGTATCCAGCAAGGGTTATGGAATCTTGGCTGACTGTTGCTCCATTATGACATTTCAGGATGACATTAACGGTTCTTATCTCTTTATGGATACGGTGGACCAGCTGGATTATTACTTTATCGCTGGAAGAACAATGGACGGCGTGATCGATGGGTACCGTTGTCTGACGGGAAAGGCGGCAATGCTGCCGAAATGGGCATTTGGATATGTACAGTCAAAGGAAGCTTATCATACAGACCAGGAAATACTGGAAGTTGCTGAGGAATACCGCAGTAGGAATATTCCGGTGGATTGTATTGTGCAGGACTGGAATACCTGGATTCCCGGGCTCTGGGGCGAAAAGAAACTGGATCCTTCCCGTTATTCTAATATGAAGGAAGTCAACCGCAAGCTGCATGAAATGAATATCCACACCATGGTTTCTGTCTGGCCCAACATGGCAGAGGGCGGGGTGAATCATCAGGAATTCGTAGACGCAGGATATATTCTTGGGGACTACTCCACCTATGATGCTTTTGATGAAAATGCCAGAAAACTCTATTGGAAACAGGCGAGTGAAGAATTGTTTGCCTGCGGTTTTGATTCCTGGTGGTGTGATTCTACGGAACCTTTCAGCGGTCCGGACTGGAGCGGCGAAGTAAAGCGTGAACCATGGGAACGTTATGATCTGGTGGGAAAAGAACATAAGAAATATCTGGATGCTACGAAGACCAATGCGTTTGCCCTGATGCATGCAAAAGGAATATTTGAGAACCAGAGAGCTGAAAAGCCGGACAAACGTGTACTGAACCTGACCCGATCCGGTTATGCTTCCCAGCAAAAATATGGCGTTGTGCTTTGGTCCGGAGATATCTCCGCAACCTGGGAAGTGCTGCGCCAGCAGGTGGCTGAAGGCCTGAACATGGCAATGAGCGGGATGCCCTACTGGACCTTGGATATAGGAGGCTTCTTTGTAGTAGGTACGGCGTGGTGGAATCGGGGATGCAATAACAGCGATAATCCCAATCCACTGTGGTTCTGGAAGGGTGAATATAATGAAGGGGTAGCGGATAAAGGATACTGTGAGCTCTATACCAGATGGTTCCAGTTCGGCACCTTCCTTCCCATGCAACGGTCCCACGGTACGGATACCCCCAGGGAAATCTGGAATTTTGGTGATAAAGGCAGTGAATTTTACGATGCAATTGAAAAGTTTATACGGCTGCGTTACCATCTGATGCCATATATCTATTCCCTTGCCGGAAGTGTATATCTGGATAACAGCACTATAATGAGAAGCCTCATGTTTGATTTTGCAAAAGATGCAAAGGTAAAAAATAGAGCAGATGAATATATGTTTGGACCCAGTCTGCTGGTCTGCCCGGTTATGAAGCCGGTGTTCTATGGTACAGACGGTGCTTTACGAAAGGAAGACCAGAAACAGACGGTCTATCTGCCCACCGGCTGCAGCTGGTACGATCTGTGGACAGAGGAAAAGCTAGAAGGCGGGCAGGAAATCGATACAGACATTACCATGGACAAGATTCCGGTCTATGTAAAAGCAGGCAGTATCTTACCCCTTGCACAGGAAGAACTGCAATATGCCCAGCAGGAATTGCAAAAGCCAATGGTTATAAAAGTATACCCGGGTGCAGACGGATGTTTTGGGTTATATGAGGATGCCGGGGATGACTACGGGTATGAAAAAGGGGCATATTCCAGAATTAAATTTACTTATTGTGATACGGATAAAACTCTGCATATTTCCGATCGGGAAGGTACCTATCCGGGTATGAAAGATCAGCGGGAATTCGATATTATATATGGCGGAGAGCATAATAAGGTACTTTATAATGGAAAAGAAATAAAGGTGTCTTTATAAAAAAACAAGGGTAACTATATTTTTCCCCTTTACTATCATGGTGTTTTAGTATATACTGTTTAAGATCAACATCTTGTGATGCGAATGATGAAAACAATATAAGAATACCATATATAGTAAAGGGGAATCATTATGTTTGTAATAAAAAAAGATGGTACACAGGAAGAATTTAATGTAAATAAAATTATAGCAGCGGTTAATAAATCAGCAGAACGTATTTTGTATCAATTTGATGAGGAAGAGATTCAGTTTATCTGTAAATTTGCAAAAGAACGTGCCAATAAAATGAACCGTAATGGAATTACCATTCAGGAAATGCACAATATCGTGGAAGGTGCTTTGGAACAGGTAAATCCAAGCGTAGCCAAGAGCTACCGCGACTACCGCAATTACAAACTAGACTTCATTCATATGATGGATGATGTCTACACCAAGAGCCAGTCGATCCGTTATATCGGGGATAAGAGCAATGCCAATACGGACAGCGCCCTGGTGGCAACGAAGAGAAGCCTTATTTTCAATGAATTAAATAAAAATTTATATCGTAAATTCTTTATGACCAGAAGTGAACTTCAGGCTTGTAAAGACGGATATATTTATATTCATGACCAGTCCGCACGTCTGGATACCATGAACTGCTGCCTGTTTGATGTGGCAACCGTTTTAAAAGGCGGTTTTGAAATGGGAAATGTCTGGTATAACGAGCCAAAGACTCTAGACACAGCTTTTGATGTTATGGGTGATATTATATTAAGTACCGCAGCTCAGCAGTATGGTGGCTTCACCGTACCGGAAGTGGATAAAGTATTGGGTCCATATGCAAACAAAAGTTATGAAAAATACAAAAAAGAATTCTTAAGCTATGGTGATCCATCCTGGAAGGGATATGAGGAAAAAGCAGAAGCCTATGCAACAGATAAAGTGAAACGTGATTTTGACCAGGGCTGGCAGGGAATAGAATATAAGCTGAACACCGTTGGGTCTTCCAGGGGAGATTATCCGTTTGTTACCGTAACTATGGGACTTGGCAGGGAACGTTTTGAAAAAATGTGCAATGTTTCCCTTCTCAATGTGCACAAAGAAGGTCAGGGAAAACCGGGAAATAAAAAGCCGGTATTGTTCCCGAAAATCGTATTCCTCTATGATGAGAATCTTCACGGACCTGGAAAGGAATGTGAAGAAGTATTTGAATCCGGAATAGACTGCTCCGCAAAAACCATGTATCCAGACTGGCTTTCCATGACGGGAAAAGGCTATATTTCCAGTATGTACAAACAGTATGGCAGAGTTATAAGTCCAATGGGTTGCCGGGCATTTTTAAGCCCCTGGTATGAAAAGGGAGGCATGTATCCCGCTTCGGAACAGGATAAACCTGTATTTACAGGACGTTTTAACGTAGGTGCGGTCAGCCTTCATTTACCCATGATTCTTGCTAAATCTAGGGCGGAGAGCAGGGATTTCTATGAGGTGCTGGATTATTATCTGGAAATGATCCGCAGCCTTCACATCCGGACCTATGAATATCTTGGAGAAATGAAAGCCTCTACCAATCCGCTGGGATACTGTGAAGGTGGATTCTACGGCGGCAGTCTGAAACCAACAGATAAGATCAAGAAAATATTAAAACCTATGACGTCCTCCTTTGGAATTACGGCACTGAATGAACTTCAGGAGCTTTATAATGGAAAATCCATCGCGGAAGACGGTGCCTTTGCCCTGGAAGTATTGGAGTATATCAATAAAAAAGTAACGGAATACAAAGAAAAAGACGGTTATCTATATGCAATCTACGGGACTCCTGCCGAGAGCCTCTGCGGACTTCAGGTAGAGCAGTTCCGCAAACAGTTTGGGATTGTGGAAAACGTATCTGACCGTCCTTACGTAAGCAACAGCTTTCACTGCCATGTAACGGAAGACCTGACACCGATTGAAAAGCAGGATCTGGAAGGAAGGTTCTGGGAACTCTGCAATGGCGGTAAAATACAGTATGTCCGTTATCCCATAGACTATAATAAAGAAGCAATTAAGAGCCTGATCCGCAGAGCGATGGATCTGGGATACTACGAAGGTGTCAACCTGTCTCTGGCATATTGTGATGACTGTGGACATCAGGAGCTGGAAATGGATATCTGCCCGATCTGCGGCAGTACCAATCTGACGAAAATTGACAGAATGAATGGTTACCTGTCCTACAGCCGTGTACACGGGGATACCAGACTGAATGAAGCGAAGATGGCGGAAATAGCGGAAAGAAAAAGTATGTAACGCAGGAGGAGCGAAGATGTCAAGCAGAGTAGAAAGAGCTTTGGAAAACCATAAAAAAGGGATGAACTGCTGCCAGGCAGTGGTCTGTGCCTTTGCTGATGCGGTAGATACGGATGAAAAATTATTATTTATGGCAGGGGAAGGCTTCGGAGCCGGAATGGGCGGCAGGGAATGTCCCTGTGGAGCCGTATCCGGGGCAGTCATGCTGGCTGGTATGAAAAACAGCGGCGGAGATATGTCCAATCCAACTACCAAAGGAAGTACGTACCGCTTTTCCAAAGAAATCGTAAAAGAATTTGAAATGAAAAACGGTTCGGTAGTGTGTAAAGATTTAAAAGGGCTGGAAACGAAAACGGTTCTGCGTTCCTGTGATGGCTGTATCGAAGATGCAACCAGAATTGCTGAAAAAGTATTAGGACTATAGGAGAGAGCAGATGTCAGAACAATTAGTCAGAACAGAACTGCTGCTGGGAAAAGAAGGCGTTAAAAGTCTGTTAAACAGCAGGGTGGCAGTCTTTGGAGTGGGCGGAGTAGGGGGATTTGCAATAGAGGCACTTGCCAGAAGCGGCGTTGGCACCCTGGACATTATCGACAATGACCAGGTGTGTGAATCCAATCTGAACCGTCAGATTATCGCATTACACAGTACCATTGGCAGGAATAAAACAGATGTAATGAAAGAGCGCATTGCAGATATTAATCCCGATATCCATGTAAATGTACACCGCTGCTTTTATCTGCCGGAAAATGCAGACAGCTTTGATTTCACTCAATATGACTATATCATAGATGCGATTGATACGGTAGCGGGGAAAATTCAGCTGGTTATGCAGGCACAGGCAGCAGGCACACCGATTATAAGCTGCATGGGGGCAGGCAACAAGCTGGATCCTGCACGATTTGAAGTGTCCGATATTTATAAAACCAGTGTATGCCCTCTTGCAAAGGTAATGCGTAAGGAATTAAAGGCAAGAGGCGTGAAATCTCTAAAAGTAGTATACTCCAGGGAAGAAGCCTGTAAACCGGTGCAAACCATTGCAGAAGGCAACCGCAGGGCAATACCCGGCAGTATTGCGTTTGTACCGTCTGTGGCGGGATTAATCCTGGCTGGGGAGGTTATAAAAGATCTGGTCAGGTACAATGTGGAAGCGTAGACTTGAGCAATCTTAAAACCGTAAGCACGTTGTTTGACTCGTTGCCCGCGGGATCATAGAGCTGGAAAACCGTAGATTGAAAAATACGGTTTTTTTGCCGTAAAAAAGGAAGGTCTGAATTATGTTTGGTGAATGCCATGCCCACATGCTGATGAATGGGTATAATTATAAGGAAGCAGTGAACAGCCATAGCCAGGGCGTATGTAAAGCGCTGGTTCACAACTATTTTCAGGAATATGTGAAGCAGGATGTGACGTTTATACGGGATGGAGGAGATGCTCTGGGTGTATCCAGGTATGCTAAAGACATTGCCTGTGAATACGGAGTGGATTACCGCACCCCTGTTTTTGCCATTCATAAAAATGGACATTATGGCAGCATTGTGGGCAGGGGATTTGATACCATGAAGGAATACCGGAAGCTGGTAAACAAGGTAAAGGAATCTGGTGGGGATTTTATAAAAATTATGGTTTCTGGAATCGTGGATTTCAAGGAACTGGGCGTGATCACCGGCACCTGCCTCAAGAGGGATGAAATCCAGGAAATGATTCATATTGCCCATGAAGAGGGCTTTGCAGTGATGGTGCACGTCAATGGGAAGCAGGCATTTCTGGACTCTGTAGAGAGTGGGGCAGACAGTGTGGAGCATGGAAATTTTATTGACGGGGAATGTATGGATGCCCTTATTGCAAATAATACTGTGTGGGTCCCTACTTTAGTAACGATAAAAAATCTCCTTGGTTCCGGGAGGTATGAGGATGCCACAGTAAAGAATATCTATGATCTGGCAGCGGCAAATGTGAAAAAAGCTTTCGAAAAAGGAGCTATTCTGGCACTTGGCAGTGATGCCGGAGCTTTTATGGTGCCCCATGGAACAGGGATCTATGATGAATATCAGGCATTCATCGATATACTGGATGTGGAGAAGAAGGAAGCAGACCTTCGACTGGCACAGGGAGAGAGCCAAATCCGGTCCAGATTCAAAACTGAAAATTTCAAAACATACACTTAAAGCATACACTTAAAACATAAAACACACTCATATCTGGATTTCAAAAATTCAATTATTTTCAAACACGTTTAATCTCTGAAAAAGTATCCATACATAAAAAATGAGAAATGAGAAATCCTATCAGTAAAGCTCTGATGCGGATTTTTCTCAATAAGGGGTATTGTAAATTTATGAAAAATAGATTATGATACCTTTAGTTAGCAACGACTAACCTGTAAAATACAAATATGAGGAGGTTCACAATGAGTGTTGTAATAATTGGTGGAAATGAAAGAATGGTCTGTCAGTATAAAGAAATTTGTAAAGCACATAACTTTAAAGCAAAGGTTTTTGCTAAGATGGCAGCTGATTTAAAAAGCAAGATTGGAAAACCGGATCTGATTATCCTCTTTACATCGACTGTTTCTCATAAGATGGTACACTGTGCCATGCAGGAAGCCAGCAGGAACAATATCGCTGTGGAGCGTTCTCACTCCAGCAGTGCAAGTGCACTGAAGGAAATATTAGGAGGGTTTACATGCCAGCAGAATTAATTCTTGATTATTTATCCAGCAGCAGTGCATGGGAGCAGCTGTGTTTTCAGGTAGTATTTCAATGCGCACCGGTTTTAAAGGGAGTCAAGGCATCCAATCTGATTACCCTTCCCAAAGGGATGTGGCTTCATCTATTTAATATATTAAAGGATACTGACATTTCCTGTAAAATATTATATTCAGGAAGTAAAAATGAGGTAATTTTTCTATACCGTGAAGACAGGCTCTATGAGATTTTAAAGGATCACAAAGCCTGGGATTTTGTACAAAGTTGCGGATATGCAGAAATGGGTATGGCTGAGATTTTAAAAAGGCTGCGCAGCAGATATGAATTGTTTATGCGTAAGGCCGGGGAATTTCCACATGAGCTTGGTATCTTCCTGCAATACCCCATTGAAGATGTGAAGGCATTTATACAAAATGGCGGCAAGAACAGCCTGCTGTCCGGTTATTGGAAAGTTTACCATAACCCTATACAGGCCGCGCAGGTATTTCGCACCTATGACGAAGTGCGGGATCATGCGGCTAGTGAATTTATGAAGCATAAAAGTATACGCCAGGTGGTATGCTAAAGCGACGGGAATAAAGCATAAAAAGGAGAATATTCATGAAGACAATTAAAGTTGTATATTGGAGTGGAACAGGTAATACACAGGCAATGGCTCAGGCGATTGCAGAAGGTGTTGAAAAAGGGGAAGCGAAAGCGGCTCTTCTGGATGTGGATACAATCAAGGCAGATGAACTGAAGGATGACAGTATATTTGCCTTGGGCTGCCCGGCGATGGGAGATGAAGTTCTGGAAGAAGGAAGTATGGAGCCGTTTATGGAAGAACTGGAGAGCAGTTTAACCGATAAACAGGTTGCGCTCTTTGGTTCTTACGGTTGGGGAGACGGACAGTGGATGCGTGACTGGGAAGAACGTGTAACGGAAAAAGGCGGCAAACTGGTAGAGGGCAAAGGGCTGATGTGCTGCGAGGAGCCGGATGACCAGGTACTGGAAGACTGCCGCAAATTAGGGGAAAAACTGGCAAAATTATAATTATGTTGAAAACTGGGCATATTTTTTAGGAGATATGCCCACTGCTTTTGTAAATGATTTCAAAAAATTACTGTAATCATTAAAACCACATTGCTCACAGGCTTCACTGACGGTATTGCCGTCGGTCAGAAGAGCCTTGGCAATGGTGATCCGTTTTGCAGTAATATATTTATTAATGGTGGTTCCTGTTGCCGATTTAAAAATGCGGCAGATATAGGAGGGACTTAAATAAAACTGCTCTGACAATTCGTCAATTGTCAGGGGGTTTTTTATATTCTGGTTAATGTAGGTTAAAATCTGGTCTACCTGCTGATGATAAGTAGGTGTCTCCTCTGACAATTCTTTCCTCTGGTTCTTGTAAAATACCTTATTTAAAAATACCATAAGTTCAATAAAAGCACAGCGTTCAGTGAGATCGGAGCCAAAGCCGTCGATCTGGCAGATTTTATGGATAAAATATAAAAATCGTTTCTGTTCTTCTTCGTTCAGGCTGAGTTTATGGTCCGTACCTGGATTACGGCAGGAAAAACAATGATTTAAATCGGTCTGTTCAGAAGATAGCTTTTTTAAAAAATCCGGGTAAATTGATAGAACTACCCGCTCGTGAACCTCAGAATCAATCTGGGTCAGATGGTGGCTTTCATACTGGTTTATAAAAAAAATATCTCCGGGCTGAATAGAATAAAACCGGTTATCAATTAGAAACTGTTTGCCTCCCGAGACGGAAAAATAGATCTCGTAACAGTTGTGAATATGCATTCTCATTGGTTTTTCTTCATTATACAGATGGGCAATGGAGAAATACTGCTTCTCCAGACAGGATTCAATGGCTGCTTTGCAGGAACTGTATTCTTTCATAAATAATACCGTTTATAAATAATACCTTTCTTAAATAATCGCTAAAAGACGCCTTTAAGCGTGTTTGGAAGATTTTACTCTAAACCTTATTCCTAACTATACAGCAAAAGTTCAAAATTTGCAATATTTAGATCAAAGAACAACAAGAAAGAGTAATAATGATATGTTATTATTGGTACATCAGAGAAATTTACAATTCCGGTAAGGTAAAAAGAAAGGAAAGTTGACATGGAACTTAGAACAGCAGCATCCCCAAGAGATGTAAAACATTATACAACAGACCGTTTAAGAGAAGAATTTTTAATTCAGGATTTATTTGTTCCCGGGAAGATGAAAATGGTGTACAGCCATATTGACCGTATTATTACAGGCGCGGCAGTGCCGGTAGAAGCGATAATGCTCACAGCAGGAGAAGAATTGAGAGCAGATTATTTTCTACAGCGCCGGGAAATGGGTGTTATTAACATAGGAGCGCCGGGGAAAATCACGGTAGACGGTAAAGTCTTCCATATTTTGGCGAAAGAGGGAATGTATATCGGCATGGGTGCCAGAGAGATCACTTTTGAGAGCGATGATGCAGCAGATCCTTCCAAATTTTATTTCAACAGTGCCCCGGCACATACTGCATATCCTACGGTACATATTAAGCCGGAAGGCGAAGCACAAGAAGGCGTTGTGATTGTGAAAGATGAAAATAAAGTGGAGCTTGGGTCCCTGGAAGAGGCGAACCACCGCACCATCTGCAAATATATACTTCCGGGGCAGGTGGAAAGCTGCCAGCTTGTAATGGGAATGACAAAGCTGGAGCCAGGCAGTGTATGGAATACGATGCCTTGCCATACCCATGACAGACGAATGGAAGTCTACCTGTATTTTGACATGCCCAAGGATGCATTTGTAATGCATTACATGGGAGAACCCACAGAGACCAGACATATAGTAATGCGCAGTGAAGAGGCAGTTATTTCACCAAGCTGGTCCATTCATTCCGGATGTGGTTCCAGAGCCTATACCTTTATCTGGGGAATGGTTGGGGAAAACCAGGACTTTGACGATATGGATGCAGTTGACAACAGAGAGATCCGGTAAAGTATATACGGGATCGGAATAGAAAGAAAACTGGATAACTGTGTTATCTGCATTATAAAGACGCAGAATGAAATCATTTGAAATTATTTGAAATCAAGGAATTTATGGAAATTAAGTGATCAGAATAGAGGAGAATCAAAATGGATATTTTAAATACATTTTCATTAGAAGGTAAAGTAGCGCTGGTTACAGGGGCAGCTTATGGAATCGGTTTTGCCATGGCTGAAGCCTTTGCACAGGCAGGGGCAAAAATAGCATTTAACTGCAGAGGGCAGGAACATATGGAGAAAGCGCTTGCAGATTATAAAGAAAAAGGAATAGATGCTCACGGTTATATCTGCGATGTGACCGATGAAAAGCAAGTGCAGCAGATGGTAGACGATATTGAAAAAGAACTGGGCACAGTGGATATTCTGGTAAATAATGCCGGTATTATCAAGCGAATTCCCATGTGTGATATGAGTGTAGAGGAATTCAAACAGGTTATCGATATTGATTTGAATGCTCCGTTTATTATGTCAAAAGCTGTGATTCCGGCAATGATAAAAAAGGGACACGGAAAGATTATTAATATCTGTTCCATGATGAGCGAACTGGGCAGGGAAACCGTTTCCGCCTATGCAGCAGCGAAAGGCGGTCTGAAAATGCTCACCAAAAATATTGCGTCTGAATACGGGGAGTACAATATCCAGTGTAACGGGATTGGTCCAGGTTACATTGCCACACCCCAGACAGCACCTCTTCGTGAAGTCTCCGAAGACGGCAGCAGGCATCCGTTTGACCAGTTTATTATATCCAAGACGCCTCAGGCGCGTTGGGGAACCCCGGAAGACTTAATGGGACCCGCGGTCTTTTTAGCGTCGGATGCATCAAATTTCGTAAACGGGCACGTACTGTATGTTGACGGCGGTATCCTAGCCTACATCGGGAAACAGCCTAAATAGAGACAAAAAAAGGAGAACATAGATGAAAATAGCATTAATCAATGAAAATAGCCAGGCGGCAAAAAATGAAATGATCTGCAGCACCTTAATAAAAGTAACCAAACCTATGGGACATGAAGTTTATAATTACGGTATGTACAGCGACCAGGATTCCCACCAGCTGACCTATGTGCAAAATGGTATTCTTGCGGCAGTGCTGCTCAATTCAGGAGCAGCAGATTATGTCATTACAGGCTGCGGTACGGGAGAGGGTGCGATGCTGGCGTGCAATTCGTTTCCAGGAGTGCTCTGCGGTCATATCGTGGATGCATCCGATGCTTATATGTTTGCACAGATCAATGATGGCAATGCCATAGCCCTGCCATTTGCAAAGGGCTTTGGATGGGGAGCGGAATTAAATCTTCAGTATATCTTTGAAAAATTATTTGAAGGTGAAAGCGGACAGGGATATCCGAGAGAACGTGCCGTTCCGGAACAGCGCAATAAAAAGATCCTGGATGAAGTGAAAAAAATCACCCATACAGATATGGTAACAATTCTTCAGAACCTGGATCAGGAACTGGTGAAAGGTGCCTTAGGCGGCGATAAATTTCAGGAATATTTCTTCGCAAATTGCAAGTGTGACAAAATAGCAGACTGTGTAAAGGCAATTCTGGCATAAAAAAGGAGCAGCGATATGCTAAGTATAAAAGTATTGGACAGGGATGATAAAACGATAGCAGTCAGCCGGGGGGAAGAGGAAGTGAACCTGGTGTGTGCAAGGGAATACCGGGAAGGTGATAGAATTGTTCTGGAAGCCGATGGAGTACCTGGTTATCTTTGGCTGCAGGCAGATGATGCCCTTGGCAAGTCTCTGGTATATGTAACTGGAATTGTATCATATACGATTCCATTCCAGGAAAGAAGAATCAGCTATTCACCAAAAGCATTTTATGGCAATAAGCATCTGATTACAGCCAGAACAGCAAAAGATTATGAAATTAAAGCATACCGGAATCTGGCTTACAATATTAATGACCAGCATGGAGATACCAATTGTTATCCTCATGCGTCAGCCAATGTGGAAACCAGAGGGGAGGCTGTTTTTGCAGCCAGAAATGCAATCGATGGGGTAACGGTAAACAGCAGCCATGGTGAATGGCCTTATGAATCCTGGGGAATCAACAGACAGGACGATGCGGTTATGAGAATTGATTTTGGACGTACCGTAGAAGTTGATCAGGTGGTGCTTTACACCAGAGCGGATTTCCCACACGATAACTGGTGGAAAAAGGCAGTGCTTACTTTTTCCGATGGAAGTACGGTGGATTTGGATATGAAAAAAAGTGCATTGCCCCATATAAAATCTTTTGAGAAAAAACAGATTAACTGGGTTGAATTAAGCCAGTTAATAAAATCAAAAGAGCCATCGCCTTTTCCGGCGCTGACTCAGATGGAAGTATACGGAACAGACCTCTTATAATTGCCTGCCGGCAAATGCAGAAGGCGTCTTACCGGTTTCATTTTTGAATACACGGCTGAAATAACGGGCGTCTTCGTAGCCGGCAGCAGCGGCGATGGATTTAATATCCGCAGCGATATCTTTTTTTAAGAGCTGCTTTGCATGTTCCATACGAAGGTTGGTCATATACTGCAGCGGCGAGATGCCGCTGTTTTTTTTGTAGATACGGTTAATATAAGAAGAAGTATAGCCAAAACGTTCCGACAGGTCATTTAATGATATTTTGCAGTTAAAATTATCTTCGATATATTTCTTCAGCTTTTCATAGAGGGAATCCGCATTCATTTCCGGGGCATAGTGACAGATGATTTCCGTCAAGGAAGATGAAACCTCCTGACAGAGCTCCTCAGGATCTTTGTAAGCGTAAAGCCGGCATAATATCTGTGACATGTAGTTCAGGCAGATGTTTTCTTCTACCTGGAACAACGCAGGCAGTGCATGGTAGATTTCATACAGGAGCGTATCTGTGTAAGCGGCAGGGGCATGGACGCTGTGATACTCATGAATCCCGTCTATTGCATATTTTAGCAGCTGGGTCGGGTTGGTAATCTGATGCAGGTAGGATCTTAAACTTTTCTGCAGGTTCTGTGCCAAAGAAGAATCCGGCAGCGTTTCAGTGATAAAGCAGTACCCCTGTGTAAAAGCAGGAATGGAATTGCTATAGAAATGACGGATTTGTTTTGCTGTGTTCCAGATCTCGCCGCAAGGAATCAGATCCGGGCAGGCATCAACATGGAATGGTATATCTCCGGCAGCAGATGCCATATGACGGTAAAGTGCAAGGGCAAAATGCTCAGGTGCAATGGAATCATTTTTGGTATGTATAATTACAAATTTCTGCAGGCTGTAGGATTCATCAATCAGCCAGGCATGATCCAGCTTCTGCCAGTTTTTTAAAAATCCGGGAATGTCAAAATCTTCCCAAAGAGTCTGGAAGTCCCGGTTGATCTGGGGTGAAGTAAACTGGGAAGGTTTGCTGCCCACACTGATCAAAGCCAGAAAAAAATGTCCTTCATGAAAATAATAAGGCCAGGAAGCATTTCCTTCATCTCCCTTTAAAGTCATAGAGAGAATATTTCGTTCTTTTGAGTGCTTTTCCTGTTTCACTTTCTTAGCCAGACGGGTCAGGAGTTCTTTTAAGTCGTCCTGGGATACCGGCTTTAGGATGTAATCTTCCACGTCATATTTGATTGCGGTTCTGGCATATTCAAAATTACTGTATCCGCTTAAAATTGCAATATGAATATCGGGATAGTGTTCCCTTACCTGACGGATTAATTCCAGCCCGTTAATGCCCGGCATCTCGATATCCGTTATCAGGATATCCGGCTGTGACACTGCAAGTAATGCCAGGGTTTCATTCCCGCTTTGCGCCTTTCCGATTACAGAAACAGAGTCAGAAGAATTTTCTACCTTTTTTACTATATTATTCAGGATAATCGGTTCGTCTTCCGTTACCATTACGGTTACTTTCGTATTCGTACTCATTGATATTCCCTCCAATTTTAATAATAGACCCGAGGTCCGTATTTTTGATTTCAAATACAAACAGATTGCTGTAGAACAGCTTCAGCCGCAGATAGATGTTGGCAATTCCCATGCCGCTTATAGTAAGCTCCGGATAATTTTCTTCTTTGTTCAGGCTCTCGATTTTCAGGTTTACCTGACTGATTGCTTCATCTGAGAAGCCTTTGCCGTTATCTTTGATTTCCGTATACCAGTAATTCTCTTCTAACCAGGAATGGATTCGAATCTGCAGGACTTTACCGTCCTCTCTGGAATATTTAACACTGTTTTCCACCAGCGGCTGAATAATCAGGCGTGGGATAGGAAGAAGGCTAAGTCCGGGTTCAATCATATAATCAATGGAAATCTTGTCCCCAAACCGGACAGACATCAGATCAGTATAGTTGCGCGTATGCTTTAATTCCTGTTCAAAGGTTGTGTTTTTGGAATAATCTTCTGTTATATAGCGAAGCATCTGAGTGAGCTTAATACACATTTCTGCCACCTGCATATCATCATGTTCTTCTGCCATGATTGAGATAATGGTCAGCGAATTGTAGAGAAAATGGGAATCCATCTGAGCCTGAAGCGCCATAATCTGAGAGTGGACGGACAGGGTCTTGGACTTGACAATATCATCCAGGGATTCTTTCAGCCGGACCTGCATCCGGTTATATGCATCGCTCAGAAGTTCTAATTCATTTAAGTTGCTGTCCGGAACATAGGCGGATTCCTCGGAAATGGAGTCCAGTTCCAGGTGGGAGATGCTGTCTTTTAACCGTATGATTGGTCTGGTAATGCTCCTTGCTACCCGGTAAGAGATCGTCGTCAGCAATAAAAGGGACACAGCGGCAATCAGAACACCGATATTGCGGTAAAAATGACGGTTTGTAACAATATAGGAATCCGGTGTAATTAAAAGCGTGGTGAATTCCGTGTAATCGGAGGTATGCGACGTTACGATCTCAAGTTCTTTAGTGAGTGGATTTGTAAAGCTTGTTTTATGAAGGACATCCAGTGAGGTATAATGCTTCAGCAGATCCTCATTCAGATCATAAGGATAAACCAGCTTTTTATTTTTATCAAAAATAAGTACTTTTTCCGCATGGCGGTTATAGGAATAAATAGTATCAGAAATTACTTTGTCAAGCGTGTTGTAATTAATCTGTATTTCTATAACAGCTTTGGGGATGGTCAATGCGTAGCGTCCGAAGCTGCGGAGCATGGAAATGGTGTGGACATCTTTGTCAATCTGATAAATGTTACCGGCATCGGTGGGAATGATATTTTTTGCCCCGTTTAAGTCTATGGTAGGCTGTATAAAGTCCTGCATTACCCTTTTGGTGAGATCATATGGCTGGTAATCATAACGCTGTCCGAAGGTAATCAGATGGTTGTCCTCCAGGTTCAGGATATTCATGTGGTAAAACTCAAAGTCATATCCGCAGATTGTGTAAATGGTATTCTGAAAAGCCCGGTCATATGCCAGTTTACGTTCTGCAGCATTTTCAAAAACATATTCCCTTACCACATCCGATTCCAGCATCTTTTTCTGGAGGACGTTTACGTTATCAAAAGTCTGTTCAATCTGGTGGGAGATAATCTTCGTACTCTGCATGGAGGTTGCCGTATAATTCTTCACAAATGTATTGTAAGAAATGTAATAGTATAGGAAACTTGTAAATAAAGTTAATATTAATATAATGGAACCATAGTATAAAAAAATCTTAGTTTTAATAGAAGAGTATAAGTTAGTCTTCATAGTTTCCTCTCTGTATAAAATGTATAGTAAATACCTAAATGTATATTGTTCTTTGTTAATATAACACATAAAAGTATGGAAGAAAAGAGAAAAAACGGAACAATGGGGTGGACAATCCGGACATTTTATTGACTTTTAAAAAAATACGCTTATAATTACTACTAAATATGCTTTTATTGTATAAGGAGGAAAACAGATGAACACAAAAGTCACCAGGGAAGAAGCGCTGGAATTATTAAAAAAATATAATCAGGAACCATTTCATATGATACATGCCCTCACGGTAGAAGGAGTGATGAAATGGTATGCCCGGGAACTGGGATATGGAGATGAGGCAGAATTCTGGGGCATGGCTGGTTTACTGCATGACGTTGATTTTGAAAAATATCCAAAAGAACATTGCATCAAAGCGCCTGACTTGTTAAAGGAAATAGGGGCTGAGGATGAATTGGTTCATGCGGTATGCAGTCACGGTTATGGAATTATGGTGGATGTTGAGCCGGTACATGAGATGGAGAAGGTATTGTTCGCAGCCGATGAACTCACCGGGCTGATCGGAGCTGCTGCCCGTATGCGCCCCTCAAAAAGTGTTATGGATATGGAAGTGTCCAGTTTGAAAAAGAAGTTTAAAGACAAGAAATTTGCTGCAGGCTGTTCCCGGGATATTATCCGGACAGGAGCAGAACGGCTGGGCTGGGATCTGGATCTGTTATTTGAAAGGACTATTCTTGCAATGCGGGAATTTGAAAAAGAAGATCACGAGAAGGAACTTAATTAAACTTTCAAGTTATCAAACAGGTTCTGGCGTATGAGAAGAGGAGAGGAAATATTACAGGAGGGACTGTAATAGGAAAAAGGTATAGAAATGGAACAGACTTTACAAAGGAAAGAAAATCCCCTGGGTTATATGCCCATTGGGAAATTATTAGGAAAATTTGCACTGCCGGCAGTTATTTCCATGCTGGTAAATGCCCTTTACAACATCGTGGATCAGATCTTTATTGGTCAGGGTGTGGGCTATCTGGGAAATGCGGCAACTACGATTGCATTTCCGGTTGTTACCATTATTCTGGCGGCAGCTACCCTTCTCGGGGCGGGCGGAAGTGCATTTGCAGCAATTAAGCTGGGAGAAAAAAAGGAAGAGAAAGCGGAGCAGGCCCTTGGCAATGTCTTTATCCTGCTCGCAGGGATTGGCATACTGGTTGCAGTACTGGGGCTTATATTTTTGGACCCGCTGCTGAAAGTGTTTGGAGCTACAGAGAATACCATGACCTATGCAAGAGAATATACGGCCATTATTTTAATAGGAGCACCCTTTAACATGCTTGGCATTGGACTTTCCAATATGGCGAGAACGGATGGAAATCCATCCCTGTCCATGTACAGTATTGTTATTGGTGCAGTATTAAATACCATATTGGATCCTATTTATATCTTTGTATTCCATTGGGGCGTTACAGGGGCTGCCATTGCAACGATCACATCTCAGATATTATCAGCCGTGGTACTGTTTATCTATTTTGTAAGAAGAAGCAATATGCGTATTCGGATCAGCAACTTTAAGTTAAGCGGCTATATCTGCCGGAATATGTTCGTTTTGGGAATTTCCAGCGGAATTACCCAGATTGCGGCGACTATCCTTCAGGTTGTATTGAACAACTCCCTGATATATTATGGGGATCAGACCAGCGTAGGAGGAGATGCAGCGCTTAGTGCTATGGGAATTGTATCGAAAGTTGCAATGATTCTGGTATCTATCTGTATCGGTATAGGAATTGGTTCTCAGCCGATCCTGGGCTTTAACAAGGGGGCCAATAAACCAAAGAGGATACGCAAGACCTACATATGCGCCATAGGAGCGGCAACGGCAGTGTCGGTTGTGGGATGGCTGGCATGTCAGCTGTTTCCCAATCAGATCCTGATGCTGTTTGGAACCTCGGATGCCAACTTTACTAATTTTGCGGTTAAATGTACCAGAATTTATATGCTGGGAATTTTCACCGCCGGTTTCCAGGTAGTTTCCACCAGTTACTTCCAATCCACCGGACAGCCAATGAAGGCCTCCGTTTTGTCCATGCTGCGGCAGTTAATCCTGCTGATCCCATTTGTTCTGATTATGCCGCTGTTTTTCGGATTGGATGGCATATTAATAGCAGGGCCTATGGCTGATATTATTTCTGCACTGATTGTTGCAGTATTTTCAGTCCACGAGTTGAAAAAATTGTCCAAAAGCTGTAAATCAGCAGAGAGTTCTGAACTTATAGCATAATAAAAAGCACCTGGGAGGGTGCTTTTTATTATGCTTCCAGATAGTGCATCTTCTTTTCTACATTAAAACTGGGCTGCAGATGTTCTACATATATGCCGACGATAGCCCGCTTCTGATTCAGGTTCAGCCAGTCATATTTAAAAAGCCCCTGATTGCCGGACATTTTCAATGTGCCATCCAGGATCACATTCAGTTCCTGGTACTGCATCTGGATTCTGACTTTGGTGAAATACAGTGGTGCCTGCACATGGATATACATCCCGGATTCTATAAAGCCCATTACTTCACCGGGATAGCTTTCAGTTTCTGTTTCCACAGTTATTTTATGTCCGCTTTTTACCGTGGCGTAATTGCTGCGCGGTGTATTCCCGATATGGTAGGCAACCCGGATACAGATGATAACGCCCATGAAGTTATAGATACTCCAGACCAGATTGACGAGAAAGGGGATAAGTCCAATATATCCCAGATGCAGGAAGATCCCGCCGGTAAGCCAGGAGAACATGGTGATGGCGGCGATCACCATATGGGGCAGGATTACCTGAGCCTGAAAATGAGAACGGTCATCCCGCATTTCTTTGGGAGTAACGGCAAAATTCAGGCTTGCGCTGAAGAATTCCCGCAAAACGGAGAGGCACATATGGGGTGCCATAGCAATTTCATAATAATGTGCCCATTTCAGACTTCTGGTATTGGAAATCATTGCGTAAAAAGAAGTCATCTGTCCGATAAAAAACGGCAGAAAAAAGGTCAGGATGCCAGGAAGGTCCGCCTGCATTGCCAGCTTGGTTGTAAGCAGGAACCAAATGGGGCAAAAGGTAAAGATCATTTTGGAAAATCCGGTATACCAATATATGTCCCCGCCCAGATAAGCCAGCTTCTGCCAAGTGCTCAGTCCCTTCATTCGTAAAGGATGGTATTCTCTGGAGGTCTGAATATTTCCTCTGCACCACCGGTCCCGCTGTATGACCAGATCGGTATAAGTGGATGCTGTCAGTCCCAGAACAAGCACCTCATTAATAAAAACGGATTGATAGCCAGCCGCCTGTAACAGCATGCCCACAGCCATATCTTCGGTAATGGTATTGGTGGGGTACATTCCGATTTCCATAACGCTTTTTCTGCGAAAAACAGCATTTGTGCCAACGTGGAGGACTGCACCTACGGCAGCTCTGGCTTCCTGAATTTCACGCATAAAAAAATCCTGTTCATTTGGGATTTCCCTGCCCAGATTGCGCTGATACATGTCTTTATTGTAGTAAACCTGGGGTGTCTGCACGAAGGCAGTGTCTTCGTCGGAAAAATAACCCACAGTGTACTTCAGAAAGTTTTTGGAGCAGATCATATCGGCATCCAGTACGGCAAACAGCTCCCCGGTGGAGTGCCTGAGGGCATTATTCAGGTTCCCGGCTTTTGCACCTTCGTTAGAACCCCTTGTCATATAGTTCACACCGCAGCGGGCAGCCAGCCTTTTCATATACCTGCGCTGGCCGTCGTCACAGATATAGATGTTAAATTTATCCCTGGGGTAGTCCAGGTTCAGGGCAGCCAGGACGGTGGTTTCCACCAGGTCTTCCCCTTCATTATAAGTGCAGATAAAGATATCAACGGTGGGAATATGACCGTTATAATCCTCAAGGGACTTTTTCTTCAGCCGGTATTTCCTGCTTAAAAGCAGCTGGGATAACAGAAACTGGGCAATGCCCAGAAGCTCCCCCGCAAGCAGCAGTACACCCAGACACAGTTCCCAAATACTTGCCGTTGGTATTACGGTCACTCTCCAGATGATATAGATAAAAGTAATCATAAAATTCCAACGGACTAATATTTTGGTGCTGCACCTGTTACGTTTTACAAAATTGGAAATTAGAAAAGAGCCGCCTGCGGCAATAAGAAAATATATAAATCCCATTTTTTTATGCACCTCGTCTGTTTTTTACTGGTATGCCAGCAAGATCCATGTCACGTCCTTACCGAACGTATCACCGAACTTATGTCATTTTATAGTATTTCAATGTTTCACCATTTATATGTACAAATAGTACAAGTCTATGGTAGAATATTCCTCATAAGACCACGAACATTCATAACAGGAAATGGGGAGGATCAGTGAAAATCTTACACAGAGCAGTAAAATGGTTTGGATCACAGGGGATTGCCAAGAAAATTCTGATTGTTCTTTTGGTTGTTTCCATTATACCAATTTTATGTATACAGTTCATTTCTTTCAAAATCAGTACGTCAACCATTAAGGCGCAGACAGGGGAACTGATACTTGCGAATCTGGAACAGTCAGCAAACAGTGTGGAAAGCTTTCTGGAAACTTACGATAAGTTAATCATGAATATTTACACGGACAGTGATTACGTGACTTATCTCAAACCGATTAATGCCTGGGATTCGGGAGAATTTTATGCGGCAAAGCATGAATTGGTGAACCGCCTGCAGAATATCTCTTATGTAAATCCAGATGTTTTAGGGATTGCGATTGTGGGCGTATATGGAGATACGGTGTTTTATGACAGTGTTACGTCTTCCGGAAATGAGAATTTTTGTTTTGAAGGAGATAAAATGCGCTACAGCCCTTTATTTCAGGAATCCATGGAGAAAAAACACACAATTTATTCCAAAACGTATCATAAAATGGATTCGGAATATGGGGAAAAATATTATCTGTACATCGCGCACCAGCTTACGGATTTTAACAGCTATGGCGAGGGACCGATAGGAAGCATTATGATCTGCGTGGATGAAAAAGCGTTTGGTGAGGTGTATGCACAGGGAAATCATTCTGAGTCAAATGTGACTTTTGTAGTAAACAGAAACGGTGATATTATCTCCTATCCGGATAAAGCCTATGTGGGAACAAATATTTTTCAGAATGAAAAAGATGAGGATAATATCGGGCAGGCGGCAAAAGAATACATACAGAAGATGAAATATAAATCCAAAAAGAAGCTGGAGGTTAATTATAAAAGTATTCGGGACGGTGAGTTTTATATTATAAATGTCCAGGACTTGAATTATACATTATCCAATGTCTGGTATATATCCGTTTTGATTATTTTAATTGGTCTTTTAGTCGGAATACTCTGTATGCTGATTGCCATTTCATTTTCAGAAATGACGGATAAATCCGTGAAAAAAATACTTCATGGAATGAATAAGGTTTATAAAGGGGACTACGATGTACGGATAGAAATGGAAGGAAATGATGAATTTGTCCAGATTTCCGATCATTTTAATGACATGATCCAAAAGATCAAAAAGTCTAATGCCATGGAGAAGGAAGCAATTGTCCGGGAAAAGAATGCGGAGATTAAATCCCTGGAGGCTCAAATTAATCCCCATTTCTTATATAATACCCTGGATACGATCAACTGGATGGCAATTGCCCATGAGGAATTTACCATCAGCCGTATGCTTACAAGCCTTGCAGTGATTCTGCGTTACAGTGTTCATAAAAGCAATGAGATCGTGAAGCTGAGCAGTGAACTGGAATACTTAAAGAAATATGTCTATTTGCAGCAGCAGCGGTTTGACTATTCTTTTCAGTGTATTCTTCATGTGGAGGAAGAGGTACTGGATTGTAAAATACATAAGCTTTTGATACAGCCGCTGATTGAAAATACAATTGTTCATGGATTCCCGGGGAACACGGGATTTGATGAAATCAATCTTAGGATTCACAGGATTGATGATACGAATATAGAAATTGTGGTAGAAGACAATGGAAAAGGCATGGATCCGGAGCTTGCTGAATTCTTTAATCAATTTGACTATAGCAAGGAAAGGATAGAATCCAGCATAGGGGTTCGGAATGTAATTACCAGAGTGAAACTCTATTACGGAGAATCAGGGCGTTTTCATGTTGATTCTAATGAGAACGGTACTGCAGTGACCATAACAATTCCATATGAGTAGGGAGGATGAGAATATGCGTATTATAGTTGTGGAAGATGAACCCAATACAAGAGAAGGGCTGATTGGGATTATCAAAAGGTATACAGAGCATGAAATAATTTATACGGCGGTAAATGGCAAGGACGGATTGGAAAATATCAGAGTGCTAAAGCCGGATCTGGTGATCACAGATATTAAGATGCCGGAAATGGACGGACTTACGATGCTTCAGACACTGCATGACGAAGGAGAAGAATTTCAGTCATTGCTTTTAACGGGTTATTCGGAATTTGAATATGCCAGGAAAGCACTAAAATTAAATGTGACAGAATACATTTTAAAACCGCTGGATATCGAAGATTTTTTGAAACTACTGAAGAAAGTGGATAATAAAATTGAAAAAACGAAGATTGAAAAGGTTTCACCCAGCCAGCTTCTATGGAGTTACCTGACAGGAACGGAGGATGAAAAACAAAAAATACTGCCGGTAATAGAGGAAACCATACAGGTAAATAAAAAAGTCCAGATTTCACTTTTCCTGGTAAAAGGAAGCAGTGTGGTAAGAGAAAGTACTACGGAAATGATGGAAGAGACTAATTCTGTGCTGGATGCCATGTGTATGGAAAACTATTATGTAGTATTTCTGTCACAGGATGTAGGATTTCTTGTTGTGGTACTGGATACCGAGCGGAACCGCAGTTTAAAGAGAATGTTCCAAATGCGTGTTCTGGAGAGAATTGGTAAAATTTCTGAATGTTTTTGCAGCTATACGTCGGTATATGGTGTTGCCGGTCTGGATGAGAGGGTTTTACATTTAAAGGAATTGATGAGACATGCATTTTCCTTCCCTTCCGGAACGATTTTGGATGATGAACTCTTAGAAGGATTTCAATATGAAAATATTGAATATCCCGATTCCCTGGAACGTGCCGTATGCAGGGAGCTGCGCAGCGGAAAGACAGAGCGCATACGGGAACTGGGGGAACAGTTTAAGAAAGAGGTAATCGAAAGCAAGGGCCATCCCGATTGTATCCGGGAGTTCACAGTCCGGTTTACGGCAGGCCTTCTTAGGGTAGTGAATGAGCTCAAGGAGAATCTGGAAAAAGAAAATGGGATTCAGTATATTGTGGGAAATATGGCGAAAAGTAATTCACGGGAACAGCTGGAACATCAGTTTGATAAAGTAATGAAGACGCTGACTTTAAGTGAAGATGATATATCGGGACTAACCGAAAACGGAATGATATTAAATGTGATTTCCTTTATCAGAGAGAATTACGCCAGGGATATTACCCTAACCGAAACGGCAGTGATGTGCGGGGTGACCCCGGAATATTTAAGCAAGATATTTTACCGTGAGATGAATATAAATTTTGTTGCATTTTTACAGAATTTCCGCATTAGTATGGCAAAGAGGCTGCTAAGCCTTGGAAAATGTAAAATTGGGGAAGTGTCAGAAGCGGTAGGCTTTCATGATCAGAAGTATTTTGTGAAAGTGTTTAAGAAAATATGCGGTGTTACACCTTCCGATTATAAAAAGGAGATGAACAGCCAATGAAGCTTAGACGGCTATTGGGCGGCGCGGCGGCTTGTGTCCTCGTAATGCTGATTATTACTTATATTGGGTTTTCTTCCAAAAACAATAAAGCAATGCAAATGGTAACGGATGAAGAGCAGGTTATCCGGATACTGGCGCCTGACGAAGGCAGCGTACATAAACAGGCATTAGAAGAGACGGCGCGGAATTACTCCGCAATCCGGGGGAATAAGCAGGTGGAAATCCAGTTTATTTCCCAGGAGAATTACCAGAAGGAAATCTGTATGAGAACGGACGAGGGAACCAACACGGATCTGATTATCTGTGAAAATACCATGATGCCTTCTTTAATTGACATGGGCATACTAGAGGATCTGACTGCCTATATAAAAGGGAGTGTGAAATCAAGGTATTGGCAGAATCTCTGGACCAATGCCATCAGCGACGGTAAGTATTACGGTGTTCCCTTTACAAGCGATCCGTATGTGATTTTCTATAATAAAGACCTGATGGAAAAAGAGAACCAGGAAGTTCCCGGTACATGGGACGAATTGCTGAGTGTGTGTGACCGCATCAAAGGGCTGGGAAACTATGGCTTTGGATTCGCGGCAAAGCAGCCGGAGGAAGTGACGGCTTTCTTCATGCAAATGCTGTATTCCTGCGGGGGATCCCTACGGGAAGTAAATGGCAATGCCGGGAATCAGGTATTTCATTTGCTGCTTCAGTTAAAAAATAGAAAACAGATATCACCGGATACCATGAACTGGAGCCAGTCCGACCTTGCCCATGAATTTGCAAAAGGCCATATCGCAATGATGGCAGGGAACACAAGCATGGCTTCCATTCTTCGAACTACCCGTCTGGGATTTGAGGTAGGGGTGGCAGGGATGCCCTCAGGAATAAAAGAAGCCTATTTACTTCATGGAAAAAATATTGGAATTACGAAATCCGGTGATATTGAAGAAGGAAAAAAGTTTCTGGATTATATACGGAAACCGGATGTTGCAAATTTTCTTACAAAGGAAATGGATACCGTTCCGGTTCTGGTGGAAGGGGAATACAAAAAGAAAAAAATAGGTCCGAGCCCGGATCTGGTATCAGATTATATGAAAAATGGGGTTACAAAAGGTGCATATGACTCCTGGTTTGATATCTCCGGTGCTGTGGCAGCCGGCATTTATGATATTTTGCATGAACGGAATGTAAGTATAAAGACTATGGGTGATACCATGCAGGACAAAGTACGTGTGGCGCTTATTGATAAATAAGATAATTTACAGATGATAATGGATATAAATGTTGTGAAAGTGTATAGTGTAAAATGCCTTCACAACATTTTTTTGACAAAATATGAGTAAAAATGCATAGTGAAAGGTTAAAAATGTACCCCTTTTTCAAAAATGTGGAATATTCAAAATGAAATAAGGATGATAAGATATAGACAGCTTAAGAAAAGCGGGAAATGAAAAAGTAAAGAAAAAGGAGCGATGAAGTATGAAAAGAAAAAAATTGGTTAGCGTTTGCATGGCATCTGCAATGGTATTAGGATTGACAGCCTGTGGTGGATCAGGTGGTGGAACGGATTCAACTACAGCCGGTACTTCTAAAGAGACGAAAGCAGAGACAGCAGCAGGTTCTGAGACAGCTGCCGGTGATGAAACAAAAGCAGCGGAAGATACAGCAGCCAGCGGTGACGCTCAGACAATTACTTTCACCTTCCGTGATGACGGACAAGGAGAGAAGAGTGCTCTTTGGCAATGGATTCAGGATGGATATGACAGCTGGGATAAAAAAGATTCCGTTAAATTAAATATTTCTCCTATTGTAGCAAGCGAAGGAGATTATTTTGCAAAGATTGCATTACAGCTTCAGGATCCAAGCACTTGTCCGGATTTAGTTTGTGAAGATACTTTCCAGCTTCCAAATGATGTAAGTGCAGGTTACCTGACCGATTTATCCGATTACGTAAAAGATTATACGGAATGGAACGATGGTACATACTATGAATCCATGAAAACCGGTGTTTCAAAAGACGGTAAACCATACGGCATCCCATATTGTACAGATACACGCGGACTTTGGTATAACAAGGACATCTTCAAACAGGCAGGACTGCCGGAAGAGTGGGCACCAAAATCATGGCAGGAAATTTTAGATGCATGCAAGACAATTAAAGAAAAAGTGCCGGATGTAGTTCCTTTCTGGTGTAACTCTGGTGTAGCTACCGGTGAAGCAACATCCATGCAGACTTATGAAATGCTCCTTTACGGAACAGGCGAAAGATTAATTGATGACAATGGAAAATGGATCGTTAAGAGCCAGGGCATGACAGATTCCCTGAACTTCTTAAATGATATCTATTCAAACGGATACGGACCTTCCTTATCAAAAGTATTAAATGGACAGGCTTCCAATACTTCAGCAAGAGAGTATCTGCCACAGGGCAAGCTGGCTATCTCCTTAGACGGCAGCTGGATTACAGGAAACTGGGAAGATACAGGTGCATCACCCTGGCCGGAAGCAAAAGACGTAATGGGATTTGCTCCAATGCCAACCAGCACAGGACAGGAACCGGGAACCATAACTTTAGCAGGCGGCTGGGCATTATCCATTCCTGAAAATTCCGATTCAAAGGATATTACTTTTGAATTTATCAAACATTTAATGGATCCGTCTATTTATACAAAAGCTGTTATCGCACAGGGCAATATTGCAACCAGAACTGATGTAGCAAAAGATGCTGAATATGCAGCAAAGCCATTCAAACAGATCTCTACAGATTTCCTTGCTACAGCAGAATTCAGACCTCAGAACGATCAGTACTCCACAGTTTCTACAAGTATCCAGTCCATGGTAGAAGCAGTAGTATCCGGTACAAGTCCGGAAGATGCAATTGCACAGTATGGAACAGAAGTGAAACGTGCTGTCGGTGATGACGAAACTGTTGAAAAATAGTATGAAAGGCAACGGGCGGGGTTAATCATAACAGATTGAAACCGCCCGTCTTATTGAAAAGTGAAAGTCATGATACCCTGCTGCCAGCGGAGGGGGATCTGACTCCACGAAGAAAGAAAAGGGGGCTGTGCTGATGGCTAGACCAAACAGAAAGGCAATGGTAATGGATGAGGCAAAGAAATCCATACTGTTACTGCCGGCGATTGTATTGTTAATCGCGTTCTTTATTATACCGATTGTATTAACTGTTTATTATTCCTTTACAAATTTAGCACTTAGTGGTTCAAATGCAGCAAATTTCAAAATAGTGGGACTGGAAAATTACATAAAAATGCTAACAGACCCAAATACTTTAATCGCAATTAAAAATACATTGATTTTCTTAGTTGGAAGTTTAATTGGGCAGTCCGTATTAGGATTTACGATTGCCTATTTGATGAAAAATAAAGCAAAGACCTTCCGAAGTATCGTAGGTCCCTGTATCCTTGCTGGCTGGGTTATGCCTGAAATCGTTGTAGCATTATGCTGTTCCTCATTCTTCCAGGAATCCGGCACACTCAACATGATTATGGGGGCAATTCAGATTCAGCCAATAGCCTGGCTGTACCAGCATCCAATGGCTGCTGTTGTAGCTGCAAACATATGGCATGGAACTGCATTCTCTATGATGAACTTTCAGTCAGCGCTGGATAATGTATCCGGCGATATCGAAGAGGCTGCAAAAGTGGATGGAGCAAACCGCAGACAGACACTGCTTCGAATTATTGTTCCCTGTATCAAAGATACCATTGCAACCAATACCATGTTAAATACTCTGTCAACACTGGGCGTATTCGGACTGATCTACATTATGACAGGCGGAGGACCCGGAAACTCAACCAGTACACTTCCCATTTATATGTACAGACAGGCATTTACCAGCGGACAGATGGGCGCAGGAACAGCAATTGGTATGTTAATCCTGGTTGTTGGAATTGTATGCAGTATCATCTATGCAAGAATATTGAAATCAGACGATTAAGGAGGGAAATAATATGCATGAAAAAACAACAAAGGGAATCCATTATGCAATCCTGAGCTGTATTGCATTAGTATTCATACTTCCACTTCTCTGGGTTGTTATCGCCTCCTTAGATACAAATGCAAGTGAGGCAATAAAGGCACCTACGCAGTGGACATTAGAGAATTACAAATCAGTGCTTTCCAATAAAACGAATTTAAAAGGTTTTGGTATCGGGCTTTTCATCTCCTTTATCCAGGCAACCATCGTTGTAATTGTATCGGGGCTAGGTGCTTATGCACTTTCCAGATACCGATTAAGTTACCGCAAAGGATTCATGTACGTGATCCTTTTTATGACCGCACTTCCCATGACGGCTGTTATAGTTCCCGTATACAAAATGTTTTTATCTATAGGCTTGCTAGATAGCATCTGGGGTGTTATTCTATTCCTGAGTGCTTCATCACTTCCCTATGGAATCTGGCTGATGAAGAACTTTATGGACGGTGTACCGGTAGAGCTGGAAGAAGCTGCATGGGTTGATGGAGCAACTACCTGGCAGTCAATCCGAAAGGTAGTGGCACCGCTGATGTTCCCGGGAATTTGTGTGGTATTTATTTACACCTTCTCCGGAAGCTGGGGAAATTTCTTTATCCCTTATATCTTACTCAGCACACCAGCCAAGCAGCCTGCATCCATTCTTTTATACCAGTTTTTTGGAAATAATGGAATGGTTCAGTACGGACAGCTGGCAGCGTATTCTGCAGTATATGCTTTACCCTCGATTTTGCTTTATATCCTGTCACAAAAATATATGTCAAAGGGATTCACTATGGCAGGTGCAGCAAAAGGATGACAGGTTATGCGCAGAGATATGGAGTCTGCTTTATGCAGGCTCCGGCCTGCGTTCAAAAATGCCAGAGCCTGACTGGCTGCTTTCCTTTGGGGGAGCAATATATTTTTCATGATGCAGATATCTTCATATCTGCCATAAGGAGGAGGTAACTCATGGTTTTAATTAAGGAAAGGATAGGAAAACTGGTCGAAGATTTACATGAATTAATCTATCCGGAATCAGTTAATATCCAGAATTACAAGATGATTCAGACTACGGAAAGATTTACGGACATAGCCGGTTTGGATACCGGATCATGGCTGGATTTTTCCAGGGAACAGATTTGGGGCGGGCACCGGGAATATTACTGGTTTGAGACAACCATAACGATTCCCGAAAGCTTTGACGGCAAGTGTGTAGTTTATGAACTGACCACCGGAAAAGAGGGCGAGTGGGATGCAACAAATCCACAGTTCTCTGTATACGTGAACGGAGAAATGAAACAGGGGCTGGATGTAAACCACAGGGAAACGGTCCTGACAGAACATGCTGCGGCAGGGGAATGCTATCGCATTGTGCTGTCTGCATTTACCGGGGACCAGAATTTCAGCCTGAAGCTGGATTCAAAAATAAAGGTTTTGGACCGGAAGACAGAAAAATATTTTTATGATATATCAGTGCCGTTAAATGTTGCCAGGCTTTTAAATCCCGACGATAAAGCGTACATAACGATTATAACCAGGCTGAATGAGTCTTTGAACCTTTTGGATTTACGAAAAGAATATTCCAAAGAATACTATGATTCTCTGGAAAAGGCACAGGAGTATATTACAAAAGAATTCTATGAAAAAGAGTGCGGCAATAGTGATGCAGTCGTTTATTGCGTAGGACATACCCATATTGACGTGGCATGGCTCTGGTCACTGGCTGTGACAGAGGATAAAGCGGTCAGAAGTTTTTCTACGGTACTGGATCTGATGAAACAGTATCCGGAATATATTTTTATGTCCAGCCAGCCACAGCTCTATAAATATGTAAAAAAGAATGCGCCCAAAGTATATGAACAAATCAAAGAAAGAGTAAAAGAAGGCAGATGGGAACCGGAAGGCGGCATGTTTGTGGAAGCGGATTGTAATATTGCATCCGGAGAAGCGTTAGTCCGCCAGTTTATGTATGGGCAGAAGTTCTTCCAGGAAGAGTTTGGAGCAGATAATTCCATTCTATGGCTTCCGGATGTGTTCGGTTACTCGGCAGCGCTTCCTCAGATTATGAGAAAGTGCGGTCTTCCGTATTTTATGACAACGAAGATCAGCTGGAATGAGTTTAACAAGATGCCTTACGATACCTTCGAATGGGAAGGAATTGATGGCAGCAGGGTACTGACCCATTTTGTATCAACAAGGGATTATAAAAAAGGCGCAGTGGAAGGCGGTTTTGAGACAGAGCATTTCACAACCTATAACGGGGACATTAATCCGTCCCAGATCAAAGGCGGATGGGCGCGTTACAGCCAGAAATATCTGAACGGGGAGATTTTAAATTCCTTTGGATACGGTGACGGCGGCGGCGGTCCAACAGCAAATATGCTGGAGAACCAGAGAAGATTGGAAAAAGGGATCCCTGGTTGTCCTAAAACAGTTATGAGTACAGCTAAAAATTACTTTGAAGTACTGGAAAAGAATGTAAAGGACCATAAATATCTGCCATCCTGGGTTGGAGAGTTATATCTGGAATACCACAGAGGGACCTATACTTCCATGGCTCGTAACAAAAAATACAACCGTAAAGCAGAGTTTGCATATGAAAATGCGGAACTTTATGGAATGATGGATCAGGACCTGACAGGAAGTGCTTACCCTGACAAACAGCTTCATGAAGCATGGGAGGTAATCTTAAGAAACCAGTTCCATGATATCCTTCCGGGTTCTTCTATCAAGGAAGTATACGATGATTCCAAAGAGGAATATGAAGGTATATTTGCCATAAATAAAGAACTGGTAAGCGGTGCATTAAAAAATATAGCAGATAAAGTACAGGCGCCAAAGCACTCTATTGTAGTTTATAATCCAAACAGCATGACAGCGGATGAGATCGTCAGCTTCCACAGTCCTGCCGGAATGGAAAATGCAGCCGTGTACGACAAAGACCAGATGATTCCGTCTCAGAAAGCACACACCGGAGAAATAATATTTAAAGCAGATGGTGTTCCGGCAAAAGGCTATAAGACTTTCTATCTGAAAGAAGAGGAGCCGCAGAATCATGGTACCATGCAGGTTACTTTCCAACATATGGAAAATGATTTCTTTGTTGTTACGCTAAATGAAAAAGGTCAGTTTGCATCCATTTATGATAAAAAAGCAAAGCGTGAAGTATTGCAGCAGGGAAAACCGGCAAATGTAATTATGACTTACGAAGACCGTCCTCATAACTACGATGCCTGGGATGTAAACAACTACTATGTGGAAAAATCCTGGGAAGTGGATCAGGTTGAAAAAATAGAAATTGCAGAAAACGGACCGGTAAGGGCTGTCATCAAAGTAGAAAGAAAATATCTGGATTCCACAATTACCCAGTCTATCTGCATCTATCAGGATATTCCGAGGATTGACATCAAAAATGAAATTGACTGGAAAGAACACCAGATTTTCATGAAGACATTATTCCCGGTTGACGTGCATACCAGCGAAGCCACCTTCGATATTCAGTACGGCAATGTTAAACGCCAGACGCATTATAATACATCCTGGGATTATGCAAAATTTGAAGTCTGCGTACACAAATGGCTGGATGTTTCCGAGGATAATTATGGAGTCAGTATGCTTAATGACTGTAAATATGGCTGCAGCGTACACGATGGCGTAATTGGAATGTCAATGCTGAAATCGGCACGTTATCCAAATCCGGAAGCGGACAAGGAATTCCATGAGTTCACCTATTCCTTCTATCCGCACCAAGGGGACTGGAGAAGTGCAGGTACCGTAAAACAGGCTTACCAGCTGAATAACCCGCTTACAGCAGTGGTTAAAGAAACAGAAGGCGGAGCATTGAAGGAGATCTACTCCCATGTATCCTCCGATCAGGATAACGTAGTGGTAGAGGTTGTGAAAAAAGCAGAAGAGGGAGACGCTCTGATTGTGCGTCTGTACGAATGCTTCAACCGCAGAACCCAGGCATCCCTGACATTTGCAAAAGATATTGTATCCGCATGGGAGTGTGATATGATGGAAGTGAATGAAGTGGAAGCAGCTGTTGCCGGTAATAAAATTGAATTTGATATGAAGCCTTATGAGATAAAGACATTTAAGGTGATGTTCTGAATGTATTGATAAGAAACGATCATTAGCCATAACAAAATATTGAAATATGTATATTCATAAAACCTCTCTGAGATATTATCTTAGGGAGGTTTTTAAGGTGACAGGAAATACTTTTGAATAGGTTTTTGCCTGTAGGTCAGGAAGATTTTAAAGAGATTATTGAGAATAACGGATATTATGTTGATAAAACATTGTTGATAAAAAAATTATTGGATGTTAGAAGTAAGGTGACTTTGTTCACCAGACCCAGACGTTTTGGAAAGACGCTTGGAATCAGTATGCTACAATATTTTTTTGAAAACTCCGGAGAAAATCAAAGAGAACTATTTGAAAATCTGGCTATTTTAAAGGAAAAGGATATCTGCAGCGATCATATGGGGCAGTATCCGGTCATCCGCTTATCTTTAAAGAGTGCCAAGCAGGAATCCTTTTCTTTTGCTTTTGCGGCAATGAAACAGGTGATTGCCGAAGAATTTCGCCGCCATGAAAGAGAAGTAAAAGCTTATAATTTTGAGAAAGACAGAATTCAAAGAATTCTAAATGCTCAGGGAGAGGGGCAGGACTATCTTACATCCTTACAGTTTTTATCCCAAATCTTATATCACCACTATGGAAAAAAAGTAGTTGTACTGCTTGATGAATACGATGTACCTTTAGAAAATGCTTATTTTCACGGTTATTATGATAAAATGGTTAATTTTATCCGTTCCTTATTTGAGTCTGTATTAAAAACGAACAGCTGTCTGGAATTTGCCATCATTACAGGGTGTCTTCGAATATCAAAAGAGAGTATTTTTACCGGATTGAATAACCTTCGTATTATTTCTGTAATGGATTATAAAATGTCAAGTAAAAGTTCCCACTTCGGATCATATAATAATGGTCACTTTA
>UQCR01000044.1 GCA_900539655.1 uncultured Robinsoniella sp.
CGGATACTAAGCGGGCACTGAACCGAGAAATGCATCAGGATTTCTCGGTGAATGCCCGCGTGCCGCCAAAAAGCGCTCCGCAAAGGTTAGAAAATACCAGTTCTGCGGCAAGCTGACGGAGTCCATATCAGTTTTCCACCCCCATCTTTCCGTACACTACCTATCATCCACAAAGCGTCCTTCCTCAGCTAAACCCCAATATAAATCATTTAATAGAACCCTATAAAACCTCCACCCCAGAGAGTGTTTGAAAATTCATTCCCGCCATCTGCCGCCCCACTTTACGGCATATTTACCCCGGATTCAGGCTACATAGTACGCTTGTCGCCCTTCATCCGGGAAAAATCTCCCACAAACTGTGACGCACAGCTGCCAGAAAGTAATTTTGAATCACGCTCTAGTTCAACACAAATCCTTCCGCATAAAAAGCACTATCCAATGAAAGCTCCTCAGTCTGAAGCAGAATCTGGCCGTTTTTACATTCAAAGGAGAGGGACTGTCCCGTCCGCATAGAATGGACCTCCTGCACATCTGCATCTATGGCAAAGGCAAGCGAGTGAGGAAGCTTTGGTATCTCATCATACAGATAGTAAGCATAAATATTTCCGGATTTCCTGGTGTATTTGATCCGTTCCTGAAAATAGGGAGGGATGATGGATGACTCATAGATTCCGTCTCCGAACAGGGTAAGCCATCTTCCGAGGTCTTTTATGGAAGCTACAGCGGGGGCCGGAAGTTCTCCGTCGGGCTGGGGGGCAATATTCAGCGCCAGGTTACCGCCCTTACTCACCACATCCAGCAGCATGTGGACCAGTTCCCTGCCGGTTTTAAAATCATCGGAATAATGGAAGGAAAATCGATCACCCACCGTGGCGCAGGTTTCCCAGGGAATGAACAGAGGCTGATCCGGAATCTGCTTTTCCGGGGTGACAATATTTTCGTAGGGACCTCCCACGCAGCGGTCACAGACGATCAGATGGGGCTGGGTAGTGCTGCGCAGGTTCTCCACAACTTTTTCCAAATGGATGTCCTGATCCAGATTATCTTTGCTGACCCAGCCGCCGTCCAGCCAGAGCACATCTATTTTTCCATAATTTCTTCCCAGTTCCAGTATTTGCTGATGAGTAAATTCTTCGAATTTTTTCCAGAGTTCAGGATGTTCACTAATCTCATAATTTACATTCCGTGTGGGTGCAGGACCGAATGCTCTGTGCCAGTAATCGTCACAGTTCCAGTCGGGCTTGGAGAAGTATACGGATATGGCAAGCCCTTCTTTACGAAATGCATCATACAGAGAGCCTGTAATGTCGGCATAAGGGCTGGTATGGAAGGGGCAGGATTCATGGGTAATCTTGTAATCCGTTGTCTCTGTATTGAACATACAGAAGCCATCGTGGTGTTTGGTGGTAAACAGCAGATATCGGAATCCGCATTCCTTAGCCAGCTTCGCCCAGCGGTCAGGCCGGAACCTGACCGGATTAAAAGTCTTATTTGCATTGATATACTGCTCTTTGAAGGTGGGGATATCGGTCCAGTCCACGTCTTCCTGGGACCAGCTTCCGTCACCGTCTGAAAGGGGCCAGGATTCATAAGTACCCAGCTGGCACCCGGGTGCCCAGTGCATCATAATTCCCAGCTTTAATCCCATGAACCAGTCGATATGTTCTTTTACGGCAGGGTTGTCCACAGGAACATAATTTGCCGTTTCGGTATAAGTATGAATGCCATTTGTTACTACTTGTTTTTTCATTGTCAATTTTCTCCTATTTTTTAATTGTAGTCGAATGTGATGCGGGCAGTGAGTATGCCGGCGGAATCTCTTCTGTAAATCAGTCCGCTTTCTCCCTTAAAATTTAACCGTATCCGCTCATTGATATTGCGGATGCCAAATCCGTTGGATACTTTCAGGGATGTATCCTCGGAATGATCCAGGAACTTATTAAGCTCTAGGGCGTCACATCCCACGCCGTCATCCGTAATGTCAATGATTACTGCATGGGCTGACCGGTAGACATGTACCTGTATGTGAAGATCCCTGCCGCATTCCACCAGCCCATGGGAGATAGAGTTCTCAATCAGAGGCTGCAGGGTAAATTTAGGGATGTATACGGAGTTCAGGTCCTCAGCAGTATTAATCTTCAGCATCAGCTTTTGGGAGTGCCGCAGCTGCTGGATGTTGATATATTCCTGGATATTTTGCAGTTCACTTGAGACAGGAACAAGCTTGTCCGGTTCCGTAATGCTGTAACGCATCAGATTTGCGATGGAAGAGACAATTTCTGCGATGTCGTCTTCATTTTTTGAAAGTGCCATCCAGTTAACAATATCCATGGCATTGAAGATGAAATGAGGGTTGATTTGTGCCTGAAGAGCCCGAAGCTCGGAGCGTTTCTGCTGTTCGGTCTGGGTTTGGATATCCCGGATCAGCTGGTTATTATGGGTAATCAGCTGTGAAAAGCTGTCACAAAGCATAACGATTTCCTTATCTTTGGAAAAATGCAGAGCTTCCACGGAAAAATTCCGGGTATCGTGTATGGTACTGATGGTCTGTGCCATACGGATGATGGGACGGGTGAATCGGTTGGAAATCAGGTATATGCCTGCCATCAGTACAAAAAAGATCAAAAGCACAAACAGCAGGTAAAAGCGCATCAGGTGGCTGAGCTGGGTCTGGATATCCCGGTATGGCGTCAGAAACAGAATTTTCAGGTCATACCGCTCCAGGGAATTCAAGCTCATTACATACCGCTGCCCACCCAGTGTGACAGTTTCTCCGCCGAAAGCCTTTCTTGCCATGAAGCGGTCACAGGCTTCCAGGTACAGGTTTTTCTGGTCATTACTTAGAAATAAAAGCTCCTGCTGGCTGGTAAAGATGGCATAGCCGCTGTTATCGCTGATGGGCTCCAGGGAAAATGTGCGCGACAGATCCTTGGACGCAATGCTGATTACCATTACCCCCTGTCCCGCTTTGGTATAGGGACCTGTATAGTAGTTGTTATGGATGATTTGTGCAAAACAAAAATTATTTGTCTCCGGGTCCAGAAAAATACGGCTCCTTTTTCTGGACTCCATTAATTGGAGGTACCAGTCCGCCGTCTTAACTTCCGTATCGGAAAAAATATTGCTGGAAGAGACAAAGGGATTGGTATTCAGTGTCCTGCTGTCGAAGAAATCTGCAATCGGCAGGCTGTCATTAATAAAAAGTGTGTTTTTCAGATAGAGGCTGCTCCCCAGAATCTGGTCTGTGGAATAATGAGAAAACTGGTTCGTAATGGACCTGCGGATATTAATTTTTTCCAGGGAATCTGTTACGGTTCCGGTGCTTAAGTAAATGCCGATGGCCTCATCCCCGATAATTCGAAGGGAAGTCTGCCGTATGGAATCCAGAAAACTTTCTACCATATTTGAATTCATGGAAACAGCTGATTTCTGGTAACGCATAATTTCAGTCTCATATCCCTGGCGGAAGAGAATGAAGATAAAAGAATAAGATAAAAGTGTAATTACAAAGATGCCGCCGGAAAATGCTAAAAATATTTTCTTTTTAATTCCCATGTTCCACCGCCTGGTCTGTTGTTTTTTGCAGATTCAGTGATTTTTGAATACACAGATTGCGGTATTCGCTGGGCTTCATATTCATCTGTTTTTTGAAATATTTTGCAAAATACCTGGAATCTTCATAACCTGATTTTAAGGCTACCTCCGAAATGGAATACTGAACGTCGCTCAGTAGTTCTTTTGCTTTCTCCATACGCAGATTTGTCAGGTAAGTACTCAGGTTTTCACAGGTGGATTGCTTGAAAATGGTACTCAGATAAGAGATGGACACATTCATGGAGTCCGCCAGATACGAGATATTAAAAGCCGGAGAATCAAAATGCTTCTGCATATATTCCCGAGCCGTCTCGATTAACGTGTCGGTACTGGCATGGCGCTGTCTGCTGCTGGCGGTCATCACATCGCTGTAGCGGGTGATGATAAAGTTTATTTTTTCTTCAGGGTTTGGCAGATCATAAAACTGGCTCAGCGTTTTAGATCTGGATGTGTCCAGTATGGGCTGTGAGATATTCAGCTGTTCAAAATAAGAGTACAGGTAGTTCAGAAGCTGGGTTCCAAGTGCATTGCCTTCCTGGCTTTTCATAGGACCGAAGTATTCTTCAGAAGAAAAATAAGAATCAAAAAATTTCAGATCGCATTGTCTTAACGCTGTGAGTATCTCATCTTTCAGAGAAGGGCTCCATGATTTTAAATAAGTATCCTTACGAAATTTCTTTTCCTGGTTGATATGCAGCAGCAGCTCCTCCAGTTCTTTTAGCTTTTGTCTTGTTACGGGCTTTAATATGTAATCCGTGACTCCATACTGGATTGCTTTTTGGGCATAGGTAAATTCCCCATGGGCACTCAGCAAAATCAGTTTTATTTCCCAGTTCCGGGAATAAATCTCTTTAGCCAGTTCCAGCCCATCCATCACAGGCATTTTAATATCCGAAATAATGACATCCGGAGGAGACAGCTCTATCAGTTCCAGAGCATCTTTTCCATTGGAAGCAGTTCCCGTCAGGGTTCCTTCAAAACGCTTCCAGTCCAGCATGGATATCAGGCCCTCCACAGCGTACTTTTCATCATCAATTAATAATATATTCATAATTCTCCCTTCTTTCATCCAGGCATATTGCCTCTATTAAAGTATATTTGATCAATTTGCACGCTTGTGCTCTTCCCAAATTCAGTAGTGTGAACTTTGTTCCCACTTTCGTTCCATTTTTAGATTATATCGGATTTTATAAGAAGAGACAAGTAAACAGGGTGAATGCAGAAAAATAGTGCACCTTATCAAAAAAAAGTCAAGTTGTTCTGGCAGCAGGGATACTTGTATAATAGAAAAGGTAATAGAACCGGGGACATGTACAGAATTGAAAGGAACCCTGAGATGATCAGGGAATGGAAAGGAGGAGATATTGCATATGAAAATTAAGGGAAACAAGACCGGGAAATCCGGTGCTGCCGGCAAGAGAATGATTTATTTCAGGAGAAACCTGCCTTTGACATTGATGGCACTTCCGGCGGTAATCATTATGATTTTGTTCCGATATCTGCCTTTAAGCGGAATTCTTCTTGCATTTAAGAAATTTAATGTACGAAAAGGGATTTTTGGCAGTGAATACATAGGATTAGATAACTTTAAGTTTTTGTTTAAGAGCTCAGATGCATTCATCATTACCAGAAATACACTTCTCTATAATATCTTATTTTTGATTATTGACCTGGTGGTTGCGGTTGCAATTGCAATTGTTCTAAATGAACTCTGGAATAAGAGAAGATCAAAGGTTTTTCAGACAATATTTATGGCACCCTATTTTTTATCCTGGGTAGTCGTTTCTTTTGTAGGATTTGCACTGTTAAGCGTGGATAATGGGTTGTTTAACCGGTTGTTGGAGATGTTTGGAAAGGAAGGGGTCAACTGGTACAGCGATCCGAAGTACTGGCCGGTAATCCTTGTTCTTGTCCAGATCTGGAAAACCGTTGGATATTCTACGGTAATGTATCTTGGATGCCTCACGGGGATACCAAATGATTACTATGAAGCAGCCGTTATGGACGGTGCTACGAAATGGCAGCAGATCCGCTATATTACCATACCTTGTATGCGTTCTATGATGATTATCTTGTCCATATTGGCAATCGGAAAAATCTTTTTTGCTGATTTCGGATTGTTCTATCAGATGCCAAGAAATAACGGGCCATTATTCCCTGTGACAAATGTTATCGATACGTATTTATATCGTGCGTTGAAAGAAACCGGAAATATCGGAATGGCTGCGGCGGCAAATCTATACCAGTCTGTGGTGGGATGTGTGCTGGTCGTAGTATCCAATATGGTTGTGAGAAAAATAGATAAAGAAAGTGCGCTGTTTTAAGGGAGGGAACCGGCATGAGTGCTGATAAGAAAAAAAAGAAAGAGGAGTTTTTGGAATCAAATCCGGACTTTAACCGGATATCGGGAAAGTCCAATGCCATCTGGAATATTATCCTGACGGTTATGGCATTGTCCTGTGTGCTTCCGCTGCTGCTGGTGGTAATTGTATCTTTCAGCAGTGAAAACAGCATTTATCAGAACGGATACAGCTTCTTTCCATCGGAGCTGAGTCTGGAAGCATACCGGTACTTTTTCCGGCTGGGAGACCAGATTGTCCGGTCTTATGGAGTGACAATTTTTGTCACAGTGATTGGTACATTGTTCAGTGTGTTTATCACCTGCTTGTTTGCCTATGTATTATCCAGGTCGGATTACCGTTATAACAAAATATTAACGTATATGATGCTGTTCACAATGCTGTTTAACGGGGGAATGGTGCCAAGTTATATTGTAAATACCCAGTTTTTACATTTGGGTAATTCCATATGGTCACTGATACTCCCTATGAGCTTTAATGCTTTTTATGTGGTGGTGCTGCGAACATTCTATAAGAGCATCCCTATGGAGATCATAGAAGCAGCGAGAATCGATGGCTCCGGAGAGTTTCATACATTTCTGAAGGTAGTTTTTCCGCTGTCCAAACCGGGAATCGCAACGATTTCCCTGTTTACCATGATCGCTTACTGGAACGACTGGTTCCTGGGAATGCTCTATATCATGGATCAGAAAAAATACCCGATCCAGACATTGCTGTGGAGTGTACAAAACAGCCTGGAATCGGTAAAGCAGTCGGCATCCAATGCACTTGAGTACGCAGAGGTTGCTAAATCAGCACCCACTGACAGCGGACGTATGGCGCTGACGGTTTTAGTCGTGATACCTATTCTGCTGGCTTATCCATTCTTCCAGAAATACTTTGTAAAAGGATTGACGGTTGGAGGAGTGAAAGGCTGACAGGTAGTAAATAAAAATTATTTAAGGAGGAACAGGTATGAAAAGAAAGACAATTGCAGCTGTATTGGCTATTTCTATGGCAGCTGCGCTATTGGGAGGGTGCTCAGGCAGCCAGAAGACGGATACACCGGCTTCAGAGACGGAGGCAAAAGGCACTGCAGATGAAGCAGAAGCGGATTCTAAGGGAACGGAGACTGCTGCTGCGGAAAAAAGTACGGATGATATCGTGAAATTAAAATGGTATATGTCCATTAACCCGGTAGCACCGGATACCGACAAGGTTATTGCAAAATTAAACGAATATACCAGAGACAAAATAGGAGTGGAAATTGATTATCAGGTCATTGCCAATCCGGATTATAAGGAGAAAATGCCTACTTATATTAATTCAGGCGAGTATTTTGATATCTGCTTTACCGCTAACTGGACAACGAATTATGCTCAGTTTGCCGCCAGAGATGCGTTCATGGATATCACCGAACTGCTGCCCCAGTATGCAAAAGAAACCTATGACTTTGTGCCCCAGGAGGAATGGGATGCGGTAAAGGTAGACGGCAAGATTTATGGAGTACCCTCTTATAAAGAAATGGGGTGGCAGTGCTCCGTCTATGCCAACAGCGATATGGCTGAAGAATACGGCATTGATTTGAGTAAGGTTAAGACATTAAATGACTATACAGAGGTCTTAAAAACCGTCAAAGAAAAATCCCAGGCAGAAGGGAAAAATGTGATTGGCATATCCGGCCTTAACAGTGGATTCCAGTTGGGCGTTCCTTATGAATCCCTGACAGGTACGCCTTCTTTACCGGGTGCATCTGCAATTCCGGAAACAAACCTCTTCACAGAGCAGGAGGAAGTGTTCAACCAGTATGCCACACCGGAATATATGGACTATTGTAAGATGGTTCACGGATGGTATGAGAATGGCTACACCTCCAAGGATCCTGTGCAGTATGATTCTGACATTGCAAACAGAGATAATGATTTTAACAACGGCAATTTATTCTCCTATATAACACAGAATGCTCCAGGTGCAGCACAGATGCTGGAGACAACGGCGGGACATGGAATTACATCTATTGATCTGACCATGCCGATATTTGAGACAAGAAGTGCGCTTGGCGGGCTGCTTGCGATCTCTTCCGGAAGCGAACATCCCGAAGAAGCGCTTAAGCTTATCAATCTGCTGAATACAGATCCGTATGTGGGAACTTTAATCCGCCATGGTATCGAAGGCGAACATTATACTGCAGTTGGTGAAAACCAGATCGACCGGACTATGGGCGGCACACTTTCACCGGATAAAAACGGATATGATTACACGTTTGGATGGCAGTTTGGAACTCCGTTTAATCAGAAGTGGGATATCTCATATCCTGAAAATATAGCAGATCTGTTCCAGGAATACAACGATAAGAGCATTACTGCAAAACACAATGGGTTTATGTTTGACACAGCTACGGCTGAAACGGTAATTGCTTCTGTGACAAATGTTGTTGCCCAGTACGGACCGGCTCTGGAATCCGGTATGGTAGATCCGGAGGAAAAGATTCCGGAATTCCTGAAGCAACTGGAAGAAAACGGCGTGGATGAACTGTTAAGTGAGATCAACAGCCAGATTAAGGACCAGAAATAAAATGAAAGAAGGGAAGCGGAAACCAAATATTGTATTTATCCTGACAGATGACCAGGGGGCATGGGCAATGCACTGTGCCGGAAATGCAGAGATCAGGACACCGAATCTGGACCGCCTTGCAAAAGAAGGAATGCGGTTTGAAAACTTCTTTTGCACCTCCCCGGTGTGCTCACCTGCAAGGGCATCAATTCTCACCGGAAGAATTCCTTCTCAACACGGTGTGCACGACTGGATCCGTTCGGGGAATCTTGACCGGGAGAGTCTGGGCGGAAAAAAAGAGGACCCATATTATGCCAGTGAAGATAAAGCAATTCCCTACCTGGAGGGAATGCTTACCTATACGGATGTGCTGGCAGAGAACCAATATAACTGTGCCCTTGCCGGAAAGTGGCATCTGGGTGACAGCAGGAACCCCCAGCATGGATTTTCACGCTGGTATACCATCGCCAGAGGAGGATGCCAGTATTATAAGCCTGACATAATTGAAGATGGAGAGGTACACTTTGATAACCGGTATGTAACGGATCTGATTACGGATAAAGCAGTCAACTATCTGAGTGAGCTGGAAGGAGAAGAGAATCCGTTTTATCTGAGCGTTCACTACACAGCGCCCCACGATCCCTGGGATGAGGACCAGCACCCAGGAGAATTTGTAGAGATGTACCGAAACTGCACATTTGATTCCGTGCCGGATCTTCCGGTACATCCAAATCAGATTGAAAGTGCGCCTTTTGGTACCGGAGAGGTCCGTAAGTCACTGCTGAGAGGTTATTATGCGGCTGTTACTGCTATGGATGCAGGGGTGGGGAAAATACTGGACAGGCTGGATGAGCTGGGAATCAGGCAGGATACCATCGTGATGTTTATGGCTGATAATGGTATGAATATGGGACACCACGGAATCTGGGGCAAAGGAAATGGAACGTTCCCGTTTAATCTGTATGATACGGCGGTGAAAGTACCTTTTATTGCATCCTGGCGTGGGAAAATACCGGAAAATACCACCTCGGAAAGCATGCATAGCCAGTATGATTTTATGCATACACTGCTGGATCTGGCGGAAATCAGGGCAGAGCTGCCCAAAGACCTGCCGGGAAGCAGTTTTAAACAGGTATTGCTTACCGGAAGGCAGAAGGAAGGCGGACAGGTTGTGGTCTATGATGAATACGGTCCTAACCGCATGATCCGTACCAGTGAATGGAAGCTGATTCACCGTTATCCCTACGGTCCGGATGAGCTGTATCATCTTAGCTGCGACCCGGATGAAGCAAACAATCTGATCGGCAGTGAGCAATACCAGTCGGTGCAGGCAGAGCTTCAGGACAGGCTGAACCGCTGGTTTATCCGTTATGCAGATCCCAAAATGGATGCCTCCCGGGAAGGGGTAACGGGATTCGGGCAGTTGTGCAGGCCGGGGTGGTATTCACAGGGAAAGGGTACTTATGCCACATCTTCAAAATATCAATACAGAAAGTAAGGAACTGATGGAATGCCCCGCTGTCAGGAGTGTATTTAAAACGCTTACTGGCAGCTATGGACACAGGATCTGGGGTGGTGTTTTCAAATGAACAGGAGGAAAAAGGGAATGGGAAAGAGATTAATCAGTATGTTTTTGGCACTGATCCTGCTTTTGGCAGGTATTCCGGAAATGGGGATTCTTGCAAAAGCAGCAGAATCCGGAAGTGCTAATCTGTTGAAACTTGTTGTGAATGAAGTGCCGTTGGTTCAGCAGGAATTTGATCCTGAGCAAACCGAGTATACGGGTACTGCATATATGAGCGTTAAAAATCTGAATGTATGGGCGGTTCCGTCCAATCCTGGTGCAGTTGTGAATATTAACGGTAAGGCAGTGGATTCTTCCAATGTCTCAAAGGATAATAATTACGGCAGGCAGGTAGTGGAATTTGACCAGAAAAAGCAGGCAGACATTACCATACAGGTATCCAATGGAGATCAGGAGAAAACATATCATATCCTGATACAGAAAGTGGATACGGACTACCGTGGCAGATCCTTAATTGAAGTTAAGGGTGTATCAGCCAGCAGCGAGCAGACAGGGTTTGAAGCAGAAAAAGCCATTGACAAGAACGAGGCGGCAGGCTGGAAACCAAATGCCTCTAATGCACAAGAAGTCGTTGGACAGCATATTGATTTCGATTTGGGACAAAATTATGTGGTGAGCAGAATGACAGCACTGCTTAATACGCCGGAGGGCTGGGGAGAAAACAGCATCTGGAACAACATGGTAGGCGTACAGGTCCGGGAAGATGAAAGTGATGAATGGATCACGGCATTTGATAAAGGAAATCTGAGAAACCGGACGCCAAGACAGGTTACGGATCCATCCAGACAGTTCCACCGCTACGAATTCGGAGACAACTACACAGCCAGATACATCCGTTTTTCATATGAGAAATACGAGATGAAACTGATTCCGGAAATAAAGGAAGTGATGGTCTATGGTTATGAGCCAGGGGATCCCAGTATTCCGGAACCATCGAAAGATGAGATTAACCAGGAGTGCTTCGTTCCTTCCAACCCAAATATTACACGTGGACAGGATATCCTTATGAATAAAGGATTCCAGTATACTTCCTGGGTTGCCAGCGGTGATTACGGAAGAGGAACTTATGATGCAAAAGAATATGAGGGCAGTGAACTGACCGGACTGATTTTTTACGATCCCCCTCTGGAAAATACAGAATTCTTTAAGTATACGCCGAATGCACAATGGGGAATTGCAAAAGCACCCTGGGGTGGCAACGCCATGAGCGGAGCAGGAGAACCAAAGGATTATCTTCCCGAAGAAATGCGCCCTTATGTTGCGAACTTTGTAAGTTCCTGTTTTGGAGATGAAGGATTATACAGCCTTTCGGAAGTGAATCTGTTTAAAAAATGGTTTGACTGGAGTAAAGATAATTATCCGGGCGTCATCCTCCATTCCAACCAGGCACTGGGCAGAGGATGGGAGAATAATAATGCTGAGCCGATGCATGTATTTACAGAAATAGCACAGCCGGATCTGCTGACGCATGACAACTATTATTATAACGGTACGGAATGGGACAATGAAGCCGGATCAACAAGGAACGTAATTATGTCCAGCAGCTGGCAGAGAGAAGCTGCACTTGCAGGACTTACCGGTGACGGAACCATGCCGATCCTGTTTGGGCAGTATGTGTCTGCATTTAACCGTGACCTTACAGAATCCCAGAAATATATGATCAATAATGTTTCCCTGGCTATGGGAATGAAGTGGCTGGATTTATGGCGTACAGAATTTGCATTTGATGAATGCTTTTTGTTTGACTATGACGGAACGCCAAAACGTTCTTACTACGAATGGGCAGATATAATCCGCCAGACAAAGAATATGGGCGATGCATTAATCCGGTTAAACAGCGATACCCTTGTAACAAAAACCGGACTTAATTCAAACGGAAATCCAAATACGGCAGCCAGCAGGCAGGCTTCCGATGTAGTAGGGGGAATGGGAAGCTTTGAGGATAATGCAGCGAAAAACTCGGAATATTACATATCCGGTGTGGAAGCTGAGAATCTGGGTACGGTAAACGGAGGAAATCCCGGAGATGTGGTACTGGGTTACTTTAATCCGCTTCCCGGGCTGACTTCCAAAGAACTGACGGAGTTCTTCGGATGCAGTTATCCAAAGGGATTCATGGTGGTAAACGGTCTGTTTGACGGAATGAAAAAAGCAGCGCAGTCCGGCAACAATGGAAAGAACTGGATTCAGGTAGATGACGGAAGTGAAGAAGAAACCATGCAGCATATCACTTTGACATTTGCTAAGAACCATCCGCAGTTAAATAAAATCAACAAGGAAACAGGCAAGATAGAGGCAGTGGAAATTGGTGCGGACAATACCCTGGATATTACCATGGGCGGCGGGGCAGCTGAACTTTACTTCTGGTCGGATGTGTCCGCAGATGCATCTTCCAATCCGGAACAGGCAGAAGCAGCCTTTGACCAGGATATTTCTACTTCCTGGGCAGCAGCAGGGGACGCTTCTTATCCGGTCACACTGGAAAAGAAATTCTCCGGTTCTTACAGAATCGATAAAGTAACCATAAATGAAGCTGGGAATAATGTTACCGGGTTTGGTCTGGAATACCGTACAGGTACAGGAAACTGGGAAAGCATACCGTTAGCAGATACGGACACCGGAAGTATAGGACTGAGTAAAACCGTACAGTTTGCCCCTGTGAAGGCTTCGGGGATCAGACTTGTAATCCGGTCAGCCGGCAAGGCTCCGGCTATTCGGGAAATCCGCTATTTCAAGTATGATGAAACGTCAGATGACACGGCAGAAAAGACCGTTACAATTAATGACAACGATATGGGCGAAGGAATCAACCAGTTCTCATATGATGACAGTTTTTCTTACCGTGAAACGGAAGGGGGCAATTTCCCGTCAACAATAGGAAATGACGTTCACTTTACAAATGTTACAGGAGGGGAATCCGTTCTTCATTTTTATGGTACAAAGCTGGAATTGTTTTACAGAAAGTATAATAACAATGCAAATATCAGCGTGTCTATTGACGGTGGGGACCCTGTAACTATTAATACATCAGCAGGAGGCGAGAAATTTGGTTCTACGGTATTTGCTGATCTGGAACTGAAAGAACATACTGCTGTGATCCGTAAGACATCGGAAGCGCAGATTGCCATTGACGGTGCAAAGGTCACCTACAAAGGACTAATCCCAGACAGCGCAGGGCGAAAGGTTATGACCTATATCAACGACAAGTCAGATAAGATCATTTACAACCCCGAGGCAGTGGCCACCACAGCAAACGAAGAGCCGGATAAAAGAGCAGCAGGATGGGCACAGTTTACCCAGACAGATTCCACCAATACCGGCTGGACTTCCAGCAGTAAAGAGGGGGCATACTATGAAATCCCATTCTATGGTACGGATGTGACAGTTTATGCTCCGAAGAAGCTTCGAAATATATTTGGAGGAAATGACACGATTCCCTGGGGAGAAGCAGTTATTACCCTGAACGGGGAACCGGTCCAAGCAAGCTACGATGTGGACAATGATAATGGAAATGTAAACTTTGGACTTCCTGTTCTGAAGATTCATGCCAGTGACGAAAATGCAGACCACAAGCTTCGGATTACCGTAAAAAGCGGTGTCAGCCGGATTGACTATGCAGTTGTGTCAGCCATTGCAGAGAAAGAACCGGTAGAAGCAACTACGGCAACCGTTGAAGGTATCGCCGGAGAACATGGAAAAATAGAACCGAAGATCCAGGAAGTGAAGCTTCATGATGATGCTCTTCTGCGTGCGGTACCGGATGAAGGTTATATGCTGGATCAGATAGAGTCAACAGGAGGCCATTCCGTAGATGGCAATACCATACTGATCCCGAATGTTCAGAAGGATCATACGGTATCGGTGACATTCCGTAAAATTGCAGATAAGACAGCGCTTGAGACAGCACTGGAAACGGCAGAAGCTTATATTCCCGATGGATACACAGAGGAAAGCTATGCCGTATTAAAAGCAGCGATAGAAGAGGCAAAAGCTGTATTGGAAGATGAAAATGCAGACCAGGATGCAATTGAAGAGCAGATTAATAAGCTTGAGGAAGCCATTTCAAAACTGGAAAGTATTCTGGCTGATCTGACACAGCTGCAATCCTTATACAATGCTGTTTCCCGGATGGATATGGGCATTTACACAGAAGACAGTGCAGCAGCCTTGAAAAATGCACTGGTTCATGCATCGGAAATCCTTGATAAAGAGAATGCTACAAAAGTGGAAGCGGCTGAAGCGGAATCAGGCTTAATGGTAGCCCTCGCAGGACTTCAGAAGAAAGAAACAGACCCGCAGACCGATAAAGCGTTAGCAAAGGCATTGTACAATGCTTACAAAGATCTGGACCTGTCCGGATATACCCAGGAAAGTGCAGCCGTATTTACGGAAGCATTGGACAGCCTGTCTGGCGTGATCGAAAAAGAAGATGCAACACAGGAAGAGGTTGATAATGCAATAGCAAGCCTTCTGTCATCCGCAACTGCACTTCAAGAATTGCCGGAAGACCCTGAACAGCCGGAAATAACGGCAGACTTCTCATTATTGAAAGTACTCTGTGATGCATATACAGGAGTTGATACCGGAAAATATACGAAAGAGAGCGCCGATGCATTCCTTGCAGCACTAAAAGGTGCCAAAGAGGTTCTGAATAATAAAGAAGCAGATCAGGCAGCAGTTGACCAGGCGGCGGCAGACCTGGCAAAAGCAGCAGCAGGATTAACAGAGAAGACGGTTATTACAACAGATACCACAACGCTGAAGGTACTCTATCAGGTATATTCCGGACTTGCCACCGGAAAGTATACGGACAGCAGTGCAAAAGACCTGAGAGATGCATTGGCTGTGGCAGCAGAAGTTTTAAATAATCCAAATGCGGTACAGGATCAGATTGACCAGGCAGCAGCAGGGCTGATGTCAGCGGCAGCCAGTCTGGAAGTGAAACCGGAAGAGGCTCCAAAGCCTGTGACACCTGCACTGAAAAAGGGCCAGATCCTGACTTACAAGGGGCTGAAATATAAAGTTACCAATCCAACGGCAGGAAAAGCAGCCGTAATGGTAGCCGGGGCTTCCAGCAGGTCAGTTAAGAAGGTAACGGTACCATCTTCAGTAACCTTAAGAGGAGTAAAATGCAAGGTTACAAAAATTGGACCTAAATCATTTAAGAATTACAAAAACCTGGAGAAGGTTATCCTTGGTGCAAATGTAACCGCAATTGGGAAACAGGCATTTTACGGAGACAGTAAGCTTACCAGCATCAAAGTAAAGTCAAAGGTATTGGAGAAAGCCTACAGCAATTGCCTGAAGAAAATATCGCCCAGGGCAGTGATCCGGGTTCCAGGGACGAAAGTAAATGAGTATAAAAAAATATTTAAAAACAGAGGACAGAAGAGCAGTGTAAGAATTAAATAATTGAGCAGATCCACAAGCCGGCGTATTTATGCCGGCTTGTGCTTCGCTTAGCTGTCAGAAAATTTCAGATTTCCTAAAAAATCCTAACATTTTATAAAAAATTAGTGACTATAATTATTTTTAAAAGCTGATATGATGTATATATAACAAGTTTTTCGAAAAACAGTACAGCATTCTTAAATATAAAATAAAGGATTTATGGAGGGAAATAGAATGAAAAAACGTATACTTGCAGCGATTCTATCGGCGGCAATGGTAATGGGAGCTTTAGCGGGATGTGGTTCTTCTTCCGGTGAGACCGGCAAAGATACACAGGCAGGAACGACAGCAGATTCTTCTGCTGATACAAAGGCAGAATCAGATGCGGCAGCGGATAAGAACGAGGACGGAAATAATACGGCATCTGCAGATTCTGACAAACCTGCTAAGAAATTTAAGATTTTATCTATTTGGGCGGAAGATACAAAAGAAGGTAAATTATTATATAACCTGACAAAACAGTACCAGGAGGAAGTCAATCCGGGCTTTGAATTTGAATTTGAACTGGTTTCCGCAAATGACCTGACTACGAAGGTTGCTACCTTAGTTGCTTCCAATGACCTTCCGGATGCTTTTGCTTATGTTGCCGGACAGCCGCTTACAGAGCTCATTGGCGCAGATAAAGTTGTCAATATTTCAGAGCAGCTGGAAAAACTGGGCGTGTCTGATCAGATTGAGGAAGGTGCAGTTACGCTGTTAAAAGGACTTTCCAATACCGACAGTATTTACGACCTTCCGCTGGGATTGAATATCGAGGGATTCTGGTACAATAAGAAAGTATTTGAAGACGCAGGCGTGGAAGTTCCAAAGACCTGGGATGATTTATTAAAAGTATGTGACACATTAAAAGAAAAAGGCGTTCAGCCAATGTCAATCGGCGGATCTGAAAAGTGGCCGTTAAGCCGTCTGGTGAATGCATATGTGATCCGTACCATGGGTGTGGATGCACTGACAAAAGCTACATCAGGAGAACTTTCCTTCACGGATCCTAAATTTGTAGAGGCAGCAAAGCAGGTATCCGATATGGCTTCCAAGGGTTATTTTGGTGAAGGTGTTACAACTGTTGACCAGACTACAGCAGGAAATATGATGCTGGCTGGTGAGTCAGGGATGTGCTACAACGGAAGCTGGTTTACAGAAGATATTACAAGTGAAAATAACCCAGCAGGAGAAGACGGCATCGGATACTTCAGCATTCCGGTAGTAGACGAATCCGTAAGCCCTGCAACAGAGGTTCCTATGAACTGCGGCAACATCCTGGCACTTTCCAAGGATAAGTACGACGATGCCACAGCTGACTGGTTAAAATATTTCGTAGAACATGCAGGCGATTATGCAATGAAAGAAATGGGATCTGTTAAAGGTTATAAATATACGGTTGAAGGTGAGTTAAGCCCAATCAATCAGGTAGTCGTAGATACCATTGATTCCGTAACGAATGCAGCAACCTGGTTCGAGGCAATGATGAACAATGAGACTAAGACTGCAGCACAGGATAACGTTCAGACACTTGCCAACGGTGAAATGACACCGGATGAATATATGCAGTCCATTCAGGATGCATATGATTTGAGCAAATAAGAAGAATAGCAAGTAGGCCTGCCGCTCTTTTTATACCCAAAATGCAGACAAAAGACGTATTTATTAAGGCAGTATCGCAAGCTTGCTTACGATATGCAGATTTACAATATGCAAATGGAGGCAAGTATGAATAAAGTATTAGGAAATAAAAAAGCAATTGCTTTATTTGTAATACCTGGCCTGATCTTATATGTAGGGCTGGTATTCGTTCCGGTTATCTGGTCATTCGTATATTCATTTTATGATGGCACACCAGGACTGAACTGGAGTTTCTCTGGTTTGAAAAATTATGAAAAATTGTTTATTGATGCACGTTTTAAAGATGCCCTGGTAGTAAACTTAAAGTATATCGGCATGGTTATGCTTGGACAGGTTGCACTTGGACTGTGTATGGCGCTGGTATTTAAATTCTGGTTAAAGCGGTTTAAAAATGTAATCCGGACCCTGATCTTCTTTCCGGTAGTTCTTCCAACGGTAGCCGTAGGACAATTATTTGCCAAAATCTATGAGATCCAGCCAAACTATGGTTTATTAAACAGTATTCTGGCTAATATCGGTCTTCAGGACTGGGTGCAGCCCTGGATTGGTCAGGCAAGTACGGCACTGAAGGCATTAAGTGTCATGGATGTCTGGGTTTCCATGGGATTCTATGCAGTTATTTTCTATGGAGCACTTCTGGATATCCCGGATGACGTCATGGAAGCTGCCAAGATTGACGGCTGCAACGCTTGGAATTTATTTAAAAGCATTCTTATGCCGCTTCTGCGCCCGGTAACTATCACCTGCCTGGTATTCAGCTTCTCCGGTACGGTGAAAATGTTTGAATCCGCAATGGCACTCACCGGAGGCGGACCTGGAAATGCTACGACCTCACTTTCTATGTATATGTATAATGCGTCCTTTGGATTTGGAAAGGTCGGATACGGCAGCACTATTGCAATTGTAATCTTCATTATCTGTATTATTGGAACAACTATTATTAAGAAATTTGACAGACAGGGATAGGAGGAACGGATATGAACGGATATAAAGCAAAAAAAATAACAAAATCTGTATTAATTAAAATCTTTATCTTTATCCTGGTGATTATCGAAGTGTATCCCATCTTCTGGATGTTGACGGCGGCGCTGAAAAAACCGGCAGAATTTGTTACAAAAGCAGCATATGCTTTACCTGACGGTCTGTATTTCCAAAACTTTATTGATGCCTGGACCCGGGGAAACATGGGGCTTTTCTTCAAAAACAGTTTAATTAACACATTGGTTTCACTGGTGTTTATCGTGGTCTTCAGTATGACAATCGGATTTGCCGTAACAAAGATGGAATGGAAGCTGAGAGGGTTCTTTGAAAAATTCTTCTTGCTGGGAATCATGGTTCCTGTGGCTACTGCACTAATCCCGTTATTTCAGATTTATAACAAGATGGGGCTTGTGAATACCAGGTTGTGTCTGATTCTGACATACATAGCCTTTGGACTGTCCCTTTCCGTGTTCCTGGTGACCGGATATATGAAGTCCTTGTCTAATGACATCCTGGAGGCGTCCGTAATTGACGGATGCGGCATTTTCAGCATGATGTGGCACATTGTTGTTCCCCTTATGAAAAATGCTGCGGTAACGGTATTAGTACTGCAATTCTTCTATAAATGGAATGATTTGATTTTCTCTATGACATTTATCAGTGACACGAAACTAAAAACAATTCAGACCGGACTATTGTATTTCCAGAATGAGTTCGGGGCAAAGAACTGGGGAGCTATATTTGCTTCCGTATCCATGAGTGTTCTGCCCATGCTGGTTCTGTATATGATTTTAAATAAAACTGTTATCGAAGGTATGACAGCCGGAGCAGTTAAGGGGTGAAAAAAGGAGGGCGTTCCCAAGGGAAATGCTCTCCTTTTTTCTGTAGTGCGCCCTGCTGGCACACGTTCTTACCGCCGTAAACCGAGCGGTATGCCCGGTGCTGTGAGAGGACGGCGGTTCGTCACCGCCTCCTACCCGATTGTCTTCAATCTAAGCTATAAAGCTATTTGATCAGATCTTCAAATTCTTCCAGGGGCATTGGTCTGGCATAATAGAATCCCTGTGCCCGGTGGCAGCCCATGCTAATCAGCATGTTAGCCTGTTCTTTATTTTCCACGCCTTCACAAATGATCGAGATATTCAATCCATGTATTACATTTATAATTCCCTCTATGATGGTGCGCATACGCCTTTCGGCAATCCCCTCCTGGAGAAAACTGCGGTCCAGCTTAATAACATCCACAGTAAGATACTGCAGCATGCCAAGGGATGAGTAGCCGGAACCAAAATCATCAATAGAGATTAGAAAATGAAGCTTTTTCAAGCGGTCCAGATAATCCAGAACTCTTTCTTTATCTTCCATAACGACGCTTTCCGTGATTTCCAGTTCCAGATATTCATGAGGAACCTGATACTGGTCTGCTATCCGGCAAAGGGTCTGAGGGAAATCTTCATTTCTGAAATGGAGTCTGGAGAAATTACAGGATACCGGCGTAACATCCAGCCCCCGGTCGATCCAGGAACGGATGATCCGGCATACATTTGTGTAAATGCATAAATCTATTTCTACGACAAAACCATTTTTTTCAAAGAAAGGAATGAATGACCCGGGATACTTTATTTCATTTTTGCCGTCAACCCAGCGTACTAATGCTTCGCTTCCGATAATGGAGTGGTCAGCCATGTTGTATTTAGGCTGGAAATACGGTATAAATTCATTCTTTTCCAAAGCGGCATGCATCACATTTGCAAGCTTACGCTGGTTCAGTTCATCCTGGCGCATATTTTCGTCATACTTGATCGTCAGGCTCTTATGGGTGATCTTTGCACTTCTTCTAGCATAATTTGCCAGATCCAGCATCTGGGATACATCCTGGGGACCGGTATCCTGAGTGAGATAAACACCGAAGATAATAATCAGCCGGTAGGTTTTATTTGTTTCAACCAGAATCTGATTCATCTGCTGGTCAATGGCTTTTGTCCGGTTAGTCAGCTGTTCCCAGCCCTCATAGTTCAGCATCAGCACAAACTGGTCTGCGGAGACCCGGGCACAACACTCTCCTTCCTGTATATTTTTACGCAGAATATTGGCAAAGTTACACAGAAGCTGGTCGCCTTCAGCAAAACCGAAGGTATCATTAATGGTCTTAAACTGGTTAATATCGGTATAAATGAATGCATAAGACCGGCTGTCGGGAGTATTTAATATCTGAGCCGCCTCCAGGCGGAATTTATTCAGGTTCCAGATATTAGTCAGACCATCTAAATACATAATCTTTTCAATTTGCCGGTGATTTCTGGATTTAGTAATCAGAATATAACTAAATACGCTGATCACAAGTATAAAAATTAAAACAACGATAACGATTGTCTGCAGCGGATATTGATAGAGCAGGTCCCGCCAGGTAATGGAATGGGAATTTAAGCTGTTTTTCAGTACCAGCTCATTAATTGAGTCATTGGATGTATATTGTAAAACTTTATCCAGTATAGAGAACAATCTGGGATCGGAAGAACTGGATATCCCAATGCTGATCTCATCCGAGTAATTTGTCATCGTAACAATAGAAAAAAGCTCATACCTGGCGTCAGCTAAAAGGTGCTCTGCAATGTAGGTATTTGAATACGTAATATCTGCATCTCCTCTGGCTAATGCTTCAAAGCATTCTTCCTCAGAGGCAAAATAGAGTATTTTTTTATCCTGGTTATCTCCCGCAATAGTTTCGGAGAGATATGATCCGTCAGTCAAAGCCAGTACAGGGGATGACGTCTGGCGGTTTGAGCTGATCATTGCTACAGGAGCCCGAAGAAAATAGGCAGTCGTTGAAAGCTGGTTCTGTGCTGACCACAGGTAATCATTTGTAACTGAGGCAATAATCCCGGCAGAACCGTTTTTTACAGCATCAACCATATCCGTATAGTTATCCTGGGGGATATAGTTAAAGAGCAGTCCTGTTGAATCGCTGATCATCGTGAACAGGTCTGCCACTACACCGGAGAACTTGTCCGTTACAGGGTCAAAATAACTAAGGGGAGTACGGTTGGAGCTGTAAACTACATTAATTGGAGTGGTTTCCTGGATAAATTCCTTCTCCGACTGGGTAAAGACAGGTTCTTGTGCCGTACTGACAGAAAAATATTTTTCATATAGTTTTATATCGTAATAGGGATCTCTCAATTTAATCCGGTTTAATGTGGAATTTAATTGCGTCAGCAGATCTGATCTGTTTTTGGAAACAGCCAGATAGATCGGCTGGGGGGAAAACTGGGCAATGCTGCGGTAGGTACTGTTTTTTCCGAGATGTGTGATCGCGATGGCATCTAAAGTATGGTCGTCCAGAGCATCCAATAGATCCTGGGTTTCCACATAGGGAAAAATGTCAGCCTCTATCTGATTCGTTGCACAATAGGATTCAAAATTTTCAGCATCTATACTGTCCCGGATGACGCCAACCTTCATCCCTTTATAAGAGGAAAAATCCTCATAGTCATATCGGGTGTCATCACAGCGTAAGTTCAGTGTGGTGTAAATGTTGCACATGGAACTGTCAGGAAATAGAATATCCTTGGCGCGTTCGTCTGTATAATATAAACCGGGAAGCAGATCAATTTCACCAGAAATTAACATGTCAAATGCAGAAGTAAAGCTTTTAGCATCTATGATTTCATAGTCCCAGCCGGTATATTTTGCTATTTGCTGAAGATACTCAAAGTTAAATCCCTCATAATTCCCACTGCTGTTACGGCTCATGTAATCACCATCTTCATAATATCCGATACGAATTTTTTGGGAAGCGCGCACTGATTGGGAAAAAAGGGTAAAGCAGCATAAAAGCAGGCATAAAAATAACAAAGATTTTAGGATACACGAAGTGTTTTTCATGGGGAACCCCTTTCCGCATTTGCTATGTAATATTATATAATCTTTAGTGATAAAAAGCAATAAAGGATGTTACGCCGTGTGCAATCCAAACTACTGAATTAAATGCTAAATATGTTGGCTGCGGTGTAGTCAGGTGCATTTTAGAATACAGTAGTCTGGAATTTAACGGCAATGTTATGCAGTTTCTGCCTGGCATTAATACTCATTAATGCAGATAGGACCAGCCAGAACCTCCCGGCAGATTGCAACGGTAAAGTCTTTCCGGGTACAGTAGGTCCATTTAACCAGGGTAAAACAGTGTTTCTCGATTTCGATTCCCGTTATGCACCTGGGATGAACGCAGCTGCCGGTGTTAAAGAAAGGTGTCTCTGATACATCAGCCAGCATCGGGCGGTGGGTATGGCCGGTAATCAGGATGTGGCCTTCATTCTTTGCCCAGGTACTTAGATTTTGTTCTATTTTCCGTTTCCGGATATTATTTTTTGCTGCGCTTGTAGGATCCAGAATGCCGATGTACTCCAGTGGACGCCATAGATAACGCACCAGAAAACGGGACAGATGCCAGAGCTTGGTATTGAAAAAATCGGCTTGATGCCCATGGGCGAGGTAGACGTCATGGATACCGGGTATCACATCCAGAATCAGCCCCTCATAAAACTTTATACCGGGGAGTAACGGCGTATAGTTTCTGGACTCCGGACAGTAATATACGGTACAGTTGCGCTTGGTATACCCCGGAAAACTCTTCATAATGTCATGGTTGCCGTAAATCAGATAGAGGCGGTTTTCCTCATAGAACTTAGACATCAGCCAAAAGGTATTGCTGTGTATGTTTATAATCTGGGTCATAGATCGGTTTTCCCAGAGTTCATCGCCGTCGCCCAGCTCAATGTAAGTATAATTATTCATATAATAATACTGAAGTGCTGCAAAAAATAAATTCTGGTTTTTTAGGAAATTATCTGTAGAGGTGCCGTTGCCCCGGTGGCAGTCACTCATCAGAATATATTTCGAATCAGGTGTAAGGGGCAGATGCAGCGCATCTTCAAACGCCTTACTAAGACGTGTATAGTAGCTCATGACATCCCGAAACGTTTGCCGGAGATTCCCATGCAGACGATTTTATGATAGAGGGGCGGCAAATAGAACTGCAGATAGATAAGCCGGTCCTGGGTATCCTCAAAAGGCCGGGTCAGCAGCAGGAAGGATTTCATGTATATCCGGTTTGTGACAGTAAGCCAATATTTTCTGGAAAGAATCTTCATGCATGCGCCTAAAGAACCCGTAACTTTTTTTGGTAACTTTTTCGGGGTGGTAAAACAAAAAGCCACGGTCAGCTGGTACAGGGACAGATCGCTTAACTGATAACCCAGGATTAACAGGCTGTCAACAAAGGCGTCCATCATGCCGGTGTTGGGAAATGTAATGGATACCTGCATTCTAAGGGAGTCGGGACTGGAGAGATTGCCGGTAAGAAAGCCGGACAGCCTTCGTTGCATGGCGGACACAGTGAAGAGGGTTTCCCTGCCCTGTAAGAGCCGGAAGGAAAATTGCAGCATTTCACTTTGAGGGACATTTTCGAAATGTATCTCATTCAGAAATACAGGCGATACAAGATGGTCTGCTGCATAGACTCCTATTTCTGCACCCGTATGGATTCCATACTGCCCTTTCCAGAGTTCGAGCATCCAGGTTCTTCCCTGGTATTCGAAATAGACAGGTTCACAGTCGAAAAGAATATGGTAATGTGTTGCTTTTTCATCAAACAGCCCCATATATCCGCTATTTTGATTCCAGACATTGGGAGCTGTGGTAAAAATATGTTTGTCAGAATTCCACACCAGCCCAAAGGGGTTGACACACCGGCTGAGCAGTACCTTTTTTTCGTAGTCTGTAAGTGCAGATACCTTTTTTATCATTTGCCTTCGTCTGTAATAAATCAGTACCAGGCAAACGGCCACTATTGTATATAGCAGATAAAGAAGAATATACATAATGAACCTCCTAATAAATTACCTTACCATTATTTATATGCAGGAGGGCGGGTTTTGGAATGTTTTTCGAAGATGTTATTCGGACAAATTAAAATTTATTACACTCTATTTTTTTCACAAAGCCTTTTATTAACAAAATTAATTTAATATTATGTAACAAATTTAAAAAATAAGTTGCATTTATAAATAGAGTATGATAATATGCTGATATAAAACATTCTAAACACTGGCGGTTCCGCCAGATATATTCCATTTAAGATAACAATTTAATATAAGGCGTTGATATGCTTGCAGTAAGTCGCTATAATAAATCTAAACCTTCTTACGCTGCAAGGAATACTGCCTTTCAGTAAGAGGAGGACTAACAATGAAAAATTCGCCCCAGGAAACTAATATACAAATAAAAGATGAAAAATCGGAATCATTTATCATGCTCCCCACAGTGGACTTTTGCTTTAAAGAGCTGATGTGCAGTGAGAAGGCTAGAAAGGGTTTAATTGCAGCTTTTTTGAACCTCGATCCCAGGGAAATTCAGGAAACGGTATTGCTGAATACTAGCCTTCGAAAGGAAAGTGAAGCGGAAAAGCTAGGAATTCTGGACGTAAGGGTTTTGATGCATGATGCTACTCAGATTGATCTGGAAATGCAGGTTCTGCCTTTTCAGTGCTGGGAGGAACGAACTCTGTTTTATACCTGCAAGATGTATACGGATCAGATTGTAAGCGGAGATAATTATGATGTTCTTGTGAAATGCATCCAGATAAGTATTCTGGACTTTGCATTTCTTAAGGATACCGATGAATGGTATTCCTGTTTTCATTTGCGGGAAGATAAGAGAGGGAGTTTGTATTCCGATAAACTGGAATTTCATGTACTGGAGCTTCCTAAATTAGGAAATTATCAGGAATCGGAAAATAAATTGCTTCAATGGGCGAAATTTCTGAACGGAAAACGGGAGGAGGATTTCAGGGAAATGGCAGAGAAAAACGAGTACATAAATGAAGCTTATCAGATTTTAAAAAATATCAGTGCAGATGATCGGAAAAGAATAGAATATGAATCCAGAGAAAAGGCAATTCGTGATTATAACCATCTTATATATATGGCAAAAAAGGAAGGGATGGAAGCAGGAATAGATAAAGGCATAAAATTATTTATCCTGGATAACATTGAGGAGGGAATCCAGGATGAGCGTATCATAGAAAAGCTGCAAAGCCGTTTTAATCTGGATTCTGAATCGGCACAAGAATACTATGATAAGTATAGTTAATAAATTCTAATAATCTCCTATGAATATTGTATGTAATTACGTACAAGCCCTAGATATAATTAATTTATCATATATTAATTAAAGGAGGGTGTCGATGAATAGGAGAAAAGAACAGGTAAACATTTTTATTGCAGTCTTATTAGTTGTCAGTATGCTGCTGCCTTCGTTAAGCGCAGCAGCGAGAGAAAAGAGTTTAGTGGAAACCGGAGAAGAAAATGTAGTTGATGTAACGGAATATGGGGCAGACCCAACCGGAGTAAAGGATAGTGCGCAGGCGGTCTGGGATGCATTGCAGGCAGCTAAGGAAATGGAAAAAAACGGGAACTCCGTGACGCTGTATTTTCCGAAAGGTGAATACCACATATATAAAGATAAAGCTCAGGTTAGAGAATATCACACTTCTAATACAAACAGTATTCAAAGCCCTCAAAAGACAATTGGCATATTAATTGACGGCCATGAGAACTTAACAGTCGAGGGAAATGATTCCTTATTTATGATGCATGGGAACATGATGGCGCTTGCAGTAGTAGATTCTGAAAATGTTACGCTGCAGAATTTTTCATGGGATTTTGCTGTACCCACAGTTTCGGAAATGACTATAACAGAGATGGGGACGGAAGATGGCAGACAGTATACCGATTTCTTTATTCCCTCATGTTTCCCGTTTGAAATTAAAGGAAATACCCTTGAATGGCAGAGTGAGCCAAGTCCATATACCGGAGAGTATTACTGGAAAGAAACTGGAATCCACAATGCATATTCTATTGTTGCCCATCAGCCAGAAGAAGAAATGACGAGGGCATATTTTACTTCTGACTCACCATTTAGCAACGTATCGGGGATAACCCGGTTAAGTGATACAAAAGTAAGAATCACTTATCAGTCAGGAAGACCTGCCATGCAGAAGATGGGGATGATTTTAGAACTGGCAAGCAGCGCTTATCGTGAAACGGCAGGAGCACTGACCTGGGAAAGTAAAAATGTGCTGGTTCAGAATGTAGATGTACATTTTATGCATGGTTTTGGGTGGCTATTGCAGATGACCACAGACGTTACTTACAGAGAATGTAACTTTATGCCAAGAGAAAGATCCGGTCACTATACGGTAAGCTATGCCGATATTATCCATGCATCCGGGGCGGCGGGAGAGATAAACATTGAAAATTGTAATTTCTCTAACTCTCATGATGATCCGATTAACCTGCATGGAACCTTTACCAGAGTCGATCAGAGGATAGATGACCATACGCTTTTGCTAAAATATATCCATACCCAGCAAGGTGGATTTCCACAGTACCATGCAGGTGACAAGGTTGCCTTCTTTACCAGAGATACATTAGAATCTGTGGATGACGAGACTTTGTACACTGTTTCCGAAGTGGTATCCAATCCCGGGGAAAATGGTAACGATCTAAGGACTATGGTTATTCAATTTGAGGAGGCGCTTCCTACAGACTTATCCGGGCAGATTGGGGGACAGCCTAAGTTCGTTGCAGAAAATGTCACTTATGCTCCGGCAGTAACTGTTAAGGGATGCACCTTTAAGAATGTGCCAACCAGAGGAATATTATGTACCACTAGAAACCCTGTCTTAATTGAAGATAATACTTTTTTAAATATGTCCATGGCAACCATTTACTTATCCAATGATTCAAATGAATGGTACGAATCCGGACCAATCCGGAACATGACCATCCGGAATAATACGTTCTACATTAAAAATATCGGAAGAACCTCATGGGAATATGCTCCGGCAATTTATTTCCACCCGGTTACCAAAGGCGGAGGGCTGCCGTCTGAGAATAATCCGATCCATAAAAACATTAATATTGAGGGTAATACGTTCCATATGGATACCGATACGGTAGTAAAAGCGGAGAGCGTAGAGAACCTGACCATCCGGAATAATAAAATTCTGAGAACAGATCCCAAGATCCAAATTCAGATTGAATCGCCTCAAAATTCAGTAAACCTGGGTGAAACAGAGAAAATAATTATGACCTCTTCCGGGGATAAGCATGAAAGAGCCCAGGACAATGTATATGAGTTCACAAAATGTAAGAATGTACTGATAGAAGGAAATACGTACGATGATGGCTTAAAGCTGTATGCAGTAAAGCATCCTGGAATGTCGGATGAGAATCTGATAATTCGGGATAAAGAGATTAAAATGGTGACAGACAGGAACCAGCCGGCGGCTGATCCGGTTGGAAATATTCACTATGCCAGTACAAATCCTGATATTATATCTGTAGATGATAATGGAACGATAACTGGGAAAGCCAATGGCAGTTCTCAGATATTTGCCTATTACGAATGGAACGGAACCATAATAAAGTCAAATTCACTGGAACTGACGGCTGGAAACGGCACATCGCCGGATGATGTATCCATAACTATTGAGGGAGAAGATAATCTCCTTTTGAATGAGGACAACCTGGATGGTGAAAACAGGATATATCAATTTCATGCAGACACGGACAAGGAAGTGGCAATTACCTGGTCTGTGACGGATTTAAAGACAGATGAAGAATCGGATACGGCCTCAATTGATGAAAATGGTTTATTAACAGCCCATAAAAGCGGTATTATCTGGGTCAATGCTTTGGCTGGAAATAGCAGAGCAAGAAAAGCAGTAATTATTGTGCTGCAAAATCCAGATACCCTGAATAAGCAGTTTTCTATTATTAGAGAAGATAAAAATAACTATACGCTGACTCAAGACGGCGTAACAATCGATCTGCAGGCAGGGGATCTGTACCAGGTCACAGACAGCAATAATGTAAAGAATTTATTTTTATATGATATACCAGAATCCATTAACAAAGAGCATATGCGGACTGTTGTAAAGGCAGATAATCTTCCTGTAAAAGAAGGGGGACAGTGGGATACCGGTTCTTTTATCCTGTATCAGGACGACGATAATTATGTAACTATCGGAAAGAAGTCTCATTATGATGGCATAGCCTCTGTAGTTGAGAATAATGGGACGGCTGTTGAAACGGGAGGAAATGCATCTGAAAATGACGTTTCTACTGTGTATCTGGGATTTACAAAAACAGAGTCAGGAATTTCTCTGGATTACAGGCTGGAAGATGGAACATGGCAGCATGTAACGGATATCACAGAAGTACCTCTGAGTGATTCATTTAAAGTCGGATTTGCAGGGTGGGAGACCAATGACAGAGGAAAAACAATTACTTTCTCCGGACTCAAAGCAGGGGATGCGTCACTTTCTTATGAAGAAGTGGAGGCATTAGAGCCGGTACCCTTAACCGGGGGTGTTAATCAAAGTCCAGCCGCAGTAAATGCGTCATTTCTTGAACAAAGCTATCAAATTGGTGATACAGTCAGGATCAGCTACGATTTTGAAGATCCAGACGGAGACAATGAGGGAGAATCGCTTTATCGATGGAATTATACCGGCAGTGGTAAAACGGTTATCACGTCTGAACCATCTATTGAGGCAGAACAGGCTGGTGTATTGACCTGCCAAATTTATCCTGTTGATCAGTATGGGATTCCAGGGGAACCGGTATCCGTGGAAACATTAGTTGGAGAAGGCGAAGGAACTACGGAATTAAAATCCTTAAAGATAAACGGGCAGCAGCTTTATAAAAAGGGCGGGGAGCAGAAGGAATTTACAATTAATATTCCGGCTGGACTAAAAAAAGCTGAGTTATCGTATGAGTCCGTACATAACGGCGCTGGCATGACAGAGATTACCAGAAATGGTACCCTTTTAGAAGGAGTAATAAAGAATTCAGATGATATCGTAATCCCAATAGAAGACGGCGATATCTATACGGTCAGGCGAAGTGATACGGAACTATATGTAATTCACATAAGATTAATTCAGGACAATAGCACCCAGATCGAACGTATTTCATTGGAGGAATTAGGATTTACAGAACAACAGCCTGTGGATAAGAGTTACTTTCTGAATGCAGATGCGTCCGTGGGCAGCGCAACCCTTGTAATAAATGCAGATGACAGTATTATTGGAAAGGTGAAAGTGCTGGATGGGGAATACCGCAAAGAACTGGATTTAAAAAAGGATGGGGATACCTGGTCTGTACCGGTATCATTTGCAAATGGATTAAATTCTTATTATATCCAGGTAACTGCAAAAGACGGTGTTACGATGAAACAGCATATGGTCCATGTAAATTACGAAGCAGATACGAAAGCACTCCTGGCCGGAATTCAAATTAATGGAACAGCACTGGAAGAGTTTGAGACAGATCGGTTACAATACCTGACCACTCTGGAAGAGGGTATAGCGGCACTTCAAGTGAGTACGGTGCCAAATGCAGGAGCAGATACAAAGATTGTGATCAATAATGAAATAACCCAGGGAAATGAGGCTGTATCTTCCCAGCTGCAAAAGGGTGAAAATCTGGTTGAAATTATTGTAACGGCACCAGATGGAATTAATAAGGCAATTTACAGATTAAAGGCAATTCTTCCGTACAGAGAAAATGTAAAGACAGAGGAAATTTCGCTGGATGGGAAGAATGTTGTGGAAACGTTTGCAGGAGAAAACGCCATAACAGAATATATTTCGGGAGATACCGTAAAGGTTAAGGCGATTGCCCAGGACAATGGAGCTAAGGTGGAGCTGGCATGCGGGGATCAGAAAGCGGAAGGAATCCAGTCGGCTAGAGGAGAATTTAACGTATACAGGCAAAATTCACAGATAACGGTGAAAGTGACGGCACGGGATGGAAAAACCACAGATGAGAAAGTGATAAACCTGAAAAAAGCGGAGTATCTGTCAGATCTCACCTATGAACCAGGGGCAACTGTTGGATATGGGGAGATACAAAAGGACAAATCATCTTCCGGTAATGCACTCAGGCTGGCAAATGATCAGGGAAATACCGTTGTTTTCCAAAAAGGAATCGGAACACATGCAGAATCTGTTATTGAATATAACATATCAGGCAAGGAATATGAAAAGCTGGAGGGCTATGCAGGAATTGACTATGCCCAGTATCATGCAGATTATGGAAGTGTACAATTCCAGATATTTGTGGATGGAGAAAAGAAATTTGACAGTGGGGTAATGCTGCAGAAGTCTCCCATGAAAAAAATTGATCTGGAGATAAAAGGGGCATCCAGAATAACTTTAAAAGCACTGGCTGGTGAAAATAACTGGAATGACCATGCTGATTGGGCAGATATGAAAATGTTGTCCGAATTCAAAGAACAGCCAATCACAGAGTTTAATCAAACCATTCAGCAGCCGGAACATGGAAGTATTACCTCCAGCGTAGAAGGGACAAAATTAAAACAGGGAAGCAGTGTAACTTTCACTTTTACACCGGAAGCAGGCTATCGTCTGAAAAGTGCCGCTGTAAATGGAGACTTGGTCAAACCGGAGAACAATAGTTACACCATAGAAAATGTGGACAGGGATATTACGGTGTCGGCAGTATATGAGCAGATACCAGTAAGGGAATATACTGTGGCCTTTGAATCAAATGGAGGGAGTAAGGTAGAGAATCAGAAGGTTTTGGAAAATGATAAAATATCACGGCCGGCTGATCCCGTTCGAAACGGCTATACATTTGGGGGCTGGTATACAGATGCCTCATTGACATCAGACTGGAATTTTGAGTCAGACAGAATCAAGACAGATACCACACTCTATGCAAAATGGATAAAGGATGTCATTCCGTCACCGATAAAAGTCAATAAAATCACACTTAATCGTAAATCAGTTACGTTGGCGGTAAAAGACAGTATGAAGCTTTCGGCAAGTGTGCTGCCTGGAAATGCAGGGGATAAAACAGTCACCTGGAGTTCGTCCGACAATAAAGTGGCAGTGGTAGACAGCACAGGAAGGGTTACTGCAAAAGGTGCAGGGGAAGCAATAATTACCGTAACAGCAAAAGACGGCAGTAAAGTTAATGACAAATGCATCGTGAAAGTGGGATACAACATCACATATAAATTAAACAAGGGGACGAATGCACCAGCCAATCAATCCATTTATACCAGTGACCAATCCCTGGCATTAAAAAAACCGGGCAGAAAAGGCTATCAGTTCTCAGGATGGTACAGGGACAGGAAATATAAGAAGAAGATAACCAGAATTTCAAAAGGAACAAAGGGAAATCTAACGCTCTATGCAAAATGGTCCAAAGTAAAAACAGGAAAAGTAGAGAAGCTGGAATTGACCGCTAAAAAGAAAGGAAAATTAAAAGTAAGTTTCAAAAAAGCGACCAAAGCTTCCGGCTATCAAATCGTATACGCAACTAATAAGAAATTCAAAAAATCCCGTAAATTAGATGTCAAACAGACATCAAAGACAATTGGCAAATTGAAAAAAGACAGCTATTATGTTAAGGTACGGGCATATAAAATGGATTCAAATGGCAAGAGAGTGTACGGCAAATACAGCCTGGTTAAGCGTGTGAAGATTAAATAAGAAAGTTTGTCAGAGATTTGTGTAAATAAAAATGCCATAAAATAACTAACACAGGTTATTTTATGGCATTTTCCCATGTGGTTTCAGACTCCCACTTGTCAGTATCAAAAATATTCCTCAAAAACCGGCTCATATATTCCAGCTTCCTTTTTAGTGCCGGATATTGAAAATAATCAATGCCCTGTGGATGCATCGCATTTTCCATAATCCGCGCCCGGTCTTCTGAAGGGAAGCTCTTGGAGTAATAATCAATAAAATAAACGTTATCACTCTTTGAAGCAGCAGTAAAGTCAAGGTTTTTCCGGTCTTCATTTGTCCGGTAGTTGTAATCGTAAGAGAAACCGGAAGGATTCAGCTGATTGAATATATCATCGTCATAGTCATTCAGACCTAATTTCGGTGCCGTAATTTTAGCAAACCGATCTATGGCATGGCTGATCTCATGATAAATTGTGCTTTCCAGACTGCTGAAATTAGAGGTATTCAGAACAAGATACTGGCTGCCTTCTTCATAAAAGTAGACACCGTTGGCATGGTCCGGATTATCATTTCCCACAGTGTTGAAATTACCGGCAATATAGATTTCCAGTTCTCCTGTCTCTGGTGTATGCAACTGCCTGAAAAAGTCATCGGGATAGGAAGACAGGGCTTTTTCTAACAACGTCAGGCTTTCTTTCAACAAACGGGTTTGATAAACAGGTTCTGCATGGTATCCCGGAAAATCTCTTTTACATTCATCGGCAAGGAAAATGTTCACGCCGTACTTATCCCCAAGTACCCGGGCGCGGTCTTTCAATGCCTGGATTCCTTTTAGGTCAGGCTGTTCAGCAGAATAGTATTTTGCGGAATAATCCGTTGTATTCCGGGTGAGTTCCGTGCTTTGGTTCAGATCCCAGAGAACAATATGTGAGTAGTTGTGTTTAAACTGGAAAGCCGCCATATGAATAGAAGGCAGATAAACCAAGTCTTGAGGAGATCCTGCAAAGGATTCTTCTTCCGATTGTAGGGAGAAGGAGGTTCTATATGTATTTTTTCCTGTATTCAGGTCGTAATAGTAGAGACTACAGGTTCCGTATCCGGACGTTTCTTCTATGGAATTTTGCACAGACGTAAGAGCTAGTTTATTATCCAGATCGAAGATAAGGTTTCCATATGCAAGGGAGTCATCCAGTATAAGCTCCCGGATTTGCGGCGTCCGTCCCGAAATCTGATAGAGTGCTTCCATTAACCCGTCCTGGTAAAGGGCTCCAAAGGAATCATTAATGGAAGTGAGTTGTATGCTGCCGGAAATGCTTCGAAGAATTTCGTTGGATGAAATGTCTATAAAATTTGTGACATAAGCATTCCCTTCATTTCCTGTTCCGCTGACCACCAGTATTTTTTCGGAGGAAAGCAGGTGCTGCGTAGTACAGAAATTATTTTCTGTCAGACCGCTTTTCAATGTGCGCAATGCCCCGTCAGCGGTAGAAAGCTCCTTCAGTCCGGATCCGTCGGTAGCAAAATAATAAATCAATTTCTTATCCTTTGTAATCAGAGGGGTGCGTATACAGGGTTCAGGCAGACTTATACGCTGTGTTTCTGTCAGCTGGCTGTTTAGATAGATAAACTCCTGTGATGCACTGTCATATAAGCGGAGTTCTTGTTCGGAAACGGTAATATTCTGCTTATCAAGATGAATTGCCCCCGTAATGGAATTTGTATGGAGCGCTTTATTGGTAAGAGGATCGTAGAGATAGAGTTTAAGTGCATTATGATCCTGCTGGATTACAAGCAATTGATCCTGAAATGGAAGCAGCATCTGGTCTGTGTATTCTTTCTGAAAAGGATAATCCAGGTCTGACACACTGCCGCTTTCATTGAGAGGGGTGCCATGAGGGATTACTGGAACCTGCTCTTCTGTGGACTCCTCGGTCTCTTTTGAAGACGGCTGTTCCGTCTCCTGTGTATCAGGCGTGTCGGAGAGACTGGATTCAGGAGTTCGGAGGCTTGGAAGTTTGGACCAGGGGGAGTTGTTCTTCATTCCGGGAAATGACAGCGAGGCAGTACCGGCATCCGGCAGGGCAGCGGCTAAAACTGGCAAGTGCAGGTGCGGCTGTACGGATAGGATAGGCCGGGCTGCTAAAGCAGAGGAAGGAGAAGCCACTGATATGTGCTCTGGAGAAGCTGCTGAAACAAAGGTGGAAGAAGACGCTAAAACAGAGGCAGCAGAAAATTGCTGCCCGCAGGCTAAGGGTATGAAACAGATTGTAAGGATACATAGTCGGGTTACTCTTTTTTTCATATCATCACCATTAATTAAATCATTTGTCCGCCTGTCTGGCTATTCAGCGCAAATTCTGTTACAATCTCAAAATGTCCTTCCCGGTATGAAGAGCACATAGTGCCGCCGGATTTTTGTGCAAGGGCCCTGGCGATATTTAAACCAAGCCCGGTATTAGTGTGGGATCTCGCCCGGTCTGATACGTAAGTGCGGTCAAATACCCGGGGAGCTTCATCAACTGAGATCAGGTCTGTATCATTAGAGAAAATAATGCGGATCCTGTTGTCCGATAATTTCAAATCAACATTCATACAGGATTTGGAATACTTCAGAGCATTTTGCGTAAGATTCGTAAAAATGCGGACAAGGGCATTGCGGTCCAAATTCAAAAGAGGGAGATTTTCCTCCAGATTCATCTGAACCTCTATCTGTTTCTTCTCAAAATCTTCATAAAATGCCAGTACTACTTCGCATAGTGTGTCATAAATATTCAGGGGGTTCGGGCTAAGCCGGTAGTCTTTTGAGTCAATCAGTGACAGGTCATAAAAGCTTGTGATCAGAGACTGAAGTACTTTTGCCCGTTTACGGACGATTTCCACATAGAGCTTCTGCTCTGCCGGGGTGGTATCCGCATCATCCATCAGTTCCAGATATCCGATAATGGATGTAAGGGGTGTCCGAAGATCGTGGGAAATATTAGCGATTTCCTGGCGGAGCTTATGCTCTTTGGCTTCATAACCAATTCGAAGCTTTTGTTTTTCGTCTAATTCCAAATTAATGTCCACAAGAAAATGCTCCAGATCCTTATTCGGGACAGCCTGGTGGATGCGAAGGTTCGTATCCGCCATATCTTTCAGCTTATGAAACTGCTTTTTGGCATTTCTTATGCCATGGCGCAGGGAAAAGTAAAGAATGGCAAAAACGATGGCTGTTAACCCGGATATCACGCAGAATAAAGACATGTTTAACCTCCATTCCTTATATCAACCTCTATTTTACTTCTTTCTTTAGAAAACCTTTATAACCAATATACCCGAATATCAGAGAAAACACAATACCGACTATCCAGCACCGGAGCATTCCAGCCGGGGTATCCCAGACCATATTTAAGAGGTAGGCATCCTGCTGTTTCCCATATTCGTTGAAGATTCCCATTGGTAAGACAGAGACTACGGCCCGTGGCCACTCGTAAACATTTCCAATAATTTTCAGTAAATAATAAGGTGCGAAGTGTATCATACAAAACACAGCGATTATAGTACTGCTGCTATCAAATAGAAAAAACAGACAGTGAAACGTAACAAGTCCTGCTATCCAAAGAGGTATGGAGCCGATGATAGCCCGAATCAGGGCATAGAAGCTTTGGTTTCCGCTGTTTTCCATAGTCAGAAAGGAAGCTCCAATGATGACAAAAAATAAAAACAGAGTGATTGCCATACACAGAATAATCTCCGTTATAAATTTTCCAAAATAAATGGAGAACCTTCCAGTCCCATAGGATACGGAATTTTTCAGTGTGTGGTTTTTGGACTCCTCGCCAACAATTTGATTCGATATGAAGAAGGTAAAAACCATGGGCAGAACCATAGCGCTGATTACATTCATAAAGATAAAGTCTGTATTGGAGTAGGGAAAACCGGTACCAGCCAGATTCTTAATGGACAGAGTAAACAAGCAAAGCCCAATAAAAACAATAGAAAGAACAGCGGTAAATACGTAGAAAAAACGTTCACGGACTCCCCGGTATAATTCACTTCTGATATAGTTAATCATTTGTAATTCCTCCCATAAGTGACAGATAATATTTTTCCAGATCAATTCCCTGGGTCTGCATGGAAAAAAGCTGAATCTGGTTACCGATCAGCAGGGAAGACAGAGCGGAACCCTGATCCATACACCCAAACAGATGGATGATACCGCCAGGAAGCACATCATAATCTGTACAGTTAAGACGCTGTTCAATCAGAGCCGATGCCTTATCCGGTTTATCCACACAAATCTCCAGATAGACACGGCATTTTTTGGACAGCTCCTTTGCCGAAATCTGTTCAATCATAACGCCTTTCTCAATAAAGCCATACCGGGTGACCAGGTTCTCAAGCTCAGAAAGGATATGGCTGGAAATTAAAATAGTAATTTTCTGCTGCTGATTTAACTGCAGCAAAAGATTGCGGAGTTCTACAATCCCTTCCGGGTCTAATCCATTAATCGGTTCATCCAGAATTAAAAAGGAAGGGTGGCACATAAGAGCCAGAGCAAGGCCCAGACGTTGTTTCATGCCAAGAGAGAAGTCTTTAAACTTTTTCTTCCCGCAGTCATCAAGATGAACCAGAGCCAGAGCATCCTTCATATATTGCTTTCCGGTAATGCCGCGCTGTATGCGGTAGTATTCTAAATTCTGTAATGCCGTGAAATCAGGAAAAAATCCAGGCGTCTCAATCATACATCCCATATTGTGTCTGGCGATGTTCAGTTCTTTGGCAGTATCTTTCCCAAACAGGCTTAAACTACCAAAAGTCGGCGCTGTCTGCCCGGCTATCAGTTTAAGCAGAGTTGTCTTACCGGCACCGTTGTTGCCTGCAAGTCCATAGATATCACCGGATTGTATGGCCATATCCGTTGGAGCCAGTGCAGTAAAATCCCCATATTTTTTACAGAGCCCTCTGGCTGTAAACAGGTTGTCATTCATTATTATTTGTCCTTTCCAAAAGTGATATCTGTATTATATAGGATTAAAATCAAATAAGCTCTTAAGCAAACTTAAAGAAATCATAAAGATGTTCAGGAAGGCAGGTTGAATATTAAGACACGGCCTATGCCATCTTAAAGCCTATTCCCCATACGGTCTTAATATACTCTTCGTCACCGCGTATTTTCCCGATTTTAGAACGTATATTGCTGATATGGACGTTGATGGTATTATCCTCTCCAAGATAATTTCCATGCCATACTTCCTGGTAGAGTGCGTTTTTGGAATATACCCGGGACGGGTTTTTCACAAGAAGCAGGAGGATATCGAATTCATATATGGTAAGGTGCAGCGGCATTTGCCCAATGACAGCGCTTCTGGCATCGCCGTCGATCTTAAGGTCTTTGTATACATAGACAGTTTCATGAACCGGAGGCAAAGAATAGGTTTTGTATCTTCGAAGCTGAGCTTCCACCCGGGCAAGAATTTCATCTCTCGCAAAGGGCTTCGTCATATAATCATCCGCACCAGATTTTAAAAGGTGGACCTTGTCATCTAAAGAGGTTTTGGCTGTGAGTACAATAACGGGTACATTGGATTTTTCTCTTATATGTTCAAGCAGCTCCTCACCAGGGATTCCGGGAAGCATTAAATCTATAATAACCAGATCATAGCTGCTTAATGAGAGGCAGAGTCTGGCTTCGGTACCGGAATAGGCAGATGTGGTTTCGTAGCCCTTCTTCTCAAGAATTTTTGATAAGAGCTGGTTGATATCATTGTCGTCCTCAACGATTAAAATTTTTTCCATATTGGGGAGTCCTTCTTTCCTATATTTTTTTAGAGTAACAGCTATATGTAGATTTGTGTATTTGTATGGAAATCTTGGTTATATATTCTGCTTCATTTTTTTCCGCGATTTCATCTATAATACCTTCTTTATAGGAATAATCACAGATCTCATAGCCGCTTTCTTCAATAAAATCCAGCAGCTGCTGATAGGCGCTGTCAGCATTATAGTAATTTCCTTTTAGATAAGTAACCGCATATAATCCCGCAGGTTTAAGAAACAGTTGTGGAAGAGACGGTTTTGTAAGTACCTTAGTGAAAAAATATGCATAAGTATCAAAGGCCTTGCCCAAAAGGCTTTCCTTATCGATCATAGCACCAAAGGGGTGCCCCACGTTCAGCTGGTTCTGAAAACAGAAAGACAGGTGTTCATACAGTGTCTGTATGACAAGGTCATGGCTGCTGCTGTGAATTGGGCGGCTCAGTATCAGATATTCTTCCGGACAATCCATAAATATGACTTTCCCCGGTTCAATTTGCCGGCTGGAAGTTACCAGTTCCATTTTCGTCTGAATCAGCTGGCTGATCCGCTCCAGATGCCGGATTTCCTGGGAAACTTTCTTCTGTTGTTCTGTGAGAAGCTCCATCAGGCCTGCCGGATTGCGGGAGTCCAGATAGGATTTGATCTCTTTTAGCGGCATTCCGATTTCCTTGAGTGCCGTTATGACGGCAAACACATCGCATTGCTGCTCAGAATAAAACCGGTATCCCCTTGCATCTGTTTTTACCGGTGAAAACAGACCGATTTCCTCATAGTGGATCAGTGTTCGTTTATTTGTACCGCATAATTTGGCAAAAGCCCCGGTATTTATACATGGATTTGAATTTTTTTGCATAATTATACAATCTCCTCTTGACTATACCGTTACGGTATACCTTATTATAAATCTACTAATGAAATAGGTCAACTATTGAGATGTGAAATATAAACTTGTTATAGAAAAAGTGAAATAAGCGATTATGAAGGAGAACAATTATGCCCAAATTAAGCGACCGCGTAGGTACATTTACAGACTCTGTGATCCGCAGAATGACCAGAATCAGTGATGAATATGATGCAATAAACCTTTCTCAGGGATTTCCGGATTTTGATCCACCAAAGGAGATCACCGATGCTTTGGCGAAGGCTGCGAAGGAAGGACCTCACCAGTATTCCATTACCTTTGGAGCAGAAAATTTCAGAGAGGCGCTTGCCAGAAAACACGGAAAGGCAATCGGGCGGACCATTCATCCGGAAACGGAAATTGTAGTAACCTGCGGCGGTACGGAAGCTATGATGGCTGCTATGATGACTGTCTGCAATCCGGGTGACAAGGTAGTTGTATTCTCGCCTTTTTATGAAAATTATGGTGCAGATGCTATTTTATCCGGAGCAGAGCCAATATATGTTCCACTGGTTCCACCGGAATTTCATTTTGATGAAAAGGTTCTGGAAGATGCATTCAGGCAGGGTGTGAAGGCGATTATTGTGTGCAATCCCTCAAATCCATGCGGAAAAGTGTTTACCAGAGATGAGCTGCTCACTATAGGCAGGCTCGCTGAGAAATACGATGCATTTATCATTACCGATGAGGTATATGAACATATTATTTACAAACCTTATGTGCATGTGCCAATGGCTGGTCTTCCGGGGATGTATGAAAGAACCATAACCTGCAGCTCCCTTTCCAAGACCTACTCCATTACCGGATGGAGGCTGGGATATCTGATTGGACCAGAAGAGGTAATCGAAAATGCGAAAAAAGTCCATGACTTCCTTACAGTGGGAGCGGCAGCTCCGCTACAGGAAGCAGCCACAGCAGGATTGAATTTCGGTCCGGAGTATTATGAACATATGCAGCAAATGTATACCGAAAAGAAAGAATATTTCTTAAAAGGGCTGGATGAACTGGGAATATCCCATACCGTTCCGCAGGGGTCCTACTTTGTTCTGGTTGATATCTCCAGGTATCTGGAAAATGAAATGTTTGCAGGATATACCGATATGGATTTTTGTGAATGGATGATTAAAAATGTTGGTGTGGCAGCTGTTCCAGGCTCCAGTTTTTTCAAAGAAAATGTGAATCATCTGATCCGTCTGCACTTTGCAAGGGAAAAAGCTACCCTCAAAGAAGCTCTGCACAGACTGGGAAAAATGGAACTCCTTATAACAGAAGGGAAAACCCAGGCAAAATAGGAAATTGTATTATAAAATACGCCCCGGTGCGTATTTGGAACTTACATCTAATCACGTTCAGGAGAAAAGAAAATGTCAGAATATACGGTATCATTTACAAATTATACAATTGGTGCAGATGCATACCAGTCTTTTGGTAAGGTTTGCCAGAAACTGGGAAAGCGTTTTGTGTTAATTGGCGGCAAGACGGCTTTCAGTAAAGGAAAAGAAAAGCTGATGGCGTCTATACAGGAGTCGGATCTGGTAATGGCCGCATGTATAGAGGCTGGAAATGACTGTACCTATAGCAGAATACATGAGCTGTCAGAACAGATTGGAAAATTAGGAGCAGACTTCATCGCGGGTATGGGAGGCGGTAAGGCGCTGGATACTGCAAAAGGAGTTGCATGTGACCTGCAGATACCGGTGGTGACACTGCCCACAATAGCGGCTACCTGCGCGGCAGCAACGGCTTTATCGGTAGTTTACCGTGAAGATGGTTCTTTCGAGAGCTTCTACTATTTTGAAAAGCCGGCGGTCCATGCTTTTATTGATACACAGATTATTGCAGAAGCGCCGGACTGCTACCTGAGGGCAGGAATGGGTGACACAATTGCCAAACATTTTGAATGCCACCTGTCAGCAAGAGGAGATGAACTTGGCCACAGTTCGTATATGGGAAGGGAAATCAGCAATCTGTGTTATGAGCCGGTATTAACTTACGGGCAGCAGGCAATGGAGGATTGCAGGAAACATCAGGTCACCGGTGCTCTAACCCAGGTTGTCCTGGCAAATGTAGTAAGCACCGGTATGGTATCGCTTATGGTCCATGATGATTATAACGGTGCAATTGCTCATTCCGTATTCTACGGACTGGCAATTCTGCCTGGGTTTGAAGAAAAAAACCTGCATGGGGATGTAGTTGCCTATGGCGTACTGGTTCAACTGGCGGTGGACGGACAGTTGGAAGAAATGAAACGGCTGTATCGTTTTTTGAAGAACCTGTCCATGCCGGTAAAGCTGTCTGATATGGGAATTAAAAATGACCGTGGAGGATTGACTGCGGTATTAAAAGAAATTGTACAGGGACCGGATCTTAAGCATATGCCGTATCAGGTGTCTGAAGATATGATATTTGAGGGAATGCAGCACGTCGAGCATTTAAGCGCAGAGAATAAATGACAAAATGCGGATGCAGGTTAAAGCGTGTATGATATTCATTTCCGCCCTCAGCACGCCTGACTTCGCATTTTTCAAACACATATGGAAAGGAAAAAATAAATGAATACATCAAATGTAAATGCAAAAAATATTATAAAATTTGTCCTGTTCTCTGCTTTTGGCATTGGCATGTTTTTGATTCCCATACCAAAGGACAATTCCTTTACAACAGGAATTTCGGAACTGCAAAGTGCTGTTAAATCCTGGCTGTCAGCAATCCTTCCCTATTTTGTATTGATCCTGATGCTGTCAACCACGGTGGTTTCTACGGTTGATTTTATATGGAAGCCCAGGTGGATACGGGATCATAAGGCATTGACCAGAATATTTAAAGTAACACCTTTTTATCTTGTTACAAAAATTCTAAGCCTGATAATCACAGCAATGGTTATATTCAAGGTAGGTCCTGAGCTTATTATTTCAGCAGACACCGGAGCAAATATGGTGAGTCTGGCTGGTTCTCTGGTATGTATTGTGCTGGCATTTAGTTTTATTATGCCTTTTCTTACTGATTGCGGGATTATGGAATTCCTGGGAGTGATAGCAAAACCTGTGGTAAGGCCCCTATTTCGTGTACCGGGCAGGGCCTCTGTGGATTTAATCGCTTCCTGGTTCGGGGCATCAAATGCAGCGGTGATTCTCACTCGTGAGCAGTATAATGGCGGATATTATACCGGAAGAGAAGCGTCAGTCATTATGACAAACTTCTCGCTGGTTTCGGTTCCCTTCTGTCTGTTAGTTGCTGAGACGCTGGAGATTACCCAGGTATTTCCAAGTTTTTACTTTGTGATCTGTATCGTGGGAATCTTTCTGGCTTTTGTACTTACCAGAATCGGCCCTCTTTCTAAGATACCGGATGAGTACAATCCTAAAACAGGAAAACGGATACAGGAAGAAGTGCCATCCCATATTTCTACCCTGGGCTGGGCGATGGAACAAAGCTGCAAACGTGCTGAAGAATTTGGCGTACATACGGTATTAAGCTCCGGAATGAAAGTACTGACCGGAATGTTTTTTGATCTGATTCCAATTGTCATTACCTGGGGAACGGTCAGCCTGATTCTGGTAGAGTATACGCCTATCTTCCAATGGATTTCATATCCAATGGGATGGTATCTGCAGTTGTTGGGCGTAGAGCATGCGTTTCAGGCAGCGCCTGCCACTTTGGTAGGATTTGTGGACATGTTTATCCCGGCATTGTTGATAAGTTCCATTACGACAGTAAAAACCAAGTTTATCATAGGAGTACTCTCTCTGGTACAGATTATTTATCTGACAGAGGTTGGGGCGGTCATCATTAAAAGTAAGGTGCCGATGGGATTAAAAGAATTGATTATTATCTTTTTGGAAAGAACGGTCATCAGCTTGCCGATTATAGTTTTACTGGCAAATATATTGATTAAGTAAAGTTATCAAGGACTAATACGAGAATACGATGTAAATGAAGAGTGGTACGATTACTAACGGATTGTAATCGTACCACTTTTTTTAATTTTATAGATATCAGGCTTTCGGTTTAGTGGTCATTATTCATGACTTTCAAATATTCTTTGGAGATATGAGCCAAAGCCTCCTCCTCAGACAGTCTTCCTTCAATATAATCATGAATCCAACTGCCGGCTGCTTTTTCAAATTCCCATTGCCTGGAATTGCCCTGTAAAGACTGTAGCATGGGCCTGCTTTGAGAAAAAATATCCAGGGATTGTTTCAGCCAGGGATATAAATCTTTCATTTCATTTGAAGTAAACATCTGTTTTACAGGCAGGGTACCGCCCAGCAGGTTAAAAGCAGCGGCAATATCGGGTTGTAAAAGCCACTGCAAAAATTGTCCTGCGGCTTCATATTTTTTACTTTCTTTATGAATGCCCAGCAGCCAGCCGCCTTCAACCGAGATTCCGCCTGGTATTGGGGCAAAGCCGATATTTTTACTTATTTTAGAATCCAGTGAATATAAATAATCTGAAAAATGTGCCTGATAAAGCATCATCATAGCGGCATTCCCCTGATGAAATGCCTCTGTCTGCATGGTCCAGTTCCAGTCTGCAGCCTTTGAATCTGCATAGGAAAAAACTTCTTTATAATCCTGTAATCCAGCCGCCAGATCAGAAGAAGAAGCTTCCCATGCTGACAGGGAGGCATCCAATGTGATGCCCTGATCCCAGATTCTGGGCATTAATTCGTAAACGCTATTGTAAGGGGAGCCTCCGGCAGTACTTCCATATGCCACAGGTGAATCTGGATTATAACCTTTCGTAAAAAAACGTGCTACCTGATTATATTCCTCCCATGTTCTGGGAATCCGAAGTTCCTTTTTAAACTGCTCATAATACATGCGCTGATATTGCAGGTCTTCAAACAGGTCTTTCCGATAGAACAGCATCTGGGCATCAAACATAAATGGAAAGCCATATGTTTTTTTGTTATCGGCAGTATATTTTTTTAATATATCTGACGGAAAGGAGCGGATAATAAGATCATTCAAAGATGTATCCTGCTGAAGGTCACACAGAAGATTGTCTTTCAGAGGACCTGACATCCAGGAAATATCCATTTGAATCATATCATAAGAAGCAGCCTGTCCTGTTATTTTGTCATAAAGGGCATCATATGGTATCATATCAATTTCAACCGGTATGCCCCATTCTTTTGTAAAACAGTCTTTTAACATATCCAGTGCTTTGGCCGATGCGCTCTGAAGCATGAGGAGGCGCAAAGGGCATTCTACATGTACCGCATGCTGCGAATCTGTTCTGATATTATCCTTTACAGGGATTACATCCGGGCTGGCATAGGGAGTGACTAAAAGATTTACTGTCTCAGAGAATTCTTCCGTGCCCATCTTCTGTAATAAAAAAGAGCCGGCTCTTTCTCCTAATTCCCGGTAATCCTGGACAACTTTCAGCGTAGCTTTATCGCAGATATTTTCACACCAGTCGGGGGTATCCAGATTCAGGAGGACAGGAGCTGCGTTCCTGTATAAAAGGCGGACTGCGGCAAACGCCCCCTGATAAAATGCTGTATTTGTAGTAACAACTGCAGTTGGAGCTAATCCATGATAATGCCAGTCAGCCATGATGCGGAATGCCTGTTCTTTTCCTTCAGGCACCTGACGGATCAGCTCGTGTTCCAATGAAATACCTGTCTCTTTATATACTTGACAAATACTGTCTATGAATGATATTTCATTTGAGTAATCTTTTCCTCCAGCGATAATTCCGATCCGGGTATGGCCCTGTTCAATCAACGTCCGGGCAGTAAGTCTGGCATAGGCAGTCTGGTCAAAGGAAGCAAAAATGCGGTGTTTCATATTATTTAGCTGGTGATCCACAAAAATAACAGGAATACCGCTTTTTTCAATCTGTTCAAATGGTGCGGCAGCATCCGGCATACAGGTTACAATAACCAGGGCATCCATGCGCTGCTGACAGATCTGGGTAAGCGCTTTTATTTCCGATTCCCGATCACCCTGTGTACAGAACAGGCATAGTATATATCCCTGGCTTCTCAGTTTTAATTCCAGACCGGTAAAGAGTTTCGCGTATTTTCGTTGTGTTATATCGGGCAGTACCACGCCGACCAGACTGGTTTTGCTGTTACGCATGCTTCTCGCTTTCGCATCAGGCTGATATCCAAGTTCCTCCATGGCATTTCGAACGCGCCTGACGATCTGGCTGTTGACGCTTTTTGCTCCATTTATAACATTTGAAACGGTACCATGAGAGACACCGGCAAGTTTGGCTACATCTTTTATTGTGGGCATATGAACCTCCATTTAAATCCGGCAGGCATGAAACCTTAGATTTACAGTTTTTTTACAGTTTATAACTAAAGGCATTATACTACAATCCGGCGAAGTCAACAAGGACAAGGTATATCTAGCAGCTTTGGAATATATCAACGTACATGCCAGCAAACCCGCCGCCGGATCAACATCAGCAGCAATTATTACTCATAGCACTGTCCCATTGTAGTACAGCATTACTCAATTATTTGTGCAATGCTGAACTAGTTTCAATATAGTTGATAATCTGCTGTATTCATGCTAAGATAAACATAATATTAAATTTTACGGAGGGGTACCATGGACTATAGAACATATTTGAGAAATTATCCTGATAAAGACGGCAGATTCGGACCTTATGGAGGAGCTTATCTGACGGAGGAACTGAAACCGGCTTTTGAAGAAATTGCCGATGCTTATCAGACGATCTGCCATTCATCTCAGTTTATCAATGAACTGCGTAGAATCCGGAAGGAATTTCAGGGTAGGCCGACACCGGTTTATCACTGTGAGCGTTTATCCGGGCTTTTGGGAAACTGCCAGATTTATTTAAAAAGAGAAGATTTAAATCATACGGGTGCACATAAGCTGAATCACTGCATGGGTGAGGGCTTACTTGCCAAATTCATGGGCAAGAAGCGCCTGATTGCAGAAACAGGTGCAGGACAGCATGGAGTGGCGCTGGCTACTGCAGCGGCATTTTTTGGTTTAGAATGTGAAATTCACATGGGCGAGGTTGATATTGCAAAGCAGGCGCCCAACGTGACCAGAATGAAGATCCTGGGTGCAAAGGTAGTCCCTGTTTCCCATGGACTTAAGACGTTAAAGGAAGCGGTAGATTCTGCATTTGAATCTTATGCAAAAAATTATAAAGATTCCATTTACTGCATCGGTTCAGCACTTGGACCACACCCATTCCCGTTAATGGTCAGAGATTTTCAGTCTGTTGTGGGCTACGAAGCAAAGGATCAGTTTAGGGAAATGACCGGACTTCTTCCGGACGTGGTATGTGCCTGTGTAGGCGGTGGCAGTAATTCCATCGGAATGTTTATTCCCTTCCTGGAAGAGGCAGTGGATATCGTTGGAGTAGAGCCGCTGGGCAGAGGATCCGGTCTCGGAGATCATGCTGCATCCATGACATACGGGGAAAAAGGAGTTATGCATGGTTTTGAGAGTATCATGCTGAAGGATGATAAAGGAGAGCCGGCACCGGTTTACTCAATTGCCAGTGGGCTGGACTATCCGTCTGTAGGTCCGGAACATGCATTTTTAAGGGATCTGGAAAGGGTACAGTATACGACAGCCAGTGATGAAGACGCAATGGATGCTTTCTTTAAACTTTCACGCTATGAAGGCATTATTCCTGCAATTGAAAGTTCTCATGCAGTGGCTTATGCCATGAAGAAAGCAAAGGAAATGAAACAGGGATCCATTTTAGTATGTCTGAGCGGAAGAGGCGATAAAGACATCGATTATGTTGTAGAACATTATGGATATGGGGAACAATTCCTGTAAGAAAATATTGTATAACCTGTGGAATTAGTGTATAATACTTTGTATATCAAAGTAAATTAATAGACCTGCATCCCGATGAGGAGCCAAAGAGAGAGGTGATAATGTGAATACGCACGATACGATAAATGATGTGTTGGTTAATTTGTTTAATGACATTATGGCAATAGAAGAGAAAGCAATAATTACAGGTGAATTTAAAGATATTTCCAACAACGATATGCACATTATCGAAGCTATTGGTGAAAAGGATACAAAGAATATGTCTACTGTTGCCAAAGCTCTTTCGGTAACCATGGGAACTCTGACAATAGCTATAAACAGTCTTGTAAAAAAAGGTTATGTGGATAGAATCCGCAGTGAAAAGGACAGGCGGGTGGTACTGATTTCTCTTTCTGAAAAAGGAATGCGGGCGTATAACCATCACAGGCAGTTTCATGAGCAGATGGTGAAAGCTACGATAAAAGGTCTGACTAAGGATGAGATGAAAGTACTGGGACAGGCGTTGTCTAATTTAAAAGAATTCTTCCGGAACTATTAGGATTCAAAGTTTTAAATAGATCCCACACATATGCATTGATTATGAAAATGCATATGTGTGGGTTTTTGTATTTTATGGACGTGCAAGCATCAAAATTCCGGGCGTTTTCCGGAAGGTTTTTATTGACATTGTCATAAGTACATACTATACTTAAATTCATAAATGGAACGTTCCATTGAACGATAGAAGGAGGTATTTTATGACATCAAAGGAAAGATTGTATGGGAGGCTGAAAGGCAGTGAGGTAGACAAGATTCCGAATCTGAATATTGTAATGCTATTTGCAGCTAAGTACGCAGGGGTTAAGTATGGGGAATTCTGCAGGGATTATAGGAAACTGGTTTTTGCACAGCTTAAAACTGCGGAGGATTTTGGACTTGATATTTTATCTGTAATGTCAGATCCAAACAGAGAGGTTGCTGACTATGGAGCAGAGGTTGCGTTTGCGGAAGATGATCTGCCGGTTTGCAGAGAAGTATTGGTAAAGGAAGCGGGGGAGTTAACCAAGATAAAAAAATGGGATCCTATGAAATCAGAAAGGATGCTGGACCGGATAAAAGCGGTGGAATTGTTCAGAGAATTAAAAGGCGGTGAGTACCCGATTTTGGGGTGGGTTGAGGGGCCCTTTGCGGAGTTTACAGATTTAACAGGGGTTAGTGAGGGAATGCTCATGCTTCTTGACGAACCGGAAGCGGTGGAAGAAGCGATGGAAGTAATTGCCTCACAGGCGCTGGATTGTGCGAAAGCACAGATTGATGCAGGTGCAGATATCATTGGCATGGGAGATGCGGCGGCTTCTCTGGTCAGCAAAGATCTCTATCAGGAGTTCATTTTCCCGCTGGAAAAGAAAATAGTTCAGGGAATTCATGAATATGGAGGCAAGGTTAAACTGCATATCTGTGGAAATACAAACCATATTTTAGAACTTATGATAGAAACAGGGGCTGATATTGTAGATATCGATTACCTGACCGATTATGAAACGGCCATTCAGATGGCATCTGGAAAATGTTCCATCTGCGGAAATTTTGACCCTACAGAAATTCTCCTTCAGGGAAGCAGGGAAGATGTTATAGAAGCGTTGAAATCTTGTATAGAACGGGGAGATAAAACATCTCTGGTAAGTGCGGGATGTGAGGTGCCCAAGATGACGCCCACAGAGAATCTAAAAGCGGTAGATGCGTATTTAAAAGGACAGTTAATGTAAAATGTGTGGAGTATGGCGAAAGAATGAAGTCCGGCAGGATTGCTGATGAAACCTGTTTTACAACAAGAGAAATTTATGAGTGGCGGCGTTAACAGTGTCAAATCACTGTTGACATTGCCGCTTTTTATTTTAGGAAATGTACAGATGTCAGGAATAAATTTTTGACACGTTCTAATACTACAGCGGACGTTTTGTGATGTTCTATTGAATGCATTATATTTGGGTTTCGCTGAGGAAAGACGCTTTGTGTATGATAGGTAGTGTACGGAAAGATGGGGGTGGGAAACTGATATGGACTCCGTCAGCTTGCCGCAGAACTGGTATTTTCTAACCTTTGCGGAGCGCTTTTTGGCGGCACGCGGGCATTCACCGAGAAATCCTGATGCATTTCTCG